>NZ_JAKXMK010000110.1 GCF_022524485.1 Pseudonocardia alaniniphila
TACGGCATGCGGATGCGCGATGGCGTGTCGGATCTGCCGAAGCCGATGCACCCGGTGGGGCCGCGGCCGCTGATCTGGCATGTGATGCGCTACTACGCCCACTTCGGACACACGGATTTCGTGTTGTGTCTGGGGTACGGGGCGCATCACATCAAGGACTTCTTCCTGAACTACTCCGAGACGGCCTCCAACGACTTCGTGCTGCGTGGCGGGAACGTGGAGTTGCTGGGCTCGGACATCCAGGACTGGACGATCACGTTCGTGCACACGGGGTTGGACTCCCCGATCGGGGAGCGGTTGCGGCGGGTGCGGTCGTTGGTGGGCGAGGAGGAGATGTTCCTGGCCAACTACGCGGATGTGCTCACCGACCTGCCGTTGAACGACATGATCGGGAAGTTCGCGGCCTCGGATGCGGTGGGGGCGTTGCTGGCGGTGCCGCCGCAGTCGGCGTTCCACTGTGTGGACGTGGGGTCGGATGATCGGATCTCGGCGATCACCACGTTGCAGCAGATGCCGTTGTGGGAGAACGGCGGGTACTTCGTGTTGCGTCCGGAGATCTTCGACTACATCCCGGAGAACGGGGATCTGATCGCGGACGGGGCCGCGGTGCTGGCCAAGGAGGGCCGGATGATGGCCTATCGGCACCGGGGGTTCTGGCAGCCTGCCGACACGGTCAAGGAGCGCACCGCGTTGGAGGCGGCCTACCAGGGTGGTACCCGGCCCTGGATGCTCTGGGAGAACAGCACAGGCGACCGCGACCCTCTGCAGGCCAC
>NZ_JAKXMK010000111.1 GCF_022524485.1 Pseudonocardia alaniniphila
GGTGCGAATAAGCGGGGAAATTCTTCTCGGCTGACTCAGTCATTTCATTTCTTCATGTTTGAGCCGATTTTTTCTCCCGTAAATGCCTTGAATCAGCCTATTTAGACCGTTTCTTCGCCATTTAAGGCGTTATCCCCAGTTTTTAGTGAGATCTCTCCCACTGACGTATCATTTGGTCCGCCCGAAACAGGTTGGCCAGCGTGAATAACATCGCCAGTTGGTTATCGTTTTTCAGCAACCCCTTGTATCTGGCTTTCACGAAGCCGAACTGTCGCTTGATGATGCGAAATGGGTGCTCCACCCTGGCCCGGATGCTGGCTTTCATGTATTCGATGTTGATGGCCGTTTTGTTCTTGCGTGGATGCTGTTTCAAGGTTCTTACCTTGCCGGGGCGCTCGGCGATCAGCCAGTCCACATCCACCTCGGCCAGCTCCTCGCGCTGTGGCGCCCCTTGGTAGCCGGCATCGGCTGAGACAAATTGCTCCTCTCCATGCAGCAGATTACCCAGCTGATTGAGGTCATGCTCGTTGGCCGCGGTGGTGACCAGGCTGTGGGTCAGGCCACTCTTGGCATCGACACCAATGTGGGCCTTCATGCCAAAGTGCCACTGATTGCCTTTCTTGGTCTGATGCATCTCCGGATCGCGTTGCTGCTCTTTGTTCTTGGTCGAGCTGGGTGCCTCAATGATGGTGGCATCGACCAAGGTGCCTTGAGTCATCAT
>NZ_JAKXMK010000112.1 GCF_022524485.1 Pseudonocardia alaniniphila
GTAGCCCTTGTCGAAGCGCATGCCCTCGGTGAGCTCGAGCTCCAGACCGAAGGTCTGGGACTCCTCGACCGTGATCACGCCCTCCTTGCCGACCTTGTCCATCGCCTCGGCGATCAGCTCACCGATCGTGGAGTCGGCCGCCGAGATCGAGGCGGTCGCAGCGATCTGCTCCTTGGTCTCGACCTCCTTGGCGGTCTTCAGCAGCTGCTGCGAGACGGCCTCCACGGCCTTCTCGATGCCCCGCTTGAGCGCCATCGGGTTCGCACCCGCGGCCACGTTGCGCAGACCCTCACGGACCAGCGCCTGCGCCAGGACCGTCGCGGTGGTGGTGCCATCACCCGCGATGTCGTCGGTCTTCTTGGCGACCTCCTTGACCAGCTCGGCCCCGATCTTCTCCCACGGGTCCTCGAGCTCGATCTCCTTGGCGATCGACACACCATCGTTGGTGATGGTGGGCGCGCCCCACTTCTTCTCCAGGACGACGTTGCGACCACGCGGGCCCAGCGTCACCTTGACAGCGTCGGCGAGGGTGTTCATGCCGCGCTCGAGCCCGCGGCGCGCCTCCTCGTCGAAAGCGATCATCTTCGCCATGG
>NZ_JAKXMK010000113.1 GCF_022524485.1 Pseudonocardia alaniniphila
CCGAGGCCCCCCGGGCCTGGCGGGCGTTCCTCGACCGCGGTGTGTTGATCCGCGACGTCGGGATCGCGCAGCGGTTGCGCGTCACGATCGGCACGCCGGAGGAGAACGACACGTTCCTGCAGGTCGCAGCGGACGTGGTGGAGCGGGAGTTACACACATGACCAGCAGGATCGGCCGCGTCGAGCGGGTCACCAAGGAATCCAAGGTCCTCGTCGAGATCGACCTCGACGGAACAGGCACCACCGAGATCACCACCGGAGTGCCGTTCTTCGACCACATGCTCGACGCCCTCGGCAAACACGGCGCATTCGACCTCACCGTGCAAGCCGAAGGCGACATCCAACTCGACGCCCACCACACCGTCGAAGACGTCGCCATCGTGCTCGGCCAAGCCATCCGCCAAGCCCTGGGCGACAAGAAAGGCATCCGCCGTTTCGGCGACGCCTGGATCCCGATGGACGAGGCATTGGCGCAGGCGGTGGTCGACGTCTCCGGCCGCCCCTACACCGTGCACACCGGCGAACCCGACGTCATGCAGGGCTTCGTCGTCGGGGGCCACTACCCCACGGTCCTCAACCGCCAC
>NZ_JAKXMK010000114.1 GCF_022524485.1 Pseudonocardia alaniniphila
CGCGGGCTGCCGGGGTGGGCCTCCTCGCCGGGAGGGCGGGCCGGGCACGGCCAGTGCAGGGCCTCCCCCGCGTCGAGCCGGTCGTAGCTGATCCCGGAGTAGTCGGCCGGGCCGCCCGCCGAGGCCGCGCGCAGCTCGTCGAACACCATCCGTGGGTCCGCGGGAAACCCAGCGACACCCAGCTCGGCCGCCAGCCCGGAGATCACCTCCAGGTCTGTTCGCACGCCCTCGGGTGGCCGCAGGGCACGGCGGCGCCGCAGCACCCTGCCCTCCAGGTTGGTCATCGTGCCCTCCTCCTCGGCCCACTGCGCCACGGGAAGCACGACGTCGGCGGCCATCGCCGTCTCGCCGGGCACGACGTCGGCCACCACGAGCAGGTCGAGCGCCGCGAGCCGCTCGGTCACCGCGTTCGCGTCGGGGGCGGAGACACGCAGGTTCGAGCCGAACACGAGCAGCGCGCGCGGGCCGTCGGGGCGCCCCAGCGCGGCGATCAGCTCCGTCGCGCTGCGCCCCGGCCC
>NZ_JAKXMK010000115.1 GCF_022524485.1 Pseudonocardia alaniniphila
ACCACCGGCCCCCTGGGCCAAGGCCTGGCCTCCGCCGTGGGCATGGCCATGGCCGCCCGCCGCGAACGCGGCCTGTTCGACCCCGAACCCCCACACGGCGAGAGCCCCTTCGACCACCACATCTACGTCATCGCCTCCGACGGCGACATCGAAGAAGGCGTCACCTCCGAAGCCTCCTCCCTCGCCGGCACCCAACAACTGGGCAACCTCACCGTCATCTACGACAAGAACCGCATCTCCATCGAAGACGACACCACCATCGCCCTGTCCGAAGACACCGCCAAGCGCTACGAGGCCTACGGCTGGCACGTCCAAATCGTCGACAGCGGCGAAAACGTCACCGGCATCCTCCAGGCCCTCGACAACGCCCGCGCCGAAACCGACCGCCCCTCCTTCATCGAACTGCGCACCATCATCGGCTACCCCGCCCCCACCACGATGAACACCGGCAAAGCCCACGGCGCCGCACTCGGCACCGACGAGGTCGCCCAGGTCAAGAAGATCCTCGGGTTCGAC
>NZ_JAKXMK010000012.1 GCF_022524485.1 Pseudonocardia alaniniphila
CCGCAAGGTCGAGGAGCCGGTGATCGAGCTGGCCTCGGACTACCCGGTGCCACCGCTGGACCTGACGGTGCCCACACCGTCGCGCCACAAGCTACGCCCGCGCGCAATGGACGCCGAACCGGAACGAAAGCCGGTTCTGACGGGTGGTTCCTCCAAGGAGACCGACGATGTTTGAGTTCTTCAAGGGCTTCGGTGTCACCTTCTCGACGATGTTCAAGAAGGTCGTCACCGAGGAGTACCCGGAGAACTTCCCCCCGGCCGCGCCGCGGTACCACGGCCGCCACCAGCTCAACCGGCATCCGGACGGGCTGGAGAAGTGCGTGGGCTGCGAGCTGTGCGCCTGGGCGTGCCCGGCCGACGCGATCTACGTGGAGGGCGGGGACAACACCGAGGAGGAGCGCTACTCCCCGGGTGAGCGTTACGGCGCGATCTACCAGATCAACTACCTGCGCTGCATCGGGTGCGGGCTCTGCATCGAGGCCTGCCCCACCCGCTCGTTGACGATGACCAACTTCTACGAGATGGCCGACGACAACAGGCAGGACCTGATCTACACGAAGGAGCAGTTGCTCGCGCCGCTCCTGCCCGGCATGGAGCAGCCGCCGCACCCGATGCGCCTGGGCAAGGACGAGCAGGACTACTACGTCCAGGGTCCGCAGCTGGCGCGGAAGAACCCGGAGACCGACCCGGTGGGGGAGCAGGTCAGATGAGCGTGCTCGCACAAGCACTGCCGATGCTCGGGGCCGCAAGCGCCCCTTCGGAGCTGATGCTCGGGGCCGCAAGCGCCCCTTCGGCAGACACCGTCGGTGTCGGCGAGGCCGTCGTCTTCTGGATTCTCGGCCCGATCGCGCTTGCCGGCGCGCTCGGCATGGTGTTCGCCCGCAACGCCGTGCACTCGGCGCTGGCGCTGGTGGGCACGATGTTCTGCCTTGCTGTCTTCTACATCGTGCAGCAGGCGCCGTTCCTCGGCTTCGTGCAGATCATCGTCTACACCGGCGCGATCATGATGCTGTTCCTGTTCGTGCTGATGCTGGTCGGCAGGGACAGCTCCGACTCGGTCGTCGAGGTGCTGCGCGGTCAGCGGCTGGCGGCGCTCTGTCTGGGCGTCGGGCTGGCGGTGCTGCTGGTGGCCGCCATCGGGCGCTCGCTCACCTCCGTCACGTCGGTGGGGCTCGCCGCGAACGGCGCGGGCTACAGCGGCAACGTCACCGGGCTCGGCGCGCTGATCTTCACCAAGTACCTCTTCGCCTTCGAGCTCACGTCCGCGCTGCTCATCACCGCGGCGCTCGGCGCGATGGTGCTGGCGTTCGCGCAGGGCAAGAGCCACGCCAAGCGCGGCCAGCGCGAGACCGTCGAAGCCCGGCTCCGGGGCGAGCACGACCGGATCTCGCCGCTGCCCGGTCCCGGTGTGTACGCCACGGCCAACTCGGTGGCCGTCCCGGCTGTGCTGCCGGACGGTTCGATCGCCCCCGAGTCGCTCTCGGCGATCATCGACGGCACCCGCGTGGAGCCCGTCGACGAACCGCACCCGGACGCCCACGCCCTCACCGGTTCCCGGTCCACCGACGACACCTCCGAGGAGACCCGGTGAGCCCCACCTACTACCTGTTGCTCTCGGCGCTGCTGTTCTCCATCGGCGCGGTGGGCGTGCTGGTGCGGCGCAACGCGATCGTCGTGTTCATGTGCATCGAGCTGATGCTCAACGCCGTGAACCTGAGCCTGGTGACATTCGCGCGGATCAACGGCCAGCTCGACGGCCAGGTGATGGCGTTCTTCGTGATGGTCGTGGCGGCCGCCGAGGTCGTGGTCGGTCTCGCGATCATCATGTCGATCTTCCGCACCCGCCGGACCGCGTCGGTCGACGACGCGAACCTGCTCAAGTACTGAGACTAGGAGCTCCCCGTGCTCACCCCGCACCAGTTGCCGCGGTCCCGGCGCGAACGTCGCCGGCCGGCGCCTACTCGTGACGTCCGTGCCGTGATCGGCGCGGCCACCGCCCGGAGCCCGCGGTGACCGCCGTGCTGGCCCAGGCCACCGAGCTTCCGGAGGTCGGTGCAGCCACCGGTATGGCCTCACTGGCCTGGCTGCTGTTCACGCTGCCGGCGCTCGGGGCACTCGTGCTGTTCGTCGCCGGGCGGCGGGCGAACGCGTGGGGCCACATCCTCGGCGTGCTCACCGTCGTCGCGTCGTTCGTCGTCGGTCTGCTGATCTTCCTCGAGACCGTGTCGCTCGACCCTGCGCAACGCACGCGGGAGCTCTCGCTCTACGACTGGATCTCGGTCGGTTCCCTGCACATCGACTTCGGGCTGCGGCTCGACCCGCTGTCGCTGACCTTCGTGCTGCTGATCACCGGTGTCGGATCGCTGATCCACATCTACTCGGTCGGCTACATGAGCCACGACCCTGGCAGGCGGCGGTTCTTCGCGCAGCTCAACCTGTTCGTCGCGGCGATGCTGCTGCTCGTCCTGGGCAACAACTTCGTGATGCTCTACCTCGGCTGGGAAGGCGTCGGTCTGGCGTCCTACCTGCTGATCGGCTTCTACCAGGACCGCCCGTCCGCGGCCACCGCCGCGAAGAAGGCCTTCCTGATGAACCGCGTCGGTGACGTCGGGCTGGCCCTCGCGATCTTCCTGCTCTGGACGCAGCTGGGCACGATCCAGTACACCGAGGTGTTCGAGCGGATCGGCGAGGTCTCCACGCCTGCGCTGATCGCCATCACGCTGTTGCTGCTGCTCGGTGCCTGCGGTAAGTCCGGCCAGTTCCCGCTGCAGTCCTGGCTGCCGGACGCGATGGAAGGCCCCACTCCGGTGTCGGCGCTGATCCACGCGGCCACGATGGTCACCGCCGGCGTGTACCTGATCGCGCGGGCGAGCCCGATCTACAACCTCACGGAGACTGGCAGGCTGGTCGTCACGCTCGTCGGCGTGATCACGCTCCTGATCGGGGCGATCATCGGGTGCGCCTACGACGACATCAAGAAGGTGCTCGCGTACTCCACGGTCAGCCAGATCGGCTACATGATCCTCGCGGTCGGCCTCGGACCGGTCGGTTATGCCCTGGGCATCGCCCACCTGCTCGCCCACGGCTTCTTCAAGGCGGGGCTCTTCCTCGGTGCCGGGTCGGTCATGCACGCGATGCACGACGAGGTCGACATGCGCAGGTTCGGCGGCCTGGCCAAGTACATGCCGATCACGTTCGTGACGTTCGGACTCGGCTACCTCGCGCTGATCGGCTTCCCCGGCCTGTCCGGCTACTTCACCAAGGACGCGATTATCGAGGCCGCGTTCACGGCTCCGGGCTGGCAGGGCTGGGTGTTCGGGCTCTCGGCCGCGATCGCGGCCGGTATCACCGCCTTCTACATGACCCGCCTGATGCTGATGACCTTCTTCGGCAAGAAGCGCTGGGAGGAGCTCCGCACAGCCGACGGCGAGGAGTACCACCCGCACGAGTCGCCGCCCTCGATGACCGGGCCGATGATCGTGCTCGCGATCGGGTCGGTCTTCGCAGGCTTCCTGCTCACCTACAACAACGTGCTGGCCACCTGGCTGGCCCCGTCGGTCGGCGAGCAGGTGGAGCCGGAGCACGCCGCCCTGTCGCACACCGAGGTCACGATCCTCACCCTCGTGCTCGCCGCGCTGGGTGTGCTGATCGCCTACCTGCTGGTCGGCAGGCGGCCCACACCCGTCGAACGGCCCGAGCCGGTGTCGCTTCCCGTTCGGGCGGCCCGGCGTGACCTGTACGCCAACGCGATCAACGAGACGCTCATCGCGCGGCCGGGCACCTGGCTCACCCGCGCGCTGGTCTACGTCGACAACCGCGGGGTCGACGGCCTGGTCAACGGCACGGCCGCGTTCCTGGGCGGCAGCTCGGGCCGCCTGCGCAGGCTGCAGACCGGGTTCGTGCGCTCCTACGCGCTGTCGATGCTCGGCGGCTCGGTGCTCGTCGTGGCGGCGCTCCTGGCGGTGCGGTTCTCATGAACGCCGGTTCCGTGAACTCAGGAGGAAGCGTGTTGCTCCTCGTTCTTCTGCTCCTTCCGCTCATCGGCGCGCTCGTGGTGGCGCCGATGAAGGAGAACCCGCGGCTGGCCAGGCTCGTCGCGCTCGGGTTCGCGCTGGTGGAGCTCGTGATCACCGCGATCACCTGGCTCTCCTACTCGGTGGCCGACGCCGCGAACGGCACGCGGTTCCAGTTCGAGCTCTCGGTGCCGTGGATCCCCGCCTTCGGCACACGGTTCGCGCTCGGCATCGACGGAATCGCGCTGGTGATGCTGGCCCTGATCGCCGTGCTGGTGCCGATCGTGATGGCGTTCTCCTGGGAGGAGAAGCTCCCGGAGGGCCGCACGAGGTCGGGCTTCTTCGCGCTGCTGCTCGCCACCCAGGGCCTGCTGGTCGGCGTCTTCGCCGCCACCGACGTGTTCCTGTTCTACGTGTTCTTCGAGGCCATGCTGATCCCGATGTACTTCATGATCGGGCGGTTCGGCGGCCCGCGCAGGCAGTACGCGGCGGTCAAGTTCTTCCTGTACTCGCTGCTCGGCGGGCTGATCATGCTCGCCTCGGTGATCGGCCTCTTCGTCGCGAGCGGCGAGCAGCTCGGGCAGGGCACCTTCACCTGGACCGAACTGCAGCGGATGGCGGCGTCGCTGCCGGAGTCCACGCAGATCTGGCTCTTCCTGGGCTTCTTCGTCGCGTTCGCGATCAAGGCACCGCTGGTGCCGTTCCACACCTGGCTGCCCGACGCCGGTGCCGAGGCACCGGTCGGCGCGGGCGTGCTGCTCGTCGGCGTGCTGGACAAGGTCGGCACCTTCGGCTTCCTGCGCTACTGCCTCCCGCTGTTCCCGCTCGCGTCACAGCAGCTCGCGCCGCTGGTGCTCACCCTGGCCGTGATCGGGATCCTGTACGGCGGCCTGCTCGCCGTGGGGCAGACGGACATGAAGCGGTTCGTCGCCTACACCTCGATCGCGCACTTCGGGTTCATCGCGCTCGGGATCTTCGCGTTCTCCACGCAGGCCTTCGCGGGGTCCACGCTGTACATGGTCAACCACGGCATCTCGACGGGGATGCTGTTCATCGTGGTCGGCCTGCTCATCGTGCGTGGCGGGTCGCGGCTGGTCACCGACTACGGGGGCGTCCACAAGCTCGCCCCGCTGCTGGCCGGCACGTTCCTGCTCGCCGGGCTCTCGTCGCTGGCGCTGCCGGGCACCAACTCGTTCGTCAGCGAGTTCCTGGTGCTCGTCGGCTCCTACCCGCGCGAGCCCGTGTACACGATCCTGGCCACCGTCGGCATCATCTTCGCGGCGCTCTACGTGCTGTGGATGTACCAGCGCACCATGCAGGGCCCGGTGCGCGGCGCCGCCGTTCTCGGCGCGCTGGAGCGTGCGGGTGGTGGCCCGGGCACCATGCTCGACCCCGGCGTCGCCGCCAAGCGCGGCGGATCCGGGTTCCCGGACCTGTCGAAGCGTGAGATCGGCGTGCTGACGCCGCTGATCGTGCTGATCGTCCTGCTCGGGTTCTTCCCGGGTCCGGTGCTCGACGTCATCAACCCGTCCGTGGTGGCCACCATGAACGAAGTGGGTCTCGCCGACCCGGTGGGAGGACAGTCCCGGTGAGCAGCCTGGCTCAGGCGCCCCTGATGGCGCCGCCCATCGACTACGCGGCGATCGCGCCGCTGCTGATCGTGCTCGCCGCGGCGTGCATCTCCGTGCTGGTGGAGGCGTTCCTCCCACGCCACCAGCGCTGGCCCGCCCAGGTGACGCTGTCGGTCGTCGCCGTCGGCGCGGCCGGGCTCGCGCTCGGCCTGTACGCAGGCGGCACTCCCGACGGCATCACCACGCTGGCCGACGCGCTGGCGGTGGACCGGCCCACACTCTTCCTGTGGGGCACGCTGCTCGCGCTCGGCCTCGGCGGCATCCTGCTGATCGCCGACCGTTCCGTGGAGCCCGGCGGGGCGTTCATCGCCTCGGCGGCGTCGCGGGCCGCGGTCGGTGCCGGCGGTG
The DNA here is from genome assembly GCF_022524485.1 of Pseudonocardia alaniniphila. Lineage (GTDB taxonomy): Bacteria > Actinomycetota > Actinomycetes > Mycobacteriales > Pseudonocardiaceae > Pseudonocardia > Pseudonocardia alaniniphila. The sequence continues at coordinate 5,993 of NZ_JAKXMK010000012.1, forward strand.
GTGGCGGTACCGGCGGCGGAAGGCTCGACCTCCCGGAGGACCGCTCCTACGGCACGCCGGGCCTCGCGCCCACCATGCAGACCGAGGTCTTCCCGTTCACGCTGTTCGCGCTCGGCGGGATGATGGCGTTCGTCGCCGCGAACGACCTGCTCACGATGTTCGTCGCGCTCGAGGTGCTGTCGCTCCCGCTCTACCTGATGTGCGGGCTCGCCCGGCGCAGGCGGCTGCTCTCGCAGGAGGCGGCGGTCAAGTACTTCCTGCTCGGCGCGTTCGCGTCCGCCTTCTTCCTGTACGGCCTCGCGTTGATCTACGGCTACGCGGGCTCGGTGCGGTTCACCGACATCGCCACCGCGGCCGCCGGTTCGGCACGGTCCGACGCGCTGCTGCTCGGCGGGCTCGCCCTTCTCGTCGTCGGCCTGATGTTCAAGGGCTCGGTGGCGCCGTTCCACACCTGGACGCCGGACGTCTACCAGGGCGCACCCACACCCGTCACGGCGTTCATGGCGGCCTGCACCAAGGTTGCTGCGTTCGGCGCCATCCTGCGGGTGCTGCACGTGGCATTCGGGGACACGCGGTGGGAGTGGCGCGGGGTGCTCTGGGCGATCGCCATCGTGTCGATGGTGATCGGCGCTGTGCTCGGTCTCACACAGACCGACATGAAGCGGATGATCGCCTACTCATCCATCGCGCACGCCGGATTCCTGCTGCTCGGTGCGATCTCGATCACAGAGCAGGGCGTCTCGAGCACGCTGTTCTACCTGCTGGCCTACGGCTTCACCACGCTCGCCGTGTTCGCCGTGATCAGCCTGGTCCGCAATGCCGACGGCGAGGCCACTCACCTCTCCCAGTGGGCCGGGCTCGGCAAGCGGTCCCCGGTGGTGGCCGGCGTGATGACGTTCCTCCTCCTCGCGCTCGCCGGAATCCCGCTGACCAGCGGATTCACCGCCAAGTTCGCTGTGTTCTCCGCGGCGCTCTCCGACGGGATGGCCCCGCTCGTGGTGATCGCGCTGGTGGCGAGCGCCGTCGCCGCGTTCTTCTACGTCCGTGTGATCGTGCTGATGTACTTCAGCGAGCCTGCCGTCGACGGTCCGACCGTCACCGTGCCCGGAGCGTTCACCACCGCGGCCATCACCCTCGGTGTGCTGATCACACTGCTGCTCGGAATCGTTCCGACACTGGCCTTGGACTGGGCAGGTGGCGGCGGGTTCGTAGGGTAGGTACGTCATCGAGCTCGCGGGCTCACACTGAACACAGCAGTGACGCTGAGGCGGCCGACGAGCGTCACCGAGGAGCGTGCGTGGGTACGAATGCGATTATGGGTGTCGAGCTCGGCGACGCCGAGCTTGCCGCGGCCACTGCCACAGGTCTGGACAGGGTCGAGGAGCTGCTGCGCCGTGAGGTGCGCAGCGACTACGGGTTCGTCACCGAGACGTCGCTGCATCTCATCGATGCGGGCGGCAAGCGGTTCCGCCCACTGTTCACGCTGCTCGGGGCGCAGATCGGGCCGCACCCGGACGTGCCAGAGGTGATCACGGCCGCGGCCGTCGTCGAACTGATCCATCTGGCGACGCTCTATCACGACGACGTCATGGACTCGGCCACGATGCGCCGCGGGGCGGAGAGCGCCAACTCGCGGTGGGACAACAGCGTCGCGATCCTCACCGGCGACTTCCTGTTCGCCCACGCCTCCCGCCTCGTCGCGGATCTCGGGCCCGACGCCGTGCGCATCATCGCCGAGACGTTCGCCGAGCTGGTGACGGGCCAGATGCGGGAGACCCGTGGCCCGCGCCCCGGCGAGGACCCTGTGCAGCACTACCTGCAGGTGATCGCGGAGAAGACCGGGTCGCTGATCGCCACCTCCGGCCGGTACGGCGGCATGTTCTCGGGCTGCCCGCCCGAGCACGTGGACGCACTGCAGCGCTTCGGGGCCACCATCGGCACCGCCTTCCAGATCTCGGACGACATCATCGACATCGCGTCGGCATCGGACAGGTCCGGCAAGACTCCCGGCACCGACCTGCGCGAGGGCGTGCTCACGCTGCCGATGCTGTACGCGCTGCAGGACACCGGTGCGGACGCCGACCGGCTCCGGGTGCTGCTGGCGCGGCCGCTCACCGACGACGCCGAGGTCGACGAGGCGCTCGCCCTCTTGCGTACGGGTTCCGGGCTCGAGCGCGCGCGCACGATGCTCGCCGCCGAAGCCGCGAGCGCCCGCGCAGAGCTCGGGAAGCTCCCGGAGAGCCCCGCCGCCGAGGCTCTCGCCTCCCTCACCACCTACGTGGTGGATCGCACGGGCTGACGCTCCGTCAGGCGATCTCGACCCGCGCGGGCGGCCCGCACCAGGTCGACGGTGAGGATCGCGAGCGCCAGCCACACCAGGGCGAAGCCGGCCCAGCGCACGGCCGGCATCGCCTCGCCGACGACCAGCACACCCCAGAGGAACTGCAGCGTCGGCGTCAGGTACATGAGGGTGCCGAGCGTGGTGAGCGGGATCCGGCGGGCAGCGGCGCCGTAGAGCACCAGCGGGAGCGCGGTGACGGGGCCTGCCGCGATGAGCAGCACGATGTGCCACGCACCGTGGTTCAGGAGCGTGCCGGTCCCGCCGATCTGCAGCACCACGATCAGCACAGCCGCGAGCGGGCCCAGCACCACGCCCTCGGCCGTGAGGCCGGCGGCTGAGCTCAGCGGAACCGCCTTCTTCAGCAGTCCGTACACACCGAACGAGACAGCGAGCGCCAGCCCGAGCCACGGTGGGCTGCCGTTGCTGACACTGATGATCAGCACGGCCGAGGTGGCGACGGCCAACGCCACCCATTCCAGAACACGTGGCCGCTCGCGCAGCACCACGACCCCGAGCAGCACGCTGACAAGGGGGCTCATGTAATAGCCGAGCGCGATCTCGACGACATGCCCGATCGCGACGCCGTAGATGAACACGCCCCAGTTCACGGCGATGCACACCGCTGCCGCCGTGACCGTCAGCCAGTGGCGAAGCGCGAGCCCGCGCAGGTCGGACCAGCGGTGCAGCAGTGACAGCACCACGGCCATCAGCACGAGCGTCCACAGGATCCGGTGGGCGAGCACCTCGATCGGTGCTGCCGGGTCGAGGAGTGGCCAGAACGCCGGGAAGAGCCCCCACGTCACGTACGCCCCGACGCCGAGCAGCACGCCGCGACGATCGAGATGGGTGAACGGGGCAGTCACCCTCCTATCAGAACATTCGACGGACGGCGCTCTCCTGGCGCCACCGGTGTCACATTGCGTCCGGTCACCGCTCCTGAGGGCGGTTCGGGCCGAACGGGTGGTGGCCGTGCACTGTTCGTGTCGATTCGCCGAGAACTTTCACCCGCGGGTGAACCCTCCGACATGGTCCGATCGAGGGAGGGCGATGCGCGTAGCGAGCGCGGGTCCTGACGTGCCGAGATCGTCGTCTCGAGGGGGAAACGGCATGTGGTGGCTGGTCGGCCAGGTGTGGCTCCTGTGCGCGATCGCGTTCCTCGCCGGGGCGGGTGTGACGTGGCTGGTGTTCGTGCGGCCTGCGGTGCCGCTCCGCCCTACGGTCCTGCCCGGGCCCACGGGAATGGCGCCGTGGTCGGGTCCAGCGCCGCCGCCCCCATGCCCCGCGACCCCGCCACCGACCGAGCAGCAGGAGCCGTTCCGACCCCCCGCCGACCCGGCTCTCGCAGTACTCGATCACGAGCGGGAGGTCGCCGGTCGCGAACAGGAGCTCGCGCGGCGCCGTAGGAGCATCGGCGCGGCTGCGGCAGCCGCGCTCGACGGGCTCGGCGTGGCTCCGGCGTCCCGGCCGTCCCCCGAACGTCCCGGATCGGACGGCTCCGCCTGTGCGAAGGACGATGCACGAGCGGACGGACGGGCTCAGGCCGGCGCCACACCCCAGCGGCCGCGCAGGGCGACCACGCCGTCCGAGATACCGCCGCAGCGAGCTCCGGTGGAGCCGGCGCCGCCCTGACCGATGCCACGAACGCAAAGGGCCGGCCGACCGGATCGGTCGGCCGGCCCGAAGCGGTCGGTCTCTCGCGTGCGTCAGCCCGCGACGGTCCAGGTGTCGCGACCGTTGATCAGGGCCTGCAGGTCGGCCGTGCGGGTGCGGCGGGCCTCGTCCACCTGCGCCCTGGCGGCGTCGTCGTAGGTGCTCCGCTCGGCGTTGCGGAAGATCCCCGTGACGGTGTGCGTGAGGTTCTGGTCGGACAGCCGGGACAGTGCGAACGCCAGGTTGTGGTCGGTGGCGTCGTGCACGACCACCTTGTCGGCGCCGACCTCGTCGACCTTCGCCACGCCCAGGCCGAACCCCTCCTGGACGACGGCGTAGCTGCCCAGCCCGTCCTCGGCCACGGGGCCGAAGCGGATGGGCTCGCCGTGACGGACGGGGATGAGGCGCTCGGTGGCCTCCTCGCCCTTCCGCAGGACGTCGAAGCTGCCGTCGTTGAAGATCGGGCAGTCCTGGTAGATCTCGACGAGAGCCGTGCCGCGGTGTGCCGCGGCCGCGCCGAGCACCTCGGTGAGACCCTTGCGGTCGGAGTCGAGCGCCCGGCCGACGAACGTGGCCTCGGCCCCGAGGGCCACCGAGATCGGGTTGAACGGGTGGTCGACCGACCCCATCGGGGTCGACTTGGTGACCTTCCCCTCCTCGCTCGTGGGCGAGTACTGACCCTTGGTCAGCCCGTAGATCCGGTTGTTGAACAGCAGGATCTTGAGGTTGACGTTGCGCCGCAGCGCGTGGATCAGATGGTTGCCGCCGATCGAGAGGGCGTCACCGTCGCCCGTGACGACCCACACCGACAGGTCGGGCCGGGTGACGGCCAGACCTGTGGCGATGGCCGGGGCGCGGCCGTGGATCGAGTGCATCCCGTAGGTGTTGAGGTAGTACGGGAACCGCGACGAGCACCCGATGCCCGAGACGAACACCGTGTTCTCGCGCTTGATCCCCAGGGTGGGGAGGAACTGGCGGACGGCGGCCAGCACGGCGTAGTCACCGCAGCCGGGACACCAGCGCACTTCCTGGTCGGAGGTGAAGTCCTTCGCCGTCTGCTTCTCGTCGGTCGTCGGGACGCCGTCGAGCCCACCGAGCTGCGGAAGCCCGAGGTCGATCGCGGTCATGCATGCACCCCATTGATGCGATTCGGGTTGATGCTGTGCGGGTTCAGGTAGTCCAGGAAGACGTCCTGAAGCTCCTCGGCCTTGAACGGCAGGCCCGAGACCTTCGTGTAGCTCTTGGCGTCCACCAGGTAGCGGGCGCGCAACAACACCGACAGCTGGCCGAGGTTCATCTCGGGCACCAGCACGGTGCGGTAGCGGGCGAGCACCTCGCCGAGGTTGGCCGGCAGAGGGTGGAGATGGCGCAGGTGGGCCTGGGCGACCTTCTTGCCCATCGCGCGGACGCGGCGGGCGCCCGCACCGATCGGACCGTAGGTGGAGCCCCAGCCCAGCACCAGCAGCTCCGCGTCGCCGGTGGGGTCGTCGACCTCGATGTCGGGCACGGTGACGCCGTCGATCTTCGCGGCCCGCAGCCGGACCATGCGGTCGTGGTTGTCGGGGTCGTAGGAGATGGACCCGCGTCCGTCGGCCTTCTCGAGGCCGCCGATGCGGTGCTCCAGCCCCGGCGTGCCGGGCACGGCCCACGGGCGCGCGAGCGTCTCGTCATCGCGCAGGTAGGGCCAGAACTCGTCGGTGCCGTTCGGAGCGTTCGGCTCCGTGGCGAACTTCGGGTCGATGGCCTCGAGCGTGGACGCGTCGGGCACCTTCCACGGCTCGGAGCCGTTGGCGAGCGACCCGTCGGAGAGCAGTAGCACCGGCGTGCGATAGGTGACCGCGATGCGCACGGCCTCGAGCGTGGCGTCGAAGCAGTCGCCGGGCGAGCGCGGCGCGATGATCGGCACCGGGGCCTCGCCGTTGCGGCCGAACATCGCCTGCAGCAGGTCGGCCTGCTCGGTCTTGGTGGGCAGCCCGGTGGACGGGCCACCGCGCTGCACGTCCACGATCAGCAGCGGCAGCTCCAGGGCGACCGCGAGCCCGATGGTCTCCGACTTGAGCGCGATGCCGGGACCCGACGTGGTGGTGACACCGAGAGCGCCGCCGAACGCCGCGCCGAGCGCCGACCCCACACCGGAGATCTCGTCCTCGGCCTGGAACGTGGTGACGTTGAACGCCTTGTGCCGGGACAGCTCGTGCAGGATGTCCGACGCCGGCGTGATCGGGTAGGAGCCGAGGAACACCGGGAGGCCGCTGACCTGGCCGGCAGCGATGATCCCGTAGGCGAGGGCGGTGTTGCCGGTGATCTGCCGGTAGGTGCCGACGTCGAGCTTCGCGGGCGCCACCTCGTAGGTGACCGCGAACGCCTCCGTGGTCTCGCCGTAGGCATGGCCCGCGCGGAACGCGAGGATGTTGGCCTCGGCGACCTCGGGGCGCCGCGCGAACTTCTCGCGGAGGAAGCGCTCCGTGCCCTCGTGCGGGCGGTGGTACATCCAGGACAGCAGCCCGAGCGCGAACATGTTCTTCGCCCGCTCGGCGTCCTTCTTGGACAGCCCCGTCTCCTCGAGGGCGCCACGGGTGAGGGTGGCCATCGCGACGGGGAAGACGGAGAACTGCTCGAGTGAGCCGTCCTCCAACGGGTTGGCCTCGTAGCCGACCTTCGCCAGGTTCCGCTTGCTGAATTCATCAGTGTTGACGATCAGCACGCCGCCGGGAGGAAGGTCACCGATGTTGGCCTTCAACGCGGCAGGGTTCATCGCGACCAGGACGTCCGGACGGTCACCGGGGGTCAGGATGTCGTAGTTCGCGAAGTGCAGCTGGAACGACGAGACGCCCGGCAGGGTGCCGGCAGGAGCCCGGATCTCCGCGGGGAAGTTGGGCAGGGTCGACAGATCGTTGCCGAAGGCGGCGGTCTCGGAGGTGAAGCGGTCGCCCGTGAGCTGCATGCCGTCGCCGGAGTCACCGGCGAAGCGGATGACGACTCGATCGCGCTGGATTACCTCAGGGCCGCCGCCGGGTTGTGTTGTGGGCTGGTCGACGGCGGTGTCAGAAGTCATTCGAGGTCGGTCCTCGGGTCGTCGGAGCTTACTGAGGCTTGCCTTGGGAGGTTAACTCCCGCTACGTCTGAGTGTCCTCGCACCCCGGTGGATGTCACACCTCACGGTTCGTACGGGTGCATGCGCCCGTTACCCCTTTTGTCCACGGGCTGAGCTGCTGATCTTCGCCTGGAGAGCCGCCAGTCGCTGTTGGAACTCGTCGGAGTTGACCGACGCCGCCTGTGCTCGCACCTCTACCTCAACAGCGTCGGCCTGCGTGTCCATCCCAGCCGTGAGACGCAATGTCGACTTTGTTGTGCGGACGAGATCGGGCGGCGCCGCCGCGGCCCGGGCGGCGAGCTCCACGGCCGCCGCCACGACGTCGTCGACCGCGCGGTAGACCAAGCCGATCCGCGCGGCCTCCTGGGCGTCGAGGACGTCACCGAAAAGTGTGAGCGCCGCTGCCCCTTGCGGGCCGAGCACGCGCTGCGCCATCCACGTGTAGCCGCCGCCCGGGTGCAGTCCGAGCGGCAGGAACCGGGCGTCGAATCGCGCGCGCGGGCCGGCGAGGCGCAGGTCGCACGCCAGCGCGAGGTTGAGCCCGGCTCCGACCGCCGCGCCGTTCACGGCCGCGATCGTCGGCAGCGGGCACTCGGCGATCGCGAGGAAGCCCGCATAGACGTCGAGGAGGGTCGCGGGGTCGGCCTTGGCGAGCTCACCCAGGTCGCCGCCGGCGCAGAAGGCCGGGTCCTCGCCTGTGACCACGACGGCACCCACGGCGTCGTCGGCGGTGACGGTCCGCACGGCGTCGGCGAGCTTGCCGGACAGGTCGAGGTTCATGGCGTTGCGACGTTCCGGGTTGGACAGGGTCAGAACGGCGACGCGGTCGGTGATCTCGGTGCGGACTGCGGTGGCCATGGCCGCATCTTGCTCTACGAGAGCCGCGATCGCGCCGTCACGCCGGTCACGTCGCGCTCCGGTGCTCGTCCGGAACATGCTCAGGTCGTTGTTCGTTCACAGATCGGGACAGGAGGGACCCGAGGTGCACAGGTCGTGGAACGGGTTGAAGACCGCGATGCTGCTCGGCGGGCTGAGCGCGCTGGTGCTGCTCGTCGGGTCGCTGTTCGGGCGTGGTGGGTTGGTGATCGCGTTCGTCGTCGCTCTGGGGATGAACGGCTATGCCTACTTCAACTCCGACAAGATCGCGCTACGTGCCATGCACGCGCGCCCGATCACCGAGCCGGAACACCCGGTCATGTACCGGATCGTGCGCGAGCTCTCGCAGACCGCGCGCCAGCCGATGCCGCGCCTCTACATCTCACCCACCGCTGCCCCCAACGCCTTCGCCACCGGCCGCGACCCCCGCCACGCCGCGGTCTGTGCCACCACGGGGCTGCTCTCCCTCCTCGACGAGCGGGAGCTGCGAGCCGTGCTGGGCCACGAGCTGAGCCACGTCTACAACCGCGACATCCTGATCTCCTCCGTGGCCGGGGCCCTCGCCTCGATGGTGAGCTTGCTGGCCAACATCGCGATGTTCGCCGGCCTCTTCGGGGGCGGCGACGAGGACCGCCCCAACCCGATCGCGCTGCTGCTGATCGCGCTGCTCGGACCGGTCGCCGCCGGCCTCGTGCAGATGGCCGTGAGCCGATCCCGGGAGTACCAGGCCGACGCGAGCGGCGCCGCGCTCACCCGCGACCCGTTGGCGCTGGCCTCGGCCCTGCGCAAGCTCGAACGCGGCACCCAGCTCGCCCCGCTGCCCCCCGAGCCGAAGCTCATGTCCCAGTCGCACCTGATGATCGCCAGCCCGTTCCGGGCGGGCGAGCAGGCGGCCCGGCTGTTCTCCACCCACCCGCCGATGCAGGATCGCATCCGGCGGCTGGAGGAGATGGGCCTGCGGTACCGCTGAGCGGGGAGCCGCGGCTCAGCGCACGTCCGCGGTGCCCGCAGGCACCGGGAGGTGGCGTGTGAGCCACGCCTGCCACTCCTGCGTCAGCGCAGCGGCGTCCACGGGCTCACCGTAGAAGTAGTGGTAGGCGCTCACGCCGCAGCCCTCGGAGCCCTCCGCGCCGAAGCGGTGCAGGCCCCGGGCCGACCGGACGCCGAGGAACTCCTCGGTCATGACGTCCACGACACCGGTGATCGGCCCTGGACCGTCCGGGGTGAGGGTGACCTCGCTGCCGAGATCGGGGCGCCCGGTGAGGCCGAGCCCGCCGTACAGCACGGGCCAGACCGTGTGGGCCGTGTCGGACGTCCAGCCCATCGTCACCACGTTCTGTGCGGGCAGGCCGCGGAAGTGGGCGAAGTAGCTGCGCAGGTTCTCGAAGAACACGCTCCAGCCCGCGTCGAAGCTGTCGTACTCGCCGTCCCAGTCGGCGCCGTCGAGGAAGCCGCTCTGCACGAATCTCACCACTGTGCCGCCGCCCTCGCGGCCTGCCACGAGGAACTCGAAGGCGTAGTCGGGACGTCCGTCGGCCGGCGGCTCGAAGGATCCGTAGGCGAACCGGCCCCGCCCGTCGGCCGATACCGGCTCCCATGCCGTGATCCGGCCGGCCGTCTCGAAGCCGGAACCGTAGTCCTGCCCGACGGTGCCACCTTCGCGTGGCTCCACGCGGTGTGGCACGAACCAGGTGGCGATGCCGGGCTCGGTCGCGATCGCCTCCCACACCTGTTCCGGGTCGGCGGCCAGCTCGATGTCCTTCTCCAGTCGGCGCTCGCTCATGTCGTCTGCTCCTGAGGGGTCTCGGCGCGCGCTGGGTCGTCGGTGCGCGCGCTGGGGTGCACCGCGACGACCACCCGGTGCGGGCGTCCCCCCGGTGCCGTTTCGTCGTGGTACTTGGACACGAGAGTTGTGACCGCGTTCGCCAACTCCTCGGCGAAGGCTGCCCTGTCACTCGCCGAGGCGAACCGGACCTCGCCGTCGATCGTGAAGGTCGCGAGCCGCTTGCCTGCGGTCGTGGCGCCCCGCACGAGGTCGCCGACCTCCCGTACGGTCCGGGCGGCGACGGCGATCAGCCAGCGTGCCGAGAGCCGGTCGGGCGCCCGCTGCGGGTCGGGTGCAACGGCGTCGAGCGCGGCAGGCGATATCACGTAGCTCGACGCGGTGGCCTGCAGGATCCGCTCGGTCATGTTGCCCTTGCGGCGCTCCTCCACCAGTTCGACGAGGCCGTGGTGCTCCAGCGTGCGTAGGTGGTAGTTGATCTTCTGCCGGGGCAGCCCCACCTTCGCGGCGAGGCTGCTGGCCGAACCCGGCTCGGCCAGCTCGGCCAGCAGCCGGGCACGCACCGGGTCGAGGGAGACACCGGCCGCGGCCGGATCGTCGATAACAGCAAGCTCGTGCACCGACGTACGGTCTCGCCGACAAGAAAGTTTGTCAAGGGCTGGCCGGCGTGTCAGCCCTTCACGTAGGCGAGCTTCTCGGCCACCAGCCCGTCGCGGACGGAGAACACGTCCACGCCCCGCACGTGCCCGGAGCCCCATGAATAGCGCCAGCGCACCACCACCCGGTCACCCGCCTCGATCAGCTCCTCGGTGGTGAAACCCCCGTCCGGAGCCCCGGCGAACAGCGCCATCCAGGCCTCCCGCACCGCGTCGGCGCCGACGTGCCTGCCCCCGTCCGGCGGGGTGGTGTCCTCGAACACGCAGTCACGTGTCATCGCGGCCATGATCGCGTCGACGTCCTGGGCATCGAATGCCGTCTGGAAGCGCTGGACGGCGGCCAGGGCGCTGTCCGGATTCCCGCTGTTCATGGCGTCCTCCCCATCATTCCCAGCAGTTCGGCCTGCGCACCCGCTCCGGCCGGAACCTCGACCCGCGGACCGATCGCCCCGATCTCGCGGTAAACGGCCTCCATCGGGCCGAACCACTCCCGTACGGCCACGACCACCTCGGCATCCATGGCCTCGTCGGCGCTGAGCGCACGCGCCAGGTCGACGGCATGGACGAGGTGGTCGGCGGCGAGCTGCAAGGCGTACTCGCTTCCCGGGTGGTCGCCGAAGGACAGGTGCACCACACGGTCCAGCGCTCCGTCGGCGAAGACGACGGAGAGTGCCCGGGCGGCGGCGTCGTCGAACGCACTCACCGGGTCGTCGCCGAGCAGGTCGCCCGCGAAGCGGTCACCGACGTCATCGATCGTCTCGCCTGCGAAGAGCGGCGGGGCCCACCGCTCCTCCTCGACGATGTGGCGTACGAGGTCCCGCACCGTCCAGCCGGGAAGCGGCGTGGGTGCGTCCCAGCGGCCGTCGACGGCGTGCACCTGCGCCCCGAACTCGGCGCTGCACCGGGCATAGATCTGGCGGACGTCCACCGCTGTGAGCATGCCCCTCACCTGCGCTTTCCAGAAGCCCCGTCCGGGTGCCCACGCCGCCCGGCGCGTGCCATCGCGCGACTCGCCGAATTGTCGGGGTCCGCGGGCATCCTGAGTACGTGACGCAGGTGCCGGTGCCCACCACGAGCGAACACGGTGTGCTCGGGGAGCACACCACGGGATTCTCCCTCGATCGCTTCCCGCCTGCGCCCGATCTCGCCGATCTCGTCGAACGCCACTGGCTCGTGTCCTGGGAGCTGGAGCCGGGGCGCGAGGAGTCGGTCACCCTGCTCCCGCATCCGTGCGTCAACCTCGTGCTCGACGGCGGGCAGCTCGCCGTCTCCGGGGTCGGGCGCGATCGCTTCACCTACGTCTACCGCGGATCCGGCCGAGTGTTCGGCGTCAAGTTCCGGCCGGGGGCGTTCCTGCCGTTCCTCTGCGCGCCGGTCTCCGATATCACCGATGCGGTGCTATCGGCCGAGCAACTGTGGGGGCCGGCCGCAGCCGGGCTGGCTGCGCGAATGACGGCGGCTCCAGGCGTCGACGAGCTGGTCGCGCTGGTCGAGGCCTTCCTGCGGGAGCGCCTGCCGCCGCCTGATCCTCAGGTGGAGCTGGTCGGCCGGATCGTCGCGGCGCTGCTCCACGACCGCACCATCAGCCGGGTCGACGACGTCACCGAGCGGTTCAACATCAACCCGCGCACCTTGCAGCGGCTGTTCCAGCGCTATGTCGGCGTGAGTCCCAAGTGGGTGCTGCGCCGCTACCGGCTCCACGAGGCCGCCGCCGTGCTCGCCCGCGAGCAGCACCGGCCGTGGGCGGAGGTCGCGGCCGAGCTGGGCTACTACGACCAGTCCCATTTCATCCGCGACTTCACCGCAGCCGTCGGCCTCACCCCTGTCGCCTATGCACAGGCCTGCCTGCGCTCCGAGGCCCCGGTGAGTGCCTGAGTGTTCGCTCCCCGGCGGGTGATCGGATGCGGGATGCTGCCGGCGTGACTTCGCTGCGTGTGCGTCGTGGCGGCGCCGAGGCGCCCGTCGTGCTGTTGCTCCATGGGCTGGGTGCCACCTCGGATGTGTGGGACGGGGTCGTCGTGGCCCTCGGCGACCGGGCCTGGGTGGCCCCCGACCTGCCCGGCCACGGGGGCTCGCACCCGTTGCCGCAGTACACGTTCTCCGCCACGGCCGAGGCGGTGGCCGACCTGGTCGATCCGGCCGACACAGTGATCATCGGCCACTCGTTCGGCGGGGTGGTCGGGCTGCACCTTGCGAGTCGCCCCGGTGTGCGCGCGGTGGTGGGCCTCGGGATCAAGGTCGCCTGGACGCCCGACGAGCTCGCCCGCGCCGCGAAGCTCGCTGCCAGGGAGCCTGCACGTTTCGACACGCGTGATGAGGCCGTGGCCCGCCACCTGCGGGTCGCCGGACTCGACGGTCTCGTCGACGTGGATCACCCGGCAGTCACGGCCGGTGTCGTCGAGGAGGACGGTCGCTGGCGCCCGGCGCTCGACCCGCGGGCCTTCGGCGTCGGCGAGCCGGGCGTTGCTGCCCTGCTCGCCGCGGCGTCGGTGCCGGTGGTGCTGGCCCGGGGGCAGCACGACGCGCTCGTCAGTTCCGCGGACCTGCTCGAGCTCGCGCCGAATGCCGTCGACCTGCCCGGCCTCGGCCACAACGCTCACGTGGAGGACCCCGCGGCGGTCGCTGCCCTGGTCACGCGTTTCTGATCGCTGCTGACCGGACCGACGAGCCACCGCCGGCAGTCATGCCGGTCGTGGGCCGGTGCCGGGCGTCGAGGTCCAGGTCTCGCCGAACTCCAGGGTTACGACCTGAATAGGCTGCTCGCGCCCTGCGAGGTCGGCGGCGAGCTGGGCGGGGGCCGGGTCGCCCGGCGGGTAGTGCACCGGGATCACGGTGTGCACGCCCAGCCACATCGCGGCGATCGCAGCCTCGGCCGGCGGCAGTTCGGTCACCGTGACCGGTCCGACGCGCGTGCCGCCGATGCCGAGCACGGCGATCTGCGGCCGGTACAGCTCACGCCAGGTCTTCAGGTCGGCGGACAGCGAGAAGTCGCCCCCGCACAGGATCCGGGTGCCGGCGGCGGTGGTCAGCAGGTAGCTCATCGGCTGGTCCGACAGGAACTGGCCGTCGGAGCACATGCTCGAGGAGTGGCGGGCGTCCAGTGCCTTGATCGTGACGTCCCGGCAGCGGAACTCGACGCCGGAGACCATGGGCGCGCAGCGTCTTGACGGGACGGCGTGGCTCAGGGCGTGCTGGTAGAGCGCGGGGCCGCAGACGAGGATCGCCTGTCTACTCCGGACGATCTCGATGGCCTGGCCGCGGTGGTCGTAACCGGCGTGGGTGATGGCGACGACGTCGGAGTCGGACAGCTCCTCCGGCGTGACAGGGCTCGCAGGGAGTCCACTGTGGACTCCTTCCGGGTCGGCCTGGTACGGGTCGACCAGCACACGCGTGCCCTGCTCCGTCGTGACCTGGTAACCGGCCCAGCCGACCCGGCGGATCGTCAGCGGCTGCGGCGGCTGTTCGAGGCCGCCGCGCGGCCACGACGTACCGAACTCGGCGATCCGGTCGAACATCGTCTCTGCTGCCCGGCGCAGATGACGGGAAAGCCATGGATCATCCCGTCGAAGAGGTCGAGCTCGACCTCCACTCCGGCGCCGTCGGCGCGTTCGGCGAATCGGAGAGTGTCGTCGAGGAGCATTTCGTTGCTGCCGGCGCACAGAAGCAGCGGCGGAAAGCCGGCGAGCTCGCCGAACAGCGGTGACTGCGGAGAGTCCGCCGGATCGGCCTCGCCGAGATACGCGTCGCGGACCGCATCCAGTTCCGCCCTGCCAACGCCGTCCTTGCCCTCGTTCGTGGTGATCGAGGCGCCGGAGAACGTGAAGTCGGTGATGGGGGAGACGGAGACGGCGGCGGTGGGCAGCGCGTGTCCGGTGCCGGCCAGTTCCGTCAGCGCCGACAACGCGAGGGTGGCCCCGGCGGAGTGGCCGGTGAGCAGCACACGCGACGCGGGGCGGCGTCCGAGAAGTGCGTGAAGGGCCGTCAGCACGTCCTGCAGCGCGGCCGGATAGGGGTGGGCAGGCGCGAGCCGGTAGTGCAGGAGCAACACCGGCATGCCGAGCGCGTGCGACAGAGGCGCGGCGAACACGTCGGGAGGTTCCTCGTGCTGGAAGCGCCTGCCGTGCAGATACAGCGCCACCGCCTCCCCAGTGGTGCCTACCGCGGCCACCCACTCGCCGGTCACCTCGTCGGCCCGCCACGGGGTGGTCGCGAAGGGCGGGGTGCGCGATGCCCGGCTGTGGTCGAGCATCGCCTGCCCGGTGTCGGCAGAAGCAGGGGCATCGCCGGCGGCGGCACGCGTCTTCCTCAGGACGTCGCTGATCACGCCCAGGTCGTCGGGCGATGCCGGATGACGCGTGGTTCGCACGTCTCCTCCTCGGACGAGCACACGACTACGCCCCTCTCCCAGAATGAGCCGAGACGCAAGGATTGTGGTGACCGCTGCGCTCCTCGCGGATGACCCACTCCGCGGGGCCCGCTGCGGCGGAGCGCCACATCCGGTTCATCCGGCCCGACGTCGCGCTCGTCCACACCGCGGGAGGCGGCGTCCAGCGCGCCCGAACCGCCGAGCTGACCTCCGACCGGGAGAGGACGACGGCTCCTGGCGGATCGCGGTAATCCAGAACACCCGGCGTCAGCACGTGGGGCCGAAGCCGTGAGCACCTGACGCCGGCAGCTCCCGATGGCAGGCGGGGCCGCACGTGCTCCTTCTCGGAGGGCACGTGCGCGCACCCCGTTATCGGCCCGTGCGGGTGATGGCCGGCTCCGACGAGATGCTCATGGCGCGCGGCGGCCGCGGAGCTGTCACAGACTGCGGATCGCCGCTTCGGTGCTGGCTGCAGCAGCCTTCATGAAACGCGCGAGCGTCCGTAGCTCGTCGTGGGTCATGTCGGCCAGATCGTGCCGATGTAGCTCGTTGAGCTGGTCGTAGAAGCTGCCCACGCGAGCGACCGCGGCGGGCAGCGGCTCGATGAGCACTCGCCGGCGGTCCTGACGATCGGGGACACGGCGCACGAACCCAGCCCGTTCTAGACGGTCGATCATCCGCGAGGCGGACCCGGTGGTCAGGTTGACCCTCCGGGCCAGGTCGGTCGGGGTCGCGGGACCATGATTGGCCAGCACGTAGAGGGCTTGGAGGTCGGTCCAGCCCATGCCGACTCGCTCGGCGACCATTCCGTTGAACTGAACGATCGGGATCTGCCAGGCCGCGAGCGCTGTCAGAACCTCGGCCGCCAGGACGTCGTCGTGTCCACCCGCGCTCACCTCGACCACCGCATGCCGGCATCGTACTGCGCCACGCAGATGCTGTGTTGTGCAGTAACTGCGCCATGCAGTTACATTGGGCCTCGTCGATCGAGCCATCACGCGAGGCAGGCAGCCATGACCGACCACGCAGCACCGTCCAGCCCGTTCACATCGACGACCCGACCACTCGACGCGCCGGATCCCAACCGTGCCCGGCTCCGTGCCGCCGGCCCGTTGGTCCGGCTCGACGCCCCCGCGGGCGGCCCGGTCTGGGTAGTCACGGACGGGGCCCTCGCCCGACTGGTACTCACGGACTCCCGCTTCGCCAAGGATCCCGCGTTGGCTCCGCCGGGCTGGGACCGCCGCACGGCCGGCTTGGAACCCACCGCCGCCGAGCAGGCGTCCGTCACAACCCTTGACGGGTCACCGCACGCCGCACTGCGCCGGACGTTCGCCCCTCTGTTCAGCGCTCAGAACATGCGGAATTCCTACGGCCGCATGCGCGACATCGCCGGTTGCCTTCTCGCTGAAATCGCGACCGAGCGGATCGACCTCGTCGACGACTTCTGCACCCGCTACCCACTCACCGTTCTGTGCGACCTGCTCGGGGTTCCTGCTGACCGTGTCGAGCAGGGGATCGCCGCTTGCCGGCTCATGCAGGTGGACTACCCGGCCCACGTCGGCGAGGCGATGTCCGGGTTCACCGCCCTGGCTCACGCCGCGCTCGACGCCGACGGCGTCCTCGCCCGCGACCTGGCCCAGCGCATGCCACCCGGCAGCACCACCGGGGACCTCGAATACCAGATCTTCACCCTGCTCTACGCAGGCCAGCTCACCACCGACCCCGCGATCGGCTTCGTCGTCGCGCGCCTGTTGGACGGCACCGGATCCATTGACCACGCCGCCCTCGTCCGCGACACCCTCACCGAGCACCCGCCGGCACCGTTCAGTCTCTGGCGCTTCACCGTCACCGACCTCGATCTCGCCGGAACCGTCCTGCCCGCCCGTACGCCGGTGCTGGTCGACATCGAAGGCATCAACGCTCACCTCGACGCCGACGAGCATGACCTCACCTTCGGCGCCGGGCCGCACTACTGCGTCGGAGCGCAACTCGCCCAGCTCGAACTACAGGCACTCGCCGAAACCATCACCACCGACTACCCCGACGCCCGGCTCCTGTCGCCCTACGACGACCTTCGCCACACCACCGCAGGCGGCATCATGGGCAGCCGCCTGACCACCCTGCCGATCATGCTGACCTGAACCCGGCGCGTTGGGTGGGAGCGCGCAACTCTGGCCCTCTCGTCTACGTCCTGCGCCGGGTTGCTGAGGACTCCTCGGCTGGTCGGAGTGCTGGGCGGTGCTCGGCCCGGGCGCGCGGCACTACGTCACGACGGTGCTGATCTTCAGCGGCGCGAACGTTGAGGCGTCCAACTCGCGATGGGGCACACCACTCCGACCGTCACACTGAGCACCTGCGTCGGGTACCGGCCGGACGCGGTCGACCAGACTCGATCGCTGGTCGAGTCCGCGCTCGGTTGTGCCGCCCGCCTCGTGACCTGTTCCCGCAGGTCAGGGCCCCGTTAGCTACCGGTAGTTGGTGAACTGCAAGGCGATCCCGAAGTCCTTGTTCTTGAGTAGCGCGATCACGGCCTGGAGGTCGTCCTTCTTCTTGCCCGAGACGCGCAGCTGGTCGCCCTGGATCTGGGCCTGCACGCCCTTGAGCTTCTCGTCCCGGATGGCCTTGCTGATCTCCTTCGCCTTGTCCGACTCGATGCCCTGAAGGATCTTGCCGCTGATCTTGTAGGTCTTCCCGGAGATGGCAGGCTCGCCCGCCTCGAACGCCTTCAGCGAGATGCTGCGCTTGATCAACTTCTCCTTGAACACCTCGACGGCCGCGAGCGCCCGCTCCTCGGTCTCCGACTCGATCGTCAGGGCCTCCTCGCCCGCCCAGGCGATCGACGTCCCGGTCCCCCGGAAGTCGAAGCGCTGCGATAGCTCCTTCGCGGCCTGGTTGAGGGCGTTGTCGACCTCTTGCCGGTCGACCTTGCTCACCACGTCGAACGACGGGTCGGCCATCACATGCCTCCTTGGCGACCGGGCCCCTGCTTGGCCCGGTTCATCGCTGTCGTATCCTTCATCCGCGCCACGGCGCACATGGCAGGTTGCCCGAGTGGCCAAAGGGAGCGGACTGTAAATCCGTCGGCTTAGCCTACGAAGGTTCGAATCCTTCACCTGCCACACCCAGGCCGAACGGCCCCTGAACTGCGGAAACGCAGGACGGGGGCCGTTCGTCTGTGGTCCGGCTGTGTCCAGCTCGAAGCGGCTGTCGACGGGTGTTCGCGGTCGCTACGTGGTCGCGATCATGAAAGCGAGTCACGAAGGGCCTCCTCGATCCTGCGGCGGGCGGCATGCTCCTGGCCGGCGATGCACTTCGCGTAGACCCGAAGCAGGACGTCGACGCTGTGCCCGGCCCAGGCCGCGACCTGAGGCGCCGGAACTCCACTGTTGAGCCATGTCGACACCGCAGCGTGTCGGAGGTCGTAGGGGCGGCGAGCGAGCGGTGAGGCTGCTTCTTCCGGCGTCAGCGCCGCGGTTCGTGCGGTGGCCCAGATCCGGCCGTAGAGGCTTTCCGAGAGCGGGCCCCCGCGGGCTCCGCGGAACAGCCGGCCATCGGGAGTCGTGCCGTGCTCCTCGAGGTGTTCTCGTAGAAGTGCGGTCAGTTCTGGTGGGGACGGGACGATGCGGACTTCCTCGGCGCCGCGGTGCTTGAGCTGGCGGGGCTCTCGTCGTGTGCCCGACTGGCTCCACGAGCGGCCAGCGGACGGTGCCGAGGTGGTGAGGTACAGCTCGCCCCAGCCCTTCGCCGGCAGGGACAGTGCCTCCTTTCGCAGGTCGACCGCCTCACCGGGTCGTAGTGCGGCGTAGTACATGACCGCGAAGAATGCGGCCAGGCGGTCGCCCGAGGGCAGTTGCCGAACAGCCGCGAGGAGCGCGCGTGCCTGGCCGTGGTTGATGACAACGCGTGGGTTGACGGCTTCGGTGACCTTCGGTGCCCGCCACTTCATGGAGGCGATCGGGTTGCCAGTGAGGTGGCCGAGCTCCACGGCGTACTCGACGGCGTTGTAGAAGATCGCCCGTTTGCGGCTCACCGTGGCCGCGGCCGCCGGCTTTCCGTCCATCCGGAGCGCGAGGGCGTCGAGAGCAGGTCGAAGGACCGCAGGGTCAGCGAGGTCGGCTACTGGCCGCGTGTTGGCTGAGATCCACCGCTCCGCACGGACCAACTCGTCCGGTGGCGGGCCTGCCGAACGGCTGCGCGCGTTGAACGACCACGTGTAGAGCACAGATCGAAGGGTCGCAGCGGCCGGCCGGCTCTTCGTTGACGACAGGAGCGCAGGAGTCACGGTGGCGAGAGATTCCGCGATGCCCTGTCGGCTCTTGCCGGCAGCGTGAGGCCACTTCATGTCGACGTAGGAGCAGGCATGGGCGTACCAGCTCTGCGAAGCCTTCTCCTCGCGGAGCCGCGAAATCGGCTGCCCAGTCGTGACGTCGAACGGCTCGCCCTGCCTTGCGAGGCTCAACAGCT
Organism: Pseudonocardia alaniniphila; assembly: GCF_022524485.1. Lineage (GTDB taxonomy): Bacteria > Actinomycetota > Actinomycetes > Mycobacteriales > Pseudonocardiaceae > Pseudonocardia > Pseudonocardia alaniniphila. The sequence continues at coordinate 25,223 of NZ_JAKXMK010000012.1, forward strand.
CGGAGCGGAAGCTGTCGGCCAGCGCACGAGTCTTGAAGCTGTCGTGCCAGGTCTGCCCAGCCACGATCCAACGAACACGATAGGTAGAGGCGCCGGACTCCCATGTGCGCTTGGAAACGCCCCACACCCTCACGTCGAAGGTGGTCTCGCGGGCACTCATGCGACGTCCGAAAGTGATACGAGCCAGGCGTCCAGGTCATCGCGGCGGATGCGGATCGCACCGTTCGGGAGCCGGATGCAGCGCGGGCCTTTCCCAACCTGCCGCCACTGGTAGAAGGTCGATCGGGCTATCTGCAGCTCTGCGCACACCTGATCCACCGTCAGATGTTCCGTCGCGCCCCGTACACCGGTTGCCGATCGCTTCACGCTGCCGCTCCTTCCGGTAGCTGGTTACTGGCAACGAGCTGCGCGGCCTCATAGTCGGCTTTCCAGCGTTGGCGTTCGGAGATCGCGGCGAGCAGGAGCGCAGGCCGGGTGGGGACGTCGGGGTCACCGGGTTTGGTGCGTTCCCATTCGAAGGGTCCGTCGTCGATGGCGTAGCCGGGGCGGACGCCGGCCTTGTCGAGGAGTTGCCGAACGAACTGGGCGCGTTCGGTGGCGTGGTCGGCGAGGGTCTTGCCCGACCATTTGCGGGAGACCAGGACGCGGCGTCCGGCGATGCCGAGGTGTTCGGCCTTATGCGCCTTGCCCTTGCACTGTCCCGGCGTGGTGGAGAGGCGGGCGCCCTTGGGCTGGATGCCATAGAGCAGCCACACCGGGCAGCGCGGCGAGCACGGGGTAGCGCGGAGTTCGGCGACGAGTCGGCGGTGGTGTGCGCGCATCCGCTCGGAGGCGTTGTCGTCGATGCCGGCGGCGCGGGCGACGTCCTTGGTCAGGTACTTGGTGAGGTAGCCGATGTGGCGGCCGGCTTCTTCGGAGCCGCCGAGGATGCCTTTCACGTGTACCTGCGTCCCGAACTGCACCACGTGGGCGGGGCGGGTCAGGTCTTCGCACGCCTCGTCGAAGGTGGGCAGGGGCTCGCGGGTGTCGGGGTCGACGAAACCCTTGGCGCGGTCGTCCCAGCGCGGCAGGCGGTTCCCCGAGTAGATCTGCGCGTCGTGCGCCGGCCACCAGACTTGGTGGTAGGTGGCAGCGGCGATGGCACGGAGTTCCGCGCGAGGGATGGTCCCGCGAATGGCGGCGTGGAAGTGCGGGGCCCCGCGGCGTTGGGGCTCGACCGTGCCGAAGTATTGGACGTCCCAGCCGACGCAGCGGCGTGTGTTCTGCCAGAACCGATCGACGATCTTGGGGAAGTGGATGGCGTCCCGGGCGGCGCGTCGATAGTCGTAGCGGTCGGAGTCGAGCGCGGCCCCGTTGTCGTCGACGCGGCCGTAGGAGTCGAGGGTGAGGGTCAGGAAGGTGGAAGGCCGGAAGCGGCCCCCGAACACCCGGCCCACCGTCCTCTTCTCCACCGGACGACGGGGAAGGTTGGGTGCGTCCTGGCGTCGGCGGGTCGAGCGCTTGCGGACGGGCTTGTCCGGCGAGTCGAGTGGTTCCAGCCGGCCGGTGACTCCCGCGGCACGCAGGGCGTCGTCCAGTTCGGCGACGGTCTCGCGGATCTCCTCGCACTCCTCGTCGTCTCCGTCGGCGCTGGCGGCTTGGTAGGCGGCGTGCAGGTCTGCCCGTGCGGCGAGCAGCTGTTTCTGTTCGGTGGTGGGGTCGGGTCGGGCGGGGATGGGTTCTTCCTCGAGGTGCCAGCCCTGGCGGCACTGGGCCATGCGCAGTCGTCGGTTCTTCTCCGCGCAGGGTCGGCACAGATCCTCCCGCCGCGCCCCGCACGGCACGGGCACGACTTCCACGCGGCCCGTGGTGAGATCGATGCGGCGCATCGCGAGCGGGCGGACGCAGACGCCGTGGTCCTCGGCGAGCTGCTTGGCGACGTCGCCGGTCAGCGCGAGTAGGGCCTTCTGTGCACGGGTCAGCTGGTCGTGATCTACCACTGCCGGTGTCGTCTCAGTGGGCGCGTTCACGCGACACCACCAGCGGGAGCAGGGACAGGAGCGGGCAGGGACAGCACCTTGCCGGTCGCGGCAGGGGCCGATCCGGCGACGAATGCTTCAAGGGCTTTGATCGTCTCGTCTGGTACCCAGCCCGCACGGACGCGGAGAGGTTCGCGGATGCCTTCGCCGAACAGGAAGCCGACGCCGGCTTCGGATTCGCCGATGCGGTTGGCCCAGGCGCCGCGGTCGTAGGCGTGTTCGCCGAGCACCATCGCGACGTGGCTCTTCGAGGCGACGCGCAGGCAGATACGGCGCGGGAACAGCTCGCGGACCGGGACGGTGTCCTTGGTGGGTTCCTGGACGTAGCCGCGCACGGTGTACCCGAGCGCTCGGCCTTGGGTGGTGAGGAGGGCGACGCGTTCGGTGATAGCTTCGCGGGTTTTGCGGTCGCCGACGTAGCGGATCAGTGCGCCGATCTCGTCGAACTCCAGCAGCTCCAACGGATGCTCCCGCGAGATCGGCACGGTGCGGACGCGTCCGGCGTGCTCGGCTTTCCGCTGTTCCATGCCGTCGACCAGGTCGTCGAGCAGCGAGAGCGCGTCACGCGAGGTGACGGCGTAGCGGTGGAAGATCCGCCGGCCGTAGGCCAACTCCATGCCTTTCGGGTCGATCCCGGACACCCGCACCAGTCCGTCGCGGATGGCGGGGGCGATGGAGACGATCGGCGACCAGGAGACGGAGTTCTTTCCGGCTCCGGTGGCGCCGGCGGTGAGGGTGTGGCCGCCGGCGATGGGCTGGTGCCAGTCGGTGCCGTACTCGGTGCGCCCGGACCACACCCTCCGAAGGTCGATCTCCTCACCCTTCACCGTCTCCAGCGCGGCGAGGTCGGCGCAGGAGACCAGGTCGGTGAGGCGGTCGCAGCGCTGGAAGTCGATCGAGACGACATCGGGGGCGAGTTCGCGGATCTGGCAGCGCGCGACGCGGCGGGCGACGGCCAGGGCGCGGGCGGCCTCGTCGAAGTCCTCTGGGGTCTGGCCGGGAACGAGCCGGACCCGGACTTCGTCCCATGAGGGGCCCGAGCGCACCCCGATGATGCGGGGTAGCTGGTCGGCGCGGGGTTTGATGCGGGGTTGGACGGCGGAGCGGCGGAACGGGTTGACCTGGATGGTGACCGGTTGGCCTTGGTCGGCGATGGTGAGCCCGCAGGCGCGCAGCCAGCCGGGTAGGCGTGGGGCGTAGACGATCCAGCGCTGCCACCAGGCGCGTAGTCGTCGACCGGCCCACGGCTCGAACGAGTGTCGGTGCAGCCGACGCCACACCCACAGCCCGAGAGCGATCGTGGCGATCGTGGCCAGCAGTGACAGCCAGCCCCACCAGTACATCCAGGCCAGAACCCCGGCGGTGGTGAGGCTGGTCCGCCAGTGCCGCACTACCTGGCGGCCGGCCCACCACGCGCCCTTCACGAGGAGGAAGGCGGTCACGAACACCACGGCGACCGCGGCCACCGCTTCCAGGACCTTGGTCAGGATCTGGCCGATCTTGTGCAGCACCCAGAGACCGACACCCGCGCCGGCCACCAGCAACACAATGTGGAGGCTCGTCATCACGCCACCTCCCGCATCGCCACCGCAGCCGGGGTGGCCTGGCGCTGCGCGGCGAACAAGGCCGCACGCTCGGCAGGCGTTGTGCCTGCGCTGATTCCCCAGCGGCGGGCGGGGTCCTCGGCGATCATCACGTCCGCCAGGCACTCCGCCTGCACCGGGCAGAGGGCGCAGATGCGCTTGGCCGCCGCCACGCCGTGCGAGACGGGGGCGAGGTCGAGCGGGAAGAACACCTCGGGGTCGGCACCGACGCAGGCGGCATCCAGGTGCCACAGCGTGTTCCGGGCGGTCATGCCGTCACCCCCAGCTCGTGCCAGTTCGACAAAGCTCCCGCGGCGTCGGAGGTGGGGCGATGCTCTGCGCGGGCCTGCCAGTCCGCAGCGGCCTCCCGCCAGAACCGGGCATTGCTCTTCTCGTCGGCTTCCGCGATCACCGCGGCGCGCAGGTGCAGCCGGTGCATCTGTGGGTCGTGGGCGAGGTATCCGGACAGGACGCCCCACCAGGCGGCCATGCGGGCGGAGTTGAGGGCCAGTCGCGCGGCCCGGGCAGCGCGCTGCGCGTCGGTGCGGTGGGACATGGCGAGCGCCGCGTGGTGCTGCTGGTTGAGCTCGTCGATCGCCGCAGCGATCTTCACCAAGTAGCCCGGGTGTGAGACGGAGTGCGGGGCGGTGTGCTGGGTGTGGGCGTGCATCTACCCTCGAAGTCCTTCCGAAGCTTGGTTCCCTGCCAGGGGTTGCGAGTGAGGAAGATCAGGAGGGGAGCCCGGTTCCAGCCGAGGCTCCCCTCCGCGTATGAAGGGGCTGTATTCGCTAGGCGGCCTCCCCCGAGTTCGAGCGGGGCGCCGGCTTGGCCGACCCCATCTGGGGGGCGCGCATGCCGGTGGCGCGCAGGCTGTAGGCGATCCGCGCCCGACCGCCGTTCTCGTTCACGTACGGGGTCACGGTGAGCCCGTCGAACTCCACCGGGCGGAACGGCATCCCCGCCATGGCCTCCGGGGGCACCGGCTGGTGCGGGGCGGAGATCTTCACCGTCACGGTCTTGGCGTCCTTGCGCGCGTCCGGGTCCGCGTCCAGCACCGAGACCGACCACACCAACAGGCCGGATTCTTTGTCGGTCGCCTGCACCGCTCGCCCGGCCGAGGACTTGTCCCAGTCCCGCACCGGCTCCACTTCGGACACCACGTAAGCGCCGTGCGGGAAAACGTCGACCATCGAGACCTTGAAACGGGGGTTGATCGCCATCCGACTGCCTTTCGTTTAGCCCCCTAAACCACGGCCTCCGGCGGAAGCGGGCTGTTGAGGGGGGGTAAACCCAGAGTAGGGGGGTGGTCTCAGCCTGTCAAGGCCCCCTAAACTGCCAGGGTGAGCAGCCCCGACGACTTCGATGCGGTCCGTCGCGACCCGGACCCGATCCGGCGCGGTCGTCGGGCAACCACGCTCATGTCGAGCTACCAACAGCGCGCCACCGAGCTGGCCCGACTGCGCCGGGAGGCGATCGAGGAGGCCCACCGCGACCAGGGCCTGACCTACACCGAAATCGCCACCGCCCTTGGCATCACCAAAGGCCGCGTCACCCAGATCCGCAGCGGCGCCCCCAGCCGCGAGCGCGCGTTCTTCGGCATCGGGCCCGTGCACGTCGGCGTTCCACTGCGCGAGGGCACCGACGACCGCATGCGCAGCTACATCGACGCCGCCGACCTCGCCACGCAGGAAGACGTGGAGACGCTGCTCGGAACGCTTGCGCTGGCCGCCGAACCATTCACCATCCCGCCGGACATGACCACCGCACCCGAGGGTGACGTGGTGGTCATCTGCGGACCGAAGTCGGCCCCGATCGGCGCCGAGCTGATGGACAGCGATCCCAAGCTGGGCATGGTCCGCGACAACGGCCGCTGGTGGATCGTCGACAAGACCACGGGGGAGCGGTTTGGATCACCGCTCGGCGACCAACCCCGTGGGCATGGAGATATCGGCTACCTCTCCCGCCGCCGAGACGGAGACCGCGTGATCATCCACGTCGCCGGCATCCATAGCCCCGGCTCCCGAGGTGTCGTGCACTACCTCGCCTACCACCTTCCCGAGCTGTACCAGCAGACCGGCGATGAGTCATTCAGTCTCGCCGTTCGCTGCCACCTCGACGGCCTCACCGTCACCGGCAGTGAAATCCTCACCGGCCCCCACCCCTGGTAGCCCGATGAAGGTTCACACCGCCCAACTTGCCGGAGACGGACGTAACGCCGACCGCGTCTTCCTCACCGACAACGCTGTGATCGTGCTCGATGGAGCGAGCGCATTCGAACCGGTCGACATCGAACCCAGCACCTACGCTGAATCCCTCGGTCGCACCATCGCCGACGAACTCACCATGGTGCCGGAAGCGCCAATCGCCGACGCTGTCGCCAAGGCGATCCGTCGCACCACGGCAAAGCTCGACTTGCGCCCCGGCGCATCCCCGTCGAGCACCGTCGCCATCCTGCGAACTCGCTTCGGCGCTGCCGACCTCTACGTGCTCGGTGACAGCCCGATCCACTACGGCACCGACCACCTGGCACAACGACTCGTGGACGACCGGCTCTCGTTAGTCGCGACGCCCGAGCATGAGCGATACCTCGCGCAGCTTCGGGCCGGCCACGGCTACGACGACGCCCATCGCGCCACGCTTGCGTGGCTCCAGCGCGCCCAACGACAAGCCCGCAACGTCGAAGGCGGCTACTGGATCGCCGAAACTGATCCGGCAGCAGCAAGTCACGCGTTCGCCAAGACCGTGCATAGAGACGCGATCGAATGGGCGGTAATCGCAACGGACGGGGCGGCCGACTTCATCGATTATTGCTGCTGCGGCTGGCGCGACATTGCGCAGTTCGACAAGACCCAGCTCGTGGCGCTCTTAAAACGAATTCACGACTGGGAGGATCAGTCCGATCCCGACGGCCGGCATCTGCCGCGGGCGAAGCGTCACGACGACAAAACCATAGGAGTAGTTTCCTCGCTCTGGGCGTGATCACCCGCTCGATGTATCGCGATCTCTCGCGGGCTCACGGCTGCGAACCGGAATTCGCCGGAGGCGCTACTGCGCCCACGCCGATACAAGACGGCCTGCGTCTCGCAGGAATTGCATCCCTCGACGCGCGGGGCGCAATTCCCTCCGCAGGACCGAACTTAGACGCTCAAGATCTGACATTTGACGGATCATCTCCTCCATCTGGGCTACGACATCATCTACTGATTGCAGGTTGCCCAGCGACGAAATAAACGCCTCCTCGAATTCCCTATTATGCATTCCTGCCACTGACTGACGAACACCCATGACGAGGGCATTGGCGGCGGAGACCTTGTCGAGAGCGTTGGAGCCCGCGGCTTCAAGGTTCTGTGCAGGTTCCTTAATTGCGGCTGCTGCGGTTGCAATTTGCGCTTGAAACAGACGTGGATCACTTGCGGTGAATTTGCCAGCGCCCAGGGGGGTGCCGGTGAGGGCCATCGAGAATTCGCTGAACTGCGCTACGGCAGCCTCAAGTGCATGCACAGCCTCTTCTGAGGCCGGGCCAATCTCTGCCATGTACTCCGCGACGCCCATCTCATCGTCAGGCACATCAAAATCATCTCCGTCCGATGGAACTTCGACGATCGGCTCGTTGGCTAATTCTGCGAGGCGCTCGTCGACCCGTCGTTCCGCCTTCACTAGCTCCGTCACTACGCGGCGAACTCCAAGCATCCATTGCTCTCCGCCCCGTGCGTAGGGCCAAATCTCCGTGAAGTCTTCGAACTGAGCGTCTGCGATAATTCGGACTACTTGGTCGTCGCTGTCGACGGAGATCCGTTCTAATCCGGTGAAGATCACCGGCAGGATTAGGTCAGACAGGCCCCGACGCGCACATAGAGCGCTAAACTCAAGCAGTTCATCGCGGCAGGCGCTGCTCTGAAAGTAGCTCGGAGTAACCACGGGCATCATAAAGATCGTCTTGTTGATGCCCAGATTGATCACTTGCGACCATTGCTGACCCCAGCCGATGTCGTCACGATCCATGAAGATCTCGATTCGATCGCCGGTCATCAACTTGTATATGCGACGGATGTCATCCTTTAGGTCGCGGATCTTTCCAAATACCGCCTCGTCGTCGTCATGGACGTAGCTCCAAAAAGAGGTTGACCGAACATCCCCGCTGCCGAGCGGCGCGTCCGACCGAACAACTGATCGTACGGTCGTACCGCCCGGTGCGGCACCCGGGGCTGAAAGCAGAGAGGAGCTGGGCCGTGCGGAGTTTCGACTACGAGGCTTCTTTTTGCTAGCCATTAAATGCCCGTACTCCGTCCCGTGCTTCGTTTCGATCTAGATGCTCTGCTTCGCCTGATCGCTTCTTGATTGCGCTGCCACCTGCAGCCACTGACCCATCTCTTCCTGCTCAATTCGCGTGACTGCCTCTATGAGAATGCCATCCCGTGCAACGGTGTCCGAATAAGGCGCAATTCCCGACCGATACCGACGGCGCTCGGCTTCGACCGCCTCGCGCGCACGACTAAAACGCAAGTAATTCTCGTGCCAATGAAAAACCGACCGAAGGCCGGTTACGACAACTACCACCGAGCCGAGTATTGCCGGAACAATCGTATTGCTCGGAATGATTGCGATACTAAGGGGAACGAAGGCGGATAGGACGATAGCCCCGATTTCAGACGAGCGATAGAGTCGGCGTGCGCGGATTGCGGCAGTGCGATACCAATGAAATGAATTATCGGCAACTGTCAGAGCGTAGCCAGGTTCGTGCCCTTGCTCCACAGACTCTCCGAGTTTAGAGATTAGACGGTAAGTCCTTATTGTCCGGCTGTCTCGTTGAGTGCGCCACTGCTCGCACGGTTAACGGACGGAAGTCTGCGCCGAACGGCATTTCCTGATGTTGGTGCTCAGTGTCCGGGCACATCCGGGCGCCCGGTCGGGGACGAGCGGATCACCTCGCGGGACAAGCTGGTCTCCGGCGACTGGGCGTCATCCGCTGCTCGGCTCCTCGGTGCCGTAGCTCAGGTCTCCAGCCCAAGTCATTGCCGAATCTGCCTGTATGAGATCAAGCGCGCCGCCTCCGGCGGCGCGGGGCCGGCCACGCCGGCCCCGCCGGCTCGCTCCCTCTACCTCCGGCCCGGTCGCGGCCGGCGGAACCGGCTACCCGGCCCATGCCACGAGTCGGACGGCTTCTCTCACACGCGGCGTGCAGGGTGCGAGATGCTCACCCAATGTGTCCTGCCGACGTCTCGGTCTCTGTCCAGCTCACCGCACGATCATGGTCGGTCATCGACGCGACGATGGACAACACGGCGACGAACGCGCTGCACGGCTTCGACGAAGCGACCGAGACGGTCGCACGCGACATCCGCCAAGCCGGCTGGGACCAGGTCCCGTGGGTCGACGGTCAGTGGCCCCCCATGGACCAGGTACTGACGATCCGGCTGCTGGCCGTGCAGTGGGAATTCGCGGTGAGTCACCTCGCGAAGTCGCTCGCATGGCCCTCGGACGACGAATCGGAGGCGCTGGAGCGCGCGGCACTGGCCGAGGTCAGCCCGCAGCTTGGTTGAAACGCCTCGGCCGTTGGTGGCGGCGCCCGAGTCGATATGACCTCTCGGGCTCCGCCCGAACCCGACACCGCTCGGAGATCAGGGGAGTGCGGCGGGGTGGTGATCTCCTCACGGCGCGCCGAGACGGCAGCCAGACCAAGGGGTGGGGCGCAAGGCTGGACTGCATACCTTGCACCCCACCCCTCGATCTGGCAGGGACGAGCCCGCGCCGCGAGGAGATCCCCACCAGGACCCGGAGTGCGAGGGGCAAGAACAACCCGCGCGGACTATGCACGGACGCAAACAGGTGGAGCAGCCTTACGCCGCAGGTCAGAGCCGATATGCCAGCGCACTGTAAATCCGTCGGCTTAGCCTACGAAGGTTCGAATCCTTCACCTGCCACACCCAGGCCGAACGGCCCCTGAACTGCGGAAACGTAGGGCCGTTCGTCTGTTGTCCGGCTCCGATCCGGCTTCTACGGCTGGCCACAGACCATGCACGGACCGATCATGAAGAGCCATTGCGCAGCGCTTCCTCCAGCCGGCGGCGGACCGCGTCGTTCTGGCCCCGCGATGCACCTGGCATAGACCCGCAGCAGGACATCAACGCTGTGTCCGGCCCATGCGGCCACCTGAGGTGCGGGTACCCGGCCGTTGAGCCACCAAGACACGGCCGTGTGTCGCAGGGCGTCGGGCCGGGAGTGCGCATTGAGGCGGCCTCCTCCGCGGAGAGAGCGGCAGTCCAGCCAACGCCCACAACCGGCCGTAGAGGCACTCGGAGGGGGCCGCCGCGGACGCCATGGATGGGTCGGCCGTCGGGAGTCGTTCCGTGCTCCTCGGAATCTGTGCGCAGGACGCAGTCAGTTCCGGCGGGGACCCGGTGCGGACACGCCACCGGCCGATGCGACCGACCCGCCAGGTCGCCCGGCCAGCCTTCCGATCATGGTGCCCAGTCGATACCACTCGTCCGACCACGGCAGCCCGTGCTCGACGACACGTGCCACGGTGGGGTACGCCCCGACGGCTCCAGCAGCGCGAGCGCGCGGACCAGCGAAAGCGGGTGCACGCGGGGACGTGCGCAACCGCATCGAGGCCAGGAGCTCGTAAGCCTGCCTGTCGCGGAACGGGAGCAGCTGGGCGCACGCCCACCGCAGCGGCGCGACTTGTCAGGCCGGCACCGCTTCGAGGATGTGCTGACCGAGGGAGTCGTCGATTGCGATGGCCCGCTGCAGGCGCAGACGTGCCGTGACGAGCAGCTCGGCGAACTCGGCTTCGGTGCGCTCGCGGCCGGTGACCATCGCGAGCATGAGCAGGTCGAGCCGGACCGTGGCGGGGCACTCGACGGCACGTGCCGGCAGCACGGACTCCACCAGCAGCAGCGTGCTGTCCGGCCGCATCGCTCTGCGGACGGTGCCGAGGATGCGCGTCGCCTCCTCGTCCCCCCAATCGTGGATCACCTTGGACATCACATAGACGTCGGCGCCCGCCGGCACCTCCGCGAAGAAGTCGCCGCCGACGATCCCGGTGCCCTCCGGCAGGCTCGGCAGCGCGTCCGCGACGACGTCCGGCCGGTCGAACAGCACGCCGGACAGACCGGGGTTGGTAGCGAGGAGGGCCGCGAGCAGCACGCCGCGCCCGCCACCGACGTCGACGAGCGTGCTCAACCTGCCGAAGTCGTAGGACGCCACGACGGCGGCAGCCTCACGGGTGGAACGGTCGGTCATATGCGCCTGGAACGCCGTGGTGAGCTCCGGACGCGCGGTCAGGTAGTCCCAGACGTCGGTGCCGTGCACGAGTTCGAACGCACTACGTTCGCCGCGAACGCCTTCGCGTAACTTGCCGAACGCACCGTAATACAGCTCGCCCCTGGCGAAGATTTTTGCGCGTGCCGACCCAGGCACGCCCTCCCGCAGCAGAGTTCCGGTCGCGGTCAGCCCGAAGCTCCCGTCGCCCGGCTCGTCGAACACGCCGAACGATGCGAGCCCGCGCATCACCCTGCGCAGCTTGCCGGCGTCCACCCCGATCTCGGTCGCGAGCGACTCCGCTGTTCTCGGACCGTCGGCCAGTCGTTCGGCGAGCTTCAAATCGACGCCGACGTACAGCAGCTGCGTCGCCAGATACCCGTCAGCGAGCAGCTCCAACCGGTCCCTCGGGACGTCCGTCTCTTCCTGCATGCGCCCTCCCTTCCCGCTCTGTTCGTCCTCAAGACGCGCGAACGTGCTAGATCCACCCTCGAACGTCCTGCCGTCACTGCGTAAATTCTCAGGGATGGCCTCTTCGACGATGCGAATCACGACTTTTCCAGCGCGCGTCATGGGTTTGTCGCTTCGTCATCCCCGTGAGCATCTGGCCGCGATCTCGAATCCGACTTACGTCGACAACTTCACGTCCGCGACTTGCAATTCTCTTGCGTGGCTGTCCGCGGCTTGATTTGCAGGCGCCATCGCCTTCGCCCGCAGTGGTGCCGAGTCCCGAAGCGCCGTGGTGTGGACCGCGTTTGGTCATGGTCTCTGCGAGGGTCGCCGGCACGCGGTGCGGCCTATTGATTGCCCGCTGGATTCTATTCGCCTGTCAATGGTATCCAGTGGCAGAATGAGCCTGATGCGGCATTCGATTTCGGCAGCGATCTCGGTGTCATCGGTGACGGCCATGCCTCGCGATGAACACGGCCCCCAGCTCGTGCTCGATCATCATTATTGCACTGACCTTGCCCAGTAAAATCGCTCGAGTAGCGACGCGACGACGCCTTCGGGTTCAGTGGGGAGTGAGTAGGGCTCAGACATTTCGATCTCCTGTTCACGTTGGTTGAACTGCGATGCGGCGGTTGCGACTCGGCGCCCCGCCGATCTCCCAAGACGGGATGCGACCCTTGCGGAACAGTCAGCATTGAAACTGGACTACTCGTTCCAGGGTATGGCATCAAACAGGCGGCCCGCAGGAGGGCGGCAAGTGGCGCGCACCACATCGCCCGGGCGTCCTCCAGTCGGCGCGTGAGGCATCCCGGTGGTCGCGCACCAAGCCCGCCCGCCTGGATAAAGCGGAGGGCCCAGCGTCCGGCCTCCCAGCAATAGGTGGCTGACCCGCCCCATCCGAGCCGCTGGAAGGGAGCCGCAGTGCGTCGCTCCGCCTCACTGCCTGTCCGGACATCTATCCCGCTTGCTGTCGCCCCACGCTGCAGGCGATCTATATGGGTCGCAGACGGACGAAAGCCTGGCGCACATTGCTGTTGACCGTTTAGTCCAACGTTGCGCACACGACCCGAGTGGGCTGGCGCGACGCGTCGACCGCCGGGAGCATGGTGGTGCCGGGAGCGCCTACGGCATGCAGGAGGTCCACGGCGGCGCCGCGCGCCCCGGTGGCCCCTCGGAATGCGCGGTTGTATCCACGCCGTGCAGCTGCCCCCAGTATCGTGGCAGACTTCGCAACGATTTGAGGTCTGTCATATTCCCTGATGTGATCAAGGCTGAGCTGCGACGTGCTTACGCAAAAGACGTTTACACTTGTTGTATGGTCATTGAATGTGACTTTGTCGTGGTTGGTGGCGGGACGGCCGGATGCGTCTTGGCCAACCGGCTCTCCGAGGATCCGACGGTGACGGTGATGCTGCTGGAGGCCGGCACCGCGGATGCCCCTCCCGCCGTGTCGGACCCGGGTTCCTGGTTACAGTTGCCCGGTACGGAGGTCGACTGGGCGTTCTCCACGACTCCGCAGAAGCAGACCGAAGGCGCCGTGCATCCTGTTCCGCGGGGAAAGGTCCTCGGGGGATCGAGCAGTATCAACGGAATGATGCACATCCGCGGCCACGCTCTCAGTTACGACGCCTGGGAGAAGGGCGGCGCGATGGGGTGGGGTTACCAGGAGTTGCTGCCGTTCCTGAAGCGCAGCGAGACCGCGCCGGGATGCGATTCCGCCTACCGGGGAACCAGTGGACCGATGATCGCGGCGCCTGCCCACGACACCCATCCGCTGTTCGACGCCCTTCTGGACGCCGCGATCGAAACGGGTCATGCCTACCACCATGACCTCAACGGGGCGGAAGGCGAGGGTTCGTCGTGGACCGAAGTGAATGTCGTCGGCAGGAAGCGCCAGTCCGCCGCCGACGCCTACCTGCGCCCGATCCTGCACCGCCGCAATCTCACCGTGGTCGGCCGCGCAGTCGCCCGCAGGCTCGTCCTCGACGGGCAGCGGTGCCGCGGTGTCGTCTACATCAGGGACGGCGCGGAACATACGGTTCAGGCGCAGCGTGAGGTCGTCCTCACCGCCGGTGCGTTCGGCTCGGCGCAGCTGCTGATGGTGTCGGGGGTGGGTCCGGCCGAGCAGCTGCGCGAGGTCGGCGTCGAGGTGCGGGCGGACCTGCCCGGTGTGGGCGAGAACCTGCACGACCACCCGCTCGTCGCCCTTGCGTACACGGCGCGTCAGCCGGTTGCGAGGGGCTTCTTCCGCAAGCCGAACGTCCTGTTCAGCAGCGGTCTTTCCGACCAGCCCGATCTGCAGATGATCTTTCTCGACAGCCCCCTCTATCCGCGCCTGCGGCCGGGAGAGGAGAGCGGGTACTCGGTACGTGTGGCGCTGATGACCCCGTTCAGCCGCGGCTCGCTCCGCCTGGCCGACGCGGACCCCGGCACGGCGCCGCTCATCGACCCGAACTACCTGGCCGACGAGCGCGACCTCGAGCGCCTCGTCGTCGGCGTGCAACGGGCCAGGGAACTCGGCGGGGCGAGGTCCCTCGACGGCTGGCGGGAACGCGAGGCCGCCCCCGGCACTGCCGCACGCAGCGACTCCGATCTGCGCGACCACATTCGACGGAGTCTGTCCACCTACCACCACTTCGTGGGCACCTGTCACATCGGTACGGACACACATGCGGTCGTGGCTCCGGATCTACGGGTGCACGGTATCGAGAACCTCCGCATAGCCGACGCGTCCGTCATACCCTCGATCGTCTCGGGCAACACGAATGCCACCGTGCTCGCCATCGCCGAGCGGGCGGCCACTTTCCTGACGTCAGGAAGTCGCGTCAACGACCGGTGAAGCCACACGGGCCCCCTTCACGGTGGGGGCCGATCACGTCCGCGGCATCGCTGCCGAGCGGCTCGGTCCGGCCTGTCACTCTGTCACTCGACGCCTGTTGACCTGCCAAAACGGGTGTGACAGTCGAGTGGCGGTCAGGAGTGAAGGAACGCGGTGGTCAACCCCTACACGACGGCATCAGACGCCAGCAGTCGAGAGCTAGCGTCCGCGTGCACGCCGAAGTGGGCGCTGCCGGTGGCGGCGCGCGGGCCGGCTACGCCGACCCCGCTCGGCTCGCTCGCGCCTGTCTCCGTCCAGCTCGCGGCCGGCGGCGCCGGCTACCCGGCCCCCACTACCGAATGGGACCGAGAGGCGGAGTTGTGCCGCTTCGGCCGGCGAACGGGAGTCAGCGGCCCCGTCGTTTCCCGCCGGTCTTGCGGGGCGAAGCAGTGGGCCAGTCGAGCGGCAGGGTGCGGGAGGTATCCAGTTCGCCGAAGAGGTGGCCGAGCCGTCGCAGCTCGGTGACAGCGGTGATTCGTCGGTCGGGCGGAAACGGGCACGGCGAGTCGCGGACGCTCGACCACGCGCGCTCGATCTCGCGTGTCGCGGCGGTGTCACTCAGTTGCAGGCCGCGGTGCACCGCTCCGACCAGGACCTCGACGAGAGCCAGCTCGTCGGCGTTGGCCCGGCGGACCGCCTGTGATCGGGCTGCGTCGTTGTGGCGCCGCTTCCCGGAGATGAACTGCAGGCTGTCGAACAGTGCCCCCGAGGCGATGCTGCCCCACAACCCCCGCCGCAGGCCGAGGTCGCGTTCGGCGACGAAGTGAGCGAGATCGTGCGGGACGGCGTTTGCGCGGTCGTATGAGGTCAGCAGGAGCCGGACCCCGTCCGGGCGGTCGATCGTGGCCAGAGAACCCCCGTCTTTGCGCCTCGCGAACTCGATGTGCACGAGCCAATACTCGCCGCCGCACCCTGCCGCCTGCATCCCGATAACTCGCCACCGGCCCGCCGGCACAGCAGTTCGGTGCCGATGGAGCGGGCCGTGGCATCGTGAGGCCAACCTCAGCGCTCGTTTTGCGACCGGCCACGGGTATGGACGCCGTCGGCACGACTGCCTGGAGCGGAGTCCAGTACGGGGAGGGAGCCCATGGCCTTGCCTGCGCCAACCGCTCCAGCCCTGAGTCAGAGAACACCCAGAGAGCTGATGCGGTGTCGCAGCTCGCCATGCACGTCATGGTCGGCCGCGATGATGAGCCCGACTCCAGTGCCGATGTCGTCCCCGCGTAGGTCGGTCACGATGCATCCGGCCCCCTGGCAGAGAGCGATGCCGGCAGCGAAGTGCACGCTTCCGCGTAGGTCACCGTCGTTGACGTACGCCGCTCTGCGTCCGGCCGCCACCCAAGCCAGAGCAAGGGTTGTCGCGCTGACTCTCGGTGTCATCCACTCTCGCAGCCCACGATCGCGGAGGAGGGACGAGGCCGCGACATCCCACGGCTCATCTGCATTGAGTTCGATGATGCGGTTTTTCGCGCTCGGACTGAGCGGCATGTCGACATCTTCGTTCCGCACCGCTGCGTTCTCTCCGTCGGTCCAATAGATGAGTCCACGCCGAGGGTCACCTACAGCCGAGATAGTGGGCGACCCCGCGAAACAGAGCGCTACGTTCGTGCAATAGTCCCCCGCGCCGGAGGCGAAGTTGCGGGTGCCGCAGAGGGGATCCACCAACCACACGCGCGACCCCGTTCCCCCGGACTTGCCAAGCTCCTCGCCCTCGATCGTGTCATTTTCCCGACCTGCACGGAGCACCGATCGAATAGCGCGTTCCGCGTCGATGTCCGCAGCTGTTGCGAAGTCAGCGGCGCCCTTCTGAGTACGCTCGAGCTGCTCGCCCGACATTGCCCGGACGACGTCCATACCAGCCTGCACCGCAGCAATCGCCAGTTCGGTATCTGTGCTCTGCATCGGAGTCCCCCCGCTGCTCACGTTCTGCCCCCGTCACGCGTCGGTCGACGATGAACCCGAAGCGCCCGGCTTGCGCGTCTGCCGGAACCCGTCTTCCGCTCGGGCTCCGAACTCTCATCCTCTCCCCGTCAAACGGGGCCGGTCCAGACGACCACAGGCGGGGCACAACGGCTTGACGAGGCCCGCGCAACGTCAGATCGAGCGTCGCCGACGAGCAGTGGAACTCGCGCAAGGGGCTCCGCCCGTGCCCGGCGCCCCTTCGGCGGGATGGCGATCTCCTCACGGCGCGCCGAGACGGCAAGGACGAGCCCGCGCCGCGCGAAGAGCACCTCGGGCGCGGGCAGTCAAAGACGAGGCAACCGGCTCGATCGCCGATCAGTCCAGGCCGCGCGCGTACCTTGCCGCCTTGAGGACGGCCTCGAAGTCGATGTCGAGGCTTGGGTTTGCGGCCTGCATTTCCCCGAATTCCCACATGACGTCATCGATCGTCCCCCGACGTGACAGCGCCACAACCTCTTGATGAACGTAGTCGCTGACCGAAACGCCTGTAGCAGCCGCGCGGACACACAGGGTTTCCCATACGTCGCTCGGCAGGCTGTAGGTGCTGCGCAGAACGCTCGCGTCGTGGTCGATCTCAGGCTGTGGCAGGCTGCGGCTGCCTTCCTCAGCGGCGAGTTCCACCACGTTGTCGATGGGCGCCCGCTCCCTCGCCAACGTGATCAGTTCGTGTCGTATGTGATCAGCGACCGAGGATGCGCCTGCCCGACGAGCGCGCCGGTGGAGGAAGTCAGCGGTTGCAGGGGGTAGATCCTCAATGAGGACAGAGGCCATTTCGCGATGCTAGGACACTGGCGGTACGGGACCCCACGTCGTGCGGTGAGCGGCGTCCTGCCCGAACCGGCCCCGTCTCGCACGCCACGGACTGTGCACGGACGTGCCGAGGAGGTCGGGCGGGAACTCGCAGGTCAAGGCGATGTTGACAACGCGCTGTAACCCGTCGGCTCAGCCTTTGAAGATTCGAATCCTTCACCGGTGTTCGGTTCCTGCCGGCTCTGAGAGGGCTGTCTGCGGGCCGCTGCGCGAGGAAGGCGCGGCCAGCGTTGCCCTGAGACTTCGGCGGCACGCTCCTCGCTTTCAAGATCGTTCTGCGTCCTGGCTGCCTGCGTGGAACACGGAGCGCAGGATCCGCCGATTCTCGGTGTTCGTGTCGTGGTCGTACCTTTGCGTGCTGCGCTTCGCCCCCGTTCGCCCGCAACCCGGTCGTGCCTCGTCCCGAGCAGGCGCCGTCGTGGCGCGAGGTAGTGGGCCGACGTTTCCAATTTTATGGCACCGTCTCGGCCCGGATCCGCGGTCGAGATGTGAGGTGATCTTCTCGACGACAGGATCTTGTTGATCGGCGGCGATTTGGCCTGGAGGCAGAGTGAGCTCGCCGGTCTGTCCGGGTTTTCCAGGTTCGGTTCCTCGGGTTGGAGGTGGGCAGAATCACTGGGCGATCAACATCGCATGGGTTACGCGGTAATCGTGTTGAACGCTGTCAGGAACGCGGTCTCCCACGGCCAGTTGTGGGGAAGGTGCAGGCGCCGCGCGGAGCGGATGAGTCGTCCAGGGATGGTGAACAGCTTGCGCCGTAGCGTCGAGACCATGGCTCTGGCCGGCTCGGGCACGGCCCGACGCGGGTGGCCTGGGCAGCGGGTTGACGGCATCGGTCGGGTCCTGCACCGCGAGCCGAGCCACCGCGACCCGCCAGAACGTGTCGTCCTCCCGGCGTTTCCAGTACCGGGTCCGCGTCACACGATGAAGGGACTGAATGCATGCGCAACTCCCGTTTGCGCCGAGCCCGTCCTGGTGTCTGGCTGTGGCTGGCCATGGTGCTCGCCTGCTCAGCGTGCGCCGCGACCGGGCCGGGCCCCGCGCCAGGCGCCGCGCAGAATCTGACGCCGGTCAGCGTCTCGCTCGGCGACGTCTCCCTGAACAAGGTCGCGTTCCTGGTCGCCGCCGACAACGGCATCTACCAGAAATACGGGCTGGACGTGCATGAGTTCATCACGGCGGGCGCAGCCGACCGCATCCGGCGCAGCGGCATCACCGTGCCCGACGATTTCGTCGACAGGGGCAACGGGGATGACGCGGAGATCTCGGTCGGCGGTGGCAGTCCGTTGATCAACTCGATGACGACGGACGCTCGCACGACACAGCGCGTCATTCTCGCCACCACCGACAGCGAGGCGGGCTTTCACATCGTCAGCAACCCGGCCGTGACGTCCATCGACGACCTCAAGGGTAAACGCCTCGGCTTCACCACCCCGGGCTCGGTGAGCAACCTGATCGCGCTTGCGCTGGTGCGGCAGAAAGGCTGGACCCCGGGCCGCGATATCTCACTGATAAGTGACGGCGCGGACTACTCGGCCCTCAAAGCGGGCAGGGTGGACGCCTTCATCGGCAGCGAGATCTACTACACCATGGCCGCAAAGAACGGTGCAAAAGACCTCGCAGACCTGTCCGACTACCACATTCCGATCGCGGGCTCCGGCATCAACGCGGAGGTCGGATGGTACGAGGCTCACAGGGACACTGCGGTGCGCTTCCTCAAAGCGACGATCGAGTCGTACGCCCTCATGAGAAAGAAACCGGAACTCGTCTACGCCGCGTTGGCCAAGTGGTACGGCGTCACCGATCCTCGGCAGCAGCAGGACATGTACAGCCAAGTCGCCCGGTTCCCGGAGAAGCCCTACCCCGCCGTCGATGGCATCAAGCTGGTCATGCAGCTGTTCCCGAACCCGGAGCTGCAGCGCCATGCCGCCGAGGACTTCTACGACAGCAGCGTGGTCGGCGAGCTCGACCGAAGCGGCTTCATAGACAGGGCGAACGCGACCTAGTGTCCTGCATCGACGGTTCGAGGGTGAATTCGTCGGAGCCTCGGGCGGCGGGACCGGTCCGCTACTCGTCGAGTAGGGCGGCGCGCCACCACGCGGCGTTGTCGGCGATGTAATCGGTGTTGGCGCCCCAGGTTCGACCGTGGCCTTCGCGCCACAGCGTCGCCCAAGGCTCGGTGCCGGTGTCGGCGCCGTGGGCAAGCAGGTCGTACATGGCACGTGTGCGCTGAGGGAGCAGGTCGAGCAGCCGGTGTCGCTGGCCCTCGTCCAGGTCGTAGGCGTCGACGAGAACGCGGAGACGGCGTGCTGGGTTCGGTCGTGTTGCCGATGGGTCTGCGGTGAGCGGGACGAATCCGTGGGCGGCGTAGGCGAGATCCCAGAGTCGGGTGCCCGGCGCAGCGAAGTCCCAGTCGATCAGGGTCCAGGAGCGGTCGCCGGAGCCGATGAGGTTCCACGGGGCGATGTCGTGGTGGACGATCAGGTCGGCGCCGACGTCGGGGATCGCAACCTGCCAACACGCGTTCGGAGGCGGAACGAACTCGGCGGCCGCGTCGTGGAAGGCGCGGATCAGCCGGCCGATCTCGCTGAGTGACTGATCGGAGTCGAGCAGGTCGAGCCGATCGGGGTGCACCGGGGAACCGGGGATGTAGGAAAGGACTTCGCGTCCCAGCTCGTCGACGCCGAGTGGTCGCGGTGCCCACGTGAACCCTGCCTCGTGCAGATGTTCGAGAAAGGCGTGGACAGCTGGTGTGTGCGGGCCGGCTGGTCGGCGGACGGTGTTGCCGATGCGCACGACTCCCGCCGTCACGTTGCCGCCCGGCAGGCGCTCTTCTCGGTCGCTCATGCAGCAGTCGTCCATTCGCGTCGTCGTGGGCCCGCATCTGCGAGCAGCATGCCCAACGGGACGCGCAGCGACATGTCCCAACGAGCGCGTCTGCGTCCGCGACCCTTCGGGACCGCCTGCCGCTCCTCAGCTCGACTCGTGACAGGCGCGCCGGGACACGGAAGGCTTCGAGGCCACTTCATCGTGACTTGTCGATCCAGGAGAACTCGTGGCAGTCAAGCTCGACTTCAAGCAGGAACTGGAGTGCTACAGGGCGAGGCGCAACTCACCGCAGGTCACCGATGTGCCGGACTTGCAGTACCTCATGATCGATGGTCACGGTGATCCGAACACGCCCGTCTACACGGACGCCGTCTCGGCGCTCTACCCGGTGGCCTACAAGCTCAAATTCGCCAGCAAGAAGGACCTTGACCGTGACTATGTCGTGATGCCGCTGGAGGGCCTGTGGTGGGCCGACGACATGGACGCCTTCACCAACGCTCGGGACAAGGCGCAGTGGGACTGGACCTTGATGATCATGGTTCCCGACTGGATCACGGCCGGGATGCTCGCTGATGCGGTCGAGCAGGTCGGCATGAAAGATCGACCCACCCGACTCGACGATCTCCGCCTGGAGGCCCTGTCGGAGGGACGCTGCGTCCAGGCTCTCCACGTCGGGGCCTATGACGACGAGGCCGACCTGCTGCGGTACATGCACGAGGAGTTCATCCCTGATCAGGGCCTCAAGTTGGTCGGAAAGCACCACGAGATCTACCTCAGCGATCCGCGGAGGGCGGAACCCGCCAAGCTGCGCACGATCTTGCGACAGCCCGTTGCTGATGCATGAGCCATCTCATCGTCGGATTCCGTGCGAGGGGCGACGGATTATCGCCCCCTCGGTCGATGACTCTCCACGTCGTGGTGCCGGTAGTTTCGTAGACCCGCAGCAAGACGTCGACGCTGTCCCGGGCGGGTGGACGCGAGCGCACAGTTGACTCTCGACCTACCTGAGGCTCGATCCTCGAACAGATCGACACCCGTCAGACAGGGGCACAGATGAACGACGACGTGATGGCTCGCCTGACCGCTGCCGTCGAGCGTGGGCGCACGGGTGACAGGGCAGACGCTCGGGCTGACCTCGAGGCGCTCTGGACCGAGATCGGGGAGGACGACGGCGATGCCTTCCACCGGTGCGTGATCGCGCACTTCACAGCGGATCTCCAGGATGACGACCGCAGCGAGCTGTTGTGGGACGAACGAGCGTTGGCTGCCGTTGCCGCGGTGACCGACGAACGAGCGCAGAAATACGACGAGTCGTTGCAGGTCCGCAGCTTCATGCCGTCGCTCTACCTGAGTATTGCCGACGACCACCGCCGCCTCGGCGACGCGGATCAGGCCGCCGATTTCCTTGCTCGGGCTCGGTCTGCAAGTGACGCACTCGGTGATGATCCCTACGGGGCGATGGTCACGAACATCATGGAGAACATCGCGGCAGCGCTCGCCGCCGGGTCGACGGAGCGCCTTTCCTAGTTATCGGCATCGGATCGTGAGAAGGGCCGCCGGGAGTCTCCTCGTCGTACTCCGTTTCGGGAAGATTGCGTGACAAGTTCGGTTTGCGTGTGATCCAGTTCGCTACGCATACTGGGAAAGGTAAGGCTAACTTCACTGCATGGTTGTCGTTTCAACGTTTGCGGCCGCAGCGCCTGCGCCCGCCGCTCCGCCGGCCTGGCGGGTGCTCCCGGAGTTCCTCTACTTCGCCGCACTATGCGGAGCCACCGGCGGCGCCGGGGCTTACGTGCTCGCCGTCGGTCCTGCTCTGCGGCACGGCCCGGCTGTCGCGCCCACGATCGCCCGGAAGGCCGCGACCGGGCTCGGTGTGCTCGGCCCGGTGCTCGTCGTGGCGCTCTGGATGCAGCTCGCGGCGACCGTCGCGGGAGCCGGCAAGGGGATGCCGTTCGGGTCGGCGCTCTCGCCCGCCGCGATCGCGACGTACATCGGCAAACCGGCCGCCGATGGCGAGTGGCTGGCCCCGGGAGTGCTGACGGCCGTGCAGTTCGCGTTCTACCTGGCGGCGGCGCTCGTGCTCGCCGCGCTGCTCGTCCCGGCTGCTCGGGCGCGGGTGCGGAGACTCGCCGGCAGTGCCGCCGTCCTCGCCGTCGTCGGCACGGCGGTCGGTGCGGTCCCGACGAGCGCAAACGGCGTCGCGAAGGAGCTCGGTGGCGTCTTCACCCAGCTACACGTGCTGGGCGGGACGACCTGGCTCGGCGGGCTCGGGATGCTGGCCGGGCTCGCCCTGGCCGCCCGGCACGCCCCCGGCGCCGGGGACGTCTGGGCCGCGGTCTGGGCATCGTTCAGCACGCTGGCGATGGCCGCCGTCGGGCTGGTGCTCGTGTCCGGGCTCTGGCTGCTGTGGATGCACGTCGGCAGCCCGGCCCAGCTGCTCACCACCACCTACGGCCGGTTCCTGCTGATCAAGCTGGTGCTGGTGCTCGCGATGCTGATCGCAGGCGCGCTCAACCAGCTCTCGCTGCTGCCCCGCATCGCGCGGGTGCGCCGGATCGAGCCCGACGACATATCGCTGCTCCGCCTCACGCTGCGGCACTTCCCGCGGGTCGTCGCCCTGGAGGGGCTGCTCGGGCTGGCGGTCCTCGTCATCGTGCCGTTCCTCAGTGGATCGGCTCGCAAGCAGGCCGGCGAGACGGGCAGCCCCGAGCTGGACGTCAGCGTGCTGCTGATCGGGGTGCTCTTCGCCGCGATGCTCGTCGTGTCGTTCGTCGCGGCTGCGCGGCTGGGTGACCGCCTCGGGCGGCGGGTCCCGGTGGAGTCCGCGATCTGAGCTGCCGGGCTTGGCGCGACGGCGTCAGCCGACAAGGGCGTCGATGCTCGAGGCGTCAGGAATGGCGCTACCCGGAGATCTTTCCTCTGTTGAGGTGGGACTGCGCGTTGCGCACGGTCGGCAGCTCCCCGCCGACCGTGTGGTAGCGCCGACCGGCCACCAGTAGCTCCTCGGCCGGGAACTTGGTGATCACCTCGCACCCGTCGGCGGTGACCACCAGCTCCTCCTCGATCCGCGCTGCGCCCAGCCCGTCCGCGGAGGGCCAGTAGGTCTCCATGCACAGCTACGTCGGCTACCGCACCTGCTACTACCGCACGTTCGCGGTCGGCAGTGCCTCGCCGCCCAGAGAGACGCGTACACGCGGTGCCGCGAGTACATGGACGAGGCGATCGCCCTGGTGTGGCCCGGTGCCACCACCGCGGACATGGTGTCGGTCTGGCCCACGGCCCAGGAGTTCGGCTTCCCTGACGAGGAGGCCGCGTTCGCCCTGCAGCACGGGCACGGGGTAGGGCTGTCGATCTGGGAGAAGCCGATCTTCTCCCGGCTGGTGTCGCTGGAGCACCCGGAGGTGCTCGAGGAGGGCATGGTCTTCGCGTTCCCGCAGGGTCGAGATCCCGGCTCGAGCCCCGGAGGGGTTGAGCGGCGTCGCGCCGTGGTGCGGCGCGTGTGGGTCCTCGACCTGCGCACCCGAATAGTCAAGCCACGGCGCGTAGAGCTGGTGGTGGCGGGCGGCGGACCCGAAATCCCAGACGATCGGCTCGCCACCGCGCACCAGCAACGAGAAGCGGATCAATTTGTCGATCGCCCACGTGCCGATGTGCGTGGCGGTCATGTAGCGGATGTTGGTGAAGTCGAAGGCGAGCACCGCGCCCAGCTCCGGCTTCTCCAACTGCCCGCGCAGCCGCCGGAGCCGGTCCCCGCGCAGCCCGTCGAGATCGACCCGCTGCTCCCAGTCCACCGCGTTGGTGCCGAAGGTGGCCGTTCCCGGAGCGACACGGTTACACGCGCGGAACGGGTGGTGCCGGTTGATTCCCGGCGACGGTCGCGCGGATCTGGTCGACCACGGTCTCACGCCATTCCTCGGGCAGGATCGCGAACGTCCCGTCCTCAACGGTCCTCAGCGCCTCCTCGGCAACGAGTGCGGGCGAGACGCCTTCGGGCGACATCCCCGTGGCCACCAGAGCAGGGCAGACCATGCTGATGCTCACCGGAGTACCGGCCAGCACCATGGCCGCGTGCTTCACGACAGCGGTCACCGCGTGCTTGGACGGTCCGTACGCGCCACCACCGGGAAACACCGTGAGGCCGGCAAGTGAGGCGGTGACCAGCACGTGGGCCGGCTCGTCCATCGCGAGCAGCCGCGGCACGAAGGCCCTCAGACCGTTGACGACACCGGACACGTTCACCGCGAACACCCGGTCCCATTCCTCAGCAGGCACCTCCCACGGCGCGCCGACGGACCGTCCGACGATGCCGGCGTTGAGGCAGATCAGCCGGGCCTGCGGCGCGCGGTCGGCGAGGGCCTGCATTGCCACAGGATCGGCGACATCGCCGGTAACGGCGGTTGCGCCGAGCCGCGTCGCCGCTGCGGTGACTCCGACCGCGTCGACATCGACCAGGACGAGCTCAACCCCCTTGGCATGCAGCGCTTCCGCCAAAGCCAGCCCGATGCCACCAGCGGCTCCAGTGACTACCGCTTCCAGAGGACCATCTCCCAGCCTCTTCATTCCGTGGGGGCTCCCAAGATCGCCGGCATGAAGGTCATCCGCGAGACCCTAGAGACCTCGGCCCGAGCCCTGCACGTCGATATGGAAGCCCGCGCTCGGTCCGTTCAGTAGCCGCGGGGCTCGACGGTGGACGGGCGCTGCGGGCATGCTGGTCGCAGCGCGCGACTGGCGGGACGAGGATGGAGCACCATCGGGAAGCCTGATCGCGGGAGCCGACCGCCTGGGCTCTCGCCCGAGGCGGTTCCATGCCGATCGCACAGACCTCCACCGCTCGCCTGCTCCCTGGAGCACCGGTTGCGGACGCAGTCCTGAACGACGTCCGGTCCCGGGCGCAGGCGCTGCGCGACCGTGGGGTGACGCCCTCGCTCGCGACCATCCTCGTCGGTGACGACGATGCGAGCGCCGGCTACATCAGGATCAAGCAGCGCCAGGCGGCCGAGCTGGGATTCCGGTCCCCGCATGCCCATCTTGCGGCCGATGCGACCCAAGAACAGCTTCACGACGTGATCCGCGCCTTCAACGGCGATCCCGCGGTGCACGGGCTGCTCATCCAGTTCCCGATCCCGGGACACCTCGACTACGGCGAGGCGTTGATGCTGGTCGACCCGGACAAGGACGTCGACGGCATGCATCCGATGAACCTCGGTCGTCTGGCCGCCGGCCTTCCCGCGCCCGTTCCGTGCACCCCGGCAGGGATCGAAGCCCTGCTCGACCACTACGAGATTCCCGTCCGGGGTCGTCATGTCGTCATACTCGGCCGTGGTGCCACCCTCGGACGGCCGTTGTCGATCCTGCTCTCGCAGAAGCGCCGCACCGCCGACGCCGCGGTCACCGTCGTGCACACCGGAGTTCCGAACTGGGCCGATTACACGCGCAACGCCGATGTCCTCATCGCCGCAGCCGGCGTGCCCGGCATCATCCGCCCCGAGCACGTCCGCCCGGGCAGCGTGGTGATCGGTGGCGGGGTGCGTTACCAGGGGCGGCGTCTACTGCCCGACGTCGAGGAGTCCTGCGACCAGGTGGCCGGCGCGATCACTCCACGAGTCGGCGGAGTAGGGCCCACAACCGTGGCGATGCTCTTCCGGAACGCTGTCGCCGCCGCGGAGCGGACGGTGGAAAGAACCTGAGTGGGGCCCTGCCCACATTCGCTTCATCACCCCGCGCGCGGTGAACCGGGGAGCGCGCCGGTGACGGTGCGACCTGCGACAACGGTGGCCACGACGCGGGTGCCCGGCAGGTCATCGACAGCGCAGGTGACCGGGTCACGATCCAGGAGGACCAGGTCGGCGTGGCTTCCCGGTCGCAGGTCGCCGACCTCGTGCCAGCCCAGTACCTCCGCTGCCCGGCGGCCCCACATCGCGTAGGCCTCTCGCCTGCTCACCACCTGCGCGGGGCCGTCGTTGCGCGACGGTCCCGCGCCGATCCGGTGCGTGGTTGCGAGCGCGATGCATTCGAACGGGTTCTTGGGCCCCCAATCGCTGCTCCCCGCTACGGTGAGGCCGGAGTCGATCATTCGACGGAACGCGTTCAGATGGCCCATGACGTGCTCGCCGACGCGTTGCCGGATGCGCGCTCCCTTGCCCGTGGTGAATCCGATGCTGACCGTGACCTGCAGGCCGTGCTCGGCATAGCGCGTCGCCTGACGTTCGTCGAGAAAATAGGCGTGCTGGAGAATCCGCGCTCGCTCCCGTCGATGCTGCCTTCAGCCCGCATCTCGTCGAGGATTCCGAGGATCACGTCGTGCTCGCCGAGTCCGCTCGCACACAGGTTGACGCGCAGCCCCTCGCTCGCCGGCTGGCGCAGCGCTGTGCCGAGCAGGGACGGCGACGTGTGCCATTCGCCGGTCGTCCGCTCGCCGAAGGGCCCGATGTAGGGCTCCCGCATGACCATCTTGCCGTTGCTGAAGGGCCCTGCAGGCTTGATGGTGAAGCCGTCGACCCGCAGGAAGTCACCGTGATCACCCTCGATCGCCGTGGCGCGAGTGAGCTCGCCTCTCAGCGTCGCTGCGTCGGCGGACCCGACGTGAAGAGCGGCGCCGAGCACCTCGGAGGCCGCGAGCACCCGGACGGTGAGTGCGCCCTCCTCGGCCAGGGTGCGGTAGACCGCGATGTGCTCGGGTTCCATCGCGTGGCCCTCATAGATGGTGGTGACGCCGAGTGCGTTCTGTGCCGCGATGGCCTCGCGTGCCGCCCCGGGGATCAACGCCCGGCGCACGAACGGTATCTGCGCCCATTTCGCTGCCCAGAAGTCGTCATGGTTCAGGTTGTAGTAGTTGTTCACCGCCCCCCGCAGTCGCCCGGTCGGCCGGCCGTAGTCGTCCTTCTCGACGACGACGTTGCCGAGATGGTTCGGGGTGTCGTGACCGATCCCGAGAACGGCGAGCGCTGCCGTGTTGAAGGCAGCGTGGTTCGGCAGATTGGGGGCCCACGCCTGCACCATGACCGGGTGATCGCGAGTCCCCGCGTCGAGTGTCACGGCGTCGGGCAGCACGCCTTCGGTGAGGTCGCGCCACGTCCTGCCGATGAAGTAGTGCGGCTCACCGACGGGCGTCGTCATCACCCATTCCCCGGCCGGCGTCCGCGCGGCCTGTCGGCGAATCGCGCTGATGATGTCGGCGTGGTCTCGGGCGTCACCGACGTCGACGGTGGGCGCGGCGAAGGCGGCGAAGTGCAGAGCGTGCGGATGCGTGTCGACGAGACCAGGGGCCACGACGAGACCCGACACGTCGACCTGCTCGGCACCAGGGCAGGCCTGGAGAACCTCCTCCAGCTCGCCTGCAGCGACGACACGACCGTCGCGGATGCCCAGAGCGTCGACCACGAGTGTCTCGTCCACGCGGACGGTGCCGCCGGTCAGCACGACGGTGGCGCCTTCGGCTTCGGTCATCGCAGACCCCATTCAGCTGCAGCCGTCGTCGCTGGGCCGGCGGCGTTGTCATGGCTGGTCTGCTGGAGCATCAGCACGCAGCCCAGGCTGATCGCCGCGGTGACGAATACGTACACCGCCACCGTCGTCGTTCCTCCGGTGAGAAGGAGGCTCGTCGCCAGCACGGGGGCCGGCCCACCCCCGATGGTCGCACCGAGCTGGTAGCCGACCGACGATCCGCTGTAGCGGACCCGCGTCGGGAACAGCTCCGCGATGCCCGCTCCCATGGGCCCCGCGAGCGGTGCCACGCCCGCGAACGCCACCACCAGCATGATGGCCATGAGCAGCGGGCCTCTGATCTCCAGCACGGGGAACCACGCGAAGGTGAACAGCGCTGTGAAGCCGGCACCACCGATCATGACCACACGCCGCCCGACCCGGTCGCTCAACGCCGCGAACAACGGCTCGCCCGCGGTCATGGCGAACGTGCCGACGGCGGTCGCGATCAAGAACTGCCCGCGCGGCAGTCCGAGCTCGACCGCCCAGTAGTAGAGCAAGAACGTCGCCAGCAGGTAGCTGGTCGTGTTCGCCCCGAGGCTCATCCCCGCCGTGACGAGGACCTCTCGCCAGTAGCCCCGCACCACCTCCACGATGGGCAGCCGGATCGTCGCCCCCGTGGCTTCGGCCTCGGCGAACTCGGGGGACTCCGCCAAGCGCAGACGGATGAACAGGCCGATGCACACCACCAGCGCGCTGGCGAAGAACGGGACGCGCCAGCCCCACGAGAGGAAGGCGTCCGGGCTGAGCGGGCTCAACGCCAGGAAGACGAGGGTGGCCAGCGTGACCCCGGCCGGTGCGCCCGCCGCTGCCCACGACCCCATGAGGCCCCGGCGCCGCTTCGGCGCGTGTTCCATGCCGATGAGAACCGCGCCGCCCATCTCACCGCCCGCCGAGACGCCCTGCACGATGCGCAGGACGACCAGCAGGATCGGCGCCCAGATCCGGCGGTGGCGTACGTCGGCAGAAGTCCGATGAGGACCGTCGCGGATCCCATCATGACGAGGGTGATGGACAGCGTGTTGCGCCGTCCGAACCGGTCCCCGAGGTGCCCGAAGACAATGCTCCCGAGTGGGCGGGCCACGAAGCCCGCAGCGAAGGCCCCGAAAGCGAGAAGCGTGCCGACAGCGGGATCAGTAGCCGGAAAGAAGAGTTTGTCGAACGCCAACGCCGCTGCGGTGGCGTAGATGAAGAAGTCATACCATTCGATTGCAGTGCCGATCAGCGCGGTGATCGCAAGTCTCGCCGTCGAGGGCCGCGCACCGGGCGACTGGTCACCGACGTCGTTCATGTGCGGCCCGATCGGCGAGCTCTGACCG
The DNA here is from genome assembly GCF_022524485.1 of Pseudonocardia alaniniphila. Lineage (GTDB taxonomy): Bacteria > Actinomycetota > Actinomycetes > Mycobacteriales > Pseudonocardiaceae > Pseudonocardia > Pseudonocardia alaniniphila. The sequence goes on from NZ_JAKXMK010000012.1 coordinate 53,814, forward strand.
TGGAACGGTGGGGCGGGCATTCCATACAACGTGCCTCTCGGGCGCATGTGGTCATCGATAGGACATGTGGGCCACCGCCCTGGCGTGTGACCTGCTTCCTTCGGTGAGGCCGCCGTCCGCTGCAGTCCAGAAAACGCACATCGCTGGATGATGCGGTCGCGGGCTTCAGCGACATCGTTGCGGAAATTCCTGCGGTCGGCAGGTGGTGTTTGTACTATCGGTCTGCATCAGATCGTCGGGTATGCTTGCGCCCTCGACCGGCTGCGGTTCCTCCACCGCATCGATCGTGAATCCGGCGGGCCGAATACCTCGGAGAACGACCGTCACCGAAGGACCGCGCATCCGGCGCCGGAAGGCCCGACGTGCTCTCACGAGTCGCCGGCGAGCACAGCCATGACGAACTCGTCGTGCCATTCGCCTTCCCAGTACAGGGCCTCGCGCAGTCGGCCCTCCAGCACGAACCCGCACTTCTCGTACACCCGCCGCGCGCGGGGATTGAAGTCGTACACGCTCAGGCTCAGCCGGTGCAGGCCCGCGCCCAGGGCGTAGTCCACGACGAGACGCGTGATCTCGGTGCCGTAGCCCTGGTTCAGGTGTGGGCTACCGAGAAGGATCCGGTAGTTGGCCGAGGCGTTGTGGGCGTCCAACTGGTTGATCACGGCTTCGCCGAGGAACACGCCGTCGGTGATGCGGATGGCAGCCCAGTCGGACCGGTCGTGGTGATCTTGCCGGGTGGCGAGCCACTGCGCGATGCGGTCCGGGTCGTGATGCTCGTGGCTGCCGGTGAGCCGCTGCACCTCATGGTCGTCCAATGTGGCGAGATAGTCGGTCAGGACCGCAGGGGTCAGCGGCTCGAGTCGTACACGCTCGCCCGTGAGCGTCGGCTGGTTTCGGAAGACGTCCGCGTCGATCATCGGATCATGATGGTTGATCGATGAGCGGCACCGTCGTTCACAGGGGCGCGCCGAACCAGCCGGAGAGTGCTTCTCACAGCGTGGACGCGGCGGTGTCGGCGGGCTCGTCGATGGTTGCGGCCCAGGCGATATGGCCGTCGGGGCGGAGGGAACAGGTGAGCCGCATCGCCTGCCAGCAGGATCTGTCCGTCGCGGTAGCGCTCGGCCTGCCGAGCCGCGAAGGTGAAGCGCGAGAGCCGGCGCGGTTCTCCCAGCAGTAGATCCGCGCCTGGGTCGGGTCGGCCCGACCACCTGGTGCCCCCGGCGTATGTCGGAGCCGAGTTCGCGGGCGCGTTCGTCGAGCCCGCGCTCGAGTCGCGGGTGTGGGATCTGCAGGGCGTGAAGCGGGGGATCCTCGGGAATCTCCGGCGCGCGAGTCGCGGCATTTCTCGCACGCTCTTCAGCGGTCAACGGGCCCGCTACGGTGGCGACCGTGGCAGAGACACAGCGTCAACCCGTCCCGCGGAACGATGCGGGTGAGCTCGATACGGCAGTCGCCTTCCTGACGTTCGTACGGCAGTGCGTCATCAAGAAGACCGATGGTTTGAGCGATGAGCAGCTTCGCCGTGCGTTGGTGCCCTCTGGTACCTCACTCCTCGGACTCGTCCATCATCTGGCGGTCACGGAAAGATATTGGTTCGGCCACTATCTCGTCGGGTCGTTCAATGACATGACCTGGGACTTCAGCATGACGATTCCGGCCGGACGAACCACCCGGCAGATCATGGACGACTATGTTGCGGCCATCGCTGAGAGCGACAAGGCCATCGAAGCCGTGGGTGATCCGAGTGCGCTCGCTGTCGGGTCTTTCGAGGGCGAGAGACGCACGCTGAGGTGGGTGCTCGCTCACATGACCGGAGAGACGGCGCGCCATGCCGGCCACGCAGACATTCTCAGAGAGCAGATCGACGGAACTACCGGTCGCTAAGACGCCCGGCGAACACGACACGAGGATGATGCCAACAGCTTCGCCGCGGGCGACCACCAGGAAAACGACGCCCTCGACAGCGGAGGCGACCGGCTGAACCGGGACGGGCCGGCGAACGGAAGCCCCCGCTGTCGGAGAGTCGAGCCGACGTCAGGCGAACTACTTCGCGCCGCTCAGGAGCTTGGCGAGCATCTCCTGCAGGCTGCCCGTGTCGGGCAGCTCGCCCTGCGGTGTGACCTTGTCGACGACCTTCGGGAGGACTTCGGCCATCCCCTCCTTGGCCTCGTCATGGGATACGCCGGCCTTCTGTGCCAGCTCGTCGACCTTGTCGCTACCGAGGGCCTGCTCCACCTCGTCGCCGCTGATGGCTTCGTTCTTGCCGGTGCCGACCCACGAGTCGGCCTTGTCCCCGAGGCCGGCGCCCATGAATTGATCGAGCAGGCCTGCGAGGCCGCCCTGTTTCGCGCTGCCGTCCTGGAACATCTGCAGCGCAGACTTGATGAGGTCGCCGCCTTTACCGCCGAGCAAGCTGCTCAGCATGCCACTCAGTCCTTCGGTCATGATTCCTCCTTAGGTCGAGGGGGCGCCCGTCATCGGCATCTGAGCGCCAATTGACCGTAGCTACCCGAGCCTAAGGTCACCAGGACGAGCTGTTTGGATGTGCTCGGCCATTCGGGTTGGTGACACTCGGCTTACGGCTGAGCGAGACGGCGGTTGTCGCACGTTGTAGCTCGATCCACAAAGGGCTTCCAGGCATTCCTTGTTGCCGCGGAAGATCCGTTTTCCGGGACCACTTGATTGCACGGTGTGGTTGACGAGAGTCAGGCCGGAAACCGCACGGCCCAGAATCATCCCGATGGTGAAGGCGGCGACCGCGGCGCTCGCCTACTGCACCGCGGTGAGCCGCGCCGCCAGCCCGTCGAGATGCCGGGCGAGACCGTGCTCGAACAGCCCGTCGAGGTCGTCGACGACCCCGGCAGCCATGGTGGAGAGGTGCGGGAAGCGCCCGGAGCCGAGCTGTTCCTGCACCTCGTGGTCGATGGCCTGCCACCACTGCAGGTTGGTCAGTCCGGTCTCGCGTTCGGCCTCGGCCTCTGCGCTCATCGTGAGCGCCATGCCCCGCACGAACGCGGGCAGCGTGATGGCCTCCCGGGCCATTTCCTCGGGCGAGAGCCCGAGCCCGTGGAGGGCACCCAGGACCCACTCCGAGTGCGCCATCGCCTCCGGGAGGAGCAGCGGGCGGGTCATCGACATCACCCCGGCCAGCCAGTGGTGGGTCCGGTAGAGATCCCATTGCAGCCGGCACACCAGCGCGAGCGCGGCTCGCCAGTGCCCCGGTCCGGAGGGGGGCAGCGGGCGGGCGGCCATCAGCTCCCGCACCATCCCGTGCACCAGTTCGTCCTTGCCCGCGAAATAGCGGTAGAGCGTCATCGGACCGACACCCAGCTCCGTGGAGAGGTGGCGCATGGACAGCGCCTCGATGCCCTCGGCGTCGGCTATCGCGATCGCTGTGGCGACGATCCGGCTCCGGGTGAGTGCCGGCGGGCGGCCGCCGCGGCGGTGCGGCGCCCGGGTGTGCTCGCTCGCCCGCACGACCGTGCCCATGCCCGGCCGGGCCTCCACGAGCCCCTCCTGCTGCAACACGCCGAGCGCCTTGGCGGCGGTCACCATCGCCACGCCCCACTCCTGCACGATCGCCCGCGTGGAGGGCACCCGATCGCCCGGCCGCAGCTCCCCGGCGCGGATGCGCTCCCGGATCGCGGTGGCGATGCGCTGGTAGGGCGGTTCGACAGCTGAAGCCACGGTGTCAGCGTACTAGTACACATGCGCTGACCGAGGCCGGCGTGCCGGATGGACGCGGGTGGAGAATTCCCCCGTATTGCCCGATTTCTGTTGCCCGGTCGGCATGTGATCCCTAGTTTCGAGGCATGACATCCGTACAGCGTTCCGAAACGGAGCGGGCGGTCGCGATCCTCACGGAGGCCTTCGCGGGCGACCCGGTGGGGCGCTGGCTCGTGCCCGGCGACGGAGCCGAGATCTTCGCTCCGCCGGCGGCGGAGTCGGCGGCCGTTGGCGAGCTGGCGTTCGCCGGAAACGACGCCGTGGCCGTCTGGCTCCCGGTATCGGCCGAGCGGCGGGTGGTCGAGGAGTTCGACCCGCCCGAGGACGTTCCCGAACGGGTACGGATCTTCGTCGAGCTGATCGCGGCCCGCCATCCGTCCGGCCGGGCGCACCTCTACCTGCCGTTCCTCGGCGTGCGCCCGGAACAGCAGGGCCGCGGCCTCGGCGGGCGGCTGCTGGCCGACCGGCTCGCCCGTGCGGACGCCGAGGCTCTGCCCGCGTATCTGGAGGCCAGCTCGCCGCGCAACGTGCCGCTCTACGAACGCCACGGGTTCCGCCCCACCGGCGACCCGATCCACCTCCCCGACGGCCCATCGGTCCTGCCGATGTGGCGTGAACCCAACCCCTCACAAGGAGACCTCCGATGACGACGACCACCGGTTCCGTCCGCAGCGAGATCGTGGCCGGAAGCACCGCCGACTTCATGCTCGTGCGCCACGTCAGCGCCAGTGGTTCGCAGGCCGAGATCGGGCGGGTGCTGGCCGAGGAGGCCCGCTCCACCTACGGCTGGTCGCCCGTGCCCACGGGCGACCGGGTGCTGGCCAGGGCGCGCAGGCGGTGGTTCGAGCGGAACTGGCCGCAGCACCACGCGCGGCTGCAGGGCGTGGCGGAGGCGGCGGGCGTCGACTACGAGGCCGACGCGTTCCACCTCGACGGGCTCACCGGCGTGCCGGACGGCTCGGCCTGCTCGGCGGCCTACTGCCCACCCGGCTCCACGGCCGAGGGCCACGCGCTGCTCGGGCGCAACTATGACTTCTTCACCACCAGCCAGGCGGCGCTCTTCGCGATGCTTGCCGGCCATCAGGTGGAGGACGCGGGGCCGCCCATGGCCGCCCGCCCGTACGTGCTCGCGAGCGTGCCGGACGACGGCCCGGCCACCACGCTGATCACGATGAACGAGCTGGACGGGTGCATGGAGGGCGTCAACGAGCACGGGCTGGCCGTCGCCCTGCTCATCGCCGACGGCGAGAACGCGAGCGCGCCGATCGACGCCTGGCCGCAGGTCGGCCTGGCCAGCGCTCAGCTACCGCGGTTCCTGCTCGACACGTGTGCCTCCGTCGAGGACGCCAAGGCTGCGCTGCTCGACGCGAAGCAGTACGACCTCGGCACGCCGCTGCACTACCTGGTCGGTGACGCGAGCGGCGCGGCGTTCGTCTGGGAGCGCGGGCCGGGCGGCGACGAGCACATCACCGAGTCGGACGGGGCGCTCTGCGTGACGAACCACCTGCTGCACCGCAACCCGGACGTGGCCGCGCTGCCGGAGGACAACGAGGAGTCGATGCTCTCCTACCAGCGCTACCGCCGCCTGCACGGGAGCACGGGCGGTGCGATGTCGGCCGTGCGGCTGCGGGAGTCGCTCGACGAGATCCGCTTCGACGCGGCCACCGCCGAGTCATATCCGGTGCGCACGCTCTGGCGCACGGTGTTCGACCTGCAAGATCGCTCGATGTCCACGCACTTCTTCCTCGGCGAGGACGAGACGGGCCTGCGCTACAGCGAGGAACTGGTGTTCACGGCCGTCCACTGAGGCCGGGCGGGCGGCGTGAGCACTTCGACAAGCTCCACGAGACCGGGTAGCTTGCGCAACGTGATCACCGGGACGGCTTCGAGCCATGCACGGATCGGCGACCCGGTGGAGGGCTGATCGCACCGCGGGTGCCGGCAGGGCGCCCGTCAGGTTCGACGCGGGGACCACCAGGCGTGCGTGAACACCGCACACCCACCCCACGTACGAACGCGAGGACAGCCGAATGAGCGTCACCTTCAACCACACCATCATCGCCGCCAAGGACCGGAACGAGTCTGCTCGGTTCTTCCGCGAGCTGTTGGAACTCCCGGAAGCCCCGTCCTGGGGCCCGTTCACCAACGTCCAGCTCGATGGAGGGGTGCTGCTGCAGTTCGCGGAGCCGCCCGTCGAGATTCAGATGCAGCATTACGCGTTCCTGCTCGACGACGACCTCTTCGACCGGGCGTACCGGCGGCTGTGTGAGGCCGGCGTCGAGCATTGGGCGGATCCGCAGATGACCCGCCCTGGCGAGACCAACACGGAGCACGGCGGCAGGGGAGTGTATTTCAAGGATCCCGCTGGTCACGCCATCGAGCTGATCACCCGGCCCTACCTCTAGCCCGCCATCTCACCGCGCCGGGCGCACATGTCGCGCCCTGTAGATACGGCCCCTGACCTGTGGAAGCGCAGGGCAGGGGCCGTATCGCCGTTGCCCGGCCCGCAACGGCTGTCGACCCGGTTCGCGTTGCACGATGATGATCGTCATGCCGCGTCTCGCCGGTCCCGCCATCCCACCCGGTCGCCTCGCGCGACTGGCTCAACCGGTTCTCGACCTCACGGACATGGCCTTGCGGCCCTGGCAATCGTCAGATGTGTCTGCTGTGGTGGCTGCTTACTCGGATCCTGACATCCAGCACTGGCACGCCCGCTCGATGACGGAGGCCGAGTCTCGCGCGTGGATCGACTCGTGGCCTGCCCGCTGGGCCGAGGAGAGTGGGGCGGGCTGGGCGATTGCCGATGAGGCAGGGCTGCTCGGTCAAATCAGCCTGCGGCGGCTGTACCTGTCTGACGGCATTGCGGAAGTCTCTTATTGGGTGGTACCTGCAGCGCGTGGCCGCCGAGTCGCCACAAGTGCCTTGTCTGCGCTCACTGCCTGGGCTTTCGCCCGCCTCGATCTGCATCGACTGGAAGTCAATCACTCCACGATGAATTCTGCCTCGTGCCGGGTGGCGGAAAACGCCGGCTACGCGATGGAGGGGACGAAACGAGGTGAGGCACTGCACCCTGACGGATGGCATGACATGCATCTGCACGCTCGCCTCAGCAGCGACCCACCTCGTGAGGGCAGGTCGTCGTCCAACTGAGTGGACGGCGCGGCCCGATCTCCGGGAGCGTCCTGCCTCATGGACGACGTGGAGATCCGGAAGTTGCGCGGGATGGCGGGGCTGGCGACGCCGATGGCGTTGCGGGTCGCTGTCACATTGCGCCTGGCCGACCGCCTGAGCAGCGACGGTGCCACCGCCGCAGACCTCGCTGTGCAGACCGGGACCGACCGGGCAGCCATGGCCCGGTTACTGGACCACCTCGTGGCGGTGGGCGTCCTCGATCTCACGGACGATCGCTACCGGACCACCGCGCTCGGCGACCACTTGCGGGAAGACGCCGACAACGGGCTGCTCGACGAGCTCGACATCACCTCCGCCATCGGGCGCGCAGAACTGGCGTTCGTGGAACTCTGGCACACCGTCGAGACCGGGCGGGCCGGCTACCCGGAGCGCTACGGCAAGGACTTCTGGGCCGACGCCGCGACGACCCCCGCGCTGCAGCGGTCCTTCGACGCCAAGATGACCCGCCGATTCCGGGAGCATGCCCCGGCGATCGCCCGCCAATTCGACTGGAGCCGCTTCGGCACCATCGTCGACGTCGGCGGCGGACAGGGCACCGTCCTCAGTGCCATCCTCCGTGCACATCCGGCCGTTCACGGCCGGCTGGTCGACCTCGCTCCCACCGCAGCGCAGGCCACGAAGGAGTTCGTCGCCGCCGGGCTCGATGGTCGTGCTCAGGCGATCGCCGGCAGCTTCTTCGAGCCCCTTCCGGAGGGCGCCGACGCCTACATCCTCTCGGACATCCTCCACGACTGGGACGACGAGCACGCCCACCAGATCTTGGCTCGTTGCAGCCAGGCCGCAGGATCCGATGGGGTCGTCCTGGTCATCGAGCCCGTACGCGGGCACGGCGCGGACACGGCCATCGATCTGTCGATGCTCGTCTTCTTCGGTGGCCGTGAACGAAGCATCGAGGAACTCTCCGAACTGGCCGCCGACCATGACCTGAAGCTCGCATCGACCACGCCGGTCGCGAAAGGACGCACCCTGCTCGAGTTCGCTTCCACGACATGACGGGCCGCCAGGAGTCGCGGCCACGTGCTGGAGCCGCCGACGTGCCGAGCGAACCGAAGGAGATCGTCCGCCGGGGATACGACGCCGTCTCCGAGCGCTACCGGGCGGATGACGACGAGCCACCCGCGTACACGGCCTGGCTCGCCGACCTCCGTGCCTGGTTGCCGCCCGTCGCGTCCGTCCTCGATCTCGGTTGCGGCTGCGGCGTGCCCGTCTCGCGGACGCTCGCCGATCTCGGGCACGACGTCGTCGGGGTCGACATCAGCGCGGTCCAGGTCGAACGCGCCCGACGGCTCGTCCCGGCCGCGCGGTTCATCCAGGCCGATGCAGCGAGCCTCTCCTTCGCTCCGGGCTCCTTCGACGCGATCGTCTGTCTGTACATGCTGATCCACCTGCCACACGGTGAGCAGGAAGCGCTCATCAGGAACCTCGGCACATGGCTGAAGCCCGACGGCGTCCTTCTCGCGACCGTCGGCGCCAGGGCCTGGACCGGCGAGGAGGAGGACTGGCTCGGCGGAGGGGAACGCATGTGGTGGAGCCACCCAGGGGCGCAGACCTACCGTCGCTGGCTGACCTCGGCGGGACTGATCATCGAGCGTGACGAGTTCGTTCCCGAAGGCAGCGGCGGACACCAGATGCTGATGGCCCGCAGCGGGTGACACTTCCCGCGTCAGGTGCTCGATCGCTCATCGGCGGTGCCGGCCCGGATCCAGTTCTGGAGCGTGCGGGCCGCGGCGCCGGAGTCGATGGATCGAGCTGCGAGGTCGAGAGCTTCCGGGAGGGCGCCAAGGACCGCGGCGGGCGACGACGGGCGGTTCGCCACGTCATGGACGACGATCGCGGCGGCGGCGTTGATCAGCACCGCATTGCGGACCGGTCCGCGCTCCCCGGCGAGGACGTCGCGGACGACCGAGGCATTGTGGACCCGGTCGCCTCCGCGAAGCGCGCCGACGGGAGCGGGGGGAACGCCCAGCGCTGCGGGGTCGATGTGCAGTTGCTCCACGCGCGAGTCGCCGGCGATCCACATCGTCGACGTGGTCGTCGTCGTGAGCTCGTCGAGGCCGTCGTCACCACGCACGACCAGGGCGGTGACGCCGCGGTCGGCGAACACCTGAGCCAGCAGCGGGGCCTTCGCAAGATCGGCGCAACCGACCAGCGAGGCAGGCGGGCGAGCCGGGTTGATCAGGGGCCCGAGCAGGTTGAACACCGTGGGGACACCGATCTGACGGCGCGGTACGGCGGTGTGGCGAAGCCCGGGCTGGAAGGCCGGGGCGAAACAGAAGCCGATCCCGCAGGCCGCGACCGTCCTGGCCACTCCGTCCGCCCGCAGGTCGATCCGAACCCCCAGCTCCTCCAGGACGTCGGCGGCGCCGCATGCGGACGAGGAACTGCGTGCCCCGTGCTTGATCACGCGACGGCCGGTGCCGGCGACCACCAGCGCCGCCATCGTCGAGATGTTCACGGTGTCGGCCCCGTCGCCACCGGTGCCCACGATGTCCACCGCCGCTCCCGGGAGCGGTACCGGGACAGCGTTGCGCATCAGCGAGGTCACCAGCCCGGCGATCTCGCCGGCGGTCTCTCCCTTGGCCCGCAGCAGCACCGCGAAGGCGGCGATCTGGGCCGGTGTGGCCGTGTCGGAGACGACCTCGTCCATCACCTGTTCCGTGAGCGGCGCCGGTAGATCCTCGCCGCGGAGCAGGGCAGCGAGCACGGTCGGCCACAAGCCCGTGACCGCCCGGGCGGGACGGGGAGTCGGCGGTGCGGGGTGGGACATCGGGGTGGTCCTTCCGGATCTTCTGAGTACCGGCCGCCTCGCGTGGAGCGCCGGGACCCGCGATCAGGAAGGCGGGATGTCGTTCTGCTCGGCCGCTCGTGCGGGCGGCCGAGAACGGTGCAGGCTCACGGTCGCCAGGAAGGCGACCACCACCAGAGCTGCACGGACGACATCACCCGCACATCAGAGCACCCTCACGGCGGGCACGGCAATGGTTTAGATCACGGGTCCGCGTCCACCCGATCAAGCTGCTCCTGGCCTCCCGCGGGACAGCCGAACGTCCACAGGCTGATCGTCTCGCAGGATCTGATCGCGGCGAGAGGATCACGTGGACGGCTCCCGCTCCGAGCGGCGCTCGCCGCGGCACACCGGCCGCGGATGACCAACCCGGCCGCGGTGGCGGTTCTGCGGAGCAGGTCCGGATCTCGCAGCCCGAGCCGCTCCGGAAGGTCGGAAAGCAGGAGCAAGCCTTCGCCGTGTGACGTGAGGTGGTCAGGCAACTGCCGAAGGAACCCGGTCAGCATCGCATTTCCCCGGTCGAACACCCCGGCATCGAGGGCCGAGGTCGGCGTGCCGGGCACCCAGGGTGGGTTGCACACGACCAGATCCGCGCGACCGGCGGGAAACAGGTCGTGGCGGATGACCGTTGCCCGCTCGGCGTATCCCAGCCGATCGAGATTGTCGCGGGCGCACGCCACCGCGCGGTCCTCGATATCCGTTGCGACCACCCGGGGGATTCCGCGACTCAGCAGAATCGCGGCGAGCACGCCCGTGCCGGTGCCGATGTCGAACGCGGTCCGGGCAGACGGGAGTGGGACCTCGGCGACAAGATCCAGATAGTCAGTGCGCGTCGGCGCGAAGACCCCGTAATGCGGATGAATGCGGGCGCCGAGAGCGGGGATCATGATGCCGTTGCGACGCCATTCGTGTGCCCCGAGCACGCCTGCCAGCTCCTGAAGCGACACCACCGCCTCCGACGCCAGGTCGCGGTAGACCTCCTGGCATGCCCGGTCGATCGACGGGGCCCGCCGCAGGTCGAGCACGAAGCCAGGGTCCAGCTGAACGAGCACCGCTCCCAGCAGGCGGGACTGCTTCGCCCGATCCTGGCGTTGGCGGCGGAACTCCTCGGCCGGCGCCAGCTCGCGTCTCCGCGGGAAGCGATCGATACGGCGTCGCATCGCGGCCAGCAACTGGCGGGCGTTGTGGTAGTCACCTCGCCACAGAAGGCCTGTTCCCTCCGCCGCCATCCGGCAGGCCTTGTCGGCGCTGAGGTCGTCGCCGACGACGATCACGCGGCATGGCGGCCGATGGCCGTCGGCAGTGAGCCAGCGCGCACGCATATTCGTGCCGTGCTCTCGCCAGCTCAGGATCTGATCGTGTGACGACCTGTCGAGCATGGGAGGACTCCCGGGAGTCCAAGCGGACCGGCATCGTATCGGGCGTCGCCTGAATCGGCGGCGCGTCGCCGATCAGAAGACCCGGAAAGGGGATCCCCGTCCACGGAGATTGCGAGTGCCGATCTCCCTCACGACACCAGTGCGCGCGCGGCCCACCAGGCCAAGACGGCCAAGCCCAGCCCGGCGACGACACTGCCTGCCACGTAGGCGACGGCGACGGCGCGGGCGCGGCCCTCAAGCAGGGCGAACGCTTCGTAGCTGAAGGTGCTGTAGGTGGTCAATGCACCGCAGAACCCGACCGCGGCGGCCGCCTCCAGCGCCGGGGGGAGCGCGCTGCTGGCTCCGACCAGCGCGCCCAGCACGAACGAACCGATCATGTTGACGGCGAAGGTTCCCCACGGAAACCGTGTCCGGTGCCGGGTCTGCACCGTGCGGTCGACGACGTATCGCAGCGGCGCCCCGATCGCCGCGCCGAGTGCCACCCACAACACCTCCATCGCCGTCACCCCCCGCTTCCGGGGCGCCGCACACCCGCAAGGCGGGCGGCCAGCCTGGTCGCGCCTGCGCCGAGTGCGCATGCGAGCACGGCGAGGACCGGTGTGACGACGAGGTAGGCCAGCGCCAGACCGGGCCGGGCGCCGTCAGCGAGTGAGATGGCGTCGACCGTGTAGGTGGAGAAGGTGGTGTAGCCGCCCAGGATCCCGACCCCGAGGAATGGGCGAGCGAGGCGATGCGGCTCGACGAGCTCGGTGATGACCACCATCAGCACACCGATCAGCAGGCAACCGGAGAGGTTGATCAGCAGCGTCGCCCACGGCCATCCGCTGGGTCCGTGCGGCCACGCCAGCCCGATTCCGTAGCGGGCTTCGGCACCGATCACGCCGCCGACGGCGATCGCGCCCAGCACGTCCAGCGGATGCCCCGCGAGTTCGCGTCGCTGCGCCGGAATGCCGATGTCGACGTCCGGGTCGATGCCGCTCGCAGGCTCAGGGTCGCGGGGAACGTCGGCGCTCATTCGCACCCGCTCAATCCCGTAGCCGGCGAGCCATGTACTGGTCGTGGGAGGTGACCCGGAACGCCGCCGCGAGAACGAGGATCAGCGGTGGGAACACGGCGAGCAGCAACGTCGCACCCCTCAGCAGGCTGGTGTCGTCGAGCACGAACCCGGAGACCATGAGCGTGATCGACACCGCGAAGTACGTCCAGGCGATCCGGTCGAGCACCGTGGCCGGGGCAGGAGGTGCCCCGTGGTGCAGTCGCCGGGCCAGCGATGGGTCCTCCTGGGCGAGTCTCCGCGCGATCGCGCGCAGCGCGCGCCGCTCCCGCCGGTTCATCGACGTCGCCGTTCATATTGACTCCACCAGTGCGGATGGAGTCGGCGACAGCCGCAACTCATGGCGGTAGTAGAAACGGATAGGGCTGACATCACCACCTCCTACCCACAGAACAGCCCTGTCGGTAGGAGCCATCAGCCCAGCCGGGCGGTTGTAGGCGAGCCCCATCACCTGTGTGCTGTTCCAGACTACCCGTTCCCTCGCCTGGCATTGCCGGTGCCGACGACGATCTCGGCAGCTACGCTCTCGCCTGCTTCGATGTTGCGCACGGCGAGAGTCACCTCGGCCCCGGACGCGGCCGGCGCACGGGCGGTTTCTGGACCACGGCCCGCTTGCCGGTGAGGTCGACCCCGTGGAGAACGTCCTGTGCGGTGGTTTCGCGACCGAACGGGGTGGTGATTCGAGTCGTAACAGTCATGATTGTCCTGTTTCGAAGCGCGGCGACGGTCGACGCGCTAGCCTGAAAGTGGAGGAAGCTCCGGTCTTTTGGCGTAGCCGGATGTCCTCCACATGGCAACGAGTGTGTGCGGCCTCACCTCGACGGGCTGCAAGAGGAGGAGCACGTGGACGACCCCGCCGGACGGCCCCTTCGCGCGGACGCCCGACGCAATCGCGATCTGCTGCTCGCGTCCGCGGTGCGCGCGTTCTCCGAGAAGGGGCTCGACGCGTCGCTGGATGCGATCGCCAAGGACGCCGGTGTGGGGATCGGCACGCTCTACCGCCATTTCCCCACGCGGGAAGCGCTCATCGAGGCCGCCTACCGCAACGAGCTGGCTGCCGTCTGCGACGCGGCGTCCGATCTGCTGGAGTCGCTCCCGCCGGTGGAGGCCACGCGCGCCTGGATGGACCGCTTCATCGACTACATGACCGCGAAGATCGGCATGGCCGATGCGCTCCGCGCGGTGATCGCCTCGGGCGCCGATCCCTATGCCCACAGCCGTGAGCGGCTGAACGCCGCGATCGAGCAGTTGCTGTCGGCGGCAGCCGCCACCGGTGAGGTCCGGTCCGACGTGAAGCCGGACGACGTGCTGATCAGCGTCGGGGGCGTCGCCCTCGCGGCCGGTGATCCGGCTCGGCGTGAGCAGGCCGGGCGTCTGCTCGACCTGCTCATGGACGGCCTGCGCTACGGGGCGCCCGTGGCCCGCCCCGCACAATCGGACCAGACCGCAGGCGCCGCGCGCTGAGCGTCCTGCGGAGTCCTCGTCATCAGAGTCCGTGGCGGCGAGCCCCGAGAACGCGTTCGCTCACGGCGGCCTCCGCGAGCGCGGAGAACGGCGCCGCCGTCGTTGCTCGCACACCGCGGTCGTCGACTCCGTCGCGGGCGTGGCCCGTCATGGCGCGGCGGACGTCGTCGGCGACGAGGTCGGCGCTGATCGCGACGGCCGCGCTGTAACCGGCCGCGGCGGCGTTGATCACTCCCGCCTGCAGGTCGGTGACGTTGCCGGCCACCCACACCCCGTCCACCGCCGTGGCCCCGGTGCGGTCGGCCGGCACCACGGTGCCCAGGACGTGGTCGCCGAACTTCTGCTCCACGGTCTGCAGGCCGAGGGTGGTGAGCAGCTCGGCGCGGGCGACGAAGCGTGGGGCGACGACAACGGCCTGACAGGGAACGACCCGGCCGGTGTGCAGGCGCAGGCCGGTGATCCGGTCGTCGGCGACCTCCACCGCTGTGACCTCACCGTCCACCACGGCGATACCGCGGGCGGCGAGCCTGGTCCACTGCTCGGGGTCGAGATCGGGCGCGGTGTGCAGGAAGAGCGTCACGTCCGGGCTCCACTGCCGGAGCAGCTCCGCCTGGTGTGGTCCCGCCGGACCTGTCGCGAGCACGCCGATCGCCTGGTCGCGAACCTCCCAGCCGTGGCAGTACGGGCAGTGCAGCACGTCGCGGCCCCAGCGCTGCGCGAGCCCCGCAACGTCGGGCAGTTCGTCGACGAGGCCGGTGGTCACCAGCAGCCGTCGCGATGCCACCTGCGTGCCGTTGTCGAGGGTGAGCTCGAAGCCCCCGCCGTCGGACGCCCGGTGGGCGGCGGTCACGCGACCGGAGACGACCGTCCCGCCGTACCCGGCCACCTCCGCCCGCCCGGCGGCGGTCAGGTCCGCGGGCGGTGTGCCCTCGCGGCCGAGGTAGTTGTGTACGCCGCCGGCCGGGGCGTTGCGTGGCCTGCCCTCGTCGACCACCAGTACCGAGCGCCGGGCCCGTGCCAGGGTCAGCGCGCCGCTGAGTCCCGCAGCGCCGCCCCCGACCACCACGACGTCATAGTTCTTGTCCACCTGCGATCCCTTCCCACGTCCGGGCGGCCGACGGTGGCCACCTCGTCGGAACTCTGTGACGGGGATGCGATTTCGACAAGTTCCTTTGCGGGTATGGCAAACTGGGCGGGTGAGCGAGGACACCGCTGGGTTGGACCACGTCCTGCACGCCGTCGGGCCGCGGCTGCGGACCTTGCGTCAGCAGCGCGGAGCCACGCTGACCGAGCTGGCGGAGTCCACCGGCATCTCGATCAGCACGCTGTCACGGCTGGAGTCCGGGCAGCGCCGTCCGACACTTGAGCTGTTGCTGCCCCTGGCCAGGGCCCATCAGGTGTCGCTGGACGAGCTCGTGGACGCGCCGCCCACCGGAGACCCCCGCGTGCAGCTGCGCTCGTTGCAGCGGTGGGGCTCCACCTTCATCCCGCTCAGCAGGCGCCCGGGCGGCCTGCAGGCGTTCAAGCAGGTCATGCCGCCGAGCTGGCCCCACTGCGAGCCCGACCCGCGCGTCCACGAGGGCTACGAATGGCTCTACGTCCTCTCCGGGCGGTTGCGCCTGATCCTCGGCGAGCACGACGTGATCCTCACACCGGGCGAGGTCGCCGAGTTCGACACCCACATCCCGCACTGGTTCGGCAATCCCGGTCCGGAGCCGGCGGAGCTGCTCAGTCTCTTCGGTCCGCAGGGGGAACGTCTTCACATCCGGGCGCGTCCGACCGGCAGGTGAGACGTGGCGTCAGGCCGTGGCCGAGGCGACCTCGGCGCGCAGGATCGATGCCACGTCCGCGGGCCGGGACAGGAACGGCGAGTGCGAGGTCGGCAGCCGCAACACCCGTCCGGACCGCTGCGCCATCGCCTCCTGGGCGGCCAGCGGGATGGCGACGTCGTTCTCGCACACCACGTAGGTGCTCGGGATCGCGTGCCATGCCGCGCGCGTGAGGGGTTGGTTGATCGCCGGCCAGGACTGGTGGCCCAGCCGTGCGACAGCCGCCTGTGTCGCTGCCTCGTCGACGTCGGCGAAGAACACCTCCTCGGGACGCAGCGCGTCGAAGTAGCCCTCGGCCTCGTGCACGTCCCACCAATCGACGTTCTTGCCGCCGGCGGCGCTGAAGAGCGAGTCGCCGACATCGAGTTGGAACGAGGCCAGGTAGACGAGGCGGGAGACCTGCGCGAGACCGGCGAGGCCCTCGGTGGCCGGGACGCCGCCGTAGGAGTGCGCCACGACCACGACCGGACCCTCGATCGCCGTCACCGCCTCCTGGATCGCCGCCGCGTCGCTGTACATGTCGCCGAGCGTGGCGGCGTCGTGGCCTGACGACGGAAGCGTCACCGTCCTCGTCGCCAGATCGGGCAGCTCACGGATCACCGCGTCCCAGGCCCAGGGTCCGTGGAAGGCGCCGTGGACGAAGACGATCGTGGGTTGGGGCATTCGCGGAGCATATGTAGGCGCCGGGGATTCGGCCGTGACGCTCCTCACCAAGCTCGTAGGGTGGGCTCGTGTCCACCTCCCGGCAAGGCTGTCTCGACCTCCTCGCGCGGTTCCGGCCGCGGAATCCTGCTGAGGCCGCCGACGTGGCCAGGACTCGTGAGCTGCTGGAGGCGGCGGAGGATCCCTGGCTGCGGTCGATCCCGCTGCACGTCACGGCGTCGGCCATGATCGTGCACCCGAAGAGCGGCCGGGTCCTGCTGCGCTGGCACCAGCGGCAGCGAGCTTGGTTGCAGGTCGGTGGCCACGGTGATCCAGGGGAGATCGATCCGATGCAGGTCGCGCTGCGCGAGGGCGGCGAGGAGACGGGCCTGCACGACCTGGTTCCGTGGCCGGACGCGAGCCTCGTGCAGGTGGCGATCGTTCCGGTCAACGCCAAGGGCGACGAACCCGCTCACGAGCATGCCGACCTGCGCTTCGTGCTGGCCACCGCGGAACCCGGTGCGGTTCGCCCGGAGAAGCCGAACGCCCCGCTGCGCTGGCTCACCGTGGCGCAGGCGAACGAGGCCACCGAGCCGAACGTCCGGGAGATGCTGGCGCGCATCGAGGGGCTGCTCGCCGGCTGACCCGGCCCCGGTCGGGCGACCGGGCGCCACCGCACCGCGAAATGTTCACGCACTGTGGTCGTGATCGAGAATTGATCTTCCCTCGAACGGGTATTTGTGAACGCTCGGGTGAAACCCCGGTAATCGTTGCTCTGTGCCGTTTCTTCACGCCGCCGGGTTCGTTGTACCTCGCTGAGGAGCCAACTCAGTTTCCCGGCATGTCCGAGCCTTTCGGGATCAGTCCGGGCGTTCACCGAAAAGGGAGAAACTCGTGGCATCGGCACACAGGTCGGCTCGTACGAAGGCCTTGCGGCCCTGGCTCGGGGCGGCGCTCGCAGCCGGGGCCGCCACCGCCATGGTGGTGATGGTGGCAGCGGCGACAGCCTCTACGTCGACGGCCACCGCGTCCCCCGCGGTCGCGCAGCAGGCCGCGCCCGCACCGCCTGGTGGGGGCGCTGCGCCCGCGCCGCTCGGCCCGCTGGGTGCCCTCGTGCCGCAGCTCCCCTTGCCGCAGCTCCCACTGCCGCAGGCCAACCTGGGCCCCGTGACCCCGATCATCGGTCTGCCGATCTCCCACGTCGACGACGAGGCGAAGGCCGACGAGAAGGACAGCGTCAAGATCTACAACGCGTCCCTCGTGAACGACGACGAGGACAAGAGCTCCGAGGACAACGGGGATTACGACAAGTCCTCCGAAGCCAACGGCGACAACGAGAGCAACGACGACGCCGACAGCAAGGAATTGAGCAAGTACAACAAGGACTACAACAAGGACGACGGCGGCGACGACGACAACGGCGGGAACGACGACAACAACTCCGGCCCGGCCCCGCAGGTGTCCAACGCCCCGGTCGGCGGTGTCGCGGCCGGTGACGGAACCACGTCGCCCACCGGTTACGTGATCGGTGCCCTCGCTCTGGCCGGCATGGGTGGTGCGGCCGCCGTGACCGCCCGCCGCTCGTCCCGCCGTCGCATGGGACGTCACGAGGCCTGATGCGTCACCGTCTCGTACGCCGTCGCCCCCGTCGGATCCTGGTGAGGGTCCTGACGGGGGTGGCGACGGTCTGCGCCGTGTTCAGCCTCGGTCTCGTCGCGTGCGGGCTGGAGCCGGAGCTGGATCAACCTCCGTTGAGTGTTCCTGCGCCCGGGGCGCAGGCACCTGCCGGAGGGTCCATGGTTGCGCCGCTGGCGCACTCCGAGCCGTTGCGGATCGAGATCCCCATCCTCGGTGTGAAGTCCGACCTGATGGATCTGGGCCTGAACCGCGACGGGACGATGGAGACGCCGCCGGAGGCCTATCCCGCCGGCTGGTACACGGGATCGCCGACGCCCGGCGAAATCGGTCCGGCGATCATCGCCGGGCATGTCAACTGGTCCGGCGATCCCGGCGTGTTCGCGAAGCTGCACGAGCTCGGGCCCGGTGATCAGGTCGCCGTCGTGCGGCGTGACGGAGCGACGGTGCTGTTCCGCGTGGACCGGGTGGACAGGTACCCGAAGCACAAGTTCCCGACCCGAGCGGTGTACGGGGACATCCCCTACTCCGGCCTGCGGCTGATCACGTGCGGCGGCGACTTCGACCGCGCCGCGCACAGCTACCTCGACAACATCGTCGTCTACGCCAGCATGGTCGGCTCCGCGAAGGTCTAGCCGCCCGCGCCGCCAACTATCTGAAGTCGTGGCTTGACATCGTGACCCCGGTGGCCTCAATCTGAAGCCCTTCCTTCAGATTGGGGTCACCGTGCCCGACATGCCCTCCCGCGCCCTGGTGAGCAACGCGGCCCTTGCGGCCCTCGCTGTTCCGGCCCGGTTCGCGTTGCTCAACCACCTGCTCGCGGCGGGGCCCCGCACCGCCAGCCAATGCGCAGAGGTCGTCGGCGAGACGCCGTCGAACTGCTCGTGGCACCTGCGCGCACTGGCGAAGGTCGGGCTCGTCGAGCCGGCGCCGGAGAAGAGCGCCGACGGACGTACACGCCCATGGCGGGCCACCGCGGTCGGCTTCGACTTCTCGGGCGAGCCGGGGCCGGCGGGAGCGATCGCCAGGAACGCGCTGGCGGTCATGTCCGCGGAGTGCGGCGACGATCTCTACCGCCGCTATCTCGCGCGGCAGGAGCTGCTGCCCGAGGAATGGACCGAGGTGTCGGGCACCAGCAGCTACTCGCTCGAGCTCACGCCCGGGGAGTTGCGGGCGCTCGCCGACGCCCTCGACCAGCTGATCCGGCCCTACGTGCGCTCGATCCGCGACGATGCCCCTGCGGGGAGCGCCGTCGTCCACGTCTCGCTGCGGGCGTTCCTCAACCCCGACGCTCAGGAGCCGCAGCCGTGAACGCGGTCGCCGTGCTGCGCTCGCCGGGTGTCGCCCGGCTCGGTGGTGCCGGTCTCCTGTCCGAGGCAGGCGACTGGATGCTCTTCATCGCCCTGCCGGTGTTCGTCCTGCAGCTCAGTGGCTCGCCGCTGATCACGGCTGCCGTGTTCGCCCTCGAACTCCTGCCCACCGTGCTGGTCGGGCCGCTTGCGGGGGTGCTCATCGACCGTGTTGATCCCTGGCGGCTGATGTCCTGCGTGGCCGTGCTGCAGGCTCTCCTCCTGCTGCCGCTGCTCCTGGTCGACTCGGCTGCGGACCTGTGGTTGGTCTACGTCGTCGTGGTTGCCGAATCGGTGCTCGGGACGATCATCGAGCCGTGCCGCACGGCGACCGCTGCCTCGCTCGTGCCCGTCGGCGACCTGATGGCCGTCAACCAGTTGATGGCCGTTCTCTCCAGCGTCGCGCGGCTCGTCGGCGGGCCGGTCGGTGGGCTCGTGCTCGCACTGGGTGGCATCGACCTGGTGCTTCTCGCCGACGCCGCGACCTTCCTCGCCGCTGCCGCATTGCTCGTGCCCGGCTGCCGGGGAGCCGGCCGCCCTGCAGCGTCTGCTCGGGTGCGGCTCTTCCGTGACTGGGCGGACGGCATCGCCGTCGTGGCGAGGGTGCCCACCCTGCGACGGGCGATGGGCGTCACCGCGTGCATGGCGCTCGCACAGGGCGCGTTCGTCGTGCTGTTCGTGCTCTTCGTGTTCCGCGACCTGCACGGCAGCGAGACCGATGTCGGGCTGCTGCGCGGGGTGCAAGCTGTCGGTGCGGTCGCGGGTGGAGCGCTGCTCGGGCTCGTGAGCAGGCGGTCAGGGGTTCCCCGCCTCGTCGCGATCTCCCTGGCAGTGTTCGGCCTCGTCTCACTCCTGACGTGGAACGCGCCTGCGGTGACCACAGCCCTCGGCGTCTACGTCGGCCTCTTCATCGCGGCCGGGATACCCGGCCTGGCTGCGATGACCGGCCTGGTCGCACTCCTTCAGGAGCACTCCCCGGAAGAAGCCAGGGGCCGGGTGATGAGCACCTTCTTCGCGGTCTTCGGCGGGGTGCAGGCCCTCGGGATGCTCCTGGCAGGACTTGTGGGCACCGGAACGGGCCTGACCGTCGCCCTGCAGGTGCAGGCCGGGCTGTATCTGCTGGCGGCCGCGCTCGCCACGCGTCTCGGCGCCGGTGCGCCACGGGTCACCGGCGACGGCGGGAGTCCGGCGCGCCCACGATCCACAGCAGCGTCGACCGGCTGAGCGCGCAGGCGACGATCACCGCCTGCAGCCCGACGAGGACCGCGCCGGTCACGACGTCGACGAGCAGGCCGGACGCCGGAGGCTTCAGGACCAGCAGGATCACCAGGCCGACCGCGACAGCGACGGCCGCGACGGACAGCAGCACCCGGCCGATCGGCATCCTCCTGGTCATCGCCACGGCGCCCCAGAGCAGCACCAGCCCGCTGATCAGGGCGATCGCCGAGGGAGCCAGGTCGCCGGCACCGCTGTGCAGCATGGCCACGGTGGCGAACCCGATCAACAGCAACCCCTCGCTCGCACCCAGCGCGGCTGCCGTGAGCGGAGCGGCACGGCCGGGCCGCTTCCGGAGCGAACGATCGCTCATGCCTGTCCCTGTCGTCGGCGCCGCCACACCAGAGTGGTCGACGAGGCGCCTGCAATCGCTACGCGGCTGGCGATGATCACGTGCAGGGGTAGCTTATGCGCGCCGAGCGGCGATCACGGACTGTCCGCGTTCGCGCCCGGGGGAGCTGGGCGGTCAGCCGGTCGAGATCGCGGCCGCACGACCGGCCTGGCGGCCCGAGAACAGGCACCCGCCGAGGAACGTCCCCTCCAGCGACCGGTATCCGTGCACCCCGCCGCCACCGAACCCGGCGACCTCCCCCGCGGCGTACAGACCGGGCACGGGCTCGCCACCGGTACCCAGCACTCGGCCCGCCAGGTCCGTCTGCACCCCGCCCAGCGTCTTGCGGGTGAGGATGGCCAGGCGCACGGCGATCAGCGGACCGTTCGCCGGGTCGAGGATCTTGTGCGGCGACGCGATCCGGGACAGGCGGTCGCCGCGGTAGCGGCGGGCGGCATGGATGGCGGCGAGCTGCATGTCCTTCGTGAAGGGGTTGTCGATCTCGCGGTCGCGGGCGACGATCTGCCGTTCCAGGTCGGCGAGGTCGATCAGCGGCCCACCGGTTTCGAGGTCCGCGGTCTCGGTGTCTCCCGGGTCGCGGATCGCTCCGAGCTTGTTCATTCCCGCAACGAGTTCGGCGAGCGTGTCGGCGACGACGAAGTCGACACCCTTGTTCTTGAACGCCTCGACCGGTGCCGGCGCCCCCGGCCGGATCCGGCCCAGCGTCGCCCTGATGTCCTTCGCGGTCAGGTCGGGGTTCTGCTCCGAGCCCGAGAGCGCGAACTCCTTCTCGATGATCTTCTGGGTGAGCACCAGCCAGGAGTGGTCGTAACCGGTGTCGGTGATCGCCTTGAGCGTGCCGAGGGTGTCGAAGCTGGGGAAGTTCGGGGCGGGGAAGCGCCGGCCCCGCGCGTCGAACCAGAGCGACGAGGGCCCCGCGAGGATGCGGATCCCGTGCCGCGCCCAGATCGGGTCCCAGTTGTGGACGCCCTCCGTGTAGTGCCACATCCGGTCGCGGTTCACGAGCCGGGCACCCGCGCGCTCGCTGATCGCGAGCATCCGGCCGTCGACGTGCTCGGGCACGCCGGAGATCATGTGCCGCGGTGCCGGACCCAGTCGCGACGGCCAGTAGGCGCGCACGAGGTCGTGGTCGGCGCCGATCCCGCCCGAGGTCACGATCACGGCCTGCGCGTGCAGTTCGAACTCGCCGACCTCGGTGCGGGAGCTCGCCGTTCCCCGCGCGGCGGTGCTCGGTTCGAGGACGGCGCCGCGCACCCCGTCGACCACGCCGTGGGTGACGGTCAGGCCGTCCACCCGGTGCCGGAAGCGCAGCTCGACGACCCCCTTCGCCACCGCCTCGCGCACCCGGCGCTCGAACGGGGCCACCACACCCGGCCCGGTGCCCCAGGTGATGTGGAAGCGCGGCACGGAGTTGCCGTGCCCGTCGGCCAGATAGCCGCCCCGCTCGGCCCAGCCCACGATGGGGAACCAGCGCACCCCCTGCGCGTGCAGCCAGGACCGCTTCTCCCCGGAGGCGAAGTCCACATAGGCGGTGGCCCACTGGCGGGCCCAGAAGTCCTCGCCCGCCGGGTCGTCGACGCCGCGGTCGAAACCCGCTGTGCCCAGCCAGTCCTGCATCGCGAGGTCGAACGAGTCGTTGATGCCCATCCGGCGCTGCTCGGGGGAGTCGACGAGGAACAGGCCACCGAACGACCAGAACGCCTGCCCGCCGAGGCCCGTCTCGGGTTCCTGGTCGAGCAGCACCACCCGCTTGCCCGCATCGGCCAGTTCGGCGGTGGCGACGAGACCTGTGAGGCCCGCTCCGACCACGATGACATCAGCGACATCCGCGTCCACGCGGCAACACTCCTGGCGCGAGCGGATCGGGTCAAGATTGGCGCAACGATCGCCCGCTCAGGATCTCTGAGCGGGTATCCGCATCCGGGCCAGCGTCGCTGCGACCGTGGCGTACCCGGCCGCGGCCGCCCCTGCCACCCGCGGCGCGTCGATCGTCAGTCCGTGGACGTCGAGGTCGTGCTCCGGGGTCAGCGCCAGCAGGTGCGCGTCGCCCCGCGACGGATGGGTGACGTCGTCGAGGACGGCCAGGGCCGGGCCGTGGCGCACGCTCTCCTGGGTGATCCGCCCGAGGCCCGGCGCGAGCCGGTCCAGTGTGCGGGCCCATCGCCCCGGTCCCGTACCGGGGTCGGGCCGGCGCAGCTCGGTGCCGGTCCGGTTGAGCAGCACGAGCACGTGGGTGGCGCCGTCCCGCAGCGCGCGGAGCACCGGCACGGGCTCCGCGACCGAGCCGTCCATCCAGCGGCGCCCGTGGAACTCGACGGGCGGGCCGGCGAGCAGCGGAATCGCCGCTGTCGCCCGCAGCGCCACCTTCCACTCGTGGGGTGTGGCGGGATCGAGCGCGTGCGGCCGCAGGTCGTCGGCAGCGGTCGCCACCACCCGCAGCGGTACGGGGGTGGCGGCGAGCCGTTCCCAGTCCATCGGTTTGGAGTGCACGAGGACGTGGTCGATCAGGTGGTTCAGCGACACCACCGGACGGCGGGTCCCGAGCCGGCGCGGGTCGATGAACGCGCGGCAGGCCAGGTCCTCGAAGAAGATGTGTCCCGCACCGTGGCCGCAACCCAGCAGCAGCGAGGCGCCGATGTAGGCGCCGGCCGAGCTGCCGTAGATGACGTCGAAGCAGTCCCCGAGCCCCGCGTCCTCGAGCGCGTGGGCCATGCCGCCGGCGTAGGCGGCCCGCATGCCGCCGCCACTGATGACGAGCGCGACCCTGTTCCCGTCAGCCCGGCTGCCCCGGGCAGCGCGGCGCTGAAGCACACGGAGTACCTCGCCGTCGCCGCGGGGCGAGGGCGGGGCGCCGAGGATCGGTATCGGGTGCGTGGTCACTCTTCGAGCATTCCTCGTCACATTCCGTACGCAGATACTTACGAGCGGGTACCGCACGAGAGTGGGACGTCGTTCCCACGGCCGGGTTACATCGGTTGACCGCTCCACGTGCCGGTTTCACAGGAACGAGACTCGGCGCCGGGAGATCACGCGCATGTAGTGTCGGCCACGTGGCGCAGCTCAAGGTGGACACGGAGCCGGGCGAGGTCGGGATCGACGGGACGCGCCTTCAGCGCGTCGACTCGCACTTTCGGCGTTATGTCGATGACGGGCGACTCGCGGGCTGGACGATCGCCTTCGCGCGGCGCGGCCGGGTGGTGCATCTGAGCCACTACGGTCTGGCCGACATCGAGGCGCAGCGGCCCGTCACCGACGACACGATGTGGCGCATCTACTCGATGACCAAACCCATCACCTCCGTCGCAGCGCTGATGCTGGTGGAGCGGGGAGCGATCGAGCTCACCGATCCCGTCTCGCGCTACATCCCGGCCTTCGCCGATGCGCGCGTCTACGTGAGCGGCTCGGCTGCCAAGCCCGGCACCGTGGCCGCCACCGAGCCGGTTCGGGTCTGGCACCTGCTCACCCACACCTCCGGGCTGACCTACGGCTGGCACCACGCCCATGCCGTCGACGAGATGTACCGGGCGAAGGGCTTCGAGTTCGGAGCCCCGCGCGGGATGGACCTCGCCGGTGCGTGCGACGTGTGGGCCGGACTGCCGCTGCTGTTCCAGCCCGGCACCGAGTGGAACTACTCGGTGGCCACCGACGTCCTCGGCCGCGTGGTCGAGGTGGCTTCGGGGCAGTCGCTGGACGCGTTCTTCGCCGAGGAGATCTTCGCTCCGCTCGGCATGCAGGACACCGCCTTCTCGGTGGCGACGGAGGACCTCGACCGGCTCGCCGCCCTGTACGTGCCCAACCCCGAGGGCGGGCTGACTCGCAACTCGGCGATGGGCGACAGCGCGACGCGGACGCCGACGTTCCTCTCCGGGGGAGGCGGACTCGTCTCCACCGCCGCCGACTACCACCGCTTCACCCAGATGTTGGCGCGCGGTGGCGAGCTCGACGGCAACCGGTTGCTCGGCCCGCACACCGTGGCGTACATGGCGCGCAACCACCTGCCCGGCGGCGCCGACCTCGACCAGGTGGGACGGCCGATGTTCTCGGAGTCGCCCTACCGCGGCGTCGGCTTCGGCCTCGGCTTCTCCGTGGTCATCGACGCGGCGCAGGGCAAGGCGATCACCCACGACGGCGAGTACGCGTGGGGCGGCTTGGCGAGCACGGCTTTCTGGATCGACCCCGCCGCCGAGGTCACGGCGTTGTTCTTCACCCAGCTCATGCCCTCGAGCACCTACCCGATCCGCCCTCAGCTCCGCACGCTGATCAACCAGGCCCTTCTGGACTGATTGCCCATGTCGAACGCGCTAGCACTCACGATCCGCGTGATCGTGATCGCCGTCAGCTTGTGGGTGGCCACCCTGATCGTGCCGGGGATCGACAACACCGCCGGCACCAGCAGCAGCCGGGCCGGCACCCTGATCGTCGTCGCCCTGATCTTCGGACTCATCAACGCGGTGCTGAAGCCGCTGATCAAGGTGGTGGGCTGCCCGTTCTACGTGCTCACCCTCGGGCTGATCGGGCTCGTGGTCAACGCGCTGCTCTTCATGCTGGTCGGCTACATCGCTGAAGGGCTCGGGGTGCCGTTCCGCGTCGAGGGGTTCGGCCCCGCGTTCGTCGGCGCCATCGTGGTGGCGGTGGTCGGGTTCGTCCTCCACTTCCTCATCCCCGACCGCCTGGACCACCGGTAGAGCGCGCTACACCGGCCAGGTCTCGCGGCGGTAGCCGGCGTCCCAGAACATCCACTCGTAGCGCGACGTCGTGTGGAAGTGCCGACGCATGAGGTTGCGCTCGCCCTCGGACATCCCCTCCCCGATGCGGTCGGTGAGCGCCAGCACCGAGTCGACGACGGCCTGGAAGTCCTCGCTGCCGTACATCGCGATCCAGCGGGCGTACAGCGGGTCGGGCGAGCTGCGCGCCAGCAGTTCCTCTCCGACCCGCGCGTAGATCCAGTAGCAGGGCAGGACCGCACCCACCGCTTCGGCGAACGACCCGCCGAGAGCCGACGCCATCATGTAGCTCACGTACGCCTGTGTCGTGGGGGCGATCGGCTCGAGTGCCGCCTCCTCCGATGTGGTGCCCATCTCGCCCATGAGGGTCGCGTGCAGGTCCCGCTCGGCGGCGACCGCCGCGGCGGCGTGCGAGGCGAACATCACGGTGCCGTCCTCGTCGGGCGCCTTGGCCGCGCACACCGCGAGGGCCTTCGCATAGCCGCGCAGGTAGTGCGCGTCCTGCACGATGTAGTGGCGGAACGACTCCCGGGGAAGGGTGCCGTCCGTCAGCCCCGCGATGAACGGGTGGGCGAGGATCGCGGCGTAGATGTCCTCGATGTCGGACCAGAGCACGTCGCGAGTGCGCTCGGCGGAGCGGGTCGGGGTCATGCGGATCACGCTACGGGCGTAGACGAGTGGTGCGGAACAACTCGTTTCGACGCCGCGCCGCGGGGGACACCTCAACCTCAGGCTTCGGCGCCTGGATGTGGCACACACCACGGGACGCCGAGTCACCTTCCGGACACCCGAGGTTCGTCGCGACGTGAGATGTCAGTCACTCTTCAGTTTCGATCGACCGGGCGGGTTCCACCATGGGTGCCTTACCGGGTGGCGACTCAGCGCTGAGAGCGCGCCGGACCGCACTTACCCCGGAGGAGAGCGCCAGCATGGTCCCCGTCCCCATGGATCACCACGACAAGATGCGGCTGCGGGCTGCCGCGTTCCGTGCCACTCGGCTCTACCCCGGCCCGGTCGGCGAGCTGCTCTCGCGTGAGTTGCTCACGTGGGAGGAGTTCGGGTACCGGCTAGGCGGTAGCCAGCTCGTGATGCGCCTGGTCGACCATGTGCTCCAGTCCCCGATCACCCAGACCGAGGCGGCCTGATCATCAGGGCCCGCTCCGGTCGTACGTGGCCGTGACGGTCGCGTTCGCTCCGGCCGGGATTCCGTCGACCAGTGCGCCGGCGGTGGCCGCCACCACGAGCAATGCCGTGAGCATCACGAGCGTGCCCATGCGTCCGATCACGTCGAGGGCGCGCGCCAGTGGCGTGAGCTGTCGGCGGTGCCTGCCGCCCGGCTCGCCCGGGAGGGGGCGCGACCGGACGGTGGCGCCGCCGTCGTCGGAGGATGCAGCGGGCATGCGACCACCGGCTTCGTGAGCAGGGACAGGTGACGACCGCCATGCCGCTGATGCGGTGGCGGTCGGGTGTCCGGTCCGGTGCGCGCATGCCGGGTGTCCGTACGAACGGGACATCGCTGCTGGCGGGCCATCCGTTAACGGCGGGTCACTCGTCAGTGGCGCTGCGCTGCTGCTCACCCCGGGTTGCAGCAGCGCCGTCCCGCTGCGACCACAGCGGGTGAGAGCGGCGCTGCCGCACTCGCGGGTGCCTCAGCGGAGCCGGTCGCGCAGCTCCCGCTTGAGCACCTTGCCCGCAGCCGACACCGGGATCTCCTCCACGAGGTGCACCTCGCGGAGCCGCTTATACGGCAGCACCTGCTCGTTGACGGCGTTCATGACCGCGGCGGCGCCGTCCTCGTCCAGCCCGGGGGCCACGACGAAGGCCACCGGCAGCTCACCGACCAGCGGGTCGGGCCGCCCGACCACCGCGGCACCCACCACGCCGTTCTGCATGAAGAGGAGCTCCTCCAGCTCCCTCGGGTACACGTTGTAGCCCTTGTAGAGCAGCATGTCCTTCTTGCGGTCGACGATCGACAGGTAGCCGTCCTCGTCGAGCACACCGATGTCGCCGGTGCGCAGCCAGCCGTCCACGAGCGCGGCGGCGTTCTCCTCCGGCCTGTCCTTGTAGCCGATCATCACCTGCGGGCCCCGGATGCACACCTCGCCCGCCTCGCCCGTGGGAAGCGGCGCGACGTCGGCGCCCGCGGGGTCGACGACGCGGATCTCGGTGTCGGCCACCGGCGTGCCGACGGTGCCGACCTTGCGTACGCCGGACCGCCAGCCGGGCCCGATCGTGGCGCCCATCGTCACCTCGGTGAGCCCGTAGCCCTCGCAGATCACGACGTCGTCGCCGAACCGGCGCTGCAACGCCTGGATCATCTCGACGGGGAGCGGCGCGGCTCCGGAGGAGATGCCGCGGACGGAGGTCAGATCGCGCGTGGCGAATTCGGGATGGCGCAGCAGGGCGCCGAAAAGCGGCGGAGCACCGCCCATGCCCGTGACGCGGAAACGCTCGGCGTCGGCGAGGTAGGCACCCGGGTCGAACCGCTCGTGCAGCACGGTGGTGCTGCCGCTCAGCAACGGGACGTTGAGACCGCCGATCGTGCCCATGGCGTGGAACCAGGGCGTGAGGTTGATGCCGGTGCCGGTGCCCAGGCGCACCGGGTACTCCTCGACGGGCGCCTGCTGGTCGAGCACGAGACCGCCGAGCTCGTCCAGGGCGGGTAGCGAGCCGCTGCCGCGGCAGGCGTACTGCAGCGAGTTGACCACCACGTTGCGGTGCGGCAGCTGCACGCCCTTCGACCGGCCCGTGGTGCCGCCGGTGTAGGCGATGTGGGCCAGGTCGTGGTGGATGTCGATCGGTACGCCGGGATCGGCGGTGGGCGCGTCGGCGTGGAAGGCCTCGAAGTCCTGCGCACCGGCGACGGCGTCGAGCGCCACGCGGTGGGTGGGGTCGATCGCCTGTTCGCGATCGGTGACGAGGACGAGCCGGACCGCTGTGTGTGCCTGTACCGCGGCCAGCGCCGGAGCGGCAGGCGCCCACGTCACCGCCGCCACCGCACCGCAGTCGGCCAGCTGGGCCGCGAGGTCGGCAGGCGGCAGCAGCGGGTTGGTGGGCGAGAACGTGGCCCCGGCCAGCAGGACGCCGTAGTAGGCGATGGGGTACTGCGGGCAGTTGGGGAGATGGATGGCGACAACGTCGCCCCGGCCCACACCGGCCGCGCGCAGGGCGTTGGCGAACGCGCAGGCCCGCTCGTGGAGCTGGGCGAACGACAGCTCGCGGTCCACGAAGTGCACGGCGGTGCGATCGCCGAAGCGACGTGCGGAGCCGGCGAGCACCGCCCCGACCGGCACCTCCGGGTAGTCCAGCGTGGCGGGGGTGGGATCGAGAGCGGCTTCCGTCATCGGACGCCACCGGGGGTGAACGCGACCGGCAGCCGCTTGATGCCGTTGATGAACATCGACTGCAGGCGATCCGGCTGGGCGGTGGCGTGGATGTCGGGAACCCGGGTGAGCAGCTCGCGGAACATCACCGACATCTCCCGGCGTGCCAGGTGGGCACCCAGGCAGAAGTGCGGACCGGGGCCGCCGAACCCGACGTGTGGGTTGGGCGAGCGTCGGACGTCGAACATGTCCGGGTCGGCGAAGTGCGCAGGGTCGCGGTTGGCCGCCCAGTAGAAGAGCACCACCTTGTCACCCTCGCTCATCGCCTGGCCGCCGAGCACCGTGTCGGAGGCCACGGTGCGGCGCATGAAGATCACCGGAGACGCCCAGCGCACGATCTCCTCCACCGCGGTGGGAGTGACGCCGTCGATGTCGGCGAGCCAGGCGGCGCGCTGGTCGGGATTCTCGGTGAGCAGGTGCAGCCCCCAGCTGATGGCGTTGCGGGTGGTCTCGTTGCCCGCCACGACCAGCAGGATGAAGAAGGACGCGAGCTCGTCGGGTGTGAGCCGCTCGCCGTCGATCTCGGCGTTGACCAGCGCGGACGTGACGTCGTCGGTGGGCTTCTCGGTGCGCAGCCTGCCCAGGTCGCGCATCAGTTCGGCCAGCTCTCCGCCGGCCGTCAGGATCGCGGTGACGATGTTGTCGGCGTCGGGGACGTAGTCGGGGTCGCCGGCGCCCAGGATGATGTTCGACCGGTGGTAGACGAACTCGTACTGGCTCTCCGGCACGCCCATCATGTCGCAGACGATCTTCAGGGGCAGCCGAGCGGAGATCGCCGTGACGGCGTCGCACTCGCCTGCGTCGATCACGTCGTCGACGATGGTGCGCGCCGTGCGCTGCACGTCGTCGGTGAGGGCGCCGAGCCGCTTGGGCGTGAACCCGCGGGAGACGATCCGCCGTAGTCGGGCGTGGCGTGGGTCGTCCATGCCGATCATCGACCCGAAGAACTCGATGAACTCCGGCGGGAAGTCGGCGATCGACGTGGAGCCCTTGCCCGATGTGAAGAGGCCCGGAGTGCGGCTGGCCGTCAGGAGGTCGTCGAGCCGCGTGACGGCCCAGAAGCCCGCTCCGCGGGGAAGGTACGCCTGCTGTGGCTCCTGATAGAACGCGATCGGCTCCTGCTCACGGAGCGCGGCGAAGGCCGCGGCCCGCTCCGCGACCGGCAATGTCCAGAAGCCCGAGATGTCGGACAGGTCTGGGCGTCCGGTCCAGGTGCTGCCCTCGGCGGCAGTGCTCGTGGGTGCCAACGCTGAGCCTCCTCACGGATGGGTGAGCGCGATCACCCACACCCTAGAGATCGTCAACAACGGCTCAAGGGTCCACCCGCGCCATCTCACGGTCTGCGGGTGCCAGCAGGCCACGCGCGTACGCGACGCTGACCGCCTCCGTGCGACTGCTCGCTCCGAGCTTGGCCATCACGCGGGACAGGTGGACGCTCACCGTCTTCTCACTGATGAACAGTTCGGCGCCGGCCTGCCGGTTGGTGCGCCCGGCCGCGACCAGTCCGAGCACGGCCCGCTCCCGCGGCGTGAGGGGGTCGGGATCGACGGACGCGGGACGGGCGTCGGGGGCGTCCAGCAGGACCCCGGCGCGGGCGGCGAGCTCTCGGACGGCGGTGGCCAGCGGCGTGGCGGCGAGCCGTTCGGCGGCAGCCAGCGCGGCGCGCAGGTCGGGCGCGACCTCCCCGTGCGGTGCTCCGGTGGCGAGGGTCGCCTCGGCCCGGCGCAGCAGCGCATACGCCTGCCGGTAGCCGTGGACCTCGTCGGCGGAGGGCTCGCCGTGCGGCGTGCACGTCTCGTAGGCGAAGGCGCTGACGAGGCTGCTCCACACCGAAGGGTCGGGTGGCCCGATGATCCTGGTGAACTCGGCCCGCGCCCGGCACAACCACGCCCTGCCCTCGGGACCGAGGGCGCCGGCCCGCGGCAGCCCGTTGGACGCCGCATGTTCTGCCGCGGCGAGCAGCGCGCGTGCGGCTGCGGCGACGTCATCGGCGGGCATCTGACCGGAGGCGGCGATCTCGGCCTGCGCTGCCACTCCGAGCGCGGCCAGCATGATGCCGCCGAGATGGGGTGCAAGCTGGGCATAAGGGCCGCTCTCGAGCCCGGCCAGCGCCTCCGTGACGAGTTCCGCCGCCTCTGCGGGCCGCCCCTGCCAGAGCGCGGCCTCCGCACCCGTCTGGCCGACGAGCATGATCACCTGCTCGTCGACCGGAGCGGAATCGCGCAGCTCCGCTAAACGCCTGCCGGCGGACTCGAAGCGGCCCCGGGCCACGGCGGTGAGCAGCCCCGCGGCTGCGAGCCTGCTCGCGACCGTGGCCGACACCGACTCCCCGGCGAGCTCCGCTGCGGCCTCGGCCGCATCCCAGTCGCCGCGCTGGAACCGGGCGATGACGTGGGCGACCCGCAGCTCCAACCCGTAGCCGCCCCACGTGGTGCCGGTGGCGGCGGCACGCTCCTCGCCCGCGGCGAACTCGTCGCCGGCTTGGGCGAGCCGCCCCTCGTCGAGGAACGAGATGCCCAGGGCGTAGTACGCGCGCAGCTCCACCCCGAGGTTGGCGGAACGCCGGGCGAGCGGTATCGCCTCGCCGAGCAGCCGGCGGGCCCGCTCCGGGTCGCCGCCGTACTCCGCGCACACCGCGAGCGTGACGAGCGCGTCGGCGGTGGCACCGGCGGCCATGACGTCATCAGCGGGTCTCCCGTGGGCGACCTCGAGAGCCGCTTCCGCCTGCTCTCGGGCCTCCGCGAGGTTGTCGAGCCTGCCCAGCACCCGTGCCAGTACTGCGTGCGCCCAGGCCAGGGTGCTGGACGGCGGCAGGTCGGCCACGAGCTCGAGGGCGTGCCTCGCCACCTCGAGCGCCTCGTGCTCCCGGCCACTCAGATCCAGCAGGCGCCAGGCGTATCGCCGGGCGATCGCCGAGGTGAGCTTCGGATCGCCGCGCTGCTCGGCGAGTTCGAGCGCGCGGCGCCCGAGCGCGATGCCCCGGTCCGGGTCGCCGGTGGCGCTGGCCGCCCCCGCGGCCCAGCGGGTGACCGTGCCCTCGTCGATCCCGGCCACCGTCTCGGCGTCGGGCACGACGGGCCAGAGCTCCATCGCGCGCTCCGCGTGGAGCAGCACCTCGGCCGGTGCCTCGCGGTCGTTGGCCTCGTTGGCCGCCTGCACGGACGCGGCGAGCGCGAGCGGAAGATCGTGGCCCGCCATCGCGTGGTGGGCGAGCTCGGCAGCGTGGCCGGGCGCGGCGGCCCGCTGGGGAGCGTCGGCCTCGGCGAGCAGCCCGGCGTAGGCGGCGTGGAGCCGGCTGCGCTCGCCGGGCAGCAGCTCGTGGTAGATCGCCTCGCGCAGCAGGGCGTGGCGGAAGACGTAGGCGTCGTCGGTGGTGATCCCGTCGGATTCGCCGCCGGCCACCAGAACGTGGTGGGTCACAGCCTCGCGCAGCGCCTGTTCCAGCTCGTCGACGGTGAGTCCGGACACCGCGGAGAGGCGGCCGTGGTCGACCCGCCGCCCGGCGACGGACGCGATGCGTAGCACACGCTGGGTGGTGGGGGCGAGGCCTTCGACACGTGCCAGCAGCACCTCGGCGAGCCCGTGGGGCAGCCCGTCGGAACATGCGGTGACGAGCTCCTCGGCGAAGAACGCGTTGCCCTCGCAACGGCGGGCGACCCGGTGGAGCATCGGCTCGGACAGGCTCCCGTCGGCGAGCAGCCGCACCAGCTCGAGCGCCTCCTCCGCGCCGAGCGGGGCGACGTCCACCCGTTCCACCGCCGGCAGGCGCACGAGCTCCGACAGAACCGGGCGCAGCGGATGGCGCCGGTGGAGATCATCCGCGCGGTAGGTGGCCAGCACGACCAGCCGCTGGCCGGTGAGCCGCGACAGCAGGAAGACCAGCAGATCGCGGCTGGAGCGGTCGGCCCAGTGGAGATCCTCCACCACGAGCAGGGCCGGGCTGGTGGCCGTGAGGCCGTCGAGCGCGGAGAGAACGGCGTCGAACACCCGCAGCTGGCCCAGATCGCGGTCCTCGCCGTTCTGCGTGCCGCGCGGGTAGCCGCCGGGCAGCAGGTGGCGCATGGCCGGATGGTCGGCGACCAGCTCGGGATGTGCGGTGGCGAGCGCTCCGACGATCTCGGTGAACGGCAGGTAGGGGAGTGCGGACTCGGCAGTGTCGATGCAGCGGCCGAGCAGCACCGTGAACCCGGCTGCCGCAGCGCGCTCGACCGTCTCCGCCACCAGCCGCGACTTGCCCACTCCGGCGTCCCCCGACAACAGCACGCCAGTGGGCCGGCCGGTGGCGGCACGGTCGAGCGCGGTGGCGAGTGCCGAGATCTCGGGCCTTCGGCCCACCAACCCGATCCCGACCCCCAGCCGCGCCACGCCGGTCATCGTGACACGGAGTACCGACGGTTTGCGCCTTCATTGCCGTGTGCACGATTCGGCTCAGCGCGATCATCGGCTGCCGCCTCCGGCTCGGGTGGGCGTGGTGGTTCGACCGGAGGCGGCACGGCCGCCGCGGCCCGCCGCCGAGCGGCCTTGGCCAGCTTGGCGAGCCGGAAGTGCTCGGCGTCGGCGATCAGGGCGCGGCGGTGGTGCTCGGCGTCGGCGAGGCTGTGGGACAGGTTGATGAGCATGCATCGAGCATCGGGCTGAGGCCCCTGCCCGGACATCGGACGATCACGTCGTCGTGGGCCCCTACGGGTGAGGAGCGCCGGGGTAAGGCGGCCGGGGCCCTTACTCGGGCGGGAGCAGGCCGCGCTGGTAGGCCCGCACCAGTCGGCGCGGCACCAGCATCCGGCGCCCCGCCACGGTGATCGGCACCAGGTCGGGCGCCTGCAACTTCCACTGTGCGCGGCGGCTGCGCGTGTTCGACCGTGATGTACGGCGCTTGGGCACGGCCATCAGGACTCCTCCTTCTCTCCGTGTGCGGACGAGGCGATCAGTTCGGCAGGGGCCGGGCAGGCGGGTGCGCCCGCTGCGGTGTCCCACCAGGCGAACGGGTCGGGGAACGCACGCCACGCCTCCTCGCCCGCTGCCAGTTCGGCGTCGGTGAGCAGTGCCGCGTTCAGCGCGGCGGCGATCTCCGCGTGGTCGGCGTCGTACGTGATCGCCACCACGTCCTGGGCGCGGTCGCCGAACTGCGGATCCCAGGCCAGCGACGCCAGTGCCGTGCGCTCGGGCGGCGCCTGCTCCCATGCGGCGGCGTCGGCCCCGGCCAGCCACTCACCGGCGTACCCCAGCTGGAGGCCGCCTCCCGCCGACTCCAGCCACAACACCGCCTCCGGCCGGGTCGCGAGCCAGACGCGGCCCCGCGTGCGGACGACCCCGTCGAGCAGCACGTCCATCGCCTCGTGGAGCCGCTCGGGGTGGAACGGCCTGCGCGCGCTGAAGAGCAGCAGCTGCACCCCGCAGTCGCGGGCGAGCGGCGGGTGTCCGCGCAGCAGCGGCGCGTGGACGTTGTCGGGGCGGCCGCGGCGCGCCGGGCGTGCCGCGCCGGTCAGGAAGACCCGCTCGTCGAGTTCGGCCAGCCGCAACCGCGCAGCTGCCGGGGCGAGCCGGGTCAGCACCGCCTCGGTCCGGGCCAGCGTCCACGCGTCGGCGGTGCCGGTGTGCACGAGCAGGTCGGCGAACTCGGCCTGCCCGACCGCCACCTGCGCGACGGTCCGCTCGTCGTCGGGCAGCTCGCTCATCCTGCGCTCGGCGAGCCCGTCGTCGCCCGTGGCGTCGGCGAGCCACTTGCCGCTGTCGATGCACGTGACGACGCCCAGCAGATCGGCGCCGTCGGCGATCGTGCCCCCGTCGGCCAGGTGCAGCAGCGAGAAGCAGACGTGCTCGGGTTCGAGCGCCGGATCCAGGTGCAGCACGACCCGGTGGGCCGGTCCGGCCAGGACGCGCAGCAGATCCTCGCGCACGGTGCACGACAGGCAGCCGTGGACGAGCTCGAGTTCGGTGCTCTCGTCCGCGTCGCCGGCGCGCAGCCGCCGGTGGACGAGCCCCGAGCCGACGTCGCGCAGGTCGTGATGCAGGACGGCGACGGAGGGGTCGAGCGCGCGGATCCGGGCGATCACGGCTTCGACCCCTGACGTGTGCAGTCCGGCGAGTATCAGGAGCTCTGGTCGTGTCACGGGCTTCCTCCTCCGGTCGGTGGGCATGTTCGGCGATGCGCTAGCGTTAGCCTAGATGAAAATGGATGTCGTTACTGGAAGGGGTGGGCATGGCTCGAAACGAGCTCCGGCCGATCGTGAAGATGCGGTCGACCGCAGGCACCGGCACCACGTACGTCACGCGCAAGAACAGGCGCAACGACCCGGACAGGCTGGTGTTACGCAAGTACGACCCGGCCGTGCGGCGGCACGTCGAGTTCCGTGAGGAGCGCTGAGGTGGCCGTCCGATCGCAACGCCCGCCCAGGCGCAAGGCGAACCCGCTGCACGCGAAGAAGGTGGCGGAGGTCGACTGGAAGGACACGGCGCTGCTGCGCACGTTCATCTCCGACCGAGGCAAGATCCGTGCCCGCCGGGTGACCGGCCTGACGCCGCAGCAGCAGCGGCGGGTCGCCGTCGCGATCCGCAATGCGCGCGAGATGGCCCTGCTGCCCTACCCCAACTCAGGGCGCGGGTGACGGCCGTGTCGCGACGCTGCCAGCTGACCGGTCGTGAACCCGGGTTCGGCAACTCGGTCTCGCACTCCCACCGGCGCACCCCGCGCCGATGGGATCCGAACATCCAGACCAAGCGCTACTGGTTCGCCGCCGAGAACCGGTTCGTCCGGCTGAAGCTCTCGACCGACGCCATCAGGACGATCGACCGGATCGGCGTCGAGGCGGCGGTGGCGAGGATCAGGGCGCGGGGGGAGAAGGTCTGATGGCGACCAAGGCCAAGATCGCTCGCAACGAGCGCCGCAAGGAGATCGTCGCCCGGCATGCGGCTCGCCGCGCCGAGCTCAAGGCGATCATCGTCAGGCCCGGCATTCCGGACGCCGAGCGTGCGGCGGCCCAGCGGGAGCTCGACCGGCAGCCGCGCGACGCGAGCGCCACTCGGGTGCGAAACCGTGACTCCGTGGACGGGCGGCCGCGGGGCTTCCTGCGCAAGTTCGGGGTGTCCCGGGTGCGGCTGCGCGAGCTCGCGCACGACGGCAGCCTGCCGGGGGTTCGCAAGTCCAGCTGGTGAGGGAACCCCTTTCCGGGGTCGCGGAGGCGGTGTGTAGCATTGTCCGCGGCCGTTCGGAGTGACCAACCGCGCGGTGTGCCGCCCCTTTAGCTCAGTCGGCAGAGCGTCTCCATGGTAAGGAGAAGGTCTACGGTTCGATTCCGTAAAGGGGCTCGGCGAGCTGGTGTGACCAGCTTCGCGAAGCGGTGTAGCTCAGTCGGTAGAGCAAGCGGCTCATAATCGCTGTGTCGCCGGTTCAAGTCCGGCCACCGCTACAGACCGACAAGAGGAACGCAGGAGGCACCCGCGATGGCCAAGGCCACCGACGTACGGCCGAAGATCACGCTGGCGTGCGAGCAGTGCAAGCACCGCAACTACATCACCAAGAAGAACCGGCGGAACGACCCCGACCGGCTCAGCATCAAGAAGTTCTGCCCGAACTGCGGCGTCCACCGCGAGCACCGCGAGACGCGCTGAGCGTGCCGGACGAGTCTTTCGTCGGGCGGGCACTGGCGCCAGGGGCTCCGTACCGCGTCGGCCGGGAGAAGATCAGGGAGTTCGCCCTCGCCATAGGCGAGGGCGCTTCTGTGTGTCACGACCTCCAGGCCGCGCAGGCAGCCGGATACCCCGACCTGGTCGCCCCACCGACGTTCCCCGTCACCTTCACGATGCCCGCGATCGAGGCGTTCCTTCGTGACCCCGCCTTCGGCTGGGACTACTCGCGCATGGTGCACGGCGACCAGTCGATCACGCTGCACCGTCCGATCCACGGCGGCGACGACCTCGTCACCACCATCCATGTCGAGGATCTCACCACACGCGGCGGTAGCCACATGCTGAAGTTGCGATGCGAGGTCGCCGACCTCGAAGGCGCCCCGGTGGCCACCACCCATGCGCTGCTCGTCACGCAGGCGGCCGGATCGTGAGCGACCTGAGCGATGTCTCCGTCGGCGACGAGCTACCGCCGCTGTCGGTGCGGGTCACCCGCGCCGACCTCGTGCGCTACGCCGGAGCCTCCGGCGATTTCAACCCGATCCACTGGAGCGACCGCGTAGCAGGCAGCGTCGGGCTGCCCGGCGTGATCGCCCACGGGATGCTGACCATGGCGCTCGCCGGCCGGGTGGTCACCGAGTGGGTGGGCGATCCGGGCGCGGTCGTCAGCTACGGGGTGCGCTTCACCCGGCCCGTGGTCGTGCCCGACGACGACGAGGGTGCCCTCGTCGAGCTGTCCGGCTCCGTCTCCGAGGTCACCACCGGCGCCGACGGCTGCCGTGTCGCCCGCGTCGCCGTCACGGCCCGGTTCGACGGCCGCACCGTGCTGAGCCGGGGCGTCGCCGAGGTCCGCCTTCCGCAGAAGTGATCCACCCCACAGTCGTGAGGTAACTCCCGAACCCTGGGGAACGGGCTCGCCACGGCGTACCCGTGGAATCGATGAATCCGATGAACGACGGCGGCGGGACCGAGCGCGTCCACCCCCTCCCGCCCGCAGCCGCCGACCGAGCCACCCACTCGTTCGACCTCGGTGCGCATGAGCAGCGCAGGCTCGCCGCGGTGCTCGCGGCCTCGCCGGACCTCGACGTCCTGGCCGTGCTGGAGTCGGAGGCACAGGCCCACCGCATGCTCTACAGCGATCTGGATGCGGAGCAGCAGGCGACGTACCGGCTGCTCGTCGAGGCCGGGGTGCTCGACGCCGGACTCGACGACAGCGGAGCGCGCGATGCGTGACGCCCAGGCGGACATCGCCCGCCGCGTCTGGACGACGTGCCCGCGCTGTGCCGACCAGGACGGATGCCCGAGCTGCGCGGCCGGCGGTACCTGCGAGGTGCACTGGCGTTTCCTGCTCGCCGCGGAGGGCAGGCGCCTGTTCGTGCAGTGCCCGGGCTGCCGGCACCGGTGGTGGCACGACACCGGCTTCGGTGCCGGCGACCGCCCGCGCGATCTCGATGCCCTGCCCGACTTCCCGGCGCCGGGCCGCGCGATCGTCTGAGCGCCCGCGCGGCCCGTGCGCAGGACTACTTCGCTTCGGCGAGCAGCGCGCCCATCCGCTCGACGCCGGTGCGCAGGTCGTCGTCGCCGAGCGCGTAGGACAGCCGGAAGAAGCCCGGGGTGCCGAAGGCCTCACCCGGCACCACCGCCACCTCGGCGTGCTCCAGCACGGCCGCCGCGAGATCGACGCTCGTCTGCGGACGTGCGCCCCGCAGCTCCTTGCCGAGGATCTCCTGCACCGACGCGTAGGCGTAGAAGGCGCCGCGCGGCGTCGGGCACTCCACGCCCGGGATCGCCCGCAGCAGGTCCACGATCGTGCGGCGGCGCCGGTCGAAGGCCGACCGCATCTCCGCCACGGCGTCGAGCGGACCCGAGACGGCCTCCAGCGCGGCCCGCTGCGCCACGTTGCAGACATTGGACGACAGGTGCGACTGCAGGTTCGTGGCGGCCTTGACCACGTCGGCGGGCCCGGCGAGCCAGCCGACCCGCCAGCCGGTCATCGCGTAGGTCTTGGCGACGCCGTTGAGCACCACACACGTGCTGGCCAGCTCGGGCACGACCACCGGCATGGAGAGCGCCTCGGCGCCGTCGTAGACGAGGTGCTCGTAGATCTCGTCGGTGACCACCCAGATGCCGTGCTCGACGGCCCAGCGGCCGACGGCCTCGGTGAGCTCACGGGACGCGACGGCACCCGTCGGGTTCGAGGGGGAGCACCACAGCAGCACCTTCGTGCGCGCCGTGCGCGCGGCCTCGAGCTGGTCGACGGACGGCAGGAAGTCGGCCTCCGGGCCGCAGACCACGGTGACCGGCACCCCACCGGCGAGCGTGATCGCCTCGGGGTAGGTGGTCCAGTAGGGCGCGGGAAGGAGCACCTCGTCGCCCGGGTCGAGCAGTGTGGCGAAGGCCTCGTACACAGCCTGCTTGCCACCGTTCGTGACGAGCACCTGAGCGGGGGCGATCTCGTAGCCCGAGTCACGCAGCGTCTTGGCGGCGATCGCCTCACGCAGCTCCGGAAGGCCGGATGCGGGGGTGTAGCGGTGGTTGCGCGGGTCGGCGCAGGCGGCCTGCGCCGCGGCCACGACAGCAGGCGGAGTGGGGAAGTCGGGCTCGCCCGCACCGAAGCCGATGACGGGGCGTCCGGCCGCCTTGAGGGCCTTGGCCTTCGCATCGACCGCCAGCGTGGCGGACTCGGCGATGCCTCCGATCCGCGCGGAGATCCGGGCAGGGGCGGTGGTCGTAGTGGCCATGGTTCGATACTTCCGCACGGCCGGAACGGTTGCCACGGTGGCCCGGGGTGTGCGGTTTCAGCCGCACCGAAGGGGTGCCGTACACTCGTTCTGCTGGGTGCGTCGTCACGCGATGCACCCCTCCGCATACGGGCCGACGGTCCATGTGTGGGGCTGGTTAAGGGGTGTAGCTCAATTGGCAGAGCAGCGGTCTCCAAAACCGCAGGTTGCAGGTTCAAGTCCTGTCGCCCCTGCCACTGTAGGAATGCTGGATCGGGTACGGGACGGGACAGCGACGGGAACTGACGGCGGTTCGGTTTAGGTCGGGCCGCACGCGAGCTGGAGGATGCGGGCGTGGCTGAGGAGCGCGAGGCGAGCGGCAGCGGGCAGGACCGCCCGAGCACCGCCGCCGACCGTCGTGGTCGGCGTTCCGGCCCTGCGCCCACGGGCGACAAGGGCCGCGCCACCGCAGTCCGCGACGGCCGCCCCGCCAAGATCTCGTTGCCCAAGCGGCTGGTCCGGTTCCTTCGCGAGGTGGTAGCCGAGCTGCGGAAGGTCATCTGGCCCACCCGCAAGCAGCTGGTCACCTACACGATCGTCGTACTCGTTTTCGTGTCGTTCATGGTCGCACTGGTGTGGCTGCTGGACTTGTTGTTCGCACAGGGCGTCATGCTCCTGTTCGGCACGTGACACGACCGGCACAGGCACAACAGGGACAAGGAAGCGAGACGCCGTGACCGAGCTGGCGAGGTCACCAATCACCGCGGCAGCGCCGGTCCGCTCGGCGTCGAGCGCTAGCGAGGAGCAGAAGTGACCTCCCAGGACGGTGGCCGCTGGCCGACCGACGTCGAGTCGGAGGCCGACCAGGTCGATACCGCAACCGACGCCGCCGACGACGACGTGGCCGACGACGAGACGCCGACCGTGGCCGATGACGCCACCACCTCGCTCGACGCCGACGACGACTCCGCCGATGACTCCGACTCGGCCGTCGACGCCGATGCAGCCGACGATGACGATGCCGACAATGTCGCCGAGGGCGGCGCGGCCACCAACGGAGAGGCCGCCGAGGCCGACCCCGTCGAGGAGATGCGCGCAGCGCTGCGGCGCGCGCCCGGTGACTGGTATGTCGTGCACTCCTACGCCGGCTACGAGAACAAGGTGAAGACCAACCTCGAGACGCGGGTGCAGACCCTCGACGTCGAGGACTACATCTTCCAGGTCGAGGTGCCCACCGAAGAGGTCACCGAGATCAAGAACGGGCAGCGCAAGCAGGTGCAGCGCAAGGTCCTGCCCGGCTACATCCTCGTGCGCATGGAGCTCAACGACCAGTCGTGGGGCGCCGTGCGCAACACCCCGGGCGTCACCGGGTTCGTCGGGGCCACTTCGCGGCCGTCCCCGCTCACGCACGACGAGGTCATCAAGTTCCTGCTGCCGAAGGTCGAGCCGAAGCAGGCCGCTTCCGCGGGTGGCAAGAGCGACGTCGCCGCCGGCGCCGGCAAGTCGGCCGTGGAGGTCGACTTCGAGGTCGGCGAGTCCGTCACGGTCATGGACGGCCCGTTCGCCACGCTGCCCGCCACGATCAACGAGGTCAACGTCGACGCCCAGAAGCTCAAGGTCCTCGTGTCCATCTTCGGTCGCGAGACCCCCGTCGAGCTGGCCTTCAGCCAGGTCTCGAAGATCTGACCACGCCGCGGTCGGCAGGTCCGCGGCGCGCACAACGACAACAGGGAATACGAGATGCCCCCCAAGAAGCGGAAGCTCTCCGCGATCATCAAGCTCCAGATCAAGGCGGGCGCGGCCACGCCCGCGCCGCCCGTCGGCCCGGCACTGGGTCAGCACGGCGTCAACATCATGGAGTTCTGCAAGGCGTACAACGCGGCCACGGAGTCGCAGCGGGGTGACATCGTCCCCGTTGAGATCTCGGTGTTCGAGGACCGCTCGTTCACCTTCGAGCTGAAGACCCCGCCCGCCGCTCGGCTGCTGCTCAAGGCCGCCGGTGTGGAGAAGGGCAGCGGCGAGCCGCACAAGACCAAGGTCGCCTCGGTCACCATGGACCAGGTGCGGCAGATCGCGCAGACGAAGATGCAGGACCTCAACGCCAAGGACATCGACCAGGCGGCGAAGATCATCGCCGGCACCGCGCGGTCGATGGGCATCACGGTCCAGAGCTGAAGCGTTCCACAAGCGTAAGCGTGGGAGAGCCGCGCGCGGCTCGTACCACGACCTGACCCGCGGCCGGTTCCGGTCGCAGAACGAGGACAGAGCAATGGCACAGCGCAGCAAGATCTACCGCCAGGCCGCCGAGAAGATCGACGCCGAGCGGCTCTACAGCCCGCTCGAGGCCGCCGGCTTGGCGAAGGAGACGGCCAGCACGAAGATGGACGCCACGGTCGAGGTCGCGATGCGACTCGGCGTCGACCCGCGCAAGGCCGACCAGATGGTCCGCGGCACCGTGAACCTGCCTCACGGCACCGGCAAGACGGCGCGCGTCATCGTGTTCGCCACCGGTGACAAGGCCGCTGAGGCCGAGGCCGCCGGCGCCGACGCGGTGGGCGCCGAGGACCTGATCGAGCGGATCCAGGGCGGCTGGCTGGAGTTCGACTCGGCGATCGCCACGCCCGACCAGATGGCCAAGGTCGGCCGCATCGCCCGCATCCTGGGCCCGCGTGGCCTGATGCCGAACCCGAAGACCGGCACCGTCACTCCGGACGTCACGAAGGCCATCCAGGACATCAAGGGTGGCAAGATCAACTTCCGGGTCGACAAGCAGGCCAACCTGCACCTCGTGATCGGCAAGGCCTCGTTCGACACCGAGAAGCTGGTGGAGAACTACGGCGCCGCCCTCGACGAGATCCTGCGGGCCAAGCCCTCGGCCGCCAAGGGTCGCTACGTCAAGAAGGTTACGATCTCCACCACCACCGGCCCCGGCATCCCGGTGGACCCCAACCGCACGCGCAACCTGCTGGTGGACGAGACCCCCACCGCCTGAGCGCACCTGCCCGACGCACCCCGTCGCCCACTGGGCGGCGGGGTGCCGTCGTCTGGCACGGTCGGCGCCACCGCGGCCGTACTCGGTTGGTTATCGGCAGTTGGTGCCCGGGCGAGCTGGCTGTCCCCGAACAATGATCATCCGGTGGTGGTCGGCGGCCACCTGGTCATGATCAGCGGTTGGGGCCCGGCAACCGGGTTATCCGCAGCTGCGCGTCCCCAAGTGGTGATCATGCTGGCGCGGGCGGTGGTGGCCCGGTCGGCGAGTGGCGGCTCGGGATCAGGGAGCCGGGTCTGCGGCAGATGGCGCCGGGAGAGTGAGCGGGTGCGTCGGTGGCCGGTCCTTGATCAGCGTGTCGGGCCGGGGGACGGTGCTATTTGCGCCTCCGGTGGTGGTCGGCGGCTGGCTGGTCATGATCAGCGGTTGGGGGCCGGCAACCGGGTTATCCGCAGCTGCGCGTCCCCAAGTGGTGATCATGGTGGCGCGGGCGGTGGTGGCCCGGTCGGCGAGTGGCGGCTCGGGATCAGGGAGCCGCGTCTGCGGTAGATGGCGCCGGGAGCGAGGGCGTGCTCCGGTGGCCGGTCCATGATCAGCGCTTGGGGCCGGGCGGCCGTGCTATCCGCGGCCGGCAGTTCCCAAGTAACGATCACCGGCGGCACATGCCGGCGGGTCGCTCATGATCAACCTTTCGGGCCTGACAACCGTGCTATCTGCAGCCGGTTGGCCGTGATCAGCAGATCGGCCGCGCAATCCATGCCATCCGCAGCCGGCCGGCGGCCGGTCCCGTCGGCGCCTGCGCCCTACGACCAATCGGCCAGGACCTGGTCGAGGTCCTCCGGCTCCCGAGCCGGGCCCGGCAGCTGTGTGGTGGTGCGGGAGAACCGGGGGGCCGGTGCGGCCTGGGGCACGCCCTCGTTCTCGACGACCGTGTGGCGGGCGGCGACGTGCGGGTGGGTGGCGACCTCGCCGAAGGCCAGAACCGGGGTGACGCAGGCGTCCGTGTCGGCGAAAACTGCGGCCCACTCGTCGCGGGTGCGCATCGCGAAGGTCTCGGTGAACCGGGCCCGAAGCTCCGGCCAGCTGTCACGGTCGTACTGCTGGGGAAGCCCTGCGTCGGCCAGCCCGAGCCCGGCCACGAGGGCCGCGTAGAACTGCGGTTCGAGGGCACCCACCGCGACATGCCCACCGTCGGCGCAGGTGTAGGTGTCGTAGAAGGGGGCGTGGCCGTCGAGCAGGTTGGCGCCTCGCTCGTCCGTCCATGCCTTCTGCGCGAGGAAGCCCCAGACCATCTGGACGAGTAGCGACGCGCCGTCGACCATCGCGGCGTCGACCACCTGTCCCTGCCCCGATCGCTGTGCCTCCCAGAGCGCCGCGAGGACGCCGACGACCAGCAGCATCGATCCGCCACCGAAGTCGCCCACGAGGTTCAGCGGCGGCACGGGCCGCTCCCCGGGCCGGCCGATGGCGTGCAGCGCCCCGGTCAGCGAGATGTAGTTGATGTCGTGGCCTGCTCGTGCTGAGAGCGGGCCGTCCTGGCCCCAGCCGGTCATCCGCCCGTAGATCAGCCGCGGGTTGCGGGCGTGGCACTGCCCCGGGCCGACGCCCAGCCGCTCGGTGACGCCCGGCCGGTAGCCCTCCAGCAGCACGTCCGCGTGCTCGACGAGGCGCAGCACCGTCTCCCGTCCCGCCTCGTCCTTCAGATCGGCCACCACGCGGCGACGACCGCGCTGCGTGGGGTCCGGCACATCGGGGGAGCCGAGCTTCAGGCCGCCGGAGGCCCGGTCGATGCGCACGACGTCGGCTCCGAGGTCGGCGAGGATCATCGCGGCGTGCGGGCCCGGACCGATCCCGGCCAGCTCCACGACC
The DNA here is from genome assembly GCF_022524485.1 of Pseudonocardia alaniniphila. Taxonomy (GTDB): domain Bacteria; phylum Actinomycetota; class Actinomycetes; order Mycobacteriales; family Pseudonocardiaceae; genus Pseudonocardia; species Pseudonocardia alaniniphila. Next base: position 97,801 of record NZ_JAKXMK010000012.1, read on the forward strand.
TTGAGCCCGGCCAGCGGCCCGGTACGTGCCTCGGCCCCGTGCGTCATCCGGCCCTCCATCCGTTCGCTGCGGCCACCTTCGCGCTCACCTTACGGTCGATGTTGACCGTTTCGTAGCTGTGATCACGCCACCGCGACGGGGTCGACATCCGTTGTGGGCCCGACGTGATCGAGACCGCGCCAGGCGGCGACGAGCAGTTCCAGCGCGGTGTCCATCCGGTCTCGCCGCAGTGTGTACGGCATCCGCAGATGACGTTCGAAAGCGCCGTCCAGGCCGAATCGGGGCCCGGCGGCGAGCAGCACGTCGTGGCGTCTGGCGGCCACCGTCAGCCGGCTGGAGACGGCCTCGTCGAGATCGACCCAGAGGCTCAACCCGCCGCGGGGCCGCGACGGTCGCCACCGGGGGAAGGCCTCGGTGAGGCGCCCGAGCAGGTGGTCGCGCGCGGCGGTGAGCTCGGCCCGCCGGGCCGCGCTGATCGCGTCGACGTCGGCCATCAGGCGCGCGGCGACCAACTGCTCTAGCACCGGACTGCCCAGGTCGACGGATGCCCGCACAGCGGCGAGCCGGCGCACCATCGCGGCCGAGCTCCGGATCCAGCCGACCCGGAGGCCGCCCCAGAAGACCTTGCTCGCCGAACCGATCGTGAGTACGAGGGGTGAGTCGGCGGCGCCGTAGGCGGCGACGGGGCGCACCGACGGTCCGTCCAGGCCCAGTTCGGCCAGCGTCTCGTCGACGATGAGCGGGGTGCTGGTGCGGCGGGCGAGGTCGGCGAGCCGCTCGCGGCCGGCGTTGTCGAGCAGGGCGCCGGTGGGGTTCTGGAAGTCGGGGATGAGGTAGGCCAGGCGGGGCACGACGTCGCGGATCACGCCCGTTAGCAGGTCGAGGTCCCAGCTGCCGGTGCCGTCCGCATGCGGGCCCATCGGTACCGGCACGGCACGGGCACCGCGCGCGGCGACGGCGTCGAGTGCGTTGGGGTACGTCGGGTGTTCCACCAGCACGCGGTCGCCCGGACCGGCCAGCGCCGTGAGAGCGAGCAGGATCGCGTTCTGCGCACCGCTCGTGACCAGTATTTGTTCGGGGCTCGTCGGCACGCCGCGCGCGGTGAAGCGGTCGGCCACGGTGGCGCGCAGCGCGTGCAGCCCGAGCAGTTCGTAGCCGTGGCCGCCCAGGTGTGCGTCGAGATCGTGGACGGCCGCGGCTGCGGCGGCGCGAAGGTTCGGCGACGGCGCGGGCAGAGCGGCGTGTGCGAGGTCGAACAGTGACCGGTCGCCATGGGGGGAGAACGGCGACGCGCGCACGGCACCGGGGGCCTCGGCCGGGAGCTGTGTCCAGCTCCCCGCGCCGCGCCTGCTGCGAAGTACGCCGGCGTCGCGGAGCACGTCGTAGCAGGTGGCAACGGTGGTGCGGCTCACCGCGAGGGCCGTGGCCAGCTCGCGCTCGGCCGGAACACGCGTCTGCAACGGGAGCCGGCCGTCGAGGACGAGGAGCCGGATCCGGTCGGCGAGGGCGCCGGCGAGGCGCCTGCCATCGGGCGGGCGCCAGTCGCCGAGCAGCCGCGCGAAGCTGCGTGCTCCGATCCGGCGTTCGACGTCGTCCCGGTCCACGCAAGCCACCTCCGCAGAATTGGCCATTTATAGGCAGGCCAATCCTAGACAGGCTTCAGCCATGGACACGCCGGTCTGGTTACTGCCCGTCGTCCTCGTCGCGATCGCGGTCGCCGCCCCGCGCTACGGCGTGGACAGCAGGTTGCCCGCTCCGGGCGAGCTCGCTGCTCCCCGGTCACGCCACCGGGTGCGCGACGACGTCGCTGCTCTGCTCCGCGCCTGCCTTCAGCTCGTGCGCTCCTACAGACCAAGCGCGTAGACCTGCGCCGGTCGAGGGCCGATCACGCGTCGAGCAGGTCGGCCCGACCGGCTTCCTGGAGATGGGCGCGGTAGGGACCGAACATGCCCTTCGCCAGCGGGAGCACCTTGAGCAGCTTCGCGACCGGTCCCTTGGCCCGCACCTCGCCCTTCGCCAGCGCCACGGGGAGGACCACCTTGCCGAGCCAGAACCGGTTGCCCGTGTCGGCTGTCATGAAGAGCTCGACGTTCGGCTCCGGCCCCGTGCCCGCTCCCTCGTGGATCTCGGAGTTCGGCATGTCCACCGTGATCACCGCCTGCGGGTCGGAGTACGTGATCCGAAGGACCACCCCTGACGGACGCAGCTTCTCCACCAACTCGTGGTCCATCATTCCCCGGCGGAAGATCCCGCCGAGGAACTCGTAGACCTCGGCCTCGTCGCGGAACGCCGTCACGTCGCAGCCCCTCTCGATCGTCGTTCGATCGGCGCAGTCTCGCGGATGGCGTGGCGGAGCACGACCCGGCTTCCGGGCCACGTCCGGCCCGGGCGGGCCAGAGGGTCAGGTGCAGACGGAGATGAGAGCCCGGTCGAACGCCTGGACGTGGAGCGCGTCGAAGTGGTTCGCGCGGCTGACGCTGCGCTCCGTGGACTGCAGGTGGGCTTTGCAGTCGGAGGCGCTGCGGGCGGTCTTCGTCGCCGCCAGGTCGCGGATGAGATCGCCCGTGATCGTGTCGAGCTGGGTGCGGAGCTTGGTCAGGTCCGCTTTGATCTTGGGGATCTCGTTCGGGAGCGCGGTCCATCGGGAGTAGAGGCCGTACTGAACGACCTTGTTGGCCTGGATCTGGTCGCTGAATATCTTCCGGGTGGCGTTCGGATCCAGCCCCTGCTTGGTCGCCATCGCTGCGGCGGAATCGAGTTCGGTCTTTTCCCGCGCCGGGTCGTCCACCGGCGACGGCGTGCCGTACTTCGCGGTGGAGACCGAGTCGGCCGTCTTCAGCCGCTGCGCGAGCAGGTTGACCAGCGACTCCAGCGAGTCGCTAGGTGCGGTGGCGTGCTGGGCGGACGGGACGGCCGGTGCCGACGTGGCGGCGTTCGCCGTGCCGGCGGCCACGAGGGCCAGTGAAAAGGGAGCGACAGCAGCTACCACGATGAAATTCCGCACATGCTTTCTCACCTGTCAATCATCGGTGAGTGCTCGATGTGCGGCAAGTCCGCGGAACGCGGCGTGAAACGCGGCGGACAGCTTCTCGAAAATTGTGCTGTTCGTGCCGGATGCGCCAAATTTGTGTCGTGTTCAGCGGCGGATTCGGTCGTTGTCGTCCAGCAGGCCGTAGCGGCCGGCGAGGGCTGCCGCTTCGATCCGGTTCGCCGCGCCGAGCTTGTGCAGCAGAGCGGCGATCATCCGCTTGGCCGTGCGCTCGCTCACGAGCATCGGCTTGGCGATCTCCGCGGTCTCCAGGCCGCGAGCCAGCAACTCCCACAGCTGCAGGTCCCGGCGGTCCAGACGGTCGAGGAGCCCGTCGCCTGCCCGGTCGCCCGCCGCGAGCAGGGCGTCGAGCAGGTCGGCCGGCAGCACACGCACTCCCGCGGCGATCGTCAGCAGCGGTGCGACGAGCACTTCGGGATCGGCCGACTTGCCGAGGAAACCGGTGGCCCCCGCCCGCAGCGCGGCCGCCGCGAGCCCCATGTCCTCGGTGCCCGAGAGCGCGAGCACCCTGGTCGCGGGGTACGCCGCCGTCAGACGGCGGATGGTCGCCACGCCGCCGAGCGGGGGCAGCGCGAGGTCGACGATCGCGATGTCGGCCGCCTCCCGCCCCACCAGGGCCACCGCCTCCTCACCGGCGGTGGTCGATCCGGCCACGACGAACGCATCGCCTGCGCGCGACTCCAGCAGCAGTGCCAACCCCTGCGAGAACAGGGCGTGGTCGTCGACGATGACCACGACGTACCGGCCGTCGCGCACGGCGCCGGATCCTAGTGCCGCGGAAACGCGCGCCTCGCGGCGTTGTCGTTCGGCGCCGATACAACAGTGGTATCGGCGCCTCCTCCGCCTTGCGATTGCCCGGGTGCGGGTGTCCCGCGGGGCACTGCGTCTGGACACCGGATCGGGCAAGGAACCCCGTTTCCGCGACACGAGTGCGCGCAAACCGCACAAGGTGTCCATCCTCGGATCCGCCCGGTCCAGCGCCTCGTACGGCCGCCGTGATGTGGGAGATGCTGGCGCCGTGCACATGGACGGCGCCGTCCGCGCCCTGTCGTCGGTCGAGGAGCGCATCACCGTCCTCATCCGCCTGCTGGTCGTCTGTTCGGTGGGGCTGGCGGTCGTCCTCGGCCCGGAGCTCGCCCGCGGGCATGCGGTGACGCTCGGGGTGCTCGTGCTGGCGGCGCTGGGCTACGCGACCGGACTCGCGGTGGCCGAATGGCGCGGACGGCAGCTGTTGCCGGCGTGGCTGACGACGTCGGTGGACGCGGTGCTGACGCTGGTCGCCTGCGCGCTGACCGGCGGGGCCACCAGCATCATGGTCGCGATTCTGCCGCTGGTCGTCATCGCCGCGTCGTTGCGTGGCGGGGCGGTGATCGGCAGGTTCGCGGCGCTGGGGGTCGGCGTCGCGTTCACGGTGTGCTCGGTTCTCGGGTCGGACGCAGGCGTTGCCCTCATCGACCGGCTGCTCGCCGGGGCGTGGTGGACGGGCTATCTGGTCGCCGCCGCGGTGTTGGTCGGCGTGTTGTTGCGCATGCTGGAGCGCCAGTTCGCCGCAGCCGCGGTGTCCCGTGCCAGGGCGCTCGCCGAGCACGAGGCCTTCCTGGAGGAGCGTGATCTGCGGGCCCGGTTGCTCGCCGCCCAGGAGGCGCGGATGGACGGCGTGCGTGTCGTCCTGCACGAGTTCCGTACGCCCGTCGCCTCGCTCACCGCGCTGACGGCCGACCTCGCCGCCGACCGGCTCACCGGGGAAGCCCGGCAGACAGCGACCCGGCTGCTGGCCGAGCACGCCGTGCACCTGCGCGACATGCTCGACGGGCTCGCTGACGTCGCCGTGCGGGAGGGCTCGCCGCTCGGGAGGGTGCGGGAGCGGCCGGTCCGCCTGGGCGAGCTCGCCGAGGCCGTGCTGGACGCGGCGGGAGTGGAACCGGCGCGGCGGTCGGCACAGGTGTCGCCGCCGGACGCGGTGGTCCGGTGTGACCCGCAGCGGCTGCGCCGGGTGCTCACCAACCTGGTGGAGAACGCCGCCCGGCACAGCGGTGAGGCGGTCGTCGAGCTGGAGCTGAGGCACGCGGACGGCCGGCTGGTGGCCGAGGTGCGCGACCGCGGTCCGGGCCTCCCTCCCGGCCAGGAGGGCATGGTGACGGCGAAGGGCGTCGCACTCGGGGATCGGCGGGGCACCGCGGGTATCGGGCTGTGGATCGTCGAGGCGCTGGTGGCGGCGATGGACGGCGAGCTGCACCTGCTGCCCCGGGACGGCGGTGGCCTGGTGGCCCACCTGGAGCTCCCTCTCCCCGTGACGTGACAGCTGGCACCCATGGGCCACTACAGGAACCCGCGGCCCCCTGCGTCCGGTCGTGATCCACGACATGCTGATCGCCATGAAGACCACGGCGGCTGTGATCCGGGAGCTCGGCGGAAAGTGGGAGGTCGAGGAGGTCGAGCTCGATCCACCGGGCCCCGGCGAGGTGCTGGTGGAACTGGTCGCGAGCGGGCTGTGCCACTCCGACGAACACCTGGTCACGGGCGACCTGCCCATCGCCTTCCCGATGATCGGGGGGCACGAGGGAGCCGGGCGCGTCCTCCAGGTCGGGCAGGGGGTCACGGAGGTGGAGACCGGCGACCCGATCGTGATGACGTTCCTGCCGTCGTGCGGCCGATGCAGCTACTGCGTGCGCGGCTACACCTCCCTGTGCAACGACGGCGCAGGCTCGATGCTCGGCCCGCAGCTCGACGGCACCTACCGCTTCCACGGCGAAGGCGGCGAGGACATCGGGCAGATGTGCCTGCTCGGCACGTTCGCGCGGCACACCGTGGTGCCGGTCAAGTCGGTCGTGAAGATCGACGAGGGCATCCCGCTGGAGCTGGCCGCGCTCGTCGGTTGTGGGGTCACCACGGGCGTCGGCTCGGCGATCCGGACGGCCGACCTGCGGGTCGGTGACACGGCCGTCGTCATCGGCGTCGGCGGGATCGGCGCCAACGCGGTGCAGGGCGCGAAGCTGGCGGGCTGCCGGTACGTGATGGCCGTCGACCCCGTGGAGTTCAAGCGCGAGAAGGCGCTGGAGCTGGGGGCCACTCACGTGGCCGCCGATATGGACGAGGCGTGGGCCACGGTCTCCGAGCTCACCCGTGGCCAGCTCGCCGACGCCGCCATCCTGACCACCGACGTGGCCGAGGGCAGCTACCTGCAGCCCGCGCTGCAGCTCGTCGGCAAGCGGGGCCGGGTGGTCGTCACGGCGCTCGGTCATCCCGACGAGGACACGGCCAAGCTCTCGCTGCTGGAGCTCACGCTCTACGAGAAGCAGATCCGGGGCGCCCTGTACGGCAGCTCCAGCGCCCAGCACGACGTGCCGCGGCTGCTCGAGCTGCACCGGCTCGGCCAGCTGAAGCTCGAGGAGCTCGTGACCAGGACCTATCCGCTGGAAGAGATCAACACGGGCTACCAGGACATGCGCGAGGGCCGCAACATCCGCGGCGTCATCCGGTACTGAGCAGACCACTGCAGCAAAGGAGCGAGACGGTGACCGAGAAGCGATCGATCGAGCACGGCAGGCGCACCGGGTTCGCGACCCTGCAGCGCGGGGGGCTGAACTTCGACTCCCTGCCGATGCGGCTGTTCAGCAAGGGCAATGCCCGGCACTGGAACCCCGCGGACATCGACTTCACGCAGGACGCGCGTGACATCGCCGAGATGACCGAGCACGAGCGCTGGTGGACCTGCTCGCTCGCCACGCAGTTCATGGCGGGCGAGGAGTCGGTCACCCAGGACCTGCAGCCGTTCGTGGCGGCGATGGCGGCCGAGGGCCGTATCGCGGACGAGATGTACCTGACGCAGTTCGTGTTCGAGGAGGCCCGGCACACCGAGGCGTTCCGCCGGTGGTTCGACGCCGTCGGGCTCACCGAGGATCTGCACTCCTACATCGAGACGAACCCCCACTACATGGAGATCTTCACCCGGCAGCTGCCGGACAGCCTGTACGCGCTCGCGGCCGATCCGTCGCCGCGCAACCAGATCCGCGCTTCGGTCACCTACAACCACATCGTCGAGGGCACGCTCGCGCTCACCGGCTACTTCACGTGGGCGAAGGTGTGCTCGAGCCGCGGGATCCTGCCCGGCATGCAGCAGGTCATCAAGCTCATCGGCGACGACGAGCGCCGCCACATGGCGTGGGGGACGTTCACCTGCCGCCGCCACGTCGCCGCCGACGACAGCCTCTGGGACGTCGTCGACGAGCGGATGCAGGAGCTGCTGGTGCCCGCGATGGGCGTGGTGACCCACACCTTCGAGGAGTTCGAGGGCGAGGAGCCGCCGTTCTCGGTGGACCTCGACGAGCTGGCCGAGTACGCGATGGACAAGGTCGGGCGCAGGCTCGGTGCCATCGAGTCGGCACGGGGTGCGGACGTGCGCTCGATCGACGTCGACGCCTCTCCTGAGCAGCTCGAGGAGCGGTTCCACGCCGAGGATCTGGCGCTGCTCCCCGTCCCCGTGGCATGACACACCGCGATCGGGCTACTGCGGTTGGTGGTGGATGAGCGTCCATCCGGGGTAACCTCGCGGCGTTCTATGACCGGTGAGTAACCGAGATCACCAGGCCTCGTTGACCCTTTCGTGGGCAGCCGGCCGGTCCGCGCACATCGGCCGGCCGGCTCCCGACGAGAAGGTTCAGGAGGCACCGGTGGCTGGCGTCGAAGTCAAGGTGGAAGGGCTCTCGAAGTCCTTCGGCCGCGCCAACATCTGGTCCGACGTGTCGCTGACGCTGCCGCCCGGCGAGGTGTCGGTGCTGCTCGGGCCGTCCGGCACCGGCAAGTCGGTGTTCCTCAAGACCCTCATCGGGCTGCTGAAGCCCGAGCACGGATCGATCGTCATCCACGGCACCGATCTCGTGCGCTGCTCCGAATCGCGCCTCTACGAGCTGCGCAAGCTGTTCGGCGTGCTGTTCCAGGACGGCGCGCTGTTCGGCTCGATGAACCTTTACGACAACATCGCGTTCCCGCTCCGCGAGCACACGAAGAAGTCGGAGTCGGAGATCCGGCACATCGTCGCGGAGAAGATGGCGATGGTCGGCCTCACCGGTGACGAGCGGAAGCTACCCGGTGAGATCTCCGGGGGGATGCGCAAGCGGGCGGGCCTGGCCCGAGCGCTGGTGCTCGACCCGGAGATCATCCTGTTCGACGAGCCGGACTCCGGTCTCGATCCCGTGCGCACGGCCTACCTGAACCAGCTGATCATCGACCTGAACGCGCAGACGGACGCGACGTTCCTGATCGTCACGCACGACATCAACACCGCGCAGACGGTGCCGGACAACATCGGGATGCTCTACCGCAAGCACCTGGCGATGTTCGGGCCGCGCGAGGTGCTGCTGACGTCGGAGGAGCCGGTCGTCGCCCAGTTCCTGAACGGGCGCAGGCAGGGGCCGATCGGCATGTCGGAGGAGAAGGACACCGCGCAGGCCGCCCGGGAGATGCAGGAGGCGGGGGAGCTCGCGGGGCTGCCGCCCATGAAGCCGCAGCTGCAGCCGAGCCCGGGTGTGGGGGAGCGCAAGGCCGTCGGTCGTCGCCGCGCGCGTGTGCAACAGATGCTGCACACGCTGCCTGCCGCGGCCCAGCAGGCGATCCGGGAGAACTACGCCCACGACCCGCTGCCCGACCCCCGGCCCGTCGAACCGCCCCTGCAGGCGCCACCGCCGAGAACGGGCTGGCGATGGCGCTCGCGCGGCCCGGTGCCGGGCTACCCGCCCCGGGCGCCGGGGTACGGCCCGGACGCCGACGGCTTCGACACCTTCGACCCCGGCTACGTCAGCGATCCCGATCGTGATCCGCGGCCGGGACCTGACGGACCACCACCCCCTCCGCCCGGTCCCGGCCGGCACCGGCCCTGAGACGGCGAACATGACGGCACCTGCCCCGATCACCCGCGCCCTCACCCCCGTCGGACGTCTGTTCGGACTCGGGATCGACGTCGTCCGCAACACCTTCCGACCACCGTTCCAGCTGCGCGAGTACATCGAGCAGACCTGGTTCGTCACCAAGGTCTCCGCGCTCCCGACGGCCCTGTTCACCATCCCGTTCGGCGCCACGATCGCGCTGCTCCTGGCCGACCTCACCCGCCAGTTCGGCGCGCAGAGCCAGACCGGCGCGGGCAGTGTGCTCGCGATCGTCCAGCAGGCCGCTCCGATCGTCACGGCGCTGCTGATCTCCGGCGCAGGCGGCAGCGCGGTGTGCGCCGACCTCGGAGCCCGGACGATCCGCGAGGAGATCGCAGCCATGGAGGTGCTGGGCATCTCGCCCATCCAGCGCCTCGTCGTTCCTCGGGTGCTGGCGATGGCCACCACGGCTGTTGTGCTCAACGGGCTCGCCACGGTGGTCGGCGTCGGCGGCGGCTACTTCTTCAACGTCGTGGTGCAGGGCGGCACCCCGGGCGCCTACATCGCGAGCTTCTCGTCGATCGCGCAGGTCTCCGACATCGTGGTGAGCGAGATCAAGGCCGCCCTCTTCGGCTTCACCGCCGGCATCGTCGCCTCCTACCGCGGCCTCAACCCACCACCGGGGCCCAAGGGCGTCGGCGACGCGGTGAACCAGTCCGTCGTCATCTCGTTCGTGCTGGTGTTCCTGATCAACCTGGTGCTGACGTCGCTGTACCTCGAGCTCGTGCCGCCGAAGGGGTCGTGACGTGGCGCCGCTGAACGGCCGGGCGCGCCGGGTGGTGGACGCGCCGCTGCACGTGCTGGAGGAGCTGGGCGAACAACTCTCGCTCTACGCCCGCGCGATCGTGTGGATCCCGCGCACGCTGCGCCGCTACCGCTCGGAGATCGCCAGGCTGCTGGCCGAGGTGAGCTTCGGCTCCGGCGCGCTGATCGTCATCCTCGGCACCGCGGGCGTGATGCTGTCGCTGTCGCTGTTCGTCGGCAGCCTCGTGGGTCTGCAGGGCTTCCGCGCGCTGGACTCGCTCGGGGTCGAGGCGCTCACCGGCTTCATCACCGCGTACTTCAACACCCGCGACATCGCGCCGCTCGTGGCGTCGGCGGCGCTCACCGCCACCCTCGGCGCAGGCTTCACCGCGCAGCTGGGCGCGATGCGGATCTCCGAGGAGGTCGACGCGCTGGAGGTGATGGCGGTGCCCAGCGTGCCGTTCCTCATCACCACCCGCGTGATCGCCGGCGTGATCGCGATCATCCCGATGTACACGATCGGGCTCCTGGCGAGCTTCGCCGCGTCACGGCTGAACGTCACGCTGATCAACGGCCTGCCCGGCGGCACGTACGACCACTACTTCGATCTGTTCCTGCCGGTCAGCGACGTGCTGTACTCGTACCTCAAAGTGATCATCTTCGCTGTCGTGATCATCCTGATCCACTGCCACTACGGCTACAGCGCCAAGGGCGGCCCCGCGGGCGTCGGCATCGCGGTGGGGCGGTCGGTGCGCCTGTCGATCGTCAGCACGGCGATCCTCGACTTCTTCCTCACGCTGGTCATCTACGGCACCTCGACGTCGGTGAGCGTGGCCGGATGACGGCGGCGCAGCTCATCGGCGGAGGCCTGTCGTGAAGCGCAGGCTGCAAGGGCTCGCCTTCGTCGTGGTGCTGCTCGCGATGGCAGGGCTCGCCGTCGGCGCCTACGCCGGGTTCTTCTCCGCCGCCGTGCCGGTGACGCTGAAGGTCGACCGGGTCGGCACCCAGCTCGCCCCCCGCGCCGATGTGAAGGTCCGCGGTCTGAACGTCGGCACGGTCAGGTCGGTGAGCACGAACGGGACCGGCGCCACCGTGCAACTCGCCCTCGACCGCGACAAGATCGCGCTGATCCCGCGCAGCGTCTCGGCGCGGCTGATCCCCAAGACCCTGTTCGGGGAGAAGTACGTGTCGCTGGTGCCGCCCAGCGGGCCGCCGGGGCCGTCACTCGCGGCGGGTGACGTGATCCCGGAGGACCGCAGCGCGGCCGCCCGCGAGGTGGAACGGGTGCTCGACGGGCTGCTCCCGCTCCTCCAAGCCGTCGAGCCGCAGGATCTCGCGACCACGCTCGGTGCCCTGTCGCAGGCGTTGTCCGGCCGCGGTGAGGACCTCGGCAAGACGCTGGTGCAGCTGCAGCAGCTGACGGGCGGGCTGCGCCCTGCGGTGCCCGACCTGCAGGAGGACATCACGCAGCTGGCCGACTTCGCCGCGAACGCCAACGATGCCGCCCCCGACCTGCTCGACGCACTGGAGGACTTCAGCGTCACCAGCCGGACGGTCGTGGAGCAGCGCCAGCAGCTGAACGACCTGCTCACCGGGGTCACCGAGGCGTCGGACGACCTGAAGGCGTTCCTCGTGGAGAACCGGGGGAACATCATCGGGCTGGCTTCGTCGAGCCGCCCCACCCTGGAGAGCCTGGCGCGCTACGCGCCGGAGTTCCCGTGCCTGTTCAACCAGCTCGCAGGTCTCGTCCCGCGCATCGACAAGGCGTTCGGCGTGGGCACCGACCGGCCGGGGCTGCGCATCACGCTGGAGATCGTCGCGAACAAGGGCAAGTACGTGCCCAATCAGGACGAGCCGCGCTACCTCGACGACCGCGGCCCGCGTTGCTACCCGATCGAGCCGCTCGGCCCCCAGCACCCGCCGGGCGGACCGTTCAAGGACGGGTCGGAGCCCAGCCCCGCACCCGTCGGCACGCCGAAGGGCAGCGCCGAGGACTTCGGTGCGATCCCGGCCTCGTTCCCCGGTCCGGCCGGCTACACGGGCATGGGCCTGCCCAACTCGCCGGGCGAGCAGCGGATCGTCGCCGAGCTCACCGCGGCCCGCGACGGCACGTCGCCGTCCGCGGTGCCGAACTGGAGCTCGATGCTGGTCGGTCCGCTCTACCGGGGCGCCGAGGTGGCGTTGACGTGAACAGGATCCCCTACGGGCCGCTGATCAAGTTCACCGCGCTGACGGTCGTGGTCGCACTGGCCACCACCGTGCTCGCGCTGACCATCGCGAACGCGTCGCCGGGAGAGCACACGGCCTACACCGCGCGCTTCACGGATGCATCGGGGCTGTTGCCCGGCGACGACGTCCGGATCGCGGGGGTCGTCGTCGGCACCGTCGACGACATCCGGATCGTCGACCGGCGGGTCGCCGAGGTGGCCTTCAGCGTCTCCCGGGACCAGCGGCTCCCGGCATCGGTGACGGGCGCGATCCTCTACAAGAACCTCATCGGCCAGCGGTTCCTTTCGCTCGCACTCGGCGCAGGCCCCACCGGCGACACCCTCCCGCCAGGGGGCACGATCCCGGTGGAGCGCACCCGCCCGCCGCTGAACCTCACCACGCTGTTCAACGGGTTCAAGCCGCTGTTCGCCGCGCTCGACCCGCAGCAGGTCAACCAGCTCTCCTTCGAGATCATCCAGGTCCTTCAGGGGCAGGGCGGCACCGTGCAGAGCCTGCTCGCGAGCACGTCGTCGCTGACCAACACGCTCGCCGACCGCGACGAGGTGATCGGCCAGGTCATCGACAACCTCAACGCGGTGCTCGACACCGTCAACGCGCGGGACCAGCAGCTGTCGGACCTCATCAGCTCCCTGCAGGCGCTGGTGTCGGGCCTCGCCGAGGACCGCAAGCCGATCGGGGACGCGATCGTCTCGATCGGCAAGCTCACCAAGGTCACGTCCGGTTTCGTCGAGGAGGGGCGGCCGGCGCTGCGCCAGGACATCGCCTCGCTGGGCGACCTCGCAGGCAACCTGAACGACCAGGCGCCCAAGCTGGAGCAGACCCTTCTGAACCTGCCGGGCAAGCTGGAGACGGTCTCCCGGGCGGGCAGCTACGGCAGCTGGTTCCAGTTCTATCTGTGCGGCCTCACCGGCTCCGTCGGGCTGGAGCCCTACCTCCCGCCTGCCGAGATCCCGGCGTTCACCAGCGCCTCCCCGCGGTGCGGGCCCGACCCCGACGGCGTGGAGGGCGAGAAGCCGAATCCGCTGGGCGGTATCCCGCCCGTCGCCCCGGACGGTCCGAAGTTGCCTGCGCTGCCACCTGCTCTGTCGTTGCCGGGGGACCACTGATGCCCGGACAGCGCAACCCCGTCCGCACCGCCGTGATCGGCCTGCTGGCGATCGTGCTCATCGTCGTGCTGGCCTTCAACGGTCCGGCGATCTTCGGCGGCGGCACCACCTACCGCGCCGAGTTCGGCGAGGCCGCCGGGCTCACCTCCGGCGACCTCGTCACCATCGCAGGCGTCGAGGCCGGGCGCGTCGGCTCCGTCGAGCTGGCAGGCGACCGGGTTCTCGTCACCTTCACGATCTCCGATGCCTGGGTCGGCGACCGGACGTCCGCCTCGATCGAGATCAAGACCCTGCTCGGCTCCAAGTACCTGGCGCTCGACCCGCAGGGCGACAACGCCCTCGAACCCGGCGGCGTGATCCCGCTGGCCCGCACCGCGTCCCCGTTCGATGTGGTGGAGGCGTTCGACGGGCTCTCCGGCACGATCGACCAGCTCGACACGAAGCAGCTCGCGCAGAGCCTGACCACGCTGGCCGACACGTTCCGCGACACCGCTCCCGAGGTCCGCGGCGCCCTCGACGGGCTCTCCCGCCTCTCCACCACCATCGCGAGCCGGGACGAGGAGATCCACAAGCTGCTCGAAGGCACCCACAAGCTCTCCGGCGTGCTCGCCGACCGGAACGACGAGTTCGAGAAGCTCCTCTCCGACGGCAACCTCCTGCTCTCCGAGCTGCAGAAGCGCAAGGAAGCGATCAGCGCACTGCTCGACGGCACCCGCGAGCTGTCGAAACAGTTGCGGGGCCTGGTCGCCGACAACCGCGACCAGCTGCGACCCACGCTGGAGAAGCTCGACAAGGTCGCCGCGCTGCTGCAGCGCAACCGGGACGCCCTCGACAACGGGCTGCGGCTCGAGGCGGTGTTCGTGCGGCTGTTCACCAACTCCGTCGGCAACGGCCGCTGGTTCGACAGCTACCTCTGCGGACTGCTGCCCCCGACCGCCGGCCCGATCAACCCGGGGGGGTGCTGAGGATGGGGCTCACCCTCACCGACCGCCGCCAGCTTCAGTTCACCGCGCTGGCGGCCGTGGTGGCCGTGCTGGTCGCCGGCGGGCTCTATCTCGTGCTCCAGCCGCCCGGACGGCTGGTCACGGCGTACTTCACGTCGGCGACGGCTCTGTTCGAGGACAACTCCGTGCGTGTGCTCGGCGTGCCGGTCGGCACGATCACCAAGGTCGAGCCCCAGGGCACGCAGGTGCGGGTGGAGATGCGGATCACCGACGGCGAGCTCAAGCTCCCGGCCGACGTGCGCGCCGTCGTCGTCTCGCCGAGCCTCGTCACGGGTCGCTACGTCCAGCTCACCCCCACCTTCTCGGGCGGTCCGGAGCTGACCGACGGGGCCGTCATCCCGGTCGAGCGCACCGCCACCCCGCTCGGGGTGGACGAGCTCACGCGCACGGCCACCGAGCTCTCGAAGGCACTCGGACCGGACGGGGTGAACGCCAAGGGAGCCCTCTCCGACGCGCTCGACGTCGGGGCGGAGAACCTGGACGGGAACGGCCGGAAGCTGGGCGACACGATCCACAACCTGGGCGAGTTGTCGGGAACGCTGGCCAACTCACGTGAGGATCTCTTCGGCACTGTCACGGAGCTGCAGAAGTTCACCTCGATGCTCGCCGACAACGACGACCAGGTGCGGGAGTTCAACGGCAGGCTCGCGGACGTCTCGGGTTTCCTCGCCGACGAGCGGGGCGACCTCGGCAGCGCCGTCTCGGAGCTGTCGATCGCCCTCGGCGAGGTGGCCGACTTCGTGCGGGACAACCGGGGCGAGATCAAGTCCAACGTCGACAAGCTCACCGACGTCACCGCGGTGCTGGTCAAGCAGCAGAAGGCGCTGGCCGAGATCCTCGACATCGCCCCCGCAGGCCTGTCCAACCTCGCCAACACCTACAACGGTTCCTCGGGCACCCTCGACACCCGCGCCGACATCAACGAGCTGTCGCTGCCCCCGATCGTGCTGGTCTGCCAGGCGCTCGAGCGCGGCACGCCTGCCGACCTGCCACCCACCCTCTCCGGCACCTGCTCCCAGCTCGAACCCGTGCTGTCCGGGGCCGTCCCGCTGCCGAGCCCCGCGCAGGTCCTCAACTCCCTGCAGTCCGGCCAGCTGCCGCCCGTGCCGGGGCTGGCGCTACCGACGGACCCGCCGCCGGCGCACCCGGGCGGTGACCGGTGATGGGCCGGGCGTCGCTCCGACTCGGTGCTCTCATCACCGTGGTCGCGCTGCTCACCAGCGGGTGCGGCGTGCTCTCCGGCGGGCTGCGCGGCGTCGACCTGCCGGGTGGCGCGGCCCTGGGCCCCGACCCGTACCGGCTCACGATCGAGTTCTCCGACGTCGTCGACCTCGTTCCCCAGTCGCTGGTCAAGGTCGACGACGTCTCCGTCGGCACCGTCACCGACATCAGCGTCAGCCCCACCTGGACGGCGATGGTGAGCGTGCTCGTCAACCGCGACGTCGCGCTGCCCGCCGACGCGCAGGCCCGGATCCGCACCACGAGCCTGCTGGGCGAGAAGTTCGTCGAGCTCTGGCGGCCGCAGGAGGCCCCAGGGGCGGTATCGCCACCGCGGATCGCCGACGGCGCCACCATCCCGCTCGCCCGCACCAGCCGGGCGGCGGAGGTGGAGGAGGTGCTCGGGGCGCTGTCGCTCCTGCTCAACGGCGGGGGCATCGCGCAGATCCGGACGATCTCCAGCGAGCTCAACAAGGCGCTCACCGGCAACGAGCCCGAGATCCGCGCGCTGCTCGACGACCTGGACCACCTCGTCGGCGCGCTGGACGACCGCAAGACCGAGATCACGCGCGCGCTCGACGAGATCAACCGGCTGTCGTCCACGCTGAACGACCGGCGCGACCAGATCAAGACCGCGCTCGACGACCTCGCGCCCGGGCTCAAGGAGCTGGAGGCCCAGCGCGGGCAGCTCGTCGACATGCTTCAGGCACTCGACAGGCTCTCCGGCGTCGCCACCGACGTGATCAACCGCAGCCGGGACGACGTGCTCGCCGACCTGAAGCTGCTGCAGCCCATCCTGGGCAAGCTGGCCGAATCGGGCCCCGACCTGGTCAACTCGCTCGAGCTGCTGCCCACCTTCCCGTTCACCGACGGCTCGGTCGACGGCTTCGCAGGCGACTACGCCAACCTCTACGTGCGCGCCGATCTCGACCTCGGCCACGTCCTGCAGAACCTCGCGCGGTCCAACCAGCCCTTCCCCGGCCCGGACGGCCCGATCCCCGGGCTGCCGCCCACGGCCGAGCTGCTCGGCCCCCTGCTGGGCCCGATCGGCCCGTCGCTCCCGAAGGTCCCGCTGCTCGGCGACGACGGCCTGCTCCCGTTGCCGGGGCTTCCCGGGTCGCACCCACCCGACTCCGACTCCGACCCTGACCCCGACTCCTCGGAGCCGTCGCCGACCTCCACACCTGAGCCGAGCGAAGGCGGCGGCATCCTCGGTGGCCTGTTGGGAGGCGGCCGGTGATCACCAAGGCGGTACGGCTTCAGCTGATCGCGTTCCTCCTCGTGACCGCTCTCGGGGTGGGCTACGCGGGCTTCCGGTACGCCGGATTCGGCGACCTCTTCGGCGCCACGACGTATCCCGTGCGACTGCAGCTGGCCCAGTCAGGCGGCATCTTCACCGGCGCCGATGTGACCTACCGCGGGGTGAGCGTCGGCCGTGTCGGTCCGCTCACGCTGATCCCCGACGGCGTGGAGGCGAGGCTCGACATCAACCGCGACGCCCCGCCGATCCCCGCGGACCTGGACGCCGCGGTACACAACCTCTCCGCGATCGGGGAGCAGTACGTCGACCTGCAGCCCACCAGCGACGGGGGCCCGGTACTCGACGGCGGATCGGTGATCCCGATGTCGCGGACCAGCACCCCGGTGCCGATCGAGGATCTCGTCGTCAGTCTGGACGACTTCGTCCGGTCGGTGCCGCTGGATTCCCTGCGCACCGTCGTCGACCAGCTGGGCGATGCCTTCGAGGGCACCGCGCAGCCCCTGCAGAAGATTCTGGACACCACCAACGCGTTCACCGCCGACGCCGTCGACGCGCTGCCGCAGACCCTGGCGCTGATCCACGACGGGCGCACTGTGCTCACCACCCAGAACGACGTGTCCGGGGACTTCAAGAGCTTCAGCCACGACCTGTCGCTGCTCGCCGACCAGCTCGCGACATCCGATCCCGACCTGCGCAGGCTGCTCGTCACCGGCCCGGACGTGTCGGACGAGGTGGTCGGCCTGCTCCGGGAGAGCGGCCCGGGGCTCTCCGAGCTCCTCGCCGACCTGCTCACGGTCTCGCGGGTCGCCGAGCCACGCCAGGACGGGCTGCGGCAGCTGCTCGTCACCTATCCCGGGCTGGCCTCGAACGGCTACACCGCGGTTCCCGACGACGGCACAGCCCACCTCGGCCTCGCCGTGAACCTCTTCGACCCGTTCCCGTGCACGCAGGGCTACGAGGACACACCACACCGGGCCGGGAGCGAGGTCGGTCCGGTCGAGCTCAACGAGGACGCCTACTGTGCGGAGCCGCCCGGAAGCCCGATCAACGTCCGGGGTGCCCAGAACGTCCCGCACGCAGCCACCCCGACGCCGCCCGTGGACGCCCCGGTCGGACCGCCCGGGCCGCTGCCCGCCGGATCGGCCCCCGTGGATTCGGCTCCCCCGCTGAGCTCCCTGGCCCAGATCCTGCTCAGCTGATCCGTCCCCCGACGGCTGGAGGTTCCATGACCGTTCTCGACGACCCGCCCACGGCCCCGTCAGCGCCTGCCCGGCCACGGCAGGCCACCACCCTGGTGCGGGTGCTCGCCGTGCTGGTGGCGGTGGCGGCGGTGGTGGCGGCCTTCTTCGGCGTGCGGTGGGCCCTCGCGCTCGGCGACGACGGCCTCGAACTGGCCGACCAGCGAGACGCCGTGCTCCTCGACGCGCAGCAGGCGGCCATCAACCTCAACAGCCTCGACTTCACCCACGTCGACGCCGGACTCGACCTGTGGGAACAGACCTCCACCGGACCATTGCTCGACGAGTTCCGCGCCAACCGCGCCGAGTACTCCAAGGTCGTCACCGACTCCAAGCGCGTCACGACGGCCACCATCGCCGACGCCGCGGTGGCCGAGCTCGACGTCCGAGCCGGCACCGCCCGCGTGATCATCGGGGTGGACGTCAAGGTCGTTCCGCAAGGGCAGGACCCCGTGGTCACCCGCCAGCGGCTGCAGTTGGAGATGACCCGCACCGATGCCGGCTGGAAGGCGAGCAGGCTCGCCCCGGTCCGCTCCCCGGCAAGCTGAGAGCAGGAGTCGCTCACCATGCCCCCACGTCCCCGCACACCGCGCGCCCGGGTGAGCACGATCCGTCGCCCCCGGGTGGCCGGAACCGCACCCGCTGCGCAGCGCAGCACCACCGCTGATCGCTCCGTCCCGGACGACACACGCACCCGGCCCATCCCGCTCGGTTCCGGACCGGTCGCCGAGCCTCCGTCGGACCTGAGCGCACCGGGCCGCCGGCCGAAGGACCCGGCAGCCGAAGAACCAGCGCCCGAGCAGCCGGCGCAGGAGATATCGGCGTCCGACGAGCCGACGACCGAGGAACGCGCGGTGACGCCGGTGGAGGAGCCGGCGGCCGATCTCGCGTCGGACGACGAGGGCAAGCGATCCTTGCGGGTGCCGCTGCTCGCCGCCGCGCTCGTGGTGCTCACCGGCCTCGCCGTGTTCTTCGGCATCGAAGACACGCACCTGCGCGACGCCCCGTCCGCCGCCAACTCCGCCTTGGTCGACGTCGGAACCACAGCTGAGGTCTCGGGCCAGCTCACCGACGCGCTGCAGACCATCTACTCCTACGACTTCGCCCGGCTCGACGAGAACGAGCGCGCCGCCCGCGCCGTGATCACGCCGGAGTTCGCCGACCAGTTCAACCGGTTGTTCGCCCAGGTCCGCGATCTCGCGCCGCAGCAACAGGCCGTGGTATCGGCGACGGTCACGCTCTCGGCGGTCAAGGAGATCACCGGCGACCGGGCGGTGCTCGTGGCGTTCATGGACCAGCAGGCCACCCGGGCCGCTGCCGACGACGGCCAGCCCACCCAGCTCGCGGCGGCAGGCCGCCTGACCGTCACGGGGCAGAAGATCGACGGCCGCTGGAAGATCGCCGGCGTCGAGAGCAAATAAGGAGCAGATGAGGTGAGATCGACACCAATGCTCTGGATGCCGTGACCGAATCGCTCTGGCGTCCATCTCACCCGAAATCCGGGCCGACTCGGGACCCCCGGCGCGGCGTCGTGACATACCGGTGTCGGCACGCAGGTCACGTCGCGTATCCTGGTCAGCGGTTCCACCGAAGACCGCAGGTCTACGTCGTCGGCGAGTGATCGCCGGTGGCGTACGAAGGTTCCGCGACAGCGGGCGGCCCGCGCAGGAGGACGAGGTCATCGCGAGGTGCGCTGTTGCGCGCCATCTGCCACGCCCCGTGTGCTCCTGCGCCGGGGCGTTCGTCTTCTCCGGCTCCGTCGACGGTGGGTCAGTCACGTGCACGACCACCCGACAACCGAGAGGAGGCAAGGGATGGCCCGACCTGACAAGGTCGCGGCGGTCGACGAGATCGCCGAGAAGTTCCGGGGCTCGTCCGCCTCGGTGGTCACCGAGTACCGCGGCCTCACCATGTCCCAGCTGACGACGCTGCGCCGCTCGCTGGGCGAGGGCGCCAGCTACCGCATCGCCAAGAACACCCTGGTGAAGCGGGCGGCCGAGAACGCCGGCCTGGATGGTCTCGAGGAGCTGCTCGTCGGCCCCACGGCGATCACCTTCATCACCGGCGAGCCCGTCGACGCCGCCAAGGCGCTGCGCGACTTCGCCAAGGCGAACCAGGCCCTGGTGATCAAGGGCGGCTTCATGGACGGTCGCACGCTGACCGTCGCCGAGGTCAACCAGCTTGCCGACCTGGAGTCGCGCGAGGTCCTGCTGTCGAAGCTGGCCGGCGCGATGAAGGGCACGATGGCCAAGGCTGCCGGCCTGTTCGCCGCCCCGGCGTCCCAGGTGGCTCGCCTGGCGCAGGCCCTGGCCGACAAGCGCGCGGAGGAGGGCGGTGCGGCTCCGGCAGGTGCCGACGCCGATGCCACCGACGCCACCGAGGCTCCGGCGTCCGCCGACGCCTCCGAGGCTCCGGCTTCCGCCGAGAGCTGACCACCACCCCCCTGCGTAGTTACACCCCAAGAGAGGAAGCGCCACCATGGCGAAGCTGTCCACCGACGAGCTGCTCGAGGCCTTCAAGGACCTCACCCTCATCGAGCTCTCGGAGTTCGTGAAGAAGTTCGAGGAGACCTTCGACGTCACGGCCGCCGCCCCGGTCGCGGTCGCCGCCGGCCCGGCTGCTGCCGGCCCCGCCGCCGACGCCCCCGAGGAGAAGGACGAGTTCAACGTCGTCCTCGAGGCCGCCGGTGACAAGAAGATCCAGGTCATCAAGGTCGTCCGTGAGCTCGTCTCCGGCCTGGGCCTCAAGGAGGCCAAGGACCTCGTCGAGTCGGCCCCCAAGCCGATCCTCGAGGCTGTTCCGAAGGAGGCGGCCGACGCCGCCAAGGCCAAGCTCGAGGACGCCGGCGCCAAGGTCAGCCTGAGCTGATCACCGCACACCGGTAGCACCACGCCGAGGGGCGGCACCCGATCCGGGTGCCGCCCCTCGCGCGTGAGCGGCCCTTCCACGTGTGTCGCCCGATCACGGGCCGGGGTTGTCAGCCCGCCGTGCGGCAGCCAGGACGGCGAGCACCTGGGCGTCGGGGGTCTGGCCGAAGTCCCGGTACCAGCAGCTCACGGCCACCAGCACGGCCGGTGCCACGAGGGCCACGACGTCGTCGGCGGCACCTTCCGCTCGTATGAGGTCCGCTGTGCCCGCCCGGCCCACCGGCACGGCCAGCACCACGTAGCGCGGGCTGTCCTCACGGAGCCGGCGCAGCGCGGCGCGGGCGGTCACCCCGGTGGCGAGCCCATCGTCGACGAGCACCACGTCCCGGTCCGCGACGGGCACCGCCGCAGCCACCTCCCGGTACCGCCGCAGCTGCCGGCCCGCCTCCTCCTTCTCCCGTGCAACGGCGTCGGCCAGATCCGCGGCGGCCACGTGCGCACGGCGGAGCGAGGCAGGGTCCCAGTTGACCGGGCCGTCAGCGGTCACTGCACCGAGCCCCCACTCGGGCTGGGTGGGTGCGCCGATCTTGCGTGCCACGGCCACGTCGAGCGGAGCGTCGAGAGCCGTGGCCACGCCGGCCGCCACCGGCACCCCGCCCCTGGCCAGGCCCAGCACCACGGGGTCGCACCACTTCCGTGCGCGCAGGTCGGCGCCGAGCCGGGTGCCCGCCTCGGCGCGGTCGGCGAACGCGGCTCGCCGCCTGCGCATCCTCATGCGCCCCGGGTACCCGTCGGCACCGCGACATCGACATGTGTCGCTGCTGCGACGGGCTCCCGTTCCGCGGGACCTACGGCAGGTCGCGCACCACGGGCTTGTTTCTGGTTGTGGACGCCGTGATTATCGGGAGAGGGCCTCGACGCAAACGTTCTGCGGCCCTGGACGGGGGGAGAGCGCAGATGGCCTGGATGCACGCGCGGCGCGGCGAGGGTCCGCAGCTGCGCTCGCCCGCCCCGGGCATGTCGTTGCCGAGGTCGGCGAACGGTCCGGAGAAGATCTTGGCCTTGCAGCGGCTCGCGGGAAATCTCGCCGTCACGCAGATCCTCCACCGCGAGGCCAGCGAGGAAGACGGGGTCGCGCCCGTCCAGCGCTCAGGCGACGATGACCGGTTCGTCGACAACGATCTCGCAGCCGACTACCGAGTATGGAGCGCCTGGGCAGCGGGGACCGAAGGGCCGAGCGCTGCAACGGCCGGGGCCGCCGGGCCCAGCGCTGGAACTGCGGCGGCGCCTCCTCGCCCATGGGGCGCCATGGCCGACGCCGCTTCGGCAGGTCGTGCCGGCTACATGAGCGTGGGCGAAGCCCGGCGACTTTTCGACGGGGTCAAGGACCGCGAGTTCCTCAGCACGAAGGGGTGGATGGAGGAAATCCCTTACGACCAGGCCGAACTGTACTGCGCGGACAGGGCGAGTCACATCGCTCTGCAACTCACGTCGGTCGGTGTGGCGTGCAAGAGGATCTTCGTCGTGAAGTCCCTGGCCGACGGTGCCCCGGGATTGTGGGTCAACTCGACGACGGCACGGGGCGCCCGGCCCGGACGGCCGGTCAAGCTCCCGTGGGATTACCACGTGGCCGTCGCCGTCGACGTGCAGGACGATGCAGGCAAGCCCGCGGAGATGATCTTCGACCCGGCGGTTGATCCCGCGGGCCCGATCTTCCTGAATCAGTGGTTACAGGCAGTGCACGCCGACACGGAAGCTCCCCATATGAACCGGATCGGGGAGAGCCACGATGAGGCGACGGAGAGGCTCCAGCAGCTTCACGCGGAGGATCCGAGCAGGCCGGTGAACGGGCTCGGCTTTCCTCTCGGCTCCACCTGGGTTCTTGCCACGGAGCCGGGGGCCGTGAACATCCCGAAGATCGACAAATCGGGAAACCCCCAGTCCTATCCGTTGTCGATGGACGGGATGTCCTCGGACTTCCGCAACTGGCGCGAGGAGCTCGAGGGGCAGGTGGAGAACTCGCACATGGCGCGCGAGGAGAGGGAACAGTGGGAGCGGGAGCGAGCGTCCCAGTGGTATCGACGCCTCCTGCCCGGTGGTACCGCGTCGGGGTCGGACGGGCCCGCGGGGCTCGCTTCGAGCGTCGCCCCCGGGGGCGGGACGCCGGGTGGCCCCCCGTCCCTCCGCTGGCCACCGAACAGCGCCCTTGCGCTGCGCCGGCCGCCGAACGACGTGCTCGTTCCGAACCAGCGCCCTCAAGGCCCCGGTCCTGCCGCGGGTTCCGAGCGCAATGTCTACGAGATGGAGTGGCGGGGCGAGCAGCAGCCTGCTCCCGGTCGCACCACGCGGCGAGGCACATGGCTTCGCCGGTGGCGGCGGGGCCTGCCGTGATGCGTGATGGTCGGCGGCCCCGCCAGGGAGATCAGGCGGGCTGCCGGCGGGGTGCCGCGTCTCAGGTCTGCTCGCGCGTGCGCAGCTCCCGGCGCAGGAGCTTGCCCGTCACCGTCTTCGGAATCTCGTCCAGGAACTCGACCTGCCGGGGGTACTTGTAGGCCGCCATCCGTTCCTTCGCGAACGCGATGAGCTCCTCAGCGGTCACCGACCGGCCCGGCCGCAGGCTGACGAACGCCTTGACCGTCTCGCCCCGGTACTCGTCCGGGACGCCCACCACCGCGGCCTCCCGCACCGCCTCGTGCTCGTAGAGCACGTCCTCGACCTCGCGCGGCCATACCTTGTAGCCGCCCGCGTTGATCTGGTCCTTCTTACGGTCGACGATGTAGAACCAGCCACGGTCGTCCATATAACCGACGTCGCCTGTGTGCAGGGCGCCCTTCGGGATGGCGGAAGCGGTCTCGTCGGGCTTGTTCCAGTAACCCGCGACGACCTGCGGCCCCGTCGTGACGATCTCGCCGATCTCCCCGGGCGGGAGGTCCTCGCCGTCGTCGCCGACGATGCGCACCACTGTGTTGTAGATGGGCACGCCGACCGACAGCGCACCCGACGCCTTGTCCACCGGGGCCTCGACGCCTTCCGGCACGCCGTGCGACGGGGACGTGGTCTCCGTGAGCCCGTAGATGTTGTGGATGTACTGCCCGAAGGCCGCGGAGAACGCCGTGACGGTCGACGGCGGGATGGGTGCCCCGCCCGACCAGATCTTCGTCAGCGACGCCAGCGCGTCGCGGTCCGCGTTCGGGGCGTTCATCAGGGCGATGAACACCGTGATGGACCCGACCGTGAACGTCGGGCGCTCGTCGCGGATGGTCTCGATCGCCAGCGAGGGCTCGAAGCGGCAGAACAGCACCAGCGGCGCCCCGAGCAGCAGCGAGAGCGTGACGTGGGCGATGAGGCCGGTGATGTGGAAGAGCGGTGCCACGCCCAGCACGACGTCGTCCTGCCCGAGGCCGCACCACTGCCGGTAGGCGTGGCTGTTGAACACCACGTTCCCGTGGGTGTTCATCGCGCCCTTCGGCGGGCCCGTGGTGCCGGAGGTATAGGTCAGGAACGCGGTGTCGTCGGGGGAGAAGGACACCGACGGGGGCCGCTGCCCGCGGAACCGGTCGATCAGCCCCGCCATGTCGACGGTGCCGGGCAGCTCCATCCGCTCGATCCCGCCGAGGATCCGGGCATCGTCGCGGGCCTGGTACTCCAGCTCCGACGTGGTGATCACCGTGGCCACGTCGGTGCGATCCACCACCGCGGCCGCGACGTCGCGGTACAGGCCCTCCAGGCACACCAGCACCGTGGAGCCCGAGTCGCGCAGCAGCAGGTCCAGCTCACGTGCCCGGTTCATCGGGTTGACGGAGACGGCGATGCCACCCGCCTTCCAGGTGCCCACCATCGCGATGACGAACTGCGGCACGTTCTGCAGGTACAGCGCTACCCGGTCGCCTGCGGAGAACCCGGAGTCGAGCAGGCCCACCGCGAACGCGTCGGAGAGCTCGTCGAGCTCGCGCAGGGTGATCCGGCCGTCGAAGTAGCGGATGATGTCGCCGTCGGGGTTGCGCCCCACCGCCTCCCGGAACATCGCCAGTGCGTCGGTGAACTCGGGCTCGATGTCGTGCGGCTGCCCGTCGGCGTAGAGCGGGAGCCACGGCCTCTCGTCGTAAGTGGCCATGTCAGCGGATCGCCACCGGGTTCACCGGGGCGCCGGTGCCGTTGACGATCTTCAGCGGAGCAGCCACGTAGAAGAAGCTCCAGCGGCCGTCGGCGGCGCAGGCATCGGCCAGGTCGTCGAGCCAGGCGATCTCGGTGAGCGCGACGCCGAGGTTGCGCATCAGCGCGCAGTGCAGCGGCAGCGCGATGCCCGAGCCCGGCTCGTAGGTCACCTCGTTCGCGATGGTGTCGGTGACGAGATTGGGGATCTCGCGGTCCTTGAACCAGTCCACAAGTTCACGCGAGTAGGTGAGACCCGGCTCGTTGAAGCCGTCGTAGAACCGCTCCTTGTCGTTGAGCTCGTACCAGTACTTCATGAAGCCGGTACGGACACAGAGCACGTCGTGCGGCTCGATGGTGACGCCCTGGGCCTTGGCCGCGGCCTCCAGGTCGTCGTGGTCGAACGTCTCGCCCTTGTCCAGCCAGTCCTTGCCGCGGTGGCGCGCCATGTCGACCAGCACCCCGCGCCCCACCACGCCCTTCTCCGCGATCGGCAGCACGGAGGCCTTGTCCATCGCACCCACGGTGGATCGGGCGTCGTAGCCGTTCCAGAGCTTGCCGTCGTACCAGACGTGCCCCAGCGCGTCGTACTGCGTGGAGCCCTGCAGGAAGATCTGGGCCGTGTCGTCGGCGTAGTGCAGGCCGCCGGGGAACTGGGGGGCGCCGTCGCCGTCCCACGTGCTCTCGTCCATGACGTTCTGCCGCTTGATGCTCTCCCGCCCCGGCCACAGCGGGTCGCCCGGGCTCTCGGTGCGGCCCATGTGGATCTGCAGGGTGAAGACCTCGCCCGTGCGCACCTGCTGCACGCCGCGGAGCACCTCGCCCGCGTCGAGGTAGTTGAGGGACCCCAACTCGTCGGCCGGGCCCCATCGGCCCCAGTTCGACGGGGCATCGGCACCCAGCAGATCAGCCATCGAGGGGGTGTCGGACATCGTTGTCTCCTCACCGGGGGGTGACCCCGTCGGCCGGCGACGCCGGCCCTCGCCGTCGTCCAGGACGCGAACCTGATCGTGGGTCGAGCCTCTGGCGGGCGCAGCGGTGTGTCAAGGACCACCCGACCGGGTGGAGGGGCCCACGTCCGGGTGCGGGCGGCAGACGTGCCAGACTTGGTCGACGGACGGTCGGTTCAGCGGCCTCCGAGGCGCCCCGCGGCCACGACGTGCGACGTCTTCGCCGGTCATCCCGCGAAAAGGACCATTTACCGCCGCGTAGAGTCTTGACGCCGTGCGCCGGTCAGGTCACTCTTAGGTCTCGATGGTTGTCTCGGTGACCTGTCTCGACAGCCGCTGCGTTTGCAGCTAGACTGCCTCTTTGCGCTGCCCTCGTCCAGCCTCGCGTGCGCTCAGATGGAGTTCCCCCACCGGGAGTCCGCCCCAAGTGCTCGCGCGCGTCTGGTCGGGGGCTGCGCATGACAACAGACGGCGTGCCCCGGATCCCGCATCCGCGAGCCCGATCGCCCCGGACCTCCCGCCCGGGTCGGACGAGCAGACGGTAGCGCGCGGGAGCCGGTGCCCGCCAGACGAGAGCGCAGTTCTCGGAAGGACGCATCTTGGCTTCGTCCCGCGCCACCAGCCCCCTCGCGACCCACGTGCCGGCTGCCGTCTCGGCCAACCCGAGCTTCCCCGGGGCTCCCACCCGGGTCACCTTCGCGAAGATCCGCGAGCCCCTCGAGGTGCCCGATCTCCTCGATCTGCAGATTCAGTCGTTCGAGTGGCTGGTCGGCAACGAGGCCTGGTTCCAGCGACGGATCGATGCCGGCGACGAGAATCCGATGGGTGGCCTGGAGGAGATCCTCACGGAGATCTCTCCGATCGAGGATTTCTCCGGCTCGATGTCGCTGTCCTTCTCCGACCCCCGCTTCGACGAGGTCAAGGCCTCCGTCGAGGAGTGCCGGGACAAGGACATGACCTACGGTGCCCCGCTGTTCGTCACCGCGGAGTTCACCAACAACACCACCGGCGAGATCAAGAGCCAGACGGTGTTCATGGGTGACTTCCCTGTGATGACGGACAAGGGCACGTTCATCATCAACGGCACCGAGCGTGTCGTCGTCTCCCAGCTCGTCCGGTCGCCCGGCGTCTACTTCGATCACAGCATCGACAAGACGACGGAGAAGGACGTCTACTCGGTCAAGATCATCCCGAGCCGGGGTGCTTGGCTGGAGTTCGACGTCGACAAGCGCGACACCGTCGGTGTCCGCATCGACCGCAAGCGCCGCCAGCCGGTCACCGTGCTGCTCAAGGCGCTGGGCTGGACCGCCGAGCAGATCCAGGCTCGCTTCGGGTTCTCCGAGACGATCATGGCCACGCTCGAGAAGGACCACACCGCCGGGCAGGACGAGGCGCTGCTCGACATCTACCGCAAGCTGCGCCCGGGCGAGCCGCCCACCCGTGAGAGCGCGCAGACCCTGCTGGAGAACCTGTTCTTCAAGGACAAGCGCTACGACCTCGCGAAGGTCGGCCGCTACAAGGCCAACAAGAAGCTCGGTCTCACGATCGAGACCTCGGTCGGCACGCTGACCGAGGAGGACATCGCCACCACCATCGAGTACCTCGTCCGGCTCCACGCCGGCGAGACCACGATGACGGTCGGCGGCACCGTCGAGGACGGGGCCGAGGGCGGTGCCAAGACGGGCGGCATCGAGGTCCCCGTCGAGACCGACGACATCGACCACTTCGGCAACCGGCGCCTGCGCACGGTCGGCGAGCTGATCCAGAACCAGGTCCGTGTCGGCCTGTCCCGGATGGAGCGCGTCGTCCGTGAGCGGATGACCACCCAGGACGTCGAGGCGATCACCCCGCAGACCCTGATCAACATCCGCCCGGTCGTGGCGGCGATCAAGGAGTTCTTCGGTACGTCGCAGCTGTCGCAGTTCATGGACCAGCACAACCCGCTGGCCGGCCTCACGCACAAGCGCCGCCTGTCGGCGCTGGGCCCCGGCGGTCTGTCCCGTGAGCGTGCGGGCTTCGAGGTCCGCGACGTGCACCCCAGCCACTACGGCCGGATGTGCCCGATCGAGACCCCTGAGGGTCCGAACATCGGCCTGATCGGGTCGCTGTCCACGTTCGCGCAGGTCAACCCGTTCGGGTTCATCCAGACCCCGTACCGCAAGGTCGACAACGGCCGGGTCACCGAGCAGATCGACTACCTCACCGCCGACGAGGAGGACCGCTTCGTCATCGCGCAGGCCAACGCGCCTCTCGACGACGACGGCAACTTCCAGGAGGAGCGCGTCCTCGTGCGCCGCAAGGGCGGCGAGGTCGACTTCATCTCCCCGACCGGCGTCGACTACATCGACGTCTCGCCTCGGCAGATGGTGTCGGTCGCCACGGCGCTGATCCCGTTCCTCGAGCACGACGACGCCAACCGCGCGCTCATGGGTGCCAACATGCAGCGCCAGGCGGTGCCGCTGCTGCGCAGCGAGTCGCCGCTGGTGGGCACGGGTATGGAGCTGCGTGCCGCGGTCGACGCCGGTGACGTTCTCGTCGCCGACAAGGCCGGTGTGGTCGAGGAGCTCTGCGCCGACTACATCACGGTCATGGCCGACGACGGCACGCGCACCACGTACCGGCTGAACAAGTTCCGCCGGTCCAACCAGGGCACGTGCAACAACCAGAAGCCGATCATCGACGAGGGCGACCGCGTCGAGGCCGGCCAGGTCATCGCCGACGGGCCGTGCACCGAGAACGGTGAGATGGCCCTGGGCAAGAACCTGCTCGTGGCGATCATGCCGTGGGAGGGCCACAACTACGAGGACGCGATCATCCTCTCGCAGCGCCTGGTGCAGGACGACGTGCTCACGTCGATCCACATCGAGGAGCACGAGATCGATGCCCGCGACACCAAGCTGGGCGCCGAGGAGATCACCCGGGACATCCCGAACGTCTCCGAGGAGGTGCTCGCCGACCTCGACGAGCGCGGAATCATCCGCATCGGCGCCGAGGTGCAGCCGGGCGACATCCTGGTCGGAAAGGTCACGCCCAAGGGCGAGACCGAGCTGACCCCGGAGGAGCGCCTGCTGCGCGCGATCTTCGGCGAGAAGGCGCGCGAGGTGCGCGACACCTCGCTGAAGGTGCCGCACGGCGAGAACGGCAAGGTCATCGGCATCCGGGTCTTCTCCCGCGACGACGAGGACGAGCTGGCTCCCGGCGTCAACGAGCTGGTGCGCGTCTATGTGGCCCAGAAGCGCAAGATCCAGGACGGCGACAAGCTCGCCGGCCGCCACGGCAACAAGGGCGTCATCGGCAAGATCCTTCCCGCCGAGGACATGCCGTTCATGGAGGACGGCACCCCGGTCGACATCATCCTGAACACCCACGGTGTGCCACGACGGATGAACATCGGCCAGGTGCTGGAGACCCACCTCGGGTGGATCGCCAAGTCCGGATGGGAGATCGAGGGCAAGCCCGACTGGGCGTCGAAGATGCCCGAGGAGCTCTACACCGTGCCCGCCGGCACGAAGACGGCCACGCCGGTCTTCGACGGCGCCAAGGAGAACGAGATCACCGGTCTCCTCGGCTCCACGCTGCCCAACCGTGACGGTGAGCGGATGGTCAAGCCCGACGGGAAGGCCCAGCTGTTCGACGGGCGTTCCGGGGAGCCGTACCCGTTCCCGGTGGCCGTCGGCTACATGTACATCCTCAAGCTGGCCCACCTCGTGGACGACAAGATCCACGCCCGGTCCACCGGTCCGTACTCGATGATCACGCAGCAGCCCCTGGGCGGTAAGGCCCAGTTCGGTGGCCAGCGGTTCGGCGAGATGGAGTGCTGGGCGATGCAGGCCTACGGCGCGGCCTACACGCTGCAGGAACTGCTCACGATCAAGTCCGACGACGTCGTCGGCCGAGTGAAGGTGTACGAGGCCATCGTCAAGGGCGAGAACATCCCCGAGCCGGGAATCCCGGAGTCGTTCAAGGTGCTGCTGAAGGAGCTCCAGTCGCTCTGCCTGAACGTCGAGGTGCTCTCGAGCGACGGCGCGGCGATCGAGATGCGCGACACCGACGACGAGGACCTGGAGCGGGCCGCGGCGAACCTGGGCATCAACCTGTCCAGCCGTCCCGGTTCCGACTCGATGACCGTCGACGACGTCGTCAACTGATCCCCGCCCAGAGCCGAATAACGAACGAAGGACACGAATTTGCTCGACGTCAACTTCTTCGACGAGTTGCGCATCGGCCTGGCCACCGCTGAGGACATCCGACAGTGGTCCCACGGCGAGGTGAAGAAGCCCGAGACCATCAACTACCGCACCCTCAAGCCGGAGAAGGACGGGCTCTTCTGCGAGAAGATCTTCGGTCCCACCCGCGACTGGGAGTGCTACTGCGGTAAGTACAAGCGCGTCCGCTTCAAGGGCATCATCTGCGAGCGCTGTGGCGTGGAGGTCACGCGCGCCAAGGTGCGTCGTGAGCGGATGGGCCACATCGAGCTGGCCGCTCCGGTCACGCACATCTGGTACTTCAAGGGTGTGCCGAGCCGCCTGGGCTACCTGCTCGACCTGGCGCCCAAGGACCTCGAGAAGATCATCTACTTCGCGGCATACGTCATCACCTCGGTGAACAAGGAGCTGCGCCACACCGACATGTCCACGCTCGAGAACGAGATGAGCGTGGAGCGCAAGCGGGTGGAGCAGCGCCGCGACGCCGACCTGGAGGCGCGGGCCCAGAAGCTCGAGGCCGACCTGGCCGAGCTGGAGGCGGAGGGCGCCAAGAGCGACGTCCGCCGCAAGGTCAAGGAGGGTGGCGAGCGCGAGATGCGCCAGCTCCGTGACCGTGCCCAGCGCGAGCTGGACCGGCTCGAGGAGATCTGGACCACCTTCTCGAAGCTCGACGTGCAGCAGCTGATCGCGGACGAGGGGCTCTACCGCGAGCTCTACGACCGCTACGGCGACTACTTCACCGGGGCGATGGGCGCCGAGGCGATCCAGACGCTTCTGCAGAACTTCGACATCCCGGCCGAGGCCGAGAACCTGCGGGAGACCATCCGCAGTGGCAAGGGGCAGAAGAAGCTCCGCGCCCTCAAGCGCCTCAAGGTCGTCGCGGCGTTCCAGACCACGGGCAACAGCCCGATGGGCATGGTGCTCGACTGCGTCCCGGTCATCCCGCCGGACCTGCGCCCGATGGTGCAGCTCGACGGTGGCCGCTTCGCCACGTCCGACCTGAACGACCTGTACCGCCGGGTCATCAACCGCAACAACCGCCTCAAGCGACTGATCGACCTCGGCGCGCCCGAGATCATCGTCAACAACGAGAAGCGGATGCTGCAGGAGGCCGTCGACGCGCTGTTCGACAACGGCCGTCGCGGCCGTCCGGTCACCGGACCGGGCAACCGCCCGCTCAAGTCGCTGTCCGACCTGCTCAAGGGTAAGCAGGGCCGGTTCCGCCAGAACCTGCTCGGCAAGCGCGTCGACTACTCCGGCCGTTCGGTCATCGTGGTCGGCCCGCAGCTGAAGCTGCACCAGTGCGGCCTGCCCAAGCAGATGGCGCTGGAGCTGTTCAAGCCGTTCGTCATGAAGCGGCTGGTCGACCTCAACCACGCGCAGAACATCAAGTCCGCGAAGCGCATGGTCGAGCGTGGCCGCTCGCAGGTGTGGGACGTGCTGGAGGAAGTCATCTCCGAG
This sequence comes from Pseudonocardia alaniniphila, assembly GCF_022524485.1. Classification (GTDB taxonomy): domain Bacteria; phylum Actinomycetota; class Actinomycetes; order Mycobacteriales; family Pseudonocardiaceae; genus Pseudonocardia; species Pseudonocardia alaniniphila. The sequence goes on from NZ_JAKXMK010000012.1 coordinate 129,206, forward strand.
CACCCGGTGCTGCTGAACCGCGCACCGACCCTGCACCGCCTCGGCATCCAGGCCTTCGAGCCGCAGCTGGTGGAGGGCAAGGCCATCCAGCTGCACCCGCTGGTCTGCGAGGCGTTCAACGCCGACTTCGACGGTGACCAGATGGCGGTGCACCTGCCGCTGTCGGCCGAGGCGCAGTCCGAGGCCCGCGTCCTGATGCTGTCCAGCAACAACATCCTGTCGCCCGCCTCCGGGCGGCCGCTGGCGATGCCGCGTCTGGACATGGTCACGGGCCTGTTCCACCTCAGCCGGCAGCGCGACGACGCCGCAGGCTCCGGCCAGGTGTACTCCTCGCCGGCCGAGGCGATCATGGCCTACGACCGCAAGGCACTTCACCTGCAGGCGCCGATCAAGATCCGGCTCACCGACGCGGTTCCGCCCGCGGACGTCGCGGCGAAGCTGGGTGTCGACGGCTGGCAGCCGGGGTCACCGTGGCTCGCCGAGACCACGCTGGGCCGGGTGCTGTTCAACGAGCTCCTGCCGAGCGACTACCCGTTCGTCAACGAGCAGCTGCCGAAGAAGCGTCAGGCCGCGATCATCAACGACCTGGCCGAGCGCTACTCGATGACCGAGGTCGCGCAGGTGCTCGACCGCCTCAAGGACGCCGGCTTCTACTGGGCCACGCGGTCCGGTGTCACCATGGCCGTCTCCGACGTCGTGGTGCCGCCGAACAAGCAGCAGATCCTCGACGGCTACGAGGTCAAGGCCGACCAGGTCAACAAGCGCTACCAGCGGGGCGCCCTGTCCCACCAGGAGCGCAACGACGAGATGGTCAAGATCTGGAGCCAGGCCTCCGAAGAGGTGGCCAGGGCGATGGAGGAGAACTTCCCCGAGGACAACCCGATCCCGACGATCGTGAAGTCGGGCGCGGCGGGCAACATGACCCAGGTCCGGCAGCTCGCCGGTATGCGTGGTCTGGTGGCCAACCCGAAGGGTGAGTACATCCCCCGTCCGATCAAGGCCAACTTCCGTGAGGGCCTGTCGGTGCTGGAGTACTTCATCTCCACGCACGGCACCCGCAAGGGTCTGGCGGACACCGCGCTGCGCACGGCCGACTCGGGTTACCTGACCCGTCGTCTGGTGGACGTGTCGCAGGACGTCATCGTCCGCGAGGTCGACTGCGGCACCGAGCGCAGCATCACGATGCCCGTCACGGAGGAGACCAGCGACGGTCGCCTCATCCCGCACCGCTACCTGCGCACCTCGGTGTACGCCCGCTCGTCCGCCGAGGACGTCATGGGTCCCGACGGCGAGTTCGTCGTCCGGCGGGGCGACGACCTGGGCGACCCCGCCCTCGACGCGCTGGTCGCGGCCGGTGTCCGGCAGATCAAGGTGCGTAGCGCCCTGACTTGCGCGTCGGCCACCGGTATCTGCGGCATGTGCTACGGCCGCTCGATGGCCACCGGCAAGCTGGTGGACGTCGGCGAGGCGGTCGGCATCGTCGCGGCGCAGTCGATCGGTGAGCCCGGCACCCAGCTGACGATGCGTACCTTCCACACCGGTGGTGTGGCGGGCGACGACATCACCACTGGTCTGCCCCGCGTGCAGGAGCTCTTCGAGGCTCGCGTCCCGAAGGGCAAGGCACCGATCGCCGACGTCGACGGCCGCATCGCGATCGAGGACGGCGACCGCTTCTGGAAGATCACCCTCACCCCGGACGACGGCGGCGAGGAGATCGTCTACGAGAAGCTGTCGAAGCGGCAGTGGCTGGCCATGACCACGGTCGACGGCCAGGAGCGCCCGCTCTCCGACGGCGACCACGTGCACGTGGGCCAGCTGCTCCTCGAGGGCACGGCCGACCCGCACGAGGTGCTGCGTGTCATGGGCCCGCGCGAGGTGCAGCTGCACCTGGTGCGTGAGGTGCAGAAGGTGTACCGCACGCAGAGCGTGGACATCCACGACAAGCACATCGAGGTCATCGTCCGCCAGATGCTGCGGCGGGTCACGATCATCGACTCCGGCTCCACCGAGTTCCTGCCCGGCGCCCTCGCCGAGCGGGCGGAGTTCGAGACGCAGAACCGCCAGGTGGTGGCCGAGGGCGGCGAGCCGGCCTCGGGTCGCCCGGTCCTCATGGGGATCACGAAGGCCTCGCTGGCCACGGAGTCGTGGCTGTCCGCGGCTTCGTTCCAGGAGACCACCAGGATCCTCACCGATGCCGCGATCAACGGAAAGCGCGACAAGCTCGTCGGGCTGAAGGAGAACGTGATCATCGGCAAGCTGATCCCGGCCGGCACCGGTATCAACCGGTACCGCAACATCCAGGTCCAGCCCACGGAGGAGGCCCGCGCGGCCGCCTACGCGCTGCCGAGCTACGACGACGGCTACTACAGCCCCGACGTGTTCGGCACGGGCACCGGTGCCGCGGTGCCGCTGGACGACTACGACTTCGGGCGCGACTACCGGTAACCGGTAGGCGCATCAGGCCCTCCGCGACGGCGGAGGGCCTGATGCCGAAGGCAGGTCCCGAACGGGGCCGGATACCGCTCTCCCGTGGCGGTGTCCGGCCCCGTTCTTTGTTCGCCTGCACACAGTTCGGTCTCTACGCTGCGATTCCCATACCCCCGTGCTCTGGACGCTCAGCAGCGCATCTCCTCGCGACGGTGGTGTGAGGGGATCAGTGGCACGCCGCCCTTATGGAAGCAGTGTGTCCCCGCCGGCGTCGATATGCCGCCGTGTCGCGACGACCCGCGTGAATCCGTCAGCTGTGCATCCCTGCGTCTTTCGCACGGACTTGCCGACCAGGGGATACATCGTGTTGATCTGATTGATCCGCGATTCCATTGAAAGTGCCGATGGTGAAGATTGATCACCGCAAATGGCAACAAGATCGACAATATCCACTATCAGTACAATCGGGCTATTGACCATGGCAACAGCAAGTAAATGCACCGGCCAATATTCGATTGTGCTGTAGATCACGGAACAATCTTTGAGGTTGGCTGGTGTCCACGGCGCCCATGAGGTTTCCGTAGAGCAGGGTAGCGGCGTGATCGGATTCGCCGACCGCACCGCCGAGTCATGGGCGCCGGCCGGGTGCGGCGACGAGTTGAGTCCGCTCGCACGGCGTGGCGTGCCGATCAAGGCAGGTTTCCGATGCCGTCCGGACAATTCGAGGGACGTCTCATGATTAGAGTGGATGTGTTCGCGCTGTGTCCGATCTATCGAATGGGGCTGGTCCATCTCTTGCGGCAGTCGGGCATTTCCGTGCTGGTGGCGGAGACATCGCCCGGAGAGGGGGACCCGTCGATCTTTGCCGATGCGGTGATCATCGACGCCGAGACGTTGGAGCTGGAGCCCCACCTGCAATTCGTCGCTCCGAGATGGACGGACACCCCTGTCCTCGTGGTCAACGCCGAACCGTCGCTGCTCGTTGACGGCGCGTCCGCCATCGTCGAGAAGGGTGTGTCGTGCGACCGCGTCGTCGACGCGGTCTGCGAGGTCGTCGCGGGCGCAGGAACGATGCTCTTCGCGCCGACGGCGAGCGAGGCCGGGACCACGCGCCGGCGCGCGGCCGAGGGTGACCTCGCTGGTCGGACGCTGTCGACGCGCGAATCTCAGGTCCTGACGCACATCGCGCACGGGCTGACCCACGGCCAGATCGCGAGCCGGTTGCGGATCAGCCCGCACACAGTGGACACCTACGTGAAGCGCATCCGCGCCAAGCTCGGTATCGGCAACAAGGCTGAGCTGACCAGGTTCGCTCTCCTGCGTGGCGCGTCCGGGGTCACGGTCTGAGGCCGCGGGGGACCACCACGCGCCGCTCGCGGTCCACCGTCGCGGAGTGCCGGCGGTGGTGCACGCCGCCGTCTCCACCGCATCGGGAATGCGTAGCCGTTCATCCAGGTCGACCGTGCGCTCGCCCGGGGCTTATCCGGTCATGCCCGTGCTCGGATACTCGGGCTCGTGCGGCTGAGACCAAGTGGCGTGCAACGACTTCCACGAGTGCTGCTCCATGCAATGTCCCGACGTACAGCGGAAGGCCCGGAGCATGACTGACATTGCGATAACCGACTCGGAGGTGACCGAGGCCGTGCAGCGGATCCTGGGCGAGGTGCTCGGGATCGACGATGCGGACCTGACGCAGAGTTTCCACCATTTGGGGGGTGACTCATTGCGTGCGCTGAAGGCCGCTGGTCGGATCGCGTTCGAGTTCAACGCCGCGGCCGCGATGGACGGGACAATTCTTGAGGCGCTGCTCGACGGTACGACCGGAGAAGCGCTCGCGCGGATCGTGCTGGATTCCCTGGAACAGGAGGTCGCCGGGGAGTCCGAGGATGCGCCGTCGACGGAATTGTCCTTCGGCGAGGAACGGCTCTGGACGGCCCACCAGTATCAGTGGGACCGTTCGACCTATCACTCCGTCGGCGGTTTCCGGGTAACGGGGATGCTCGATCTTGCAGCGCTCGATCGGGCCGTGCGGGCTCTTGTCGATCGGCATCCTGCGTTGCGGACGCGCTATGCGCCGGACCATCCGGCGGTCGATCGAGATGGTCGGGCAGGGCCATCGGTCGATGTCGTGCATCATCGTGAGGTCATACCGTGGTCGGAGGCCGAGGTGGCGGCCGAACGCGGTATCCAGGAGCCGTTCGACCTGACCAGTGGCCGCCTGTTGCGGGTGCGCACCTGGCGCACAGGTGAGCAGGAGTGGCTGTTGCAGGTGATCCTGCATCACATTGCGATCGACGGCTGGTCGATGGACATCATCTATCGCGAACTGGCCGCTCTGTACGCCGGCGATGATCCGGGCCCCGGAGAATCCGTCGACTACCGCGATTTCGCGCAGTGGCAACGGAGTTCGACAGGGATGGAGGAAGAGGCGGAGGAGTGGGCCGCACGGCTGCTGCCGCTGCCCGAGCGGATCGAACTCGGTAACGGGCGCAGGCGCCGACCCACTCGCTCTCTGGAGGGGCAGGTGCTCTACACCGATCTGCCGCCGGAGATCGGGGACAAGCTGGCCAGGCTGGCCGAGGAGTCGCGGACCTCGCTGTTCGTCGTGCTGCTCGCGCTGTTGCATGTGTGTCTGGCGCGGCGGACCAGGCAGTGGGATGCGCTGATAGGAACGGTCGTCGCGGGGCGCAGCCGGCCGCAGGACCACGGGACTGTCGGCTACTTCACCAACACCGTGCCGGTGCGTGCCACGGCGTCGCCCGACGCCACATTCGGCGAGCTGATCGAATCGCTGCGCGAGGAGTGGCGATACGTGTTCACCCATCAGGGAGTGCCCCTCGAGGAGCTCGCGGTTCGCACCCGTCGCGCCCCGGACCCGGCACGCACCCCGCTGGTGGATGTCGTCATGGTTCTGCAGAACAACGACGATGTGCCGCTGATGCTTGCGGATTGTGTCACGGAGCCGTTGTGGATGCATACTGGTACGGCCAAGTTCGATCTCATGCTCGAAGCCATCCGTGTTTCCGGAATACTGCATTTGAGCTGGGAGTACGCTACCGAGGTGCTCACCGCCGAAGAGGTGGCTGAACTCGGGTCTGTATTCGAGCAACTCGCGTGGGCGCTCCCGGAAGACGGAAACATCACCCTGCGCGAGCTGCTGCGTCCGACACGGGCTGAGCTCGCGCAGATCGACAGTATCGACGTCAGCGGCTCGCCGGATGTCGATATCTGCGGCTTGTTCGAGACGGTCGTCGCCCGCCAGGGCGGCGAAATCGCGCTGTACGGAACGACGTCCGACGTGACTTTTCGCGAACTGGGAGAATTGCGCGATCGGGTCACCGGCTGCCTCGTCGAGAACGGGGTGACTCCCGGCGACGTCGTCGCCGTCGATGTCTCGAATTCGGCGCTGTCCGTGGCCGCGATGCTTGCGACCTGGTCGGTGGGCGCGGTCGTGGTGATGATCGATCCGGGATGGTCCGGTTGGCAGCGCGACCGGCTGATGAGTGCGTGCCGACCCGCGGTCCTCGTCGGTGGCCGAGAGACGAATCCGCAAGGGCCTGTGGTGATTTCCGCCGGCGACGTGGCGGCGGCGTCGCCGTACACCGGCGCGCCGGTGAGGTGCCGGCCCGACGATCCAGCATGGCTGGTCGCCGATCTCGGCCCCGCCGGCAAGCCCGAGGTCGTGGCAGGCAGCCATCGCGGCTTGCTCGACCGCTGCGTCTGGACGTGGAACACCTTCCCCTACGAGGCGGGGGAAGTGGCCGTCGTGCACGGTCTTGCGAGCCCGGTCGACGCGATCACCGAGACGCTGGCGCCGCTCCTGGCCGGGGTCCCCCTCGCCGTACTGCCCGACACGGCGGCATCCGATGCCCGCACGACCGCCGAGTGGGTGCGCCGGTACCGGGGAACGAGATTGCTGGTGACGCCGTCGCTGATGTGGACGATGCTGCACTCGCTCCCCGAGGCGCCCGAGGCACTGACGACCCTGCGGGTATGCGCCTTCACCGGCGAGGAGCTCGATGCCGATCTGCTGGGTCGGGTCCGAGAGGCGCTGCCGGAATGCCGGTTGGTCAATCTGTACGGAAGTTCGGAGACAACGGGATACGTCGCCTACTCCGAGGTGACCGGTCTGCCGGTCGGTGCGGACGTCCCCCTCGGAAGACCGATTGACAATACCCGCGTGTTCGTTGTTGACGAATGGGGTGAAACGGTCCCGCCGGGTGTGGCCGGCGAACTGGTGGTGGCCGGTGGGTCGGCAGGAATGGGGTACCTGTCGGCCGGAAATGTGGAGCGCACCGGCGGATTCCGGACAGGAGTGCCGTCCGATCGGGACATGCCCAGCTGCTACACCGGAGATCTCGGCTACCTTGATACCGAAGGGCAGCTGATATTCGCGGGACGCGGGGACCGGGAGGTCCGGGTGCGTGGCTTCCGGGTCGAACTGGCGCACGTCGAATCGGCGCTGCGGGCGATCGACGGGGTGTCCGGGGCGGTGGCATGGGCCGAGCACACCCTCTCGGGTGACTGCATCCTCGCCGCTGTGGTGCCGCGATCCGGCACGGAGCTGCTCGGGGACGAGGTTCGGCTGACGTTGCAGTACCGGCTGCCGTCCTACATGGTTCCCGCCCGCGTGAACGTCATCGACACGTTGCCCCTCACCGCGCACGGGAAACTCGACCGCGGCGCGATCGCCGCATCGGTCACCACCCAGCGCGACCACGGCCTGGCGGGCTCCGATGAGCTCTCCGCGGCAGAGCAGCGAATCCGGACGATCTGGTCACAGGCGCTGCAGGGCGAGTCGCCGGGTGCCGACGACAACTTCTTCGCACTCGGGGGCGACTCCCTGGCGGTGACGGCCATGCTGACCGCGGTGCTGCGCGAGTTCGGAATCGAACTGGGGGTGGTGCGCTTCCTGATGCAGCCGACGATCCGCGGCATCGTCGACCAGCTCGTCGAGCACGGGGCGGTGGCGTGAACACCGACCAGCTGTCGATCCGGGTGAGTGGAGCCAGGGAGAACAATCTGCGGTCGATCACCGTCGAGATCCCGCGGAACGCGATCACGGTGATCACGGGTGTATCCGGGAGCGGTAAGTCGTCGCTGGCCTTCGGGACGATCTATGCCGAAGGCCAGCGCCAGTACCAGGAGAGCCTGTCGCCGTACATGCGCCGCGGCTTCGAGAAGGTCCCCAAACCCAAGGTCGAGGCGGTCAGCGGGCTCGGTCCGACGATCGCGGTCAAGCAGCATGCGCCGGGCCGCAATCCGCGCTCCACGGTGGGCACGATCACCGAGGTGGGCGACTTCCTACGGCTGCTCTTCGCGCGGGCGGGCCTGCACACCTGCCGGCATTGTGGAGCGGACGTGGTGCCGCGGACCGCCGACGAGTTGCTCGCCCAGGCGCTCGCCGCGCTGGGAGACGGGCCCGTCAGGCTGGGCCAGGTACCGCGGTGGACGCTGCCGGTGGAGAGTCCCGGCTCACCACTGGATCACCGGTACTCGCTCGATGTCGTTCGCCTGAACGGAGATTCGGGAGACGCCGAGCACATCCGTCGCGGTGTCGCGGCTGTGCGAGCCCGCGATGACGCCGTGCTGGTGATCGAACCGGACGGCGGGAACCCGCTGTATCTGGCGCCCGGCCACCTCTGCGCCCGGTGCGGCCGCAGGGCAACCGCGGTCTCGTCACGGTTCTTCAGCCCGAACACGCCCGACGGAATGTGCCGGGATTGTGAGGGACTCGGTACGCGTATCGCGGTGTCCGCAGAGAAGATGATTGCCGACCCTGGCCTCTCGATCCGGGCGGGGGCCTTGGCGTTCTATGGTGACCGGCGGCGTCAACCCAAGAAGACCTACTGGCCGGTGCGGGACCTTCCGGAGCTGCTGACCCTGTTCGGCGCCGCACTCGACACGCCCTGGTGCGACCTGCCGGCCGCATTGCGCGACATCGTGATCCACGGTGAGACGTCACGGCCGCTGTCCGCCGAGGTCAAAGCCTTTCTACCTGGCCGGACCGATTCGGGTCTGGTACCGCAGATCGACAGGCTCGCCCGGTCCGCAGCGGCTGACGGGCGCAGGCACAACTACGACCGGTTCATGATCACCGAGTCCTGCGTGGAGTGCGGCGGCACGCGTTTGAATGCCGACGCGCGGGCGGTCCGCCTGGACGGACTCGATATCACCGAGGTGATGGCACGGCCGATAGCCGAACTGCCGCGGTGGCTGGACCAGGTGTCGAAGCTGGAGCTGTCCGGTGTCGTCGCGGAAGCGGTTGAGAAGATCGTTCACGAGCTGTTCCAACGGCTTTCGCACATCTGCGAGGTCGGTCTCGACCACCTGTCGCTGGACCGGCAGATGCCCGCGTTGTCAGCCGGAGAGGGCCAGCGGCTGCGCATTGCACGACAACTCGGCTGCGGCCTGATCGGTGTCGTATACGTCCTGGACGAACCGTCGGTCGGCCTGCACCCTCGCGACACCGGGCGGCTGATCGAGAGTCTGCGGAGACTGCGGGACGCGGGCAACACCGTGATCGTCGTCGAGCACGATGCCGAGATGATGAGATCCGCCGATCACCTCATCGACATCGGCCCGGGAGCCGGCAACGCGGGCGGGCAGCTCGTGGCGGTCGGACCGCCGGGGGAGGTGATGGCGCATCCGTCGTCGCTGACCGCCCGGTATCTGAGGGGTGCGGACGTGCCGGGAGGTGGCCGTCCCGAACGGCGGAAGCCGGATCCTGCCGCGCACATCGTCCTCACCGGCGCCCGCCTGCACAACCTGCGCGGGATCGACGTGTCCATCCCCTTGGATGTGCTGATCTGCATCACCGGACCGAGTGGGAGCGGTAAGAGCTCGCTGGTGAAAGGGATTCTGGAACCCGAGGTGGCAGCCTCGATCAACGGCGAACCCGGCCGCCGTGACGTCCTGGACACGCTGCGCGGCCACCACGTGTTCGGCCGAGTGATCGGCGCCGCGCAGGACCCCATGGGACGTTCGAGCCGTTCGATACCGGCGACATACATCGGCATCTTCGACGAGATCCGGCAGCTCTTCGCCCAGCTTCCGCTGTCGATCGAACGCCGCTGGACCACAACGCATTTCTCGTTCAACTCCGAGGCCGGCCAATGCTGGACCTGTCGCGGTTCCGGTGAGCAGGCGATGCCCATGCACTTCATGGCCGATGTCGTCGTGCCTTGTTCGGTCTGCGGTGGCAGGCGCTACAACGCCGACGTGCTCGACGCCCGGCTCGACGGCCTGACCATCGCCGACGTGCTGGACCTGGAAGTTTCGCAGGCTGTCGGGTTCTTCGGTGGGCGGGCGAGGATCGCGCGGGCGCTGAACATGCTCGACGAGGTGGGACTCGGCGGCCTTCGGCTCGGGCAGAACTGCGCGACATTGAGCGGGGGAGAAGCCCAGCGCCTCAAACTGTCCCGCGAACTGCTGCGCGACCTGGACTCGGCGCGCACCCTCTACATCGTGGACGAGCCGACCAGCGGGCTGCACGCCGCCGACGTGAGCCTGCTCATCGGCCTCTTGCACCGGCTGGTCGACCGCGGCGACACCGTGGTGGTGATCGAGCACAATGTGGACGTGATCGCCTCGGCGGACTGGGTCATCGACCTCGGTCCCGGTGGTGGCGCGGACGGCGGTCGGATCGTCGCGCAGGGTACGCCGGAGACCATCGCCGCTGATGCGCGGAGTGCGTTGGCACCCTTCCTGTCCGAGGCTCTGGCCGTCACATCGCGCGTACGTGGGTGACTCGCACCCCGAGCGAGCGACTCCGCGACATCGGCCACGGCCTCCGCGCATGCCTCGAGGTGAGCTCGGCGTGCGTCGGACAAGAGCGTGGACCAGGTCGGAGAGGCACGCCCCGCCGCGGCTCGAACTGCTGGGGCGAGCCGGCGGGAGCCGAGCCGTCGCGAGTACCGGGAATTCTTTGACCGGGAGGCCTGATGTCGTGGCGACGGGCAGCCCATCAATCCTCAAATCCGGCGCTGTCATATGACTGTCGCATCGATGAGGAAAAATCTGGGGTCTGCCGGGTATCAAAGCACCGCCGGCCCGCGCGTGGGTGCTGACTTTCGGCTAGGGTCGATTTTCCAGCTCGACTGCGCGCCCGTCGGATTATTACGTGACTCTTGATCGTCGACGATACTCGACATTGCTGTAGATTTCCGTGGCGAACCGCGGTTCGGGGCAGGAGAGGTCGTGCATGCCGTCATTCTGGTCGGAGGTAAGGGGTCGCGCCTGCTACCGTTTACGAAGTCTCGGCCGAAGCCGCTGATGAGACTCGGCCGGTACTCGATTCTCGAGATCATCATCCGAAGGCTGGGCGCCTACGGTTTCAACCGCGTGACACTGTGCACCGCTCATCTCGGCGAGATGATCCGCGCGGAATTCGGGGACGGCAAACTGCTGGGGTTGACGATCGAATACTGTACCGACGATCCGCCGTCCGGTACCGCGGCACCGCTACTGCTCGTGCCCGACTGGGATTCACCGGCCGTCGTCATGAACGGCGATGTGCTGACCACGCTGGACTTCGCACATTTCCAGCGGATGCACGAACGGAGTGGAAGTGTGCTCTCCGTCGCGTTCCAGCGTCGGGAGATTCCCGTCGAGCTGGGAGTTCTCCAGGTCGGTGACACGCAGGTGCAGGCGATATGGGAGAAGCCGTCCCTGGCGATCGACGTGTGCTCGGGAATGTATGTCGTCGACCCTTCGATCCGGAACTGTATACCGGAAGGTGTCCGGGTGGACATGCCCGACGTTATCGACACCCTTCTGCGGAAGGGTGAGCGCGTCAACGCCTACGCGTTTCGAGACGAATGGCACGACATCGGCACGCCGACCACCTACAGAAATGCTGAACGATTGTTCCTGGCGAACCAGGAACACTACCTCTATCCGAGTGAGGAGATCGGGCAGGAGGCCTTCGACGAGGCGAACACCGAGGTGCGACCGCCGCTGGCAACGGGAACAAATGGCCGACCGCAACTGAGCATCTCACTCGTCAAATGAGCGAACCGGATGCGGGTGATCTCATCACGATCATAGGGAAGTCCATGGGTTACGTTCTGGCTCTCCCTCCCCTCGCCGCCACCGACGACTTCTTCGGCGCGGGCGGCGACTCGTATCGGGCAATGGAGGTCCTGTCCGAACTCGTCGTCCGCTACGGACCTGATGATTCTGCACGAGCGGAGCGATTGCACGAAGAACTCGTGCTGGCAATGTTCGACGACAGTACGCCACAGGCGCTCGCGGTCGTATTCGAGAGGTACTGACATGAAACCTTCGATACTCGACCTGCTCCACCGGCATGCCGAGAAATCCCCTGGCACAGTCGCGATGAGCGTTGGCACGCCGACCGGCTGGGAATCGGTGACCTGGGCGCAGCTGTGCGACGCCGCGTCGGCCGTGGCCAGGCGGGCTCGCGGACTCCCGGCCGGTGCCGGACCGGTGGTCCTGGTCGTGGACAACAGCATCGCCTGTGTAACGGTGCTGCTCGGGCTGGCCATCGCCTCGCGCGAGGTGCTGCTGGTCGAATCGGCCAACTCGTATCTGGCCGACGAACAGTCGGCGGTCTTGCGGGCCGCACCCTCGTGCGTGGTCGGACCGGAGGGACTCGCGACGAGCGTGTCCACCCGGCTCACCTACCTGAGTTTCGGTGAGCTCACGGCCGGGCCGTCGCGGGCGCCGGCGCCCGGCGAGGGCGGGTCGATGATTCACCAGCTCACCTCGGGATCCACCGGCGAGCCACGGATCGTCCGCCACAGCGTGGACAACATGGTGCGGGGCGGCCATATCTATCGCGAGGTCCACGGACTGACCGATGCCGACAGCGTCTTCGTGACGGTTCCGCTCGCACATTCGTTCGGGCTCATCGGCGGACTGGCGGCCGCGCTCGTCTCCGGTGCCCGATTGCTGACCCTGAACCGCTTCAATCTCCGAGTCCTGGTAGCGGGCCTCCACGACGGCGCGACGGTAATGCTGAGCACACCGCTCGGATACGAGCTCATCGCGGCGGCGAGCAGCCCCGCGCGCCAGGAGAACAGCCTTCGTCTCGCACTGTCCTCGGGCGGGCCGCTGTCGGAGCGGGTGGCGGCCACGGCCTCGCACCGGTTGGGCGTCCGCATCCACCAGGTGTACGGCAGTACCGAAACAGGTTTGGTCGCTTGCGCCTACGACCGCGCGGAGCCATGGCCGGACGGCTCGGTGGGCCGGTTCGCACCCGGTGTCGAATGGCGGATGGCCGACGACGATGCGACGACCCAGGATGGCGCGGGCCGGCTGCTCGTGCGTACCTCCACCATGTTCGACGGCTACCTGGACTCCGCGGCGCCCGATGCCTGCAGCGGGTTCTACGACACCGGCGATCTGGTGCGCGTCGACGAGCGGGGCCACGTCTTCGTCGTTGCACGCAAGAACACCTTCGTCAACGTCGGTGGCCGGAAGGTCAACCCGCGGCGTATCGAGCGGTTGATCGCCGAACATCGCGAGGTCGCCGAGATCGCCGTCTACGGCGCCGGATCCGAAGGTGACGAGCAGGAGATCCACGCGGCCGTTGTGCTCACCGGTTCGACCGGCGTGGCGGAGCTGCTCAGGTTCTGTCGCTCCCGGCTGATGCCGTACGAGGTGCCGCACCGCGTGCACGTCGTATCCGAACTGCCGAGGACGGCGCTCGGGAAGGTGTCGGTTCCGCGACTCATCCAAGAAAGGGCATGACATGACCGAGTCCACGGGTGACTACGTCGCGGTGATCGGCCTCGGCTACGTCGGGCTGCCGCTGGCGCTGTCGCTGGCGCGGTCGGGCCGGCGAGTGGTCGGCGTCGACGTCGATCCCGAGGTGCGCGCCTCCCTCGCTGCGGGCAGGCCCCGGTTCGTCGAACCCGGCGTGACGGAGCTGCTGAACTCCGTTCCCACGGAACGTTTCACCGTGACCGACCGGTTGCCCGAGCTGGCGCCGCGCTCGGTCGTCATCTGTGTCGGGACCGCGATCGACTCGGCCACGGGACAGCCCGATCTGCGCCACCTCGTCGCAGCCACCGAGCACGTCGCCGCGCACATGTCGGCGGAGACGCTCGTCGTCGTCCGTAGCACCGTGCCTGTCGGCACCTGCCGGCGCACGTTGCTGCCGCTGCTGAAAGCCCACGTCGACGCTCCGATGCTCGCCATGTGTCCCGAGCGGATCATCCAGGGACAGGCACTGCGCGAGATCGAGTCCTTACCCCAGATCATCGGCGCGCTCGACGACCGGTCTCTCGACCGAACCTGCCGACTGCTGAAGCCCGTTGCGGAGGATCAGGTGATCGTCTCCTCGCCGGAGGCCGCGGAAATGGTGAAGCTGGTGTGCAACGCGCACACCGACCTCATCTACGGCTTCGGCAACGAGGTCGCCCTCATGTCGTCGGCGCTGGGTATCGACGCGAACGAGGTCATCGCCGGGGCCAACCTCCGCTATCCGCGGCCCGACCTGTCCCGTCCCGGCTTCGTCGGCGGGAGCTGCCTGATCAAGGATCCGTACCTACTCATCCACTCGGCTGCCGAGGCGGGATACCGGCCGCCGATGGTGGCAGCGGCGCGTGCGGTCAACGAGCGCGTGCCGGGCCACGTCATCGACGTGGTGGTGAACGCCCTGGCGACGAGGGGACGGTCACTTGCCGACGCGAAGGTCCTCCTCTGCGGCATCGCCTACAAGGGACATCCGGAAACCGATGACGTGCGCGGCGCGGCTTCGGTGGAGGTGGCGGCGGCCCTGCGCGACCGGGTGGCCGTGCTCGCCGGTCACGACTTCGTGGTCGACCCGAGCCGGATCGCGCGTACGGGTTGTGAGCCGGCGAGTCTGGCCGACGGGTTGACCGACGCCGACGTGCTGATCCTGCTCGTCGACCACCCGCGCTATCGGGAGCTGGACGCCGAGTTCGTGTGGGCGCGGATGCGAAAACCCGCGATCGTCTTCGACATGTGGGGTCTGCTCGACTCCGAGCTCTGCGGCATGCCCGATGTCGACTACCTGAGGTTGGGCCGTGGCTGAGCGCGTTCTGATCACGGGCGGCGCCGGATTCGTCGGCCGGCACCTTGCCCGCCGCTTGCTGCGTGAGGGCGCCGAGGTCGTTGTCGTGGACGACTTCTCGCGCGGCCGCGCCGCTGCCGAGCCCGATGACGGGCAGCGGCGGCCCCACGTGGTCGAGCACGATCTGACCAGGCCGATCCCGCACGGACTGCTGCCTGGCAACTTCGACACCGTGTATCACCTGGCGGCCGTCGTCGGCGTACGCCGGGCGAACGAGAATCCGAGTCATGTGCTGCGCACGAATGTGCTGGCCACACTGAACCTTCTCGACTGGTGCCGGCTCACATCGCCCGCGACGCTGTTCCTCAGCTCCACGAGTGAGGTCGCCGATGGTGCCCTGCGGATGGGGCTGGCTCCGTTCCCGTCACCGGAGAACCTGCCGTTCGTACTTCCCGAGCCGCGGGCGCCTCGGGCCTCCTACGCCCTCAGCAAGACCGTGTCGGAAGCCCTTTTCCTGCAGTGCGGTTCCGACTTCCGGATCCGGATCGGCCGGTACCACAACATCTACGGCCCGCAGATGGGCTACTCGCACGTGATTCCCGAATTCATCGAGCGCGCACTGTCCGGCGCCGATCCGTTCGCCATTCACGGCGACGCGCAGACCAGGGCGTTCTGCTACATCGACGATGCGGTCGATGCCACGGTCGGCATCGTTCGCCTGGACACCGTGGATCCGATCATCGTGAACATCGGAAACGACCGGGAGGAAACCAAGATACGCGACCTCGCTGACCGGGTCCTCGCCCTGGCGGGCGGACGGCCCGAGATCGCCGTCTACGACCCGCCCGCCGGCTCCCCCGATCGTCGGCTGCCGGAGCTGTCGGAGCTGAGGCGCTGCATCGGGTACGAGCCGAGGGTCGATCTGGATGCCGGGCTACGCGCGACCTTCGACTGGTATTCGCGCCACCGGCGAACGAACACGGACCGGGATGGTCGATGAGCGAGGTTCTGATCACCTTCGGCGGCTACCCGTCCGCGCCTGCCGGCGCTGAGCGGATGGCGTGGCGGACGAGCGAAAGCCTCGCCCGGCGTGGCCATTCCGTCACCGCGCTCACCGACTCCCCGCCACCGGCCGACCTGGACGGCGAGGCGGTGCGGCCCGTTCGATCTGATCGGGACCTCGCGCAGGACTGGCAGGCCGATGTCGTCCACGCCTACGACCTGGCCAAGCCGGAATACGTGGCGATGGCGCTCGATCTCGCCCGGCGCGGCGGAGCCCGCATGGCGCTCACACCGGCGACCGCACCGCAGTTGTGGCCCGACGCGGAGCTGGGGCGCGCCGCGTGCCGCCAGGCCCGAGTCATCTACGTGCTGACGTCGGCCGAGGCGCGGGTGCTGTCCGGATTCGGCGCGACACCGGATCGGATACGCCGGATTCCACACGCTCCCGATCTTCGCGGCCGCCCGGATCCGACCGGATTTCGCCGACGGCTGGGATTGCACGGGCCGACAGTGGTATTCGCCGGTCGGCGGATCCCCTCGAAGGGATACGCCGAGTTGCTCCGGGCCGCGCCGTTGATCTGGCGCGAGCTGCCTGACACGCAACTCCTGTTCCTCGGGCCGAACACCGATGCGGCTGCGGCGGAAACGTTCCGCACACATGCGGATCCGCGGATCTTCGACCTCGGCGCGGTGGACGAGCAGACCAAACACGACGCGATCGCGGCCGCCGACGTGTTGTGCCTGCCGAGCAGCGCCGACGTGTTCCCGCTGGTCTTCCTCGAGGCGTGGATGTGCGGAAAGCCGGTCGTGAGCGGCGATTTCGTGGGAGCGGACAGCGTCGTCGAGCACGGTGTCGACGGCCTGATCGTCACGCCTCGGCCGGCGGAGATCGCGGAAGCACTCGTCCACCTGTTGTCCGACGTCGAGATCCGGTCCGCGATGGGGCGGGCCGGGCAGACGCGGGTCCGGCAGAACTTCACCTGGGACCGAGTGGCGGCGAGTGTGGAGGCCGGTTACTGAGATGAAGACCTCGATGCCACAGACGACAACGGCTCCGCAGTGGCGAGTCAGTCTCGCGGACAACACCATCGACGACGAAGAGATCCAGGCGGTGACCGCGGTTCTGCGATCACGATGGTTGTCGCCGGGGCCGCAGACCCGCGCCTTCGAGCGCGACTTCGCCGAAGCGCTCGGATGTCCAGCCGCCGTTGCGGTGAGCAGCGGGACCGCAGCCTTGCATCTGGCGGTCCTCGCCCTCGGGATCGGGCCCGGCGACGAGGTGATCGTGCCATCGCTCAGCTTCGTGGCCTCGGCCGCGATGGTGGCCCTGCAGGGCGGCACGCCGGTGTTCGCCGACATCCGGTCGGAAACCGATCCGACGATCGATCCGGCTGATGTGCGCAGGTTGATCACCGACCGGACGAAGGCCATCGTTGCGATGCACTACGGCGGATACCCGGCCGACGTTGCTGCGCTCGCCGAGCTCGCCGGCGAGTACGGCGTCGCGTTGATCGAGGATGCCGCCCACGCACCGGTCGTGAAGGCCGCAGGCGCCATGCTCGGCACACTCGGAGATGTCGGCTGCTTCAGCTTCTTCGCGACCAAGAACCTCACCACCGGAGAGGGTGGAATGGTCGTGGCGCGTGATCCGGCGCTGCTGGACGTGATCCGCGCCGCCCGGTCGCACTGCCTCTCCTCCTCCACGTGGGACCGGCTGCACAGCGGTGCCGCCGACTACGACGTTGCCGGCATCGGCCTCAACTACCGGCCCACCGAGATCGCATCGGCGATCGGCCGGATCCAGCTCGAGAAGCTCGCTCACGATCGCCGTCGTCGCGCGGTGCTCACCGCCGCGTATCGGGAGCGGCTCGCCGCTGTGCCCGGCCTGGTCGCACCGTTCGCGCACTACGACGGTGATTCGGCAAGGCACCTCATGGCGGTGCTGGTCCCGGAAGGGGTGGCTCGGAACGACGTGCGCTCGGAGTTGCGGGAAAGAGGCATCCAGACGTCGGTGCACTATCGGCCCACGCATCACTTCACGTTCTACCGCGAAAGGTTCGACTCGGGGGAACACCCGTTGCCGGTCACCGAAGCGGTGGCCGCGCGGCTGCTGTCGTTGCCGCTGCATGCCCTGATGTCGGACGACGATGTGGCCCTGGTCGTGGACGGCTTGTCCGAGAGCATCGTCCGATCCTCGGAAAGGTCGATTCCGTGAGTTTCACCGTCTGCGATGGCCGGCTGTTGCGAGACGATCGGCCCTTCCTCGTGCAGGGGGTCGACTACCACCCGTCCTCGGCGGGCTGCCGGATATGGACCGAATGGGATCCCGGCGCGATAGCTCACGACTTCGAACGCATGGCCGAAGCCGGTCTGAACACGGTGCGGTTCTTCGTGTTCTGGCGCGACTTCGAGCCTGAACCCGGATGCATCGACATGGACATGCTCGAGCGCCTGCGCCATGTCGTCGACACCGCCGCGCAGGCGAAGCTCGCCTGCGTGATCTCGCTGTTCACCATCTGGATGAACGGGCAGCTGCTCGATCTCCCGTGGCGGCAGGGCCGAAGCCTGTGGCGCGACGAGGACATGCTGGCCCTGGAGGAGAAGTTCGCCACGGCCGTGGCCCGCGAGGTGGGCGGGTGCGACAACGTGCTGGCCTTCGATCTGGGTGACGAGATCGGCTGCGTGGATCCGGTCGAGGCGGCCGCGTCGACAGCGGAGCAGATAGCCGACTGGCAGGCCCGGCTGGCCGCCGTACTGCGGCTCGAAGCGCCGAATGTTCTCGTGCTGCAGGCGAACGACGCCTCGGGTGTGCTGGGACCGTCGCCGTTCGGCGCCGACAACAGCGCGGCACTCGATCTGATCGGCATCCACGGATTCCCCGTGTGGGCACCGGGGTCGATCGAATCGACGCTGTCGTTCAAGGCGACGAACCTGACATCGTTCCTGGTGCGATTCGCCTCTGCCTACGGTGTCCCCTTGGTGGACGAACTCGGCAGCTACGGCGTCGACGACGCGACCGCGGCGGCGTACCTGCGAGCGTCCGCCGCCTCGGCCATCGGCAACGGCGCGTCCGGGATCCTCGTCTGGTGCTGGCAGGACATCGCCGCGGAGGCCGAACCCTATGCGGACCGCCCGATGGAACGGTTCGCCGGACTGCATCGGCTGGATGGTTCTGCAAAGCCGGTGATGCGGGAGTACCGCAGAATCATCGGTGCCGCAACCGAACTCGCGACGCGGCGCCCGCGGCCGTCCGTTGCGGTGTACCTCCCGCAGCGAGTTCGTGCCCACAGTGGGTCCTATCTGGACAGTGGGACCGCGACGCTGGCGACGTTCTTCTCCTACCTGCTCCTCAAGCGTGCGCATATCGAGTTCGACATCGTCGCGGACGATCTGACCGGATACGACCTCGTGATCTGCCCGTCGGTCGCACACGTCACGCTACTCGATCTGCGGAAGCTGCATGCCGTCTGCGCTAGAGGTGGCACCGTCTATTTCTCACTGGGCGACCATATCCACGGATTTCCCGGTGAGCCGATGGTGGGCGCGGAGATCGTGGACTACGCGCCTCCCAGTGCCGGGAAGTCGGCATTCAGCTGGGACTCGGACGAGTGGACGATCGACTGGGCGGCGACGCGGACGCGGACCACCACGCTGCGGCCCACCACCGCGGAGGTGATCGGTCGCTATCTGGACGGTTCGCCGGGCCTGTTGCAACGTCGGGTGGGCAACGGCCGGTTCCTCTTCACCAATGCGCCGTTCGAGGCACAGCTCGACCGGCCGGAACGGTTGACCGCCGCGCCCTGGGAGCGTTTCTATCGGCGCATCGCCGCTCTCGCAGGAGTCGCCCCGGTCGCGGCCTGCCCTGATCCGGACGTGGAGATTCTCTCCGACGATCGTGACGGCTGCCGGCGCCTCGTGCTCATCAATCACGGCGTGACGCCCAGCGACACGGAGATCAGCTGGGGTGGAGCGACCGCCCGGGTCGAGTTGACGACCAAGGACTGGACGATCGTGCACGTACGTCCGGAGGAGGCAGACCGATGAAAGGCGTTGTCTTCCAAGGCCCGTACCAGGTCACGGTCGACGCGGAACTCTTGATGCCTCGCGTGCTGAATCCTCGTGACGCCGTGGTCCGGGTCACGCGCACGGCGATCTGCGGATCGGATCTTCATCCCTATCGCGGAGAGATGCCCGACTTCGCGCCGGGCACCGTGCTCGGGCACGAATTCGCGGGCGTCGTCGTGGATGCCGGGGCGGACGTCCCGTTCACCGCCGGAGAACGCGTATTCGCCTCGTATCTGGTGGCCTGCGGGCGATGCCCGAGATGTGCGCGCTGCTGGCACTACCACTGCGAGCACGCCAGCATCTTCGGCTACTCCACCGTGGTCGGGCCGCCTGTGGCCGGTGGCCAGGCGGAGTACGTCTGCGTCCCGTTCGCCGATGTCGTACTGGCGCGTTCGCCGGACGATGTGACCGACGAACAGGTGCTGTTCGCCGGCGACGTGCTCAGCACCGCGTACGCCGCGGCGGTCGACGCGGAAATCGGCGCAGGGGATGTGGTCGGCGTGGTCGGAGCCGGGCCGGTCGGGTTGCTCGGGGCCATGTGCGCGTCGGCGCTCGGGGCGGCCGAGGTCATCGTGTCCGATCCGGATCCGGGCAGACGTGCGAAGGCCGCATCGCTGGGGATGCATGCGGTGGCCCCCGGCGAGCTGCGCGACAGCCTGGACGAGGTGTCCCACGGCTGGGGCGCCCGGGTGGTTCTCGAAGCCGTCGGCACCGACGCCGCGCTGGCGTCCGCTCTGCGAAGCGCCGGCCCGCGGTCCACCGTTGTCGCGGTGGGTGCGCACAGTGCAGAGGCCATGCCGTTTCCGAGCGGGCTCGCCTTCACACGGGAGCTCACCGTCCGATTCACCGTCGGTGACCCGATTCGGCATCGCGCCGAGGCCCTCCGGCTGGTCCGGTCCGGCCTCGTCGACCCCGCCCGGATCATCTCGCACCGGTTGCCGCTCTCCGACGCGCGGCGAGGTTACGAGCTGTTCGACCGTCGGGAGGCGTTCAAGGTCGTCCTGACGCCCGACGATGCCGCGGACAGCCCAGGTATGGCTATTCGGCCGGGCCGATAGCGCGATCGTCCGATATCTGCCGGAGACGGCGAGCTCACTGTCAGCGGAAACAATCGAAAGGTGGCGCGCGATGACGCACCTGGAGGCCGTGGCGACCTATCTGCCGCCAGAAAGCGTTTCCATCGATGAGGCCCTCGCCGGCCTCGATATCAGCGAAACGCAGATCCGACTTTTCCAGCGTTTCTACGGATTCTCGCGAATCCGGCGGGAACCGAAGGCCCGGCTGGCCGACCAGATGCTGTCGACCGCGGCAGGTCTCACGGAGCTGCACGGGCGGGAGAAGGACGTGCGCTATGTCGTGCAGGCGCTCACCCTGCCCGTCGCTGCGCCCTATCCGAGCAATCCGGTGCACGATGTGCGACGAGCGCTGGGGCTCGACCACGCCGTCACCTTCTGCCTGACCCAGCATGCCTGTGCGACCGGACTGCTCGCCGTCGACGTGTGTGGAAAGCTGCTTGCCGCCGACGGCGATCCGAACGCGTTGGCGCTGATCTTCACCGGGGAGAAGGCCTACACCGCCTACTCGCAGAAGTTCATCATCGACACCGCGGTGATGGGCGAGGGGATGGCGGCGATCCTGGTTCGCCAGGGTGGCGACCACGACGAGGTCATTTCCTATGTGACCCGCACCCACGGGCAGTTCAACCAGGCGCCGTGGCTGACGCACGAGCAGGCCAGGGAGTTCGACCAGCTCTATCCCGAGGCCCTCGCCGAGGTGATGCTGGCCGCGATCGAGCAAGCGGGCCTCACCCTGGCCGACATCACGTTCGTCCTTCCGCATCACGTCAATCACAACTCGTGGAAGAGGCTGTCCAAGCGTATCGAGCTGCCGATGGACAGGATCTTCCTCGAAAACCTTCCGGAAGTCGGACACTGCTTCTGCGCGGATCCCTTCATCAACTATCTCTCGGTTTCGGAAACTGGACGCCTGCGTCCCGGCGAGTACTACATGATGGTGTCGGTCGGCCTCGGCGCGACATTCTCCGCGATGGTTTTACGGCACTGACGAGAATCCTGGAGGACAAACCATGCGGGTACTGCCGGACAACTTCAACACCAGACTGAAATCGGCGCTGGTGGGTACAGCGGACGCGAGCCTCGTGTTTCTGGGCAACTTCGAGGTCGAAGGCCAGTGGGCGATCGGAGAACTCGGCCTGCGTGGCATCGCCTTGGAGACCGGCCGGGCCGTGGTGAACCGAATGGACGAGTTCGCCCTGCTGCTCGCCACCGAGACCGACCACGTGGTCCTCAAGCAGGATCCCGACGAAGGCTACCTGGGCTATCTGGCCGACCTCGGGCTGGAACTGCCGCGGATCATCATCCCCGGTCGCCAGGATCCGCACCGGGTGGTCACCGAGGACGCCCTGGCTGATCCGGCGACGATCACCCGGCTCGCCCAACTGGCGAACGAGGGTTGCTGGCTGTCTCCGCACGGGGTTTCGACCTTGGAGGAGCAACTTGCGGGGCGATCCGGTCTTCGGCTGGCGGCACCCGGCGCGGCGATCTGCAAGGCGGTCAACAGCAAGATCTACAGCAGGCGCCTGGCCGATGAGCTCGGTCTGCGGCAGGCGCCGGGCTGGGCGTGCGACACACCGGCTGAACTGGACGAGGCCGTCGCCGGTGCCCGCGCCCTGCTCGC
This sequence comes from Pseudonocardia alaniniphila, assembly GCF_022524485.1. Lineage (GTDB taxonomy): Bacteria > Actinomycetota > Actinomycetes > Mycobacteriales > Pseudonocardiaceae > Pseudonocardia > Pseudonocardia alaniniphila. The sequence continues at coordinate 151,401 of NZ_JAKXMK010000012.1, forward strand.
CGTGGATCGAAAGGTCGTGGTCAAGGACGCGTTCGGCGTCTCGGGCAAGGGCATTGCCGTGATCGAGACCGAGGATCGCCTTGGTCGGCTGCACCGGATGATCGCCCGCAGGGCGGCTGAACAGCGGCGGGTCGGCCTGGTGGTGGAGGAGTGGGTCCCCAAGGCCGCCGACCTCAACTACCAGTTCACGGTGAGCCGCGCCGGCGCGGTCCGTATCGACTTCGTCAAACAGGCGTTGACCGACGGCGGGGTGCACAAAGGGCACCGGTTCCCGGTCTCGCTCACGGCGGCACAACTGGACGAACTGGGCGAGGCCGCGCAGCGGATCGGAGGGCGGCTCGCCGGCGACGGCTACTTCGGCGTGGTCGGGGTGGACGCGCTGGTCGATCCGGAGGGCGGCCTGTTCCCGCTGGTCGAGATCAACGCGCGCAACAACATGTCCACCTACCAGGCCTTGGTCCAGGCGACCTTCGCCGGGGCCGGAAAGGTTGCTCTCGCCAGGCATTACGTACTCCGGCTGCGGACCGAACTGGCCTTCGACGATCTGCGGCGGCTGCTGCACGGCGTCATGATCGATCGCAACACCGAATGCGGCCTGCTGGTCAACAACTTCGCCACGGTCAATGCGGCCGGTGCGGTGCGGGGCGCTTCGACCGAGCGGTCGTTCGACGGGCGGTTGTACGGAATGGTGGTCGCCCGGTCGAGCGATGAACTGACGGCCCTGGACGACGAGATCACGGCCCGCCTCGCGGTCGTGTAGGGAGGTGGTGATGATGACCGAATTCGAAGTGCAGGGAATACCTGTGTCGAAACTGGCCCTGGATTACGGCACGCCCCTGTTCGTCTACGACGGTGATGTTCTCGTCGAGCAGTACGAAGGTCTGCGTCGGCGGCTGCATCCGAAGCTGGAGATGTTCTTCTCGCTCAAGGCCAACCCGAACGTATCGATCTGTGCGCTGTTGCAGTCCATGGGTGCGCGGGCGGAAGTGTCGTCGGCGGCGGAACTCGTCACCGCCATTCGCGCCGGAGTTCTGCCGGAGGACATCGTCTTCGTCGGCCCGGGCAAGAGTGCCGACGAGCTGGCTGCGTGCCTGGACGAGGACATCCTCGCCATCGTCTGTGAGTCGCCGGGCGAGCTGGAGCTGATCGACCAGCTAGCTCGGTTACGCGGCAAGGTCGCGCGCGTGGCGCTGCGGATCAATCCCGCATTCGCCGTCAAAGGGTCCGGCCTCACCATGGGCGGCAAGCCCAGACAGTTCGGCATCGACGAGGCGCAGCTCAACGAACTCGGGAACGCGGCGCGGCGATTCCCCGGTGTCCGGTTGATGGGCGTGCACGTGTACATGGGCACGCGCATCCTCGCTGAGGACGTCGTCATCGAGAACACCAGGCGCGTACTGGATCTGGCTCGGCGGGTGTCGACCCTGTTGGACTTCTCGCTGGAGCTGGTCGACGTCGGCGGTGGTCTCGGGGTGGCGTACTTCGACGGTGAGCGTGACATCGATCCGTCGGTGCTGGCTGCGGGGCTCGAGCCGATCATCGCGGAGTTCGCGGCCGCCAGTCCGCGAACCAGGCTCGCGATGGAGCTCGGCCGGTACCTCACCGCGCGCGCGGGAACGTATGTGGTGCGGGTTCGGTACGTGAAAACGTCACTGGGACAACATTTCGCGATCACCGATGGCGGCACGCACCACCACATGGCGGCGGTGGGCATCGGTTCGTTCGTCAAGCGGAACTTCCCGATGCGACTGCTCGATGGAGCGGATGCTCCGACCGAGAGCTGGACCGTGACCGGGCCGCTGTGCACTCCCAACGACACTCTGGCCAAGGGTGTGGCCTTGCCCCCGCTGCGACCGGGGGATCTCCTGGGTGTGCTGCGCTCCGGCGCCTACGGGCCGACCGCCTCGCCGGTGCTGTTCCTCGGCCACGGGGCTCCTGCGGAAGTCCTGGTCCATTGCGGTCGGCCATATCTGATCCGTGATCGAGATCGTACCGAGGATCTGCTGCGTCCGCAGTATCTGCACGACTTCTCGGCGCTCCGGGTGCCGGATCGTCGGACCGATTCCCCACAACTGAAGGAACTGAAACGATGAACCAGGCCGTGAACCAGGTCGTGATCAGCGACAAGGTCGTCGCCGTCATCGCCGGCATGTTCGAGACCTCGCCCGATCTGCTGGAGTGGGACATGCGACTGGTCGACGATCTCGGGCTCGATTCGACGAGCGCGCTCGAACTGCTCATGCGGATCGAGGACGAGACGGGAATCGAATTCGACGACGACACCCTGGAGCAGCGGCACTTCGAGACCGTGGGCTCGCTCGTCGGGTACACGCTCGACCAACTGAAAGGCTAGGCGGCATGCATCCCGCAACGTCCTCCGCACTCCAGGTTGCCGGCACACCGACCTTGCGGTTGGCGCGCATCGAGCACAGGCGGTTCGGCCGTGGTGAGCCCTACAGTTCCGAGTTCGTGAACTACTTCGCGGACCTGGCCGGGCAATTCGAGAAGCCCTTTCACGAAGAGTACTTCACGGGTGCGGCACCGAACTCATTCACCGACATGATCAGTGAAGTCCTGCCTGCAGTAGTGCACCCGGACGAAGCTTTCGACCTTGCGCTCATCGCGCATTCCACGCCGGACTCCAGGCCGACCCGGCCTGCTTGCTATCTGTCGAACGTCCTCGCTGGAAACCCCTTGTCCTTCGCGTTGTCGGAGCAGGGCGTCACGGCGCCGTTCACTGCGATTCGGGTCACCGGCGAATACGCGCGGGACGCGGCGTTCCGGAGAGCGATGGTGATATCTCTGGACCAGAGCTTTCTGTGGAACGGCGCCGAGGCGCAATTGCCGGAGGGGACGCGGATGCCGGGCCGTGACTCGGCGGTCGTGTTGGTTCTGGCGCGCGACGGTGCGCTCGGTTCGATGTCGGTCCGGAACTTCGCCGATGTGGCGGCCGGAGAGGTGTGCCGACTGGTGGCCGAGCAGTTGCGGGACCTCGCCACATCCTGGACACCGATGACGACGATCGCCGGAGTCGGAGTCGATCCCGAACTCGCCGAGGATTTCCCGATCCGATGGGCGCCCGAAGATCTGCCCTGCACCGGGGTGTGGTCGGAGCTCGCCGACGGCCTCGCGCAGTGGACGACGACCGGGCAGCGGGTGGTGTTGGTCGACTATGACCCGATACTGCGTTACCTGTCGCTCTGCACGGTTGACGTGCCGGGGGCCGAGCCGGGACCGTTGGCAGGGGTGTGACAGCCGATGCGGCAGCACCATGCCGCCAGCAGGTCCCGGCCGTCCCGAAAATATGCACGGCCAAGCACGACGATCACCTGTTAAATTAATTTTCGGCGGCCACGAAACTCTTCGCTGCCAAACGTCGAGAGTTGTTGACAGGGGACTGCGATGACCGAGGTTTCTATCGAGTACGCCCGTGCCGGAATATCTGGCCAATTGGCGTACGCTCTGCTCGTGGAGAACGAGGTTCTGCGGCGGGAACTGGCGATGGTACTGCGCCGCTTCCCTGCCGTGGACGCCATTCATCAGTGCCCGGACTGGGTTGAGGTGGAGCGGCTGCTGAGTTCGGTGAAGATCGATGTCCTGATTCTGACATCCAGCGAAGGGCATCGGCTGCGCGCGTTGGGGTGGCATGACTCGCGACCCAAGGTGCTCATGCTCATCGATGAGGCGCAGGCTGCCGACCCCGGCCCGCTGGCCGATCTCCCGGTGGACGGATTCCTGTTGCGTCAGCAGTTGTCAGCGCGGTCGCTGCACGATGCGTTGCGCCGAATGAGGAGCGGGGAGATCCCGATGCCGACCGTGCTCACGAGGCAGTTGCTCGGCCGGGTCGGCGCCCAGTCCGGGAATCTGCGCCCGGTATCTCTCACAGCCCGGGAGAACGAGACGCTCGAACTGCTCGCCGAAGGATTGAGCAACAAGCAGATCGCGCGCCGGCTCAGGATTTCCGAGCACGGTGTGAAACGTCTGGTGGGTAGTTTGTTGCTGAAGCTCGGCTCGCCGAACCGGACGACGGCCGTCGTCACGGCCATGAAATTCGGAATCATCGACGGCGTGTGACCGGAGGAGATGGTCGTGGTACTCCACCCGCAGACGGAAGCGGTATTGCAGCTGATGACGGCGTCCTACCCCGATATCGGCGCCGGCGTCACCGATGCGGCGGCCGCCCGGCGGGTGCTGAGCCGCGTCAAGCAGCCACCGGCGCCGCAACTGCCGCGGGTGGAAGACCGGGTGATAGCCGGCCCGCCCGATATCCCGGTGCGGATCTACTGGCCGAGTGTTCAGGCCGGGCCGCATCCCGTGATCGTTTACTTTCACGGCGGTGGCTTCGTCCTGTGTGGTCTGGACACCCATGATGGTCTCTGCCGGATTCTGGCCTCCGGTGTTCCGGCGATCGTCATCTCCGTCGATTACCGGCTTTCACCCGAACACAAGTACCCCGCCGCGGTCGCGGACGCCTACCGCGCGGTGTCCTGGACGTACAAGCATGCGGTCTCGCTCGGCGGTGATCCGAGGCGGATCGTTGCGGCGGGCGACAGCGCGGGCGGGAATCTGGCGACGGTGACCTGTCTGCGGATCCGCGACAGCGGCGGTCCGCCGGTCGCGTTCCAGCTACTGCTCTACCCGTGGCTGGACTTCCTGGCCGATCTGCCGTCACGCCGGGAGAACGCCGAGGGCTACTACCTGACCGCGACGCACCTGCGCTGGTTCGAACAGCAGTATCTGAACGAGCCCGTCGAGGCGGCCCATCCGTACGTGTCGCCGCTGCGCGCGGAGAATCTGGCCGATCTGCCACCCGCGATGGTGCTCACCGCGGAATTCGATCCGCTCCGGGACGAGGGCGAAGCCTACGGTTCTCGGCTGGCCGCGGCCGGTGTGCCTGTACAGGTTCACCGAGCCGATGGCCTGTTCCACTGCTTTCTCGCCATGGTGGACTTCCTGCCGGGCGCCCGGGAGGCGGCTGAGACCGTATGCGCGGCAGTGCGTTCGGCGGTCGGCCCGCACCTGCACGACTAGCGAGTTTTGTGTAGCTGGAGCACCGTCGTGCGGTGCTCCGCAGCCGAATCCGGTGCCGGCATCAGCAGTCCCCACCGGCTGGCCAGAGCGACAGCCTCGTGCCGGTTGCGCACACCCATGCGGGCATAGAGGTCGGCGAGCCGACGGAAGATCTCACGCTGCGAATACCCCTCGTTGCGGGCGAGGCGCACGACCGAAGTGCCCCGGGCGATCGCGCGCAGCCACCGAACCTCGTCGTCGCGAAGGGTCCCGCCCTCGGGACGTTCGACAGAGGACTCCGCCAGCGCCCGCACGATCGGAGTCGGGAGCAGGGTCTGTCCGGCGATGGCCGCACGCAGCACCGCGACGATGTCGTCGGGCTTGGAATCCCACAGCACTCCGGCATGGGCACCGGCTCGCAGCGCGCCGTGGAAGTCCGCGATCGCCGGCGAAACCAGAACCGCCACCACGATCAGGTCCGGGAAGTCCGCCACAAGCTCGCGGATGGTGTGCATGTCCGCTGTATGGACGGTCACCACAGCGGCATCGATTCGGTCGTAGGGCATCCGGAGATCCGGTGGCTCGGGCTCGGCGACCGCGAAACCGCCTTGTTCGAGTACGGCCGTCAGCCCGGCGCGGAAGGTCGGAATGCGATCGACGACTGCTACCGTCCCAGTCACAACTCGTCTGCCTTCGTGGATATCGGTCGCCGAGGCGAGCGTCGGGGTGTCGGTGCGGTTACCGTCTGTGCGCCAGGCCTGCCGAGTCGCATCGCGACCTGCCTGCCGGCGCGGCGTCAAACACTTCTTCGAATACCCGCGCAAAGCGCCTCGAGCAGTTCCGGCGGCGCGTCGAGGAACCGCTCGTGGTGACCGTCGAACCGCTCGAAGGTGGTGTCGCCGCACATCGACCAACCGGCCATCTGCTCGGGGCGGACCTCGTCGTCGTCGGTCCAGCCGATGGCTGTGATCGGGCAGGTCACCCGGAGGGGTTCGGGCACGATGTATCGCCGGTTCAACTCGACGTCGGCGCGCAACATCGCGAGGCACACGGCCACCAGCTGGGGGTGCGGGTCCTTGCCCTGGGCGCGGATCGTGGACTCCAGCTCCGCGGTCAGGGCGGCGTCGTCCATATCCAGCATTCGCCCGACCGGGCCGTCTTGCGGCGCCACTTGCGAGGATACGTACAGACATGCCGGCGACGGGCCATCCGCGGCCTGGAGCTGCGTGGTCACGTCGTACGCGATCAGCCCTGACCAGCAGTGACCGAAGAACGCGAAGGGGACGTCCAGGTAGCGCCCGAGTCCGTCGATCATGTCGTGGGCCAGTTCACCGAAGGTGTCCGGCATCGATTCGCCGAAGCGGGTCAGTCGTCCCGGCAGTTCGACCGGCAGGAACTCGATGCCGCTCAACCGGTCAGGCCACTTGCCGAACACGCCGGCGCCGTAGCCGGCGTGGGGGAGGCAGAAGACCCGCCCGGCCGCTGCGGGGGACGGCTGCCGGGGAAGCCAGGCGCCCGCGCCGATGACGGTCATGACAGTGCCTCCGACTCGGAAACGGTGGTCCGGGGCGCCATGTCGGTTCGGGCCCGCCATTCGGGGTAGACGACACGGAGCAGCACTCCGGTCATTGCGGTCGTCACCAGTGCCATCACGACCATCAGCGAGTAGAGCCCGGTGTCGATCACGTGCAACTGCAGACCGACGGCCAAGGCGATGAGTTCGGTGAGTCCCCGAGTATTGAGGAGGATCGCGAGCACGGCTGAGTGGCGCGTCCGCGCCCCACTGAGCCGCGCGCCCGCGAACGCGCCGATGCTCTTGCCGCCGATCGCGACGAGCAGGATCAGTCCCAGGTCCAGGAGCGCGGTCCCGTCGACCGTCGACAGGTCGACACTGGTCCCCGCGACCATGAAGAAGATCGGGAGCAGGAGCACCGAGCAGATCCGGCCGACCCACCGCTGCGTCCACGCACGCAACCGCGCACCCTGATCGCGCGGCATGGCCACGCCGAACAGGAAAGCGCCGAAGATCAGGTGCAGGCCCATCCACTGGGTCGCCTCCGCGGACAGCCACAATCCGGCCGCCACGATGACCAGGACCCCGGCCGCGCCGACCCGACAGGAGACCGGGCGCTTCGTCCAGCCGGCCGTCTCCGCCCGCGCGGCCAGCCGGACCAGCAGCGGCCGAACCACGAGCAGCAAAACGGCGGCGTACGGCACGACCAGCAGTACCTGCCACAGGCCCCCGACCGCGCCGGCCAGCGCGGTGACCACGGCCAGCAGCGACCAGGCCAGGATGTCGTCGATGGATGCGCAGGCCAGTGCCAGCGCGCCGATCGGTGTCGCGAGCAGGCCCCGGTCGGTCAGAATCCGGGCCAGGACCGGGAAGGCGGTGATCGCCATCGCCGTTCCCAGGAACAGGACGAACGCCGGTTGCTTGGTGCTGGGATGGTGGCCGAGCAGGTAGAACGCCAGCACCGTGCCCAGCGCGAACGGCAGGAAGATCGCGCAGAGCGCCACGCCGGAGGCGATGCGGCTTTGGCCGCGCAGCAGGTTCCGATCGAGCTCGACACCGACGAGGAACATGAAGACGGCGACGCCCACGTTGGCGAGCATGGTCAGCGATGGCTGGACCTCGGCCGGGAACAGTGCATGGGTGAGCGCCCCGCCGAACAGGGTGGGTCCCAACAGGATGCCGCCGAGAATCTCGCCGATCACGGGCGGCTGGCCCAGCCGTCGAGCCAGTAGCCCGAGTAGCCGCGCCAGGCCCGCGATCACGACCAGATCCAGTGACAGGACCGCGGCCGTGTGGGCGGTCACCTGGTCATCCGTTCGAGCTGTGGTGTTTGATCGTCGTAGACCCCGTCGCGAAGTATCGCCGTGCCGAGCACCTGGACCCGTTCCCCGGAGTCACGCAACTCGAGCCGGCCGCCGCGTTCGGACAACTGCACCGCCGTGAGCCGTTCCTTGCCCAGGCGCCGGCCCCAGTACGGGATGAGCTTGCAGTGCGCGGTGACACATACCTGGTCCTCGTTCACCCCGAGGGCCGGGAAGAACGTCCTGGAGACGAAGTCCACCCCGTCGTCGCCGCGTGCGGTCACGATGTGGCCGCGGAAAGGCTGTGCGGCCAGCGCCGCGAAGTCAGGGCACAGGGACCCCACCGCTGTCGGCGACTCGACCTCGATCAGGACGTCGTCGCCCGACACCGCGCAGGACACGGCATCCGTGCGGAGTGCGTCGAGCAGGCCGGGCGGTGGGGCGCAGTCGGTCAGCGCCGAGGTGGGCAGGTCGATGGCGATCAGATCCTCGAGCTGCTCTGCGTGCAGCACGCCGTTGGCGGAGACGAAGGTCAGCCGGGTCTCGTCGTTGTCGGCGAACAGGACCCGTGCACTGGCCACCGTCGCGTGCCCGCACAGGTTGATCTCCTTGTACGGGGTGAACCAGCGCACCCGGTACTCCCCGGCGCGGGTCGGTACCACGAAGGCCGTTGTCGGCAGCCCGATTCGGTGCGCGGTCTGCTGCATCTCGGTGCCGGAGGGAAACTCCGGGGTCTGGATGACCGCGGCCGGGTTTCCCGCGCTCTGTGCGTCGGCGAAGGTGTCAACGATGTGATGGCGCATTGCCGCGGTCCTCCTCCCGGGTGGACAGGCTTCGGAACATCAGATCTATGGCCGCGCCCATGCCCCAGACCTCCCGGTACGGCGGTCCTTCCGGCCCCGTGTCGATGTCGCGCTGGCGCGCGTAGGCGACCGTGGTCCACTCCGGTGTGGAGGGATACCGGTGGTGGTAGTCGTGGTTCGGCAGGTCTCCGACCACGACCAGCAGCCGGGAGGGCACGTGATAGCAGAGGGTGGCCGCCACCCACCGCAGCCCCGCCAGCGGCCCGTCGCCGCGGGCCGGAACGGCTGACCCGCAGAACCGGGCGGCGGTATTGGCCGCTGTGTAGAACCGATGGCCCAGTTCGGGGTCGCGCGGCGCCAGCCACTCGTGTTCGCCCATCCGATCCAGCAGCGCGCTGAGCTGCGCGAACAGAATGACCGGCACGACGAATGCCAGCGGCAGCACCAGCCAGCCGTTCGGCAGCCAGAACGGCAGCGACAGCCACCAGCCGATCCACACGGTGAACGCGATCAGGCGTACGGGCCCACCCTTGAGGTTGCTGACGAGCCGGCCGGCGAAACCGTTCCAGTAGAAGACCGGCGACAGGAACACCACCCAGGCGCGCCGCCACAGGGCGGCCCTGCTGAGTCCCGGCCGGAAGCCGAGGGCTTGCAGGGACTGGAACGGCGGGTCGGCCTCGGTGGCGAAGATCTCCCGGCGGTGATGGTTGTCGAAATGCTCCTCCTTGAAGTCCCGGAAGGTGTGGAACACCGACAGCACCGTGACGACCTCACCCCAGAACGCGTCCCATCGCTTGCTGCCGGAGAACCGCCGATGCAGCGCCTGGTGGGCGATGACCAGAACCATGAGCCGCTCCCCGTGCACGGTGAGCAGCCAGCCCACCAGCAGCACGAGGTACCACTGCGGGAACATCAATGTCAGGGCGAGCGTGGACACGGTCAGGCCGACGAGGAATACGGTGAGTGTCATGGCCAGGTAGGTGGACCAGGTATGCCGGATGAGTGGTTTCTGCCCCGGCAGCGCCCGGCCGGTCTGCCAGGTCCAGAAGTGCTGTGTCCAACCGGGAAAACGCAGGTAGCTGGCCCGTACATCGTCCATGACACGCACCTCGATCAGACGCCGACGCCGACGCCGGTCTCTGTGGTGAGCCGGTCGAAGAACGCCGTCCAGAGCTCCCACATCTCATCGGCGGAGCGCAGAACGATGTCTTCCTGCTCGGCGCTCATCCCGGTCAGCAGTGCGTGGTTGGCCTGGTCGACGTGATCGGGTTCCTGTTGCACGTGGATGGTGACCCACGCGTTGTCGGTGACGCCGGTGGCGTGCTCGACGGCCTTGCCGATGCTGGACACCATGAGCAGGTCGGTGTTCTCGGTGGCGAAGATGAATCCGAGCGCGCTCTCCGGCGCCTCCGAGGCCCGGCGATAGCCATCGACCAACGCGGCGGTCTGCGAGTACGGCGCGGTCCCGGTGACCCGCTCGGCATCGAATCCGCATTTGCGCATCGAGTCGACGTAGATCACCTCGTGCGCCCTGGCTGCCTTGCCACCGCCCGTCTCCTGGTTCAGGATCCGGGTGATCGCGCTCTTGGCGGCGATATCCGGCAGGACGGATACGCAACGGGCGAGGAACGTCGGGAAGTAGTGCAGTGGGTGCCACCACTGCTCGATGAGGATGACGGCCTGTTCCTGGGTGAGTTCGGCGCTGTCGACGCCCGTGAAGAACGGGTGCTCGCGGAAGCGCTGGTACACCGGGCTGGCGTCGAGCCGGTCGCCCACCGTTAGCGTTGTAGTCATTCTTCTCCTACTCCTTGCCGTCGGATCGATTGAGGGTGAAGTAGCTCAGCAGTTCGAGAGCGTGTGGCAACACGGCCGGATCCTTGCTGGCTCGGGCGAGAGCGGTGATGGTGTCCCAGGCGAAGTCCTCGCCGCCGTCCCAACGGAAGTGCGTCTTGATGACGATGCTGAAGACCTCTCCGAAGTTGTCCATCGTCAACAGGTCCGCCAATCGCATCAGCTCCGCGCGGCGGGAGTCGGGCAGCGGCGGCCGCGCCACCCGTGACCGGGCCGGGATCCGGTCGTCGGTCTCGACCTGCGCCACGTTCACCAGCGGTCCGGTGCCCGCCCGATCGGCGAAGTCGAGCATGAGATGTATGCGCGGTGTGCGGGTCAACGACACCACAGAATGGATCTGCGCCGCGTCGAAGAACCAGACCTCGCCCTTCCGCATCCGGTACACGACGTTGTCCGCGCTGAAGAAACAGCTGTCGTGCGTGACGAGCGGAATGTGCATCCGATGAGCCGGTTTCGCATCCTCGGGCACGTCGGCCAGCTCGAGGTAGTCGCGATGCGGCATGATCACGCTGTCCGAGACCTCGACCAGCCGGACGAACTGCAGCCGGTCCAGATCGGCCAGATCTGAGATGAGCTCCTGGAGATAGGGGAGCTTGGTTCCGTACTCGGTGAACGCCGGCCGCTGGTCGTAGGTGTATTCGGTGACCAGGCCGCTCCCGACGTCCCCGCCGGCGGCCCAGAGTATGGCGTTCTTCCAGGGGCCGCCGATGAGGTAGTTGCTGTACGCCTCGGAGTAACGGAACGACTCCGCCTGTGCGAGGTCCTGCGCCAGTCGCTCCTCATCGAGCGGAATGTCCGCCACGTATTGAGTCCTCATCCGACCACGCTTCCCTTCTCCACGGGGGTGAACGGCTCGCCCCAGGCGTTCTCGTGCGCCATTCGGTTGAGCCCGTACCTGTCTTCCCCTGCCACGAGGACACTGCCGTGCCGGTCGAGTTCGAAGTGGTGGCCGAACTCGTCGAACTCGGTCATCCCGCCGTAGACCCGGACATGGGTGGGCACCACGCGGATGGCGAAACCCATACGTTGGCGGCGGCTGACATTCGGAGCGGAGCCATGGATGCAGCGCGCGGTGAAGATGAAAAACTGGCCGGGCCGCATCTCCAGGTACCGAACGTCCTCCTGCTCCGGATCCCAGTTCTTGTCGATCTTGATGTCGTCATAGTTGTAGCCGAAGAACGAGTTGTTCTTGGCGGCATTGTTCCACTTCATCGGCGCGTGCTCGTCGTAGCGCCACTTTCGATGACTGCCGGGAATCACCTTCATGCAGGCGTTTTCCTTCGCCGCCTCGGTGAACGCCACCCAGCAGGTCAGCTCTGTCGGGATGCCCGGCGAATGCTCGGTCGCCTCGAGCATGCCCTGACTGGTCTCGCCGATCGCATAGGTTTCCACCTGATGCCAGCCGGTACCGGCGTCGCCCGGATTCTTCGGGAAGAACTCGGTGCGCCAGCAGAGGATGTCCGGGCCGATGAGTGCCTGCATCCGCCGGACGATCTCCGGTTCGGTGATGAGCCTGCTCAGCCCGGGGATGTCCAGATGCCGGTCGTAGTTCACCGGATTGTCGAAAACCTTGCGTGCGCCGGCCTCCGGATTGAGTAGCGCTTTGCGCTGTTCCTTCCACCACGCAGTCATCTCGTCGGGCTCGAACAGGGTGAACGGCCCGATGTACCCCTGTTCGGCGAATGTCTTCGCGTCGTCCTCAAGATCCATGCTGAGTGCTCCCTTCTGCGCCGACCCGTTCCAGCGCAGCGTCGAGCCGCGCCGCCGCCTCGGCGACGTTTTCTCCCCTGATGAATGTCCAGTGCTCGCCGGTGATCGGAACGACCGTCAGCGGGCCGGTGCACAATCCCCGCATGACGGCTGTCAACCTCGCGCGGAGATCCGGGTCGGCCCCCGCGGCCTCGAAGAGGTGGACCGGCCCGGGATACGGTTCTGGCTCGTACCGCATCGCTGCGTTCATGCAGGCCCGAGCGGTGTCCAGCACCTTGCGCAGATAGGTGCTCGACGTCTTCGCCGTGATAGGCGCGCCCATCAACTGGAGCCAGGTCGGTCCGGGCGTCAGTTCGATCAGTTCGGCGTGGGTAGTGGCCGGGTCGTCCAGTCGAGCCGTCACGGTGTCGAGCATGTCCAGGAACGGGGTCTCCGCCATCGGAAGTCCGGTGATCGGGTCGATGACCGGATTGGCATCGAACAGACCCAGGAATCTCACATCGGCCCCCGCTGCGCGCAGTTGCTGCGCCATCTCGTAGGCCAGGACACCACCGAACGACCAACCGGCCAGCCAGTACGGTCCGTCCGGTTCGACGGTGCGCAGTTGCTCGACGTGGGTCCGCGCGATTTCGGTCAGCGTGCTGCCGAACTTCGGCGGGTCGCCCGTCCAGCCGATCCCGAGCAGCCGGACGGGCGCGGCGGAGGCATGGGCCAGTTCTCGATAGCCCAGCAACTCACCGCCGAGCGGGTGTACGAGGTAGACGCCGCGGCCGGAGGAGCCGGGACGCAGCGTGACGATCTGCGATGACCGGTGCCGCGATCGCGGTGCCGAGGTGGACCCGAGTGCGTCGGCCAGTTCGTCGACCGTGGTGTAGTCCAGCAACAGCGACAGCTCCACCGGCCGACCCAGGACCTGCCCGAGTTCGGCCACCACCCAGGTGGCCAGCAGCGAATCGCCGCCGACGTCGAAGAAGTCGTCGTCGCCTGCGAACTCGTCGTGGCCGAGTACCCGGGCCCAGATATCGGTGATGGTGTCGGTGAGCGATGCTGCGTCCGCGACCGGCGTCTCTTGTCCGGCAGGCAGTTCCAGCTCGGCCAGTGCGCGGCGATCGACCTTGCCCGTCGCGGTCCGAGGCAGTGCCGCCACGTGGACGTACCGCGCCGGAATCATGTAGGCGGGGAGCAGGCCGCGCAGGTGTTCGATGATGTCCCGGTGCGCGACCGGGCCATGGGTCTGCACATATCCGACCAGCACCGAGACGCCGTCGGCGACCTCGCGCAGATCGATTGCGGCCGCGTCGATCCCGGGGTGGCGCAGCAGGGCTTGCTCCACCTCGCCCGGTTCGACGCGGAAGCCGCGAACCTTGAGCTGTCCGTCGGCACGGCCGAGGAACTCGTGGTGGCCGTCGGCGGACACCCGAACCAGATCGCCGGTGCGGTACAGCCGCTCACCGTCGTCGAACGGGCTGGCGATGAACCGTTCCGAGGTCTGGGCGGGGTCCCCCAGATACCCCTGGGCGAGGCCGGTGCCGCCCACGTACAGCTCACCGACGCCACCGTCGGACAGGGTGCGCAGCTGCCCGTCAAGCACCCGGCAGACCACTCCGCCCACCGGCGTGCCGATGCCCGGCATCTCCGGCCACTCGGCCGGGTCGGAGGACAGGGTCAGGCTGGTGACCAGGTGCGCCTCTGTCGGACCGTAGTGGTTGTCCAGCCGGCAGTGGGGCAGGGCGGCGAACAGGTCGCGAATGGCCGGGGTGACGATCAGTCGCTCGCCGGCCGTCACGACGTGTCGAAGCGAGTCCGGGGTCACCTCCCGGCGACCGGCCTCGACGGCCAGTAGCTGCAGGGCGACGTACGGCAGGAACAACCGTTCGATCCGGTGGCGCACGATCGCATCCAGCAATGCGGCGGGGTCGCGGCGCACCTGTTCGGGCGCAACCACCAGGCAACCGCCCGCGGCCAGGGTCGACAGCACCTCCTGAAACGTCACGTCGAAGGAGGTCGCGGTGAACTGCAGCGTCCGCAGCCCGGTTTCACCGCTGGCGAGCTGCCAGGAGATCAGCCGGGACAGGCCGCGATGGGTCATCCCGACGCCCTTGGGAACGCCGGTGGACCCAGAGGTGTGCATCACGTACGCGAGCGCGTCCTCGTTCACCGGTGTCGTGTGGAAAGTCGCCGGGAGCCCAACGGGATCCACGACGGTGATTCCGCTCGGCAGCCGCTGCGCGCCGGCACGGTCGGCGACCGCCACGCCGCAGCCGAGGCGCCGCACCATCGCAGCCGTGCGCGCGTCGGGGGCGGTGATGTCCAGCGGGCAGTAGGCGCCACCGGCGGTGAGCACCGCCAGCATGGCGATCACCGTGTCGGTCGAGCGCTCGAGAAGTACCGCCACGGGGCGCTGTGGACCGGCACCGGCCACGCGCAGCCGTTGCGCCAATGCGTCGACCCGGTCGATCAGTGCGGTGTAGGTCAGCGACTCGCGCTCGTCGACCAACGCCTCTCGGTGCCCGGCGGCTCGGGCCTGCGCACGGATCAGATCGACCGGAAACGCGGTTCTCGGGCCGTCGGCCACCGATGGTGTCACGGTTTCCATGCATCGCCTCCCGATCGGGCCCGCTAGGCCGGCATCTGCTATACGCAGGACTCGACGCTAAGTTCGCGAGATTCGGAAACGGCAGTCACGTGATCAGGTGACGTAGCCCTGCATCGCAGGTCGCCCGCGCGCTGTCCACTGAATGCGGGACAAGATATTTCGAGGTGGGAAGACGAATCTGGAAGCGTCGCTTTGTCCGTCGAGGACCAGGCAGCCCTGCCCCTTGGAGCGTTCATGACATCCGACGCCACCACCGTGACAGCATCGGCATCCGTATCGCCATCCGGGCCGACCGGCCCGCGTCCCGAGGCGAATGGCGATGGGAGCGTGACGTCTCCTCCGGAATGCGCTGGTCCCGTCGCGGTCCCGGCGGACCTGCCCGGCCGGTTGCACCGGTTGGCCGTGGCCGCAGGGGCGGAGGACTTCGTAGCGTTGTCGATCGGCGCGACGGTGTTGGCGCAGCGGCTGTCCCGGCTCGGTTCCACCCGCCGGGTCCGGGTGATCCGAGGGCACCTCGAGGCCATCACGCCGGTGCCCGCCGAGCCGGACGGTAGCTTCCGTGCGGCGTTGCGCGAGGCAGGTGGACTGCGGAATGCAGCGGCGCGGACGGAGAGCGCCGACCAGCGCGTCGACGTCACGATCGTGGTCTCGCAGGACGGTACGTGCTTGTACGCCGAGAATATGATCAACTCGGCCGACGCCCCGTCCGCCCTGTGCTGGGCGCGAACGTTCGTGCAACTGCTCACCGGCTTGGCCTGTGATCCCGACGCGCCGATGTCCACCCTTCCGCTGATCGACGCGGCCGAGCGCGAGCGAATCCTGCACGGCCTGAACCGGTATCAACGGCCCGAGATCCGGCATCGCACGATGGCCGAGCCGTTCGAGGAACAGGCCGAACGCACCCCCGACGCCGTCGCGCTGCTGGACGAGTCCGGCACCGCGGTCGGCTACCGGGAGCTGAACATGCGTGCCAATCGGCTGGCGCACTTCCTGATTCGGCAGGGCGCCGGGCCCGGCACCCGCGTCGGCATCTGCCTGCGGCGCGGTATCCATCAGATCGTCGCCATCTACGCGGCGGTGAAAACGGGCGCCACCTACGTGCCGCTGGACACCGACCTGCCTGATGCCCGCCTGGCCTACATACTCGAGGACACCGCGCCGACGCACATCCTGACCGATGCCGTCTGCCGGGACCGAATCCCCGACGACCCATGGCACCTCGTCGATGTCGAGCGCGAACTCGACGGCTGTGCCGCCACCAATCCGATCGTCGCCGCCTCACCGGCGGGGCTGCTCCACATCTTGTACACCTCGGGCACCACCGGCCGCCCGAAAGGTGTCGCGTACCCGACCGCCGGCGCGCTGGCCAATCTTGCCTACATGCAAGGCAAGTACCCGTTCGAGCCTGACAATTGTGCGCTGTTCAAGACCTCGGCCGCATTCGACGTCTCCATCTGGGAGATCTTCTGGCCGCTCTACCACGGCGCGTGCCTGGTGATCTGTCGGGACGGCGGCCATCGGGACCCGCGCCATCTCGCGCGGCTCGTGGAGAGCCACCCGGTATCGATCATCTTCCTGCCGCCGACCGTGATGAGCCCGTTTCTGGAACAGATCTCGGCCGAGCGGGCCCGCCTGCGCTGGACACTGTGCGGCGGCGAGCCGGTGACACCGCGGATCCGCGACACCTTCTACGCCACACTGCCCGACACCACGCTACTCAACTGCTACGGGCCTACCGAGGCGAACAGCGTCACCGACATGCCGCTGCCGGACGAGCCTGGAGCCCCTGTGCCGCTCGGTCGCCCGGCCGCCAACTTCCGGGTCACGATCTTGGACGAGAACCTCGAACTGGTGCCGGTCGGGATGCCGGGCGAGGCGTACATCGGTGGCGAGATCGGTGTGGCGCAGGCGTACTGGCGCGCACCGGGCCGGACCGCGGAGCGGTTCGTCCCTGATCCTTACGGCCCGCCTGGGTCCCGCATGTACCGCACTGGTGATCTCTGCCGATATCGGATGGACGGAGTACTGGAACACCTCGGCCGGATCGATCGGCAGATCAAGATCCGAGGGTTGCGTATCGAGCCCGGCGAGATCGAGTCGGTGTTGGCCAGCCATCCGGCGGTCGCCGACTGCGCGGTCATCGCCCACGACACCCCGGTTCGGCTGCTCGCCTTCGTGGTTCCCGTCGCCGGGACCGCCGTCGATGATCTCGACCTCACGGCGATCGAGCAGCATGCGGCCCGGTTCCTGCCCGACCACATGCGGCCCAAGCAGATCGTGCCGATGTCACGCATCCTGACGGACGTCAACGGCAAGATCGACAATCGGGCCCTGATCGCGGCGTGGCGGGACCGCGACGACCGCGAACACGGGTTCGTCCCGCCCGCGGACGAACTGGAAGCAGCCGTGGTCGCCATCTATCGCAGGGTCTTGGCGACCGAGTCGGTCAGCGTGCTGGACAACTTCACCCAGCTCGGCGGCAACTCCATGCTGGCGTTCGAGCTGTTCGACGAATGCAAGCAGACGCTGGGTGCCCAGCCGGAGCCGGAGCAGCTCCTCATCGGCACTGTTCGAGAGGTCGCGGCGGCGATACGTCACGCGAGCTGCTTGCCGGACGTGGCCGGCAGCTGAATCGGCTCGACCGCACTCGTCACCGTCGCACTCGACGGATCCTGCCGAACGGTCGTGGTGCGGGCGAGCCCGGTCGGCTCTTCCGGCTCGACCGGGCAGGCAATCCCGACCTCCGGCACCGCCCGTGTTGTGCTGGTGCCGTCGTTACTCGAAAGGACGCACGAGTGCATATGCCCGAATGGGAAACGTCCCCATGCCGGCGACGGCGATCGGCGCACCATGGAACCGGAAGTGTCGATCCGGTAAGCGGTCAAGGCCGGTCATGTGCTCGATGATCGGGACGTCGGCTGCCAGCAGTCCTGTGTGCGCCGGCCGCGAAAGGTCGGCCATGTCGTCGATGTTCACCGAGTCGATGCCGACGACGGCGGGCCGGAGTGCGGAAAGAAACTCGGTCGCTTCCGCCGTGAGATACGGGTGGTTCGGATCGGCGTACGTCACGGTGCCCCAGTGCCGGTCCCAGCCGGTGTGCAGAAGAACCGCCCGGCCAGGGATCAGGTCTCGGTAGGGGGACAGGTCCGCCGTGCCGACGGCGCGGTCTTCGACACGGATCACGACGCCGTCCAGATCCACCAGGCCCGACAACGGAATTCCGGTCAGGTCGGCGCCGTGGCCGAAGCGATGGAACGGCGTGTCCAGGTACGTCCCGGTGTTCGCGACCATCGATATGCGCCCGATCTGGAACTCGGTGCCTGGAGCGTACCGGCCGCGGGAGTCGTCGCGCGACAGATGATCGGTGATCTCCGGGCCGGGCAGCCCCGGATAGGTTGTCATTCCACCTTCGATGACGTGGCTGAGATCGATGACAGCGGTGTCACCGCCCATTGCGCTCGCTGCGGACCGCGTCGGTGATCGTGGTGTGGGTCAGCCACGGGCCGTAGGAGTACTCGCTCATCCACTGATCGAACTCCTCGCGGAAACGCGAGTAGTAGAGCCCGTGCTCGGACCGGAGCCGCAGCACCTGCATCGTGCCCCGTGCCAGGCGTAACCGGACCGTTCCCGTCAATGGTTCGTCCAGCTTCGCCAGGCACTGCGCCAGGCTCTGCGCCAGATGTCCGTACCAACCGCCGTGCACGACCAGGTTCGTCCATTCCTGGGCGAGCGTCGCGCGGACCGAGAACTCCCGCATGCCGAACACCGCGTTGGCCAGCGCACGGTGCGCGGTCGTGATCACCGCTGCCGCGGGCGCCTCGCGCACCTCGTGGTTCTTCACGCCGAACGGGAGGTCCTCCAGACCGGAGAAGCGCCCGATACCGTGCAGGCCACCCAGTCCGTTCAGCTCCGACACCAGGTCGCCCAGCGCCGTCGGCTGACCATCCATCTCCGATGGCAGGCCGCGCTGGAAGGAGATGTCGATCTCGACGCCACCGTCGGGGCAATCGTCGATATCGCGGGTCAAGGTGAAGACGGTCTCGTCGAGTATGTCCTCCGGATTCTCCAGGGGCCCGGACTCGATCACGCGTGCCCAAGGATTCGCGTCCACGCTGTAGATACCCGTCTCGAAGGTGATGCCGGCCTCGCTGAGCATCTCCACCTTCACGTCGCGCGGAACCTGAGACCCCAGGAATGGCGCGGCAATGACGATATCCCGGTCGAGAGCGGCGATCGACGCGCTGAGTCGCAGCGAGCTGTTCTGCGTGTACGTGGCCGTATGCGCCACGGCGTCGCAGCCGAGCTGTCGGGCGGCATCCACCGCGACCTTGGCCATGAGCGGCCGGGTCAGGGTCGAGCCCACCGGAAACTGGCCTTGATAGTAGGCGTCCGCATGGATCGCCGCCGGCAGAAAGTCGGTGAAGAACTCACGGGAGGCGTCGACGGTGTGCAGGCTCGCCCCGAACTTGGCCGCGCGCCACTTCGCGACGTCAGAATCGACCTCACCGGCATCGCCGAAGCGGACCTGGAGTGCCGACACCTCGATACTCCGGTGCGCCAGCCACTGCAGCAGATAGGTGCCGTCCACGCCACCCGAGTACAGCAGCAGCACGTGCCGCGGGGCGCAGCTTTCCAACTCGTCGAGCGAACTGACGAAAGGAAGCATCGGTCCTCCTGTCGGAAGTGATCGTGATGTGTTTCTCGTCATCTGCCGAGATCCCTGCCCATCCGTCGCACGGAGAACGCGAGCCCGGCCACGGTCATGAGGAGGAGGTAGCCGATGGGCACGACCAGGGCGATCCCGTAGTCGTCGATCGTCAGCGCGCGAAGGAGTGCGATCGCTTGGTACAACGGACTGAGCTGAACTATCACCTGCAGCCACGACGGGTATTGTTGAATCGGAAAGAACGTGCCCGAGAACAAGAAGAGCACTGTTTGTGCCACGGTGATGATGTCGAAGTCCTGCCATCCGCGCAGCAGGGTGCTGAGCCCGATCCCCACGGCAGCGAAGGCCGCAATCACCAGGATGGTCGCCACGAACGCGACGAGGGCGTTGCCGATGCCGATGACGCCGGCCGCCACCATGACCGCCACGAAAATGGCGCTGAGCATCGAGACCCGAATGATCTCCCAGAGCCAGTCCGCGACGACGACTTCGGCTGGGCTGACCGCGGCGGTCGATATCATTCGAAACATGCCGAGGTGTCGATGCCGGGTATAGAAACTGAATATTGATGCCGAGATCGCACCAGACATACAGGATACCGCGAGCATGGCGGGGGCCACGAACTGGATGTAGCTCAGCTGATGGCTGTCGACCGGGATCGTGCTGTCGATGAGGCTGCCGACCCCGAGGCCCATGGCCAGCAGATACAGGACCGGTTCGGTGACCGCGGTCAGCCAGATGACGCCCAGCAGCGTCAGAGCTTCCCTGGTGCGGAAGCTGTAGGTGAAGAAGTATTCCAGTACTGCACGGATGCGTGTCGCCGAAACGGGAGAGGCGGCCCGGATCGGAGTCGAGACGTCAGTGGTGACCATGGCTCCAGAATCAATCCGTGAGGCGCCGTCGATAGGCGAGGTTCGCCAGGAACCAACCGGCAACTATCCAGGCCAGGAGGTAGGCGAAATGCAATGTGACCGTCATCGGTGCGGCTGTCCCGAACGCGAAGTCTCGCATCAGATCGACGGCGTGCGTCAGCGGTGAGAGATACGAAATCGGTTGAATGAACGCCGGGAGTTGACTGATTGGAAACAGCACTCCGGAGAACAGTGTGGCAGGCAGAATGACGAATCGGGCCAGTACCAGGAACCAGTCCTGGTCATTGATCGCCGCCGAGAACGCCGTTGTCGGCGTCGCGATGGCGAGGGAGACCGCACCGCAGACGAAGGGCGCGGAGATGGCCAGTCCCGGCGAAAGAGCGCCGGCCAGGAACGTGACGATCAGGAAGGCACCGACGGCCAACTCGGTCGCGATGAGGACATAGATCAACCATCCCCGGATCATGTCCTGTATGCGGACCGGCGTCGAGCGCATGGCCTTGATTCCGCCCACCCATTCGAACTCGCTCAACACGCCGTACGTCGACTCGTTGGCGCCGGTCTGAAAGGCTGTCGATGCGATCAGTCCCGGTGCTATCCATTGCAGATAGTCATGCCCGTCGATCTCATGGATGTAGCCGCCGACGCCCAGTCCTATGCTGCTGAGGAACAGGATCGGAAGTATGAAGAGTGAGAACGCGGACGCCCGCCACAGCCTTTGATAGAGGAGCACGTGGCGTTCGAGGACAGTGATGGTTGGATTTGCCATGGTTACTCCGCCAGCGTCCGTCCCGTCAGGCGCAGGAACACGTCCTCCAATGTGCTTCTGCGAATTGTCAAGCGCGTCGGCCACAGTCCGCGGCGGTGCACCTCTTTCGCCGCTTCCTCGCCGTTGGCCACGTAGAGGACGATGCGGTCGGCCAGCACGTCGAGCTGCTCGCTGATCGCGTGCAACGGAGCGGCCGTCTCGTCGGTCGGCGCGTCGGAGAACCACAGCTCGACGACTTCCTGGCTGACGTTCTCCTTGATCAGCATCTGTGGTGTTCCCTCGGCCACGATGTGGCCGTGATCCATGATGACGATCCGGTCGCAGAGTTGCTCCGCTTCCTCCATGTAATGAGTGGTCACGACCAGTGTCGTGCGCCTCTTCTTGAGTTCGAGCAGGCGCTGCCACACCACATGCCGCATCTGTGGGTCCAGGCCCGTGGTCGGTTCGTCCAGGAACACCATTTCGGGGGAGTTGACCAAGGCGCGGGCGATCGCCAGCCGCCGTTGCATGCCACCCGACAGTTCGCCGGCCTTGCTCCGGGCCTTCTGTTCCAGCTGGGCGAACTGCAACATCTCCGATGCGCGCTGCCGGCACTCGGGCCTGGAGAATCCGAAATATCGAGCGTATGTGGTGAGGTTCTCGACCACCTTGATATCCAGATCCAGATTGTTTTCCTGATGTACGATGCCCAGCTGGGCGCGGATCCTGGCCGCCTCTCGGCGAGGGTCACGCCCCAGCACGGTCAACGCTCCGCTCGTCGGCTGCGAGATGCAGCTCAGCATCCGCATCGTGGAGGATTTTCCGGCGCCGTTCGGTCCGAGGAGCCCGAAACACTCGCCCGAATAGACGTCGATGTCGACTGCGTCGACGGCGGCAAACTCCCCGAAACGTTTGGTTAACTTCCGGCCGAGGACGGCTATGTCGTCGAGCGGTGGCCCGAACTCCGTTTCCAAGTCACGGCCTCCCTGTTGATCGTGCGGAATCGTCGTCATGGAACCCCGACGTAGGGTAGGGGGCGCGGCGGCCCGCGGGAAAGTCACGGTAACGGAAAGTCCGAACGAATGGCCATGCCCGAGCGCTTACTTACAGTCGCGAGGGCCTGTCTGGCAAGATTTAACGGCATGTCGGACTCGGTTGATCTCGTCGTCCCAAACATTTCGGAATTCAACCTCCGGAACTTCTCGACGCGCCTGCGCAAGGAGGTCGAGCGTAGTTTCATCGGCAACGGGGACATGTTGTCGGACCAGGCGGTCTTCTGGAGCCTCGCGTCCCGGGTCCTCGTCCTCCCCGACGGCTTCGATGCGGGCTGGTTCGCTGACGTTCATCATGTACTGGGTGTGGAGCGGCCACCGGTGATCAGCCCGGCGCCCCGCACAGGTCGGCTGATAGCAGATCTGCTGGCTGATGAATCGGCACTTGTGCGGTTGCGCGCCGTCCTCGGCGAACGTCGAGTTCGGATCATGTGTTTCGGCGTCAGCCCGGGTGTGTACCAACTGCTGGCCGCGATGGAGGCATGGGGCCTCGATGTCGAACTCGACGGCCCGGCGAAGCAGGACTACTGGTCGAGTCTCTATCTGGACAACAAGCTGAGTTGCCTGGATCTGGCCGGAAGAGTGGCCGGTTTTCGGGTGCCGAGTGGTATCACGGTGACGACGCCGGATGAACTCGAGGGCGCGTTGCGCACCGTGCTTGCCGAGGCTGACCGCGCGATCGTGAAGAGTATGCACGGCATAAGCGGGGACGGATCGATCGTCGTGCATCGGCACGAACTGGACACCGTCTGGGGCAACATCTACCACGACAACTTCCTGCACACGTTCCCCGTGTTCGTTCAGCCGTACATCGAGCATGCGAAGGACACGGGTTGCCCTGCCGTGGACATCCGGGTCGTCGACGCCGGCGTCGAGGCCGTCGTGTTGAGCACGATGACCGTCGATGTGAAGCGCTACCTGTCGGTCTCCGTGGGTGAGCGGTTCGTGTCACCCGATGTCGCGGATCGGCTCCGCTCTCTCGGGAATGCGGTTGGTGCGGCTGCTCACGCTCTCGGCTTCCGGGGCTGGTTGTGCGCGGATTGTATCGTCGGTCGCGATCGCGAACTGTACGTTACCGAAATCAATGCTCGACGCAGCGGTGCCATGCACCCCATCGCGCTGCTGGCCCATTGCGACGACGGGTCGCGAGGTCTGGTGGCACACTCCCACGACAGCATTCCCGTGCGATCGGCGGGCGGTCCGATTTCTTACGACGAACACATCCGTCCGCTCTTCGAGGAGCTGTGGTCGCAGGGGGTCACGGCCGTGCCGACCGCGGTACGCGGGCTGAGTCGGCCGATGCCGATTTTCGCCGCGGCGGCGGTGGCCGAGACCCCGGAGTCGGCTCGGGCGATCATCACCGATATCCAGTCGATGACGTGCGGTGAGCGATTGCTCCGACACTACGATGTCTGTCGTTGATCCGCCGAATACGACCGGTATGGATGCGAATAGCCGAGTCGTCGGTTGACAATCGGCGCCCGACTTCGTAGAACGGCAGGGTGACCGAGGCCGCGTCGTTCTACACGCCCCAGAGTCGCTTCACCGATCCGCGGGCGATGGCGTGGTGGTTCGACGGTGTCGGCGCTGATCTGCCCAGCATCCACGCTGCGGCGTGCTCTCTGGTGTTCCACTACACGGCCAACGGCGACATCACCCGTCACGGCTTCGCTGCCGGGCGCATCGGCGAGATCGATGAGCGTTACGCCGACGTCCTGCTCGAGCGGCTTCACGAGTTGGATCCCGCGCCACTGAGCGGTGGTCGCGCGCTGACCGACCGCGTGGTGGGCTGCTGTCGCGACTCCACCCTGCTGTTGGTCGCATTGGCCCGGCATCACGGCATTCCGGCCCGAGCCCGAGTCGGGTTCGCGATGTACCTGGAGCCGGAGTGGGCTCTGGATCACGTGGTCGGCGAGGTGTGGGATCGGAACGAGGGCCGCTGGCGCCTGATCGACGCACAGTTCGCGGAGCACGGTGCGCTCGATGTACTGGACGTGCCGACAGAACTGTTCCTGACCGGACCGCAGGCATGGACGCAGTGCCGCGCCGGCCTGCTTGATCCGGATCGGTTCGTGGTGTCGCCGCATCGACGGGAGCAGTTCCTGCGGAGCTGGCCACAGCTGGCACACAACGTCGTGCAAGACCTCGCGGCGCTGAACAAGCACGAGATGATCCTCTGGGACGTGTGGGGTCTGCTCGATGACGAAACCGTCGACGCCGAGGAGCTCGCCCCGAAGCTCGATGCGCTGGCCGAACTCCTGCAATCACCGGACGTGATGCCGGAGCGGATCATCAGCCTGTTCGCCGAGGCGGACTGGCGAGTGCCGGAAACGGTAGTGAGTTTTTCCCCCGCGGCGCTCGGGCCGGTTCATGTGACCCTGCGCCCGGGCTGATACGCCACCAGCTCGCAGCGTGCCGGCACGCTCATCGCAACGCGGTGCTCCACGGCCGGCGACAGTGCGACGGCGCCACTCGCGGGTGGAGGACCTGCAGCAGTGCGTCCGGCGGCGTGGCCCACCGCCGGTCGAGTCATGCTGCCCGGTCGAGCTCCAGGTCGACCAGCCGCCGGGCCCTGTCGTCGCCCTCGCGTGCGCAACGCATGAGCGTCAGCGGGCCGGCCGGATCCCGCGTCGCATGTTTCGGCGACTCCATGCCGAGAGGGGCAGCTCATAGCATTCAGGCCGCAGACGGAGGGTCTCGGCCGGAGGTGGCGATGGTCTGTTCGTCCGTCCACGTGACGACCGCGAGCGTCGGCCACCTGTTCCCGGCTGACGCTCCGCGCGGACAACGACGTTCACACCAACAGTGACGGCGACCGCATCGGATCGATCTCTCCGGGGCGACGGGCTACCTCGCGGCGTCGGCGGCGCCAACCGTTCCGGGGCGACGTCGTCACGGCGGCTGCGGGCACGGAGTTCGTGTCGCGCACCTTCTTTCCCGCGTTCGGGGACCGGGTGCGCGTCACCGTGCATGCCGAGCTCGCCCGCTCGGCTCCGGTCGCGCCGACTCGGGCGCTCCTGTCCGTCCGCGCGGCAGCTGTTGCGGCGAGGCCGCCGCCTCGAGGGTCGTGACGCCGACGAGCGGGTCCGTGTTCTGCCACTCCGTGCTGCGTCGCAGCACCGGCGAGATCCCTTCGACGCATTTCTGATGTCCCGACGCGCTGTCCGATTCCCGGTGAGGAGCCGCTCATGAACCCCTTCGACGACCCCGACGGCACGTTCCTGGTGCTCGTCAACCGCGAGGACCAGTACTCGCTGTGGCCCGCCCGCATCGCCGTGCCCGACGGCTGGCGCGTGGTGCACGGGGAGGCCGACCGCCAGACGTGCCTGGACTACGTCGAGGGGCACTGGACCGACCTGCGCCCGCTCAGCGCCCGGTGACGGCGACAGCATTGCTATATATAAGGCCCCGTCGCTGACGCCGCGCGCCGGATCTGGCGGCCCGGCGGCCGACGCACCGTCCCGCTGGCGGCGTGATCCGGCCCGGCCTCAGTGGTTTCGCGGATGGAGAGCACTCCTCGATCGCCCAGCGGGCACCGGCTGTCGGGTCAGATCCTCGTCGCTGCCTTTCGTGCCGGAGGAGCGGGAATCTACGGCCCCGAAGCCGCGTTGAACTTGGCGGTGCGGGGGGATTCCCGGGGCTGCCCGGTTGCGGCGAGCGGGGGTTTCCGAGCGGCGAGCGGGCGTGCCCTCTTGCGGCTTACGAGGTGTTCAGGCACCCTGCTCGTACCGGCAGGGCGCCGCTGAGGACCCGTTTTGACCCCCTTCCTGGGGGGCGGGTACTCTGTTGTCTTGCGCTCGACCACGGTCGGGCCGATCTGCGTGCCCTGTGGTCGCCGGTCCCGCACACTCGTGTGAGAACGGCCCGCTGGGTCCGCGGGCCCCCCGGCCCTCGTGAGGTCCCCGATCTCATCGCTTGGTGCCCGGGCAGCAGTACGTCCGATCTTGGGACACGCCCGACCTCGGGGGAGGGCGACCGGGGTAGCCCGGTCTCTTCTCGCCGAGCCGCACCAGCACGTACCACCAGCACAGATAGAGCACATCGACGGGAAGAAGCAGACGGTTCATGCCCACGATCCAGCAGCTGGTCCGCAAGGGCCGTCAGGACAAGGTCGGCAAGACCAAGACCGCAGCGCTCAAGGGAAGCCCCCAGCGCCGCGGGGTGTGCACGCGCGTGTACACCACGACGCCCAAGAAGCCGAACTCCGCGCTGCGCAAGGTCGCGCGCGTGCGGCTCAGCAGCGAGATCGAGGTCACGGCCTACATCCCGGGTGAGGGCCACAACCTCCAGGAGCACTCGATCGTGCTGGTGCGTGGGGGCCGGGTGAAGGACCTGCCCGGCGTTCGCTACAAGATCATCCGTGGTTCGCTCGACACCCAGGGTGTCCGCAACCGCAAGCAGTCCCGCAGCCGTTACGGCGCGAAGAAGGAGAAGAGCTGATGCCCCGGAAGGGTCCTGCTCCCAAGCGGCCGCTGGTCTCCGACCCGGTCTACAACTCGCCGCTGGTCACCCAGCTGGTGAACAAGGTGCTCCAGGACGGCAAGCGTTCGCTTGCCGAGCGCATCGTCTACGCCGCGCTGGAGGGCACCCGGGAGAAGACCGGTACCGACCCGGTCGTCACGCTCAAGCGCGCGCTGGACAACGTGAAGCCGGCTCTCGAGGTGCGCAGCCGCCGTGTCGGTGGCGCCACCTACCAGGTGCCGATCGAGGTGCGGGCCGTCCGGCAGACCACTCTCGGCCTGCGCTGGCTGGTGTCCTACGCGGGGCAGCGCCGCGAGAAGACGATGGTCGATCGGCTGATGAACGAGCTGCTCGACGCGAGCAACGGACTGGGCGCCAGCGTGAAGCGGCGCGAGGACATGCACAAGATGGCGGAGTCGAACCGAGCCTTCGCCCACTACCGCTGGTGACGGGCCGATCGTCCGCGCCAACCTGCTGAGGGAAGCGAGCTAAAAGTGGCACGGGACGTGCTGACGGACCTGGGCAAGGTCCGCAACATCGGCATCATGGCGCACATCGACGCCGGAAAGACCACCACCACCGAGCGGATCCTGTTCTACACCGGGGTCAACTACAAGATCGGTGAGGTCCACGACGGCGCGGCCACGATGGACTGGATGGAGGAGGAGCAGAAGCGCGGCATCACGATCACGTCCGCCGCCACCACCTGCTTCTGGAAAGACCACCAGATCAACCTCATCGACACCCCCGGGCACGTCGACTTCACCGTCGAGGTGGAGCGCAACCTGCGGGTGCTCGACGGCGCCGTCGCGGTCTTCGACGGCAAGGAGGGCGTGGAGCCGCAGTCCGAGCAGGTCTGGCGGCAGGCCACCAAGTACGACGTCCCGCGCATCTGCTTCGTCAACAAGATGGACAAGCTGGGCGCGGACTTCTACTTCACCGTCAGCACGATCCAGGACCGGCTGAACGCCAAGCCGCTGCCGATCCAGCTGCCCATCGGTTCCGAGAACGACTTCATCGGTGTCATCGACCTGGTCGAGATGCGCGCGCTCACGTGGCGCGGCGAGGTCCAGAAGGGCGAGGACTACGCGGTCGAGGAGATCCCCGCGGATCTCGCGGACCGTGCCGCCGAGTACCGCGAGAAGCTGGTCGAGGCCGTCGCCGAGACCGAGGACGAGCTCATGGAGCTCTACCTCGGTGGCGAGGAGCTCTCGATCGACCAGATCAAGCACGGTATCCGCAAGATCGTGCGGAACCGCAGTGCCTACCCGGTGCTGTGCGGCTCGGCGTTCAAGAACAAGGGCGTGCAGCCCCTGCTCGACGCCGTGATCGACTACCTGCCGTCGCCACTGGACCTGCCGCCCGTCGAGGGCACGCTGCAGGACGGGGAGACGGCGGCGAGTCGCAAGCCGGCCAAGGACGAGCCGTTCTCGGCGTTGGCCTTCAAGATCGCCGCGCACCCGTTCTTCGGCAAGCTGACCTACATCCGGGTGTACTCGGGCCGGGTCGCCGCGGGCTCCCAGGTCATCAACTCGACCAAGGACCGCAAGGAGCGCATCGGGAAGATTTTCCAGATGCACGCCAACAAGGAGAACCCGGTCGACGAGGCCATGGTCGGTCACATCTACGCGGTGATCGGCCTGAAGGACACCACCACCGGCGACACGCTCAGCGACCCGCAGGCGCCGATCGTGCTCGAGTCGATGACCTTCCCCGACCCGGTCATCCAGGTCGCGGTGGAGCCGAAGACCAAGGCCGACCAGGAGAAGCTGTCCACGGCGATCCAGAAGCTCGCCGAGGAGGACCCGACGTTCCAGGTCTCCCTGGACGAGGACTCCGGCCAGACCATCCTCGCCGGCATGGGTGAGCTGCACCTCGAGGTGCTGGTCAACCGCATGAAGAGCGACTTCAAGGTCGAGGCCAACATCGGCAAGCCTCAGGTGGCCTACCGCGAGACGATCCGCCGCGGGGTCGACAAGTACGAGTACACGCACAAGAAGCAGACCGGTGGGTCGGGCCAGTTCGCCCGGGTCATCATCAAGCTGGAGCCGCTCAACACGGCGGACGGTGCGCTGTACGAGTTCGAGAACAAGGTCACCGGTGGCCGCATCCCGCGGGAGTACATCCCGTCGGTGGACGCCGGCGCCCAGGACGCCATGCAGTACGGCGTGCTCGCGGGCTACCCGCTGGTCGGGATCAAGCTCACGCTGCTCGACGGTCAGTTCCACGAGGTCGACTCGTCCGAGATGGCCTTCAAGGTCGCCGGTTCGATGGCCCTGAAGGAGGCTGCGCGCAAGGCCGACCCGGCCCTGCTGGAGCCGATGATGGCCGTCGAGGTCACGACGCCCGAGGACTACATGGGCGACGTGATCGGCGACCTCAACTCCCGCCGTGGCCAGATCCAGGCCATGGAGGAGCGGGCTGGTGCCCGCGTCGTCAAGGCGCTGGTGCCGCTCTCCGAGATGTTCGGTTACGTCGGTGACCTCCGGTCGCGGACCCAGGGCCGGGCGAACTACACGATGGTCTTCGACTCCTACGCGGAGGTCCCGACCAACGTGGCCAAGGAGATCATCGCCAAGGCCACGGGCGAGTAAGAGGCACGTGCCGCGGACGGGTACCGTCCGCGGCTCGTACCGGCACCACTACACAGACGACCTGCCGTCAGCACGGCGGACACGTACACCAGTCCAGGAGGATCCCCCAGTGGCGAAGGCGAAGTTCGAGCGGACCAAGCCGCACGTCAACATCGGCACCATCGGTCACATCGACCACGGCAAGACCACGCTGACGGCGGCAATCACCAAGGTTTTGCACGACAAGTACCCGAACCTCAACGAGGCTTCGGCGTTCGACCAGATCGACAAGGCTCCCGAGGAGCGTCAGCGCGGTATCACCATCTCGATCGCGCACGTCGAGTACCAGACGGAGAAGCGCCACTACGCGCACGTCGATTGCCCCGGGCACGCCGACTACATCAAGAACATGATCACCGGTGCGGCGCAGATGGACGGCGCCATCCTGGTGGTCGCCGCCACCGACGGCCCCATGCCGCAGACGCGTGAGCACGTGCTGCTCGCCCGTCAGGTTGGGGTGCCCTACATCGTCGTGGCACTGAACAAGGCCGACATGGTCGACGACGAGGAGATCCTCGAGCTCGTCGAGCTGGAGGTCCGCGAGCTGCTGTCGTCGCAGGAGTACCCGGGCGACGACCTCCCGATCGTGCGTGTCTCGGCGCTCAAGGCGCTCGAGGGTGACGCCGAGTGGGGCGCCAAGCTGCTCGAGCTCATGGACGCGGTCGACGAGTCGATCCCGGAGCCGGAGCGCGACACCGAGAAGCCGTTCCTCATGCCCGTCGAGGACGTCTTCACGATCACCGGTCGCGGCACCGTGGTCACCGGCCGTATCGAGCGCGGCATCGTGAAGGTGAACGAGGAGGTTGAGATCGTCGGCATCCGCGAGAAGTCGACCAAGACCACCGTCACCGGTGTCGAGATGTTCCGCAAGATCCTCGACGAGGGTCGTGCGGGTGAGAACGTGGGTCTGCTCCTCCGCGGCATCAAGCGCGAGGACGTCGAGCGCGGCCAGGTCGTCGTCAAGCCGAACTCGATCACCCCGCACACGGAGTTCGAGGCGCAGGTCTACATCCTGTCCAAGGACGAGGGCGGCCGTCACACGCCGTTCTTCAACAACTACCGTCCGCAGTTCTACTTCCGCACCACGGACGTGACGGGCGTCGTGACCCTGCCCAGCGGCACCGAGATGGTCATGCCGGGCGACAACACCTCGATCAGCGTCTCGCTGATCCAGCCGATCGCCATGGAGGAGGGCCTGCAGCTCGCCATCCGCGAGGGCGGCCGCACCGTTGGCGCCGGTCAGGTCACGAAGATCAACAAGTAGGTAGTACCCCCGGTCGAGGGCGCCACGCTGACGTGTGGCATCCTTGACGGGTTGTGCGTAGGGCCTGGCGCGCGCAGATGTAGAAGTCCGCGCGCGCCAGGTTCGGACGCCGACCCTCGAGCACAGCGACCCCCAGGGGGACGCGGGTGATCCGGGAACCGGTCTGTGAGTACGGCGCGACACGCCCGACCTCGTGGACCGGAGCCATGCGGAGTGAGACCAACCGATGGAGGGCAGGGCTCCTCCACGTGTGCGCCACCCGGAGCACGCGTACATGAGCGGCAGGAAGAAGAGGACGACCGACGACCATGGCGGGACAAAAGATCCGCATCAGGCTGAAGGCCTATGACCACGAGGCCATCGACGCCTCCGCGCGCAAGATCGTGGAGACGGTCACGCGCACGGGTGCGCGGGTCGTCGGGCCGGTGCCGCTGCCGACGGAGAAGAACATCTACTGCGTCATCCGTTCGCCGCACAAGTACAAGGACTCGCGCGAGCACTTCGAGATGCGCACCCACAAGCGGCTGATCGACATCCTCGACCCGACGCCCAAGACGGTTGACGCGCTCATGCGCATCGACCTGCCGGCGAGCGTCGACGTCAACATCCAGTAGGGCTGACCGAGAAGATGACCGAGAGGCAGATCACCGGGATCCTGGGCACCAAGCTCGGGATGACCCAGGTCTTCGACGAGAACAACCGGGTGGTCCCGGTCACCGTGGTCCAGGCGGGCCCGAACGTGGTGACGCAGGTCCGCACCTCTGAGAACGACGGCTACACCGCCGTCCAGCTCGCCTACGGGGCGATCGACCCGCGCAAGGTGAACAAGCCGCGCACCGGCCACTTCAGCAAGGCGGGCGCCACGCCGCGCCGGCACCTGGTCGAGCTGCGCACCTCCGACGCGGGCGAGTACACGGTCGGCCAGGAGATCACCGCTTCGGTGTTCGACGCCGGCGCCGTGGTCGATGTCGTGGGCACCAGCAAGGGCAAGGGCACCGCGGGTGTCATGAAGCGCCACGGCTTCAAGGGCCTCGGCGCCAGCCACGGCACCCAGCGCAAGCACCGCTCGCCGGGCTCCATCGGCGGGTGTGCCACCCCGGGCCGGGTCTTCAAGGGTGTGCGGATGGCCGGGCGGATGGGCAACGCGCGCATCACCACACAGAACCTCACCGTGCACCGTGTCGACTCCGACAACGGCCTGCTGCTGATCAAGGGTGCGGTTCCCGGCCCTCGCGGTGGCCTCGTCGTGGTCAAGTCGGCCGCGAAGGGTGGTGCGAAGTAATGACCAGCGTCGAGATCCGCACGCCCGAGGGCACGGCCGGCGGCACCGTCGAGCTCCCCGCGCACGTCTTCGACGTCAGCGCGAACGTGCCGCTGATGCATCAGGTCGTGGTGGGCCAGCTCGCAGCTGCGCGGCAGGGCACCCACGACACGAAGACCCGTGGCGAGGTGCGCGGCGGTGGCAAGAAGCCGTACCGCCAGAAGGGCACCGGCCGCGCCCGCCAGGGCTCCACGCGCGCTCCGCAGTTCGCGGGCGGTGGCGTCGTCCACGGGCCCACGCCGCGTGACTACACGCAGAAGACCCCGAAGAAGATGAAGGCCGCCGCTCTGCGCGGCGCCCTCTCCGACCGGGCCAGGGCCGGCCTGGTGCACGTCGTCACCTCGCTGGTCACGGGCGACACCCCGTCCACGAAGGCGGCGCGCACCGCACTCACCACCGTGGCCGGCGGCGGTGACATCCGTGCGCTGGTGGTCGTCGGTCGCGACGACGAGGTGACGTGGCTGAGCCTGCGCAACCTCCCCACGGCGCACGTGATCGCGCCCGACCAGCTGAACACCTACGACGTGCTCGTCAACGACGTCGTGGTGTTCACGCAGGAGGCGCTCGACGCCTTCCTGTCCGGTCCGATCGCGGTGCCCACCAGGGCGTCCGCCGCGCGGGGCGCGGGCGAGGCCTCGTTCGGTCCGCAGAGCCACGCTCCGCTGGCCGACGGCTCGCAGCCGGAGGGTTTCCCGGTCAAGGGCGACGCCGAGGCGAAGCTCTACCACGTCCCGGGCAGCTCGTTCTACGCCCGCACGCAGGCTGAGGTCTGGTTCGCCTCCGCGGAGGCGGCCGAGGCAGCGGGGTTCCGGCAGCCGTCGTCGCAGCGCAAGGAGACCGCGGCGGACAGCGAAGAGGAGGCTGACCAGTGATCCCCGACCCGCGCGACATCCTGCTCGCGCCGGTGGTCTCGGAGAAGAGCTACGGGCTGCTCGACGAGCGCCAGTACACCTTCATCGTCCGACCGGACGCGAACAAGACGCAGATCAAGATCGCCGTGGAGAAGGTGTTCGGGGTCAAGGTGCTCAGCGTCAACACGCTGAACCGCCCGGGCAAGCGCAAGCGCTCCCGCACCGGATACGGCAAGCGCAAGGACACGAAGCGCGCGATCGTGACGCTCTCCGAGGAGAGCCGTGCGATCGACGTCTTCGGTGGCCGGGCGAGCTGAGGGGCTGACCGATGGGCATCCGCAAGTACAAGCCGACGACTCCGGGCCGTCGCGGCTCGAGCGTCTCCGACTTCGCCGAGATCACGCGGTCGACGCCCGAGAAGTCGCTGATCCGGCCGCTGCACAGCAAGGGCGGCCGCAACGTGCACGGGCGGGTCACCACCCGGCACCAGGGCGGCGGGCACAAGCGCGCGTACCGGGTGATCGACTTCCGGCGCAACGACAAGGACGGTGTGCCGGCCACGGTCGCGCACATCGAGTACGACCCGAACCGCACCAGCCGGATCGCGCTGCTGCACTACGCCGACGGCGAGAAGCGCTACATCATCGCGCCGGCGCGGCTGAAGCAGGGCGACAAGGTGGAGGCCGGTCCGCGGGCCGACATCAAGGTCGGCAACAACCTGCCGCTGCGCAACATCCCCACCGGCACCGTGGTGCACGCGATCGAGCTCCGCCCCGGCGGCGGCGCGAAGATCGCCCGCTCGGCCGGTTCGGGTGTGCAGCTCGTTGCCAAGGACGGCCCCTACGCGCAGCTGCGCATGCCGTCCGGCGAGATCCGCAACGTCGACGTGCGCTGCCGCGCCACCGTCGGCGAGGTGGGCAACGCCGAGCACTCCAACATCAACTGGGGCAAGGCGGGCCGCATGCGGTGGAAGGGCAAGCGCCCCACCGTCCGCGGTGTCGCCATGAACCCGGTCGACCACCCGCACGGTGGTGGTGAGGGTAAGACCTCGGGTGGCCGCCACCCGGTCAACCCGGCGGGCAAGCCCGAGGGCCGCACCCGTCACCGCAAGGCCAGTGATGCACTGATCGTCCGTCGCCGTCGCACCGGCAAGAAGCGCTGAGCAGGGAGGTAACCAATGCCGCGCAGCCTGAAGAAGGGCCCGTTCGTGGACGACCACCTGCTCAAGAAGGTGGACGCGCTCAACGAGTCGGGCAAGAAGACCGTCATCCGGACCTGGTCCCGGCGGTCCACGATCATCCCCGACATGATCGGCCACACGATTGCGGTGCACGACGGCCGCAAGCACGTGCCGGTCTTCGTGTCGGACTCGATGGTCGGCCACAAGCTCGGGGAGTTCGCGCCCACGCGCACCTTCCGGGGACACATCAAGGACGACCGCAAGGCGCGCAGGCGCTGACCGGTTCGAGTAGCGAAAGGGAAGGGTGAAAGGAAATCATGGCTGACAGCCAGAGCCCTGCCGCCGCGCTCGAGCCGGTTCGGGCGCGCGCGGTAGCGCGGTACGTGCACATGTCGCCGACCAAGGTGCGGCGCGTCGTCGCGCTGATCAAGGACCGGTCGGTGCAAGAGGCTCTCGACATCCTGCGGTTCTCGCCGCAGGCCGCCGCCGAGCCGCTGTTCAAGGTCGTCGCGAGCGCTGCGGCCAACGCAGAGAACAACCTCGACCTGGACCGCGACACCCTCGTGGTGGCCGCGGCCTACGCCGACGAGGGCCCGACGCTCAAGCGCATCCGGCCGCGCGCCCAGGGGCGTGCGTACCGCATCCGCAAGCGCACGAGCCACATCACCGTCGAGGTCGAGTCGCAGCCGGCGAAGGCCGGTCGTGGCGCACGCGGTGCGAGAGGGAGGACCCGCTGATGGGTCAGAAGATCAACCCGCACGGGTTCCGGCTCGGCATCACGACCGACTGGAAGTCGCGCTGGTACGCCGACAAGCAGTACGCCGAGTACGTCAAGGAGGACGTCGAGATCCGCCGCATGCTCTCCAAGGGCATGGAGCGGGCCGGCATCTCCAAGGTGGAGATCGAGCGCACGCGTGACCGTGTGCGGGTCGACATCCACACCGCGCGTCCCGGCATCGTCATCGGCCGCCGCGGCGCCGAGGCGGACCGCATCCGCGGGCAGCTCGAGAAGCTGACCAAGAAGCAGGTCCAGCTCAACATCCTCGAGGTCAAGAACTCCGAGTCGGACGCCCAGCTCGTCGCCCAGGGTGTGGCCGAGCAGCTCTCCAACCGTGTGGCCTTCCGCCGTGCGATGCGTAAGGCCATCCAGTCGGCCATGCGCTCGCCGCAGGTCAAGGGCATCCGGGTGCAGTGCTCCGGTCGTCTCGGCGGCGCGGAGATGTCGCGCTCGGAGTTCTACCGCGAGGGTCGGGTTCCGCTGCACACGCTGCGCGCCGACATCGAGTACGGCCTGTTCGAGGCCCGCACCACGTTCGGCCGTATCGGCGTCAAGGTGTGGATCTACAAGGGTGACGTCGTGGGTGGTCGCCGCGAGGGTGCTCCCGCGGCCGCTCCGAACGCCGAGCGCGCTCCGCGGCGCGAGCGTCCGCAGCGTCGCCGTTCGGGCGCGTCGGGCACCACCGGCACGAGCACCGAGGCCGGGCGGGCCGCCGCCGAGCGTGCCGACGCCCCGGGCAACCAGGGCGGCGTCGCCACCATCGAGTCCGACCAGACCGCTCCGCAGACTGGTGGGGAGAGCTGACCCATGCTGATCCCACGCAAGGTGAAGCACCGCAAGCAGCACCGGCCGCACCGCACCGGCGCCGCTTCCGGCGGCACCAACGTGACGTTCGGTGACCTCGGCATCCAGGCTCTCGAGCCGGCCTACGTCACCAACCGGCAGATCGAGTCCGCTCGTATCGCCATCAACCGGCACATCCGCCGTGGTGGCAAGGTCTGGATCAACATCTTCCCGGACCGCCCGCTCACCAAGAAGCCTGCCGAGACCCGCATGGGTTCCGGCAAGGGCTCGCCGGAGAAGTGGGTGGCGAACGTGAAGCCCGGCCGGGTGCTGTTCGAGATGAGCTACCCCAACGAGCAGACCGCTCGCGAGGCCCTGCGTCGCGCGATCCACAAGCTGCCGATGAAGTGCCGGATCGTGACCCGTGAGGGTGGTGACATCTGATGGCCGCTACGACCACCGCCGCCGAGCTGCGTGAGCTCACCGACGAGGAGCTCGTGCTGCGCGTGCGGGAGGCCAAGGAGGAGCTGTTCAACCTCCGCTTCCAGATGGCCACTGGGCAGCTGGACAACAACCGGCGGCTGCGTACCGTCCGGCACGACATCGCGCGGATCTACACGATCATGCGTGAGCGCGAGCTGGGCCTGTCTGCCGCCCCGAGCGAGGATGGCGAGGGCGCGGCATGAGTGAGTCAGCCAAGACGCCGCCGAAGACGGTGGAGCGTGCGGAGCGGAAGGTCCGTGAGGGCCTGGTCGTGTCCGACAAGATGGACAAGACGATCGTGGTCTCCCTCGAGGACCGCGTGAAGCACCCGATGTACGGCAAGGTCATCCGCCGGACGAGCAAGGTCAAGGCACACGACGAGGCCAACACGGCCGGCGTCGGCGACCGCGTCCGGCTGATGGAGACCCGCCCGCTGTCGGCCACCAAGCGCTGGCGGCTGGTGGAGATCCTGGAGAAGGCGAAGTGATCCAGCAGGAGTCGCGGCTGCGCGTCGCCGACAACACCGGTGCCAAGGAGATCCTTTGCATCCGGGTGCTGGGCGGTTCGGCGCGACGCTACGCAGGAATCGGCGACACGATCGTCGCCACGGTGAAGGACGCCATCCCGGGCGCCGGGGTGAAGCGCGGTGACGTCGTCAAGGCCGTCATCGTGCGTACCGTCAAGGAGCGGCGCCGGCCGGACGGGTCCTACATCCGGTTCGACGAGAACGCCGCCGTGCTCATCAAGCCCGACGGCGAGCCGCGGGGGACCCGCATCTTCGGCCCGGTCGGTCGCGAGCTTCGCGACAAGCGGTTCATGAAGATCATCTCCCTCGCCCCGGAGGTGCTTTGACATGAAGATCAAGAAGGGCGACACCGTGCAGGTGATCGCCGGCAAGGACAAGGGAGCCAAGGGCAAGGTCATCCAGGCCTACCCCGAGCGTGACCGCGTTCTGGTCGAGGGCGTGAACCGGATCAAGAAGCACACCCGGATCAGCCAGAACCAGCGTGGTGCGCAGTCCGGCGGAATCGTCACGCAGGAGGCGGCCATTCACGTCTCCAACGTGATGCTGGTCGACGGTGACGGCAAGCCGACCCGAGTGGGCAAGAAGACCACCGACGACGGCAAGCGCGTCCGGATCTCCCGGCGTTCCGGGAAGGAAATCTGATGACCACCGCAGAACGCGTGGCTCCGCGGCTCAAGCAGCGCTACAAGGAGCAGATCGCGGGCGAGCTGCGCGAGGAGTTCTCCCTCGCCAACGTCATGCAGATCCCCGGCGTGGTGAAGGTCGTCGTCAACATGGGTGTCGGCGACGCCGCCCGCGACGCGAAGCTCATCGACGGCGCGGTCCGCGACCTGGCCACCATCACGGGCCAGAAGCCGCAGATCCGCCGGGCCACCAAGTCGATCGCGCAGTTCAAGCTGCGCGAGGGCATGCCCATCGGGGCGAAGGTGACCCTCCGGGGCGACCGCATGTGGGAGTTCCTGGACCGCCTGCTCACAATCGCGCTGCCCCGTATCCGCGACTTCCGCGGCCTGTCGCCGAACCAGTTCGACGGCCGGGGCAACTACACGTTCGGTCTCAACGAGCAGTCGATGTTCCACGAGATCGACCCCGACTCGATCGACCGGCCGCGCGGCATGGACATCACGGTCGTCACGACAGCCACGACCGACGAGGAAGGCCGGGCGCTGCTGCGCAAGCTCGGCTTCCCCTTCAGGGAGGCGTGAGATGACTACGACGACGCTTGCTCGGCTTCCCCTACTGCCTGTCTGGGAGGCGTGAGATGGCCAAGAAGGCGCTCATCATCAAGGCGGCGGCCACGCCGAAGTTCAAGGTCCGCGGCTACACCCGCTGCCAGAAGTGCGGGCGGCCGCGTGCCGTGCTGCGCAAGTTCGGCCTGTGCCGGATCTGCGTGCGCGACATGGCGCACGCCGGCGAGCTGCCGGGCGTCAGCAAGTCCTCCTGGTAATTCCGTTCGCCGAAGGCCCCAGAGGGGAACCACGGCGGGAAAGTGACGACGTCACATGACGATGACCGATCCGATCGCAGACATGCTCACTCGTCTGCGCAACGCCAACTCGGCGTACCACGACCGCGTGGTCATGCCGCATTCCAAGCTCAAGGTGTCGATCGCGGAGATCCTCCAGAAGGAGGGTTACATCGCGTCGCACAGCGTCGAGGACGCCGAGGTCGGCAAGTCCCTGGTCATCGAGCTGAAGTACGGGCGCAACCGCGAGCGCAGCATCGCGGGCCTGC
This sequence comes from Pseudonocardia alaniniphila, assembly GCF_022524485.1. GTDB lineage: Bacteria > Actinomycetota > Actinomycetes > Mycobacteriales > Pseudonocardiaceae > Pseudonocardia > Pseudonocardia alaniniphila. The sequence continues at coordinate 189,537 of NZ_JAKXMK010000012.1, forward strand.
GCCGGGTCTCCAAGCCCGGCCTGCGGGTCTACGCCAAGTCCACGAACCTGCCCCGGGTCCTCGGCGGCCTCGGCGTCGCGATCATCTCGACGTCGAGCGGCCTGCAGACCGACCAGCAGGCGAAGAAGAACGGCGTGGGCGGGGAAGTCCTCGCCTACGTCTGGTGAGGGGGTAACACCATGTCCCGTATCGGGAAGCTGCCCGTCACCGTGCCGTCCGGGGTGGACGTGACCATCGACGGCCGCACGGTGACGGTCAAGGGGCCCAAGGGCACCCTGTCGCACACCGTGATCGAGCCGATCACCATCGAGCGCGACGAGACCGGCACCGTCGTTCTCAAGCGCCCGGACGACGAGCGCCGCAACAAGGCCATGCACGGCTTGTCCCGCACGCTCGTCAACAACCTCGTCGTCGGTGTCACGAACGGCTACGAGAAGAAGCTGGAGATCCACGGCGTCGGTTACCGCGTGGCGCTCAAGGGCTCCTCGCTGGAGTTCGCGCTCGGGTTCAGCCACCCCGTCGTGATCGAGGCCCCGGAGGGCATCACGTTCCGGGTGGAGACGCCCACCCGGTTCTCGGTCTCCGGCATCGACAAGCAGTTGGTCGGTGAGGTCGCCGCCAACATCCGCAAGCTGCGCAAGCCCGACCCGTACAAGGGCAAGGGCGTGCGCTACGCCGGCGAGGTCATCCGCCGCAAGGTCGGAAAGACGGGTAAGTGAGCATGGCCGAGACGATTTCCGCCAACGCCAGGAAGCGCACCGCTTCCCAGGTGTCGAGCAAGCGCCGCATCGCGCGCACCCGTCGGCACGACCGGCTGCGCAAGAAGGTCAGCGGCAGCGCCGAGCGTCCGCGCCTGGCCGTCAACCGGAGCTCGCGGCACATGGTCGTGCAGCTCATCGACGACCTGGCCGGCCACACGCTGGTCTCGGCGTCGACGATGGAGGCCGACGTCAGGACCCTCGAGGGCGACAAGAAGGCCCGCGCGGCCAAGGTCGGCGAGCTGGTGGCCGCCCGTGCCCGCGAGGCCGGCGTCACCGCGGTGGTGTTCGACCGGGGTGGCTACCGCTACCACGGCCGGATCGCCGCGCTGGCAGACGCCGCTCGCGAGGGCGGCCTGGAGTTCTGATGAAGATCGAGATGATGGAAGGGAACGTCTGATGCCGGGACGCGCACGGCGTGACGGCGGAGGGCCCGGTGGCGAGCGCAGCAACAGCGGCGACCGCCGGGACCGCCGGGACGGAGGCCGTGGCGGGGCGGCCCAGGACAAGACCCCGTACATCGAGCGACTGGTCACGATCAACCGTGTGGCCAAGGTCGTCAAGGGTGGTCGGCGCTTCAGCTTCACCGCGCTGATGATCGTCGGCGACGGCGACGGCCTCGTGGGCGTCGGCTACGGCAAGGCGAAGGAGGTGCCGGCCGCGATCGCCAAGGGCGTGGAGGAGGCGAAGAAGAACTTCTTCCGCGTCCCCCGCATCGGCGGCACGATCGTGCACCGTGTGCAGGGCGAGGCCGCTGCAGGCGTCGTGCTGCTGCGCCCGGCCAGCCCCGGTACCGGTGTCATCGCCGGTGGTCCGGTGCGCGCCGTTCTGGAGTGCGCCGGCATCCACGACGTCCTCTCCAAGTCGCTGGGCAGCGACAACGCGATCAACGTCGTGCACGCCACGATCGCCGCGTTGAAGCAGATCCAGCGTCCGGAGGAGGTGGCGGCCCGCCGTGGCCTGCCGCTCGAGGACGTGGCTCCGGCGCAGATGCTCCGGGCGCGCGCCGCTGCGGCGCAGGGTGCGAGGTCGTGATGGCCACTTCCACCGACGCCACCGCGCAGAGCACGCCCACCAGCAGCACGAAGCTCGTGGTCACCCAGGTGCGTAGCACCATCGGTGCCAAGGCGAACCAGCGTGCCACGCTGAAGTCACTCGGGCTGCGCAAGATCCGCCAGACGGTCGAGCGGGACGACACCCCGCAGATCCGCGGCATGATCCACACCGTTCGCCACCTGGTGACGGTCGAGGAGGTCGGCTCCTGATGAGCACGATCAAGATCCACCACCTGCGCCCGGCCCCGGGAGCCAAGACGGCGAAGACCCGGGTCGGCCGTGGTGAGGGCAGCAAGGGCAAGACGGCCGGTCGCGGCACCAAGGGCAGCAAGGCCCGCAAGAACGTGCCTGCCGGCTTCGAGGGTGGGCAGATGCCGATCCACATGCGGCTGCCCAAGCTCAAGGGTTTCAAGAACCGTTTCCGCGTCGAGTTCCAGGTGGTGAACGTGGGCGACCTCGCCCAGCTGTTCCCCTCCGGCGGCACGGTGGGCCCGGATGACCTGGCCGCGGCCGGCGCTGTCCGGCGCAACCAGCCGGTCAAGGTGCTGGGCAACGGGGACATCGACGTCGCGCTGACAGTGAGCGCGCACGCCTTCTCCGGCAGCGCCCGTGACAAGATCGCGGCTGCTGGCGGAGCCGTCACCGAGCTGTAGTTCGGTGCCCGTTCGGTGCGGACCGGCGCCAATGCGCCGGTCCGCGCCGTGGGGGCGACACGGCCGCTGTTACAGTCGTCTCCGCCCGGTGCCGCCACAGGCCGGGTGCGCGCCACGCTCGCGGGCGCTGTCCGCCCGGGCGATCCGGGCCGGAGCGGGCCACCAGTACAGGAGGATCACCGAGTGCTCAGCGCTTTCCGGTCGGCACTGACCACGCCGGATCTCCGGAAGAAGATCCTCTTCACTCTCGGGATCGTGGCCGTCTACCGCCTCGGGGCGACGATCCCGTCACCCGGCGTCTCGTACCCCAACGTTCAGGAATGCATCCGGCAGGTCGAGGGCAGCGAGAACTCGGGTGTCTACTCGCTGATCAACCTGTTCTCCGGCGGCGCGCTGCTGCAGCTGTCGATCTTCGCGCTCGGCATCATGCCGTACATCACCGCGAGCATCATCATCCAGCTGCTCACCGTCGTGATTCCCCGGTTCGAGCAGCTGAAGAAGGAAGGGCAGTCGGGTCAGAACAAGCTGACCCAGTACACCCGCTACCTGACGATCGCGCTCGCCATTCTCCAGGCCACGGGAATCGTGGCACTGGCCGACCGCGGAGCGCTCTTCGGCAACTGCTCCCTGCCGGTCATCCCCGACTCAAGCGTTTACCAGCTCTCGGTCATCGTCATCGTGATGACGGCGGGCACCGCGGTCATCATGTGGCTGGGCGAGCAGGTCACCGAGCGCGGCATCGGCAACGGCATGTCGCTTCTGATCTTCGCCTCGATCGCGGCCCGTATTCCGGCCGAGGGTGCCAACATCCTCAACAACGGCGCACTGATCTTCATCGGCGTCTGCATCTTCGGTCTCGCGATCATTGCGAGCGTCGTGTTCGTCGAGCAGGGCCAGCGCCGCATTCCGGTGCAGTACGCGAAGCGCATGGTCGGCCGCCGGATGTACGGCGGCACCTCCACCTACCTGCCGCTCAAGGTCAACCAGGCAGGTGTCATCCCGGTGATCTTCGGATCGTCGCTGCTCTATCTCCCCGACCTCATCTCGCGGCTGGCCGGAAGTTCCGGCGGCCCGTTCCAGCAGTTCGTCCAGACCTACCTGGTCGATCAGTCAAGCTGGGTGCACATCGTCCTGTACGTCGCGCTCATCATCTTCTTCACGTACTTCTACGTCGGCATCACGTTCAACCCTGAGGAACGTGCCGACGAGATGAAGAAGTTCGGCGGCTTCATCCCCGGGATCAGGCCCGGGCGGCCGACCGCCGAGTACCTGAACTTCGTGCTCTCCCGCATCACGCTCCCCGGCTCCCTGTATCTCGGCATCATCGCCGTGCTGCCGAACTTCTTCCTCGGCATCACCGGTAGTGGCCAGAACCAGAACTTCCCGTTCGGCGGCACGGCGGTACTGATCATGGTCGGCGTGGGTCTCGACACGGTCAAACAGATCGAGAGCCAGCTCATGCAACGCAGGTACGACGGTTTCCTGCGCTAGCGTCGGCTGTTCGGGCATTGTCGTGTTGGGGTTCGATATCAGGAGGTCGGTCGAGTGCGTCTCGTTCTGGTTGGTCCGCCGGGAGCGGGCAAGGGCACCCAGGCGGTGCGACTCGCGGAACGTCTGGACGTGCCGCACATCTCCACGGGTGATCTCTTCCGGGCGAACCTGAAGGACGAGACGGAACTCGGGCGCGAGGCGAAGCGGTACATGGATGCCGGCGATCTCGTGCCCGACGAGGTCACGGTCGCGATGGTGCGCGAACGCCTCACCCACGACGATGCCGCGAAGGGCTTCATCCTCGACGGTTTCCCGCGCACGCGGAGCCAGGCGAGGTCGCTCGGCGAACTGCTCTCCGAGCGAGGCGAAGACCTCGACGCCGTCGTCGAGTTCCAGGTGCCGGAGGACGAGCTGGTGCGCCGGCTGATGGGCCGGGGCCGTGACGACGACACCGAAGACGTCATCCGCCGCCGTCAGCAGGTCTACCGCAGCGAGACCGCTCCACTTCTCGACCACTACAGCGATCGGCTCGTCAGCGTCGACGCCGTCGGCTCTGTCGAGGAGATCACCGATCGAGTGGCCCAGGCGCTACGCACACAATGACGAAAGGCTCGCAATGAGCGGGGGACGTACTGGCGTCCGGGGTTTGCTGGCTCGCTGGCGTGGCAGGGACATCGAGCTGAAGAGCCCGGACGAGCTGGATGCGATGCGGGCCGCGGGCGGCCTGGTTGCGGGCACGCTCGCTGCCGTCATCGAGCTGGCGCGTCCGGGGGTCACCACCAAGGAACTGGACGCGCTGGCCGAGCAGACCATTCGCGACGCCGGTGCGATCCCCTCGTTCCTCGGCTACCACGGTTACCCGGCCTCGATCTGCGCGTCCGTGAACGAGCAGATCGTGCACGGCATCCCGTCCGCCTCTCAGGTGCTCGCCGACGGTGACCTCGTGTCGGTGGACTGCGGGGCGATCCTGGAGGGCTGGCACGGCGACGCCGCCGTCACGATCCTGGTCGGGGCGGTCTCCGACGCCGACCGGGCGCTGTCGGCGGCCTGCGAGGCCGCGCTCCAGGCCGGTATCGCCGCGGTCCGGCCGGGCGACCGGCTCTCCGACATCTCACACGCCGTGCAGACGGCCTCGGAGGAGGCCGGCAAGCGCGACGGGGTGAACTACGGGATCGTCGCCGAGTACGGCGGCCACGGCATCGGCACGTCCATGCACATGGACCCGTTCCTGCCGAACTTCGGTGACCCGGGCCAGGGCCCCCGGCTGGTGCCGGGGATGGCGCTGGCTGTGGAGCCGATGCTCACGGCGGGCGACCCGGAGACCCGTGAGCTGGACGACGGGTGGACGGTGGTCACCGCTGACGGCAGCCGTGCCGTGCACTGGGAGCACACCGTCGCGATCACGGAGGACGGGCCCCGCGTCCTCACGCTTCCGCTGGACTGATCTCCCCCTCGCCCCGTCGGCGCTGGTAGGGCATTCTTAATCGGTCGAGCTTCGCATCCAGGAACTGACCGCCCACACGTATCTCCTGATTGGCCGTTCCCTGGGCTAGGCTCCTGTCCTGTGAATACAGAATCCACAGTACCGCGGCGCACGACCGTGGGGGTGCCTCGCGAGTCCGCCGCCGGTGAGCGCCGTGTCGCCCTGGTGCCGAAGGTCGTCGAGAAACTCCGGTCGCGGGGTGTGGAGGTCGTGGTCGAGTCCGGGGCGGGCCTGGGCGCGTTGATCCCGGACGAGGTGTACACCGCGGCCGGGGCCACGATCGGCGACCCCTGGTCGGCCGACGCCGTGGTCAAGGTGGCGCTACCCACGGCCGAGGAGATCGGGCGGCTCCGGTCGGGTGCCACCCTGATCGGCTTCCTGGCTCCGCTGACCTCGCCCGACACGATCGCCGCGCTCAAGGACGCCGGGGTACAGGCGTTCGCGATGGAGTCGATCCCGCGGATCTCGCGAGCACAGTCGATGGACGCGCTGTCCTCGCAGGCGAACGTGGCCGGCTACAAGGCGGTGCTGCTGGCGGCCGAGAAGGCCACGCGGTTCTTCCCGATGCTCACCACTGCGGCGGGCACCGTGAAGCCGGCCACGGCGCTGGTGCTGGGCGTCGGGGTCGCAGGGCTGCAGGCGCTCGCCACGGCCAAGCGGCTCGGTGCGCGGACCACCGGCTACGACGTGCGTCCTGAGGTGGCCGACCAGGTGCGCTCGCTCGGTGCGCAGTGGCTGGACCTCGGGATCGAGGCGGTCGGCGAGGGCGGCTACGCGCGGGAGCTCACCGAGGACGAGCGGGCCGAGCAGCAGAAGCGGCTCGAGGAGGCGATCACCGGGTTCGACGTGGTGATCACCACCGCCAACGTTCCCGGCCGGAAGGCACCCACGCTGGTCACAGCCGCGGCCGTGGAGGGCATGCGTCCCGGCAGCGTGGTCGTCGACCTGGCAGGGGAGAGCGGCGGCAACTGCGAGCTGACGGAGCCGGGCGAGGTCGTCGTCAAGCACGACGTCACGATCGCGTCGCCGCTCAACCTGCCCGCCACGATGCCCGAGCACGCCTCGGAGCTGTACTCCCGCAACGTCTCGGCCTTGCTGGAGTTGATGCTGAAGGACGGCGACGGCGGGGTCACGCTTGCGCCGGATTGGAACGACGAGGTGCTCGCAAAGTCCTGCGTCACCCGTGTCGAGGCCACCACTGCGAGTGGGGGAGAGGCGTGATGGAGAGCGGACTGCTCGCGAACATCGCGATCCTGGTGCTGGCCGGCTTCGTCGGCTTCGCCGTGATCTCGAAGGTGCCGAACACCTTGCACACTCCGCTCATGTCGGGCACGAACGCGATCCACGGGATCGTGCTGCTCGGCGGGCTGATCGTGCTGGGCCACCTGGAGAACCCGTCGGTGATCGACCAGATCATCCTGGTCATCGCCATCGCGTTCGGCATGATCAACGTTATCGGTGGGTTCCTGGTGACCGACCGGATGCTGGGCATGTTCAAGGCCAAGCCGGATGCCCGGCAGGCGCCGTCCGCTGAGAAGGCGGCGACCAACGGGAAGGGCCACTGATGGAGATGCTCGTCCCGGTTCTCTACATCATCGCGTTTGCGCTCTTCATCTACGGCCTGATGGGCCTGACCGGCCCGAAGACGGCGGTGCGTGGCAACTGGATCGCCGCGGTCGGTATGACGATCGCGGTGGTGGCCACTCTGCTGGAGGTCCGACACAACTGGGTGTTGATCATCATCGGTCTGGTGGTCGGCGCCGCACTGGGCATCCCGTCCGCGCGTCAGGTCAAGATGACCGCGATGCCGCAGATGGTGGCGCTGTTCAACGGCGTCGGTGGTGGGGCGGTGGCACTCATCGCCTGGTCGGAGTTCCGTACCAGCGAGGGTTTCCTCTCCGAGCCCGGATACGTGGTCGTGGCGTCGCTGTTCGCCGCGATCATCGGGTCGATCTCGTTCTGGGGCTCGCTGATCGCGTTCGGGAAGCTGCAGGAGATCCTGCCGGGCCGCCCGATCGGGCTGGGCAAGGCCCAGCAGTTCGTCAACGGGCTCCTCTTGTTGGCCGCCGTAGCGTGTGCCGTGGTTGCCGGGATGGGCGGCGCCCCCGAGATCTGGATCATCGGGCTGCTCGTGCTCGCAGCGGTGCTCGGCGTGCTGGTGGTGCTGCCGATCGGCGGCGCGGACATGCCGGTCGTGATCTCGCTGCTCAACGCCCTGACGGGGCTCTCGGCCGCCGCGGCAGGGCTCGCCTTGAACAACACCGCGATGATCGTGGCAGGCATGATCGTCGGCGCGTCCGGTTCGATCCTCACCAACCTGATGGCCAAGGCGATGAACCGGTCGATCCCGGCGATCGTCGCGGGCGGCTTCGGTGGCACCACTACCCTGCCCGGCGCGGACGACGGCGTCGACCGCACGGTGAAGGCGACCAGCGCGGCCGATGCGGCGATCCAGATGGCGTACGCGTCGCAGGTGATCGTCGTGCCCGGCTACGGGATGGCGGTGGCGCAGGCGCAGCACGCCGTGAAGGACATGGCCAAGCTGCTCGAGGCCAAGGGCGTGGAGGTCAAGTACGCGATCCACCCGGTCGCGGGCCGGATGCCGGGGCACATGAACGTGCTGCTGGCCGAGGCCGACGTCTCCTACGACGCGCTCAAGGAGATGGACGACATCAACGACGAGTTCTCCCGCACCGACGTCACATTGGTGATCGGGGCGAACGACGTCACCAACCCCGCGGCGCGCACCGACCCGAGCTCGCCGATCCACGGGATGCCGATCCTCAACGTCGACGAGAGCCGCTCGGTGATCGTGCTGAAGCGGTCGATGAACAGCGGCTTCGCCGGCATCGACAACCCGCTCTTCTACGCCGAGAACACCTCGATGCTCTTCGGTGACGCGAAGAAGAGCGTCTCCGAGGTGACCGAGGAGCTCAAGGCCTTGTAGCTCCCACTACGACACCAGCGCCCCCGCCCGGATCCACCGGGCGGGGGCGCTGTTCGTTCTACGTCAGCAGCAGCGGCTGCCGGGCGTGGCGTCCTTCGCGTCGATCCGACGGCGTTCGAACTCCCGGCGCGACAGCGGCGCTGTGCCGGCGTGCTCGCGGGCGTGCCGTTCGAGATACCGGTCGTACTGGTTCTCGCCGGTGAGCTCCCGCAGGTACCACAGAATGCCGCGTACGGCCGTCCTCACGACCGTTCCCCGGCTCCGGTGAGGGTCCGCTTGTCCTCGGCCCTGCCGATGAAGCCCGACGGAGTCGCGATCTTCGACAGCACGGCGGGCGCTTCCGCGTTGGCGAGCGGCACCGGCGAGTTCAGCGCGCGGTACCAGATCACCATGGCGTTGGCGATCACGATGATGATCAAGATCGCGAACAGGGCAGAGAGAATGCCGTCGACCGTGGAGTTGACGACGACAGCCTGCATATCGGCGATGCTCTTGGCGGGTGCGAGCACCTGCCCCTGGTCCAGCGCCGCGGCGTACCTCTCGCGTTGGGCGAAGAAGCCGAGCGTCGGATCGGGCGAGAACACCTTCTGGTAGCTCGCCGTGAGCGTCACCGCGACGTCCCACGCCAGCGGAATGCCCGTGACCCAGGCCCACTTCGCCCGCCCGGACTTGATCAGCAGCGTGGTGCAGACCGTCAGCGCAACCGCGGCCAGCAGCTGGTTGGCGATTCCGAACAGCGGGAAGAGCTGGTTGATCCCGCCGAGCGGGTCGGTGACGCCGGCGTAGAGGAAGTAGCCCCACGCCGCCACGACGACGGCGCTGGTGGCCCACATGCCCGGCTTCCAGTTCACGTTGGCCATCGGCTTGTAGACGTTGCCGAGGGTGTCCTGGAGCATGTACCGCCCGACCCGGGTGCCCGCGTCCACCGTGGTGAGGATGAACAGGGCCTCGAACATGATCGCGAAGTGGTACCAGAACGCCTTGAGCGCGTCGCCGCCGAAGGCACCGGAGAAGATCTCCGACATGCCGACGGCCAGCGTGGGCGCACCGCCCGTCCTGGCGATCAGCGTGCTCTCCTGCACCGCCGCGGCGGCCGCGGTGAGCGCCTCCGGGGTGATCGTGAAGCCAAGGTTGCTCACGGCCTGCGACGCCGACTCCACCGTGGTGCCGAGCAGGCCTGCGGGCGCATTCATCGCGAAGTACAGGCCGGGGTCGAGGATGGACGCCGCGATCAGCGCCATGATCGCGACGAACGACTCCATCAGCATCGCGCCGTAGCCGATGAGCCGGACCTGCGACTCCTTCTGGATCAGCTTCGGAGTGGTGCCGGACGCGATCAGCGCGTGGAAGCCGGAGAGCGCCCCACAGGCGATCGTGATGAACACGAACGGGAACAGCGACCCGGCGAACACCGGCCCGTCCCCGGTGAACGCGAACTCGGTGAAGGCGGGGGTGTTCAGCATCGGCGCGGTGATCAGCACGCCGACCGCGAGCAGCACGATCGTGCCGATCTTCATGAACGTCGACAGGTAGTCCCGCGGCGCGAGCAGCATCCACACCGGCAGCACCGACGCCGCGAATCCGTAGATCACCAGGCAGATCACCAGCGTGCGCGGGTCGAGCGTGAAGGCAGCCGCCCAGCTGGAGTCCTGCACCCACCCGCCGGCCACGATGGCGAGCAGCAGCATCGCGACACCGATGATGCTGGTCTCGACGACCTTCCCGGGCCGGATGACGCGCATGTAGTAGCCCATGAACAGCGCGATCGGGATGGTCATCGCGATGGAGAACGTGCCCCACGGCGACTTCGCGAGCGCGTTGACGACCACCAGTGCGAGCACGGCCAGAAGGATGATCATGATGGCGAACACGGCGATCAGTGCCGCGGCCCCACCGATCGGGCCGATCTCGTCACGTGCCATCTGGCCGAGGCTCTTGCCGTCGCGCCGCATGGAGAAGAAGAGCGTGACCATGTCCTGCACGGCGCCGGCGAGGATGACACCGACGATGATCCAGATCGTGCCGGGCAGGTAACCCATCTGCGCAGCGAGCACGGGACCCACCAGCGGGCCTGCCCCGGCGATCGCCGCGAAGTGGTGGCCGAACAGCACGCGGCGGTCCATCGGCTGGAAGTCGGTGCCGTTGTCGAGCCGCTCGCCCGGTGTGGCCCGGGTGTCGTCGGCCCGCAGCACCTTCTTGACGATGAACCGCGCATAGAACCGGTAGGCGATGGCGTAGGAGCCGAGCGCGGCGATGACCAGCCAGACCGCGGAGATCTGTTCTCCCCGCGAGAGGGCGAGCACACCCCATGCGATGGCACCGAGGATGGCCACCCCGGTCCAGATCAGTATCGAGCGCGGGCTCATTCGTGACCGCGCCTCCTGCAGCGCCGTCATGTGAGACCACCCCGGGCCGTCCCGCCGCACGGGCGGCCCCTGCGTTGCAGCATCGCCACCATCGGTTCTCCCCCGCCTCCGCGGCGCCGTCGCCGCGGCGTCTGATGCAGTAGGAGCAGACACGTGCCCCTATCGGATGACATCCGCGCGAAGATTGTGCGCTTTCTTCCGCCGTTTGGACACACGTAGTAGTCGGTTCGCCAGATGCGGTGTTGCGCGTTCGGAGGGCCGTGCTCTGGTGACCCTTACGCCTCGGGATCGGGAGTGTCGAGGGGGTGGGCGATCTCGTCGGCGGGCAGCCGCCAGCCCACGATCGCCGCCACCGCGAGGAACACCGGGATGGCGCCTGCCAGCACGAACGTCATCGGGACGCCGAGCCACTCGCCGGCCGGACCGGCGAGTGCCATCGACACCGGCATGAGCGCGAGCGACACGAAGAAGTCGAGGCTGGAGACGCGTCCGAGCAGGTGCCGGGGAACCCGGCGCTGCAGCAGCGTGCCCCAGATGACCATCGCGGCCGCGCCCGTGAAGCCGACGACGAACGTGGCCACTGCCATGACCCACAGCTGCCGCGTGACACCGAGCAGCATCAACGGCGCAGCGCCCGCGCCCCAGAGCAGGATCATCGCGGTGAGGTACCGCCGGGGCAGCCGCAACGACGACACGGCGAGCGAGCCGACGGCGCCACCGATCCCGAACGCGGCGAGGACGAGGGCGAAGCTGCTGGCGCCGCCGCCCGTCTGGTCGCGCACGGCGAAGGGCAGCAGCACCTCGATCGGGCCGATCAACACGAGGACGTACAGCGAGGCGAAGGCGAGTGTGGCGAACAGCCACCCGGTGCGGAACAGGTAGCGGAAACCCTCTGCCAGGTCGTCGAGAACCGGGCTGCGAGCCTCCTCGTCCGGGACGACCGGTGCGGCGCGCATGGCGATCAGCGCCACGAGCGCGAGCGCGTAGATGCCGGCTGCGAGCAGCAACGACACCCCTGGCACGAACCACCCGATGACCAGGGCGGCCAGCGCCGGGCCGAGTGCCTGCTGAGCAATGGGCCGGAGGGTGCCCTCGACGCCGTTGGCAGCGAGCAGTTCGTCCGGGGGCAGCAGGGTGGGCAGGATCGCCGAGTAGGCGGGGTAGAAGAAGGCTTCGGCGGCGCCGATGACGAAGGAGATCACCGCCAGGTGCCACAGTTGCAGGCCGCCGGTGACGGCGAGCGCGCCGGCGAACCCTGCGGAGGCGATCCGGACGACCTCCACCCCGATCATGACGGCGCGTTTGGGTAACCGGTCGGCGGCCACGCCCCCGATCAGCACGCTCACGAGCAGCCCGGCGCTCGCGGCGGCGGCCACGAGGGACAGCTCGGACGGGCCACCGTCCAGCGCGATGACCTGGTACACGATCGCGACGAGCCACAGACCGCTCGCGAAGAGCGAGGCCGCCATCGAGGCCGCCAGCAACCGGTACTCGCGGTGGGCGAACGGGCGCAGCGCGCGGGGAAGCCGGACGGCTCGGGCTTCGGGGGCCGGGGAGGTTTCCTTCATCACCGTTCCAACGAACTACGTGAACAGGACTTCAAGTCAAGAAATGGGCGAAACGGGCCGCGCGGACCTTAGCCCGACCGGGGTGCGGCAAGCGCGTGATTTGCCCGATCCGGCGAGGTCGGAGCCGTTCGCCGGTGGCTGCGCGGGGCAGCCGGAGGCACCATGGAGCTGTGGACGAGACGGCGGATCCCGGCCCGCCGCACGTGCGGCCCGAGGACATGCGCGCCGGAGACGTCGACCGCGAGCAGGTACTGGACCGGCTGCGCATCGCACATGCCGAGGGTCGGCTCGACCTCGACGAGTTCGACGAGCGCATCACCTCCACGCTCGCCGCGCGCACCTATGCCGACCTGCGTGCGCTCACCGTGGACCTGCCGGGCCAGCCGCCGTCGCCACCGGCCGCCACCACGCCTCCTGAGCCTGGCCCGCTCCAGGATCTCGACGCCCTTCAGGAGCGGGATCTGCGCGGGGCCGTGATCGGATGGGCCGGGGCGAGTGTCACGACGATCGCGATCTGGGCCATGAGCTGCATCGCGACGGCCTCGTTCGTCTATCCGTGGTGGATATGGGTGGCCGGTCCGTGGGGGCTGGTGCTGCTGTCGTCCTGGGTGCGCGACAGGCGGCAGTAGCGTGGGGGTGACCAGATCCACCCCGTGGGGCGCCTACCCCATGTGCGGGTGCGGCCGCAACGGTCGTACACTGGGAGTTCGGCGCGCCCTATGGCGCCGGTTCCGTCGTGCCTCCCCGCACCTCACGGTCCCGGAGCAGCGACGTGCCTACGCACGGAACCGAGAGTACGCACACCTGTCACGGAACGCGGAGGACATGGCCAAGAAGGACGGGGCGATCGAGGTCGAGGGCCGGGTGGTCGAGCCCTTGCCGAACGCGATGTTCCGCGTGGAGCTCGAGAACGGACACCGGGTCCTTGCCCACATCAGCGGCAAGATGCGCCAGCACTACATCCGGATCCTCCCGGAGGACCGGGTCGTGGTCGAGCTGTCGCCGTACGACCTGACCCGCGGCCGCATCGTCTACCGCTACAAGTGACGGAGCAGCGTCGTCACCCTCACCGGTGCCGACGCTCGTGACGCCACTTCGACACACCGACACCAACTGAGAGAGCGACGGACGTGAAGGTCCAGCCGAGCGTCAAGAAGATCTGCGACAAGTGCAAGGTGATCCGCCGTCACGGGCGGGTCATGGTGATCTGCGAGAACCTGCGCCACAAGCAGCGCCAGGGCTGATCGCGGTCGCCGTCGTCGCAGGCGGCGCACCACCGAGCACCACCGGATACACCACAAGAGACACCAGCAACACAGAGGAACCTGACGCACCTACCGGGCCACACGGGCCCGGTTCACCCCCGGAACCAGGCCGGGGCCCGGCACAGCGCGAGCACGAGGCGGCGGACCGGGGCGGGCGTCGGGCAGACCTGGCTCAACGGAACAGAGGAGAAACCCGCCGTATGGCACGCCTTGCCGGCGTCGACCTCCCCCGCGACAAGCGGATGGAGATCGCGCTCACCTACATCTTCGGGATCGGGCGCACCCGGTCCCTCCAGATCCTCGAGGCCACCGGGATCGACCGCGACCTGCGTTCGCGCGACCTGACCGACGAGGACCTCGCAGCCCTCCGCGAGTACATCGAGAGCAACTACCGCGTCGAGGGTGATCTGCGCCGCGAGGTGCAGGCCGACATTCGTCGCAAGATCGAGATCGGCTGCTACCAGGGGATCCGGCACCGCCGGGGCCTGCCGGTGCGTGGCCAGCGCACCAAGACCAACGCCCGCGGCCGCAAGGGACCGAAGAAGACGGTCGCCGGCAAGAAGAAGGCAGGTAAGAAGTAATGCCGCCCCGCACTCGCGCTGCGTCCGGCCCCAAGAAGGTCCGGCGCAAGGAGAAGAAGAACGTCGCGCACGGCCACGCGCACATCAAGAGCACCTTCAACAACACCATCGTGTCGATCACCGACCCGACCGGTGCCGTGATCGCGTGGGCCTCCGCAGGCCACGTCGGTTTCAAGGGCTCGCGCAAGTCCACGCCGTTCGCCGCGCAGATGGCCGCCGAGAACGCCGCCCGCAAGGCTGCCGAGCACGGCATGAAGAAGGTCGACGTCTTCGTCAAGGGCCCCGGCTCCGGACGTGAGACCGCGATCCGTTCGCTGCAGGCCGCCGGCCTCGAGGTCGGCACCATCTCCGACGTGACCCCGCAGCCGCACAACGGCTGCCGCCCGCCCAAGCGGCGCCGGGTCTAGGGAAAGGGAGTAACCAGACATGGCTCGTTACACCGGACCCATGACCCGCAAGTCCCGCCGACTGAAGGTCGACCTCGTCGGCGGCGACCAGGCGTTCGAGCGCCGTCCCTACCCGCCCGGCCAGCACGGCCGGATCCGGATCAAGGAGACGGAGTACCTCCTGCAGATGCAGGAGAAGCAGAAGGCCCGCTTCGCGTACGGCGTGCTCGAGAAGCAGTTCCGCCGGTACTACGAGGAGGCCAACCGTCGCCAGGGCAAGACCGGCGACAACCTCCTGCAGATCCTCGAGACGCGGCTCGACAACGTCGTCTACCGGGCCGGGCTCGCCCGCACCCGGCGGATGGCACGCCAGCTGGTGAACCACGGCCACTTCCTGGTCAACGGCCAGAAGGTCGACATCCCCAGCTTCCGCGTGTCGCAGTACGACGTCATCGACGTCCGGCCGAAGTCGCTGGCCACCGACCCGTTCATCATCGCCAAGGAGCTGCTGGGCGACCGCCCGGTTCCTGGCTGGCTGCAGGTTGTTCCCTCGAACCTGCGAATCCTGGTCCACCAGCTGCCCGAGCGTGCGCAGATCGACACGCAGGTCACCGAGCAGCTGATCGTCGAGCTCTACTCGAAGTGATCTGCCTCGGGTAGCAGCTCGACACCCCCGGCCCCGCAGGGAGGGGCCGGGGGATTTCCACTGCGGCATCAAATAGCGGTTGCCGCAGGGTGTGAGGAGGCACCAACCCATGCTGATCTCTCAGCGACCCACCCTGACCGAGGACTCGGTCGTCGACACCCGTTCCCGGTTCGTCATCGAGCCGCTGGAGCCGGGCTTCGGCTACACGCTGGGCAACTCGCTCCGGCGCACGCTTCTCTCCTCGATCCCCGGCTCGGCGGTCACCAGCATCCGCATCGACGGTGTGCTGCACGAGTTCACCACCGTGCCGGGTGTGAAGGAGGACGTCACCGACATCATCCTCAACCTCAAGGAGCTGGTCGTCAGCTCCGAGGAGGACGAGCCGGTGACCATGTACCTGCGCAAGCAGGGCCCCGGCCCCGTCACGGCGGGCGACATCGTGCCTCCGGCCGGCGTCACCGTGCACAACCCGGACCTGCACATCGCCACGCTCAACGACAAGGGCCGCCTCGAGGTGGAGCTCGTCGTGGAGCGTGGCCGTGGCTACGTCCCGGCCATGCAGAACAAGGCCACCGGCGCCGAGATCGGCCGCATCCCGGTCGACTCCATCTACTCGCCGGTCCTGAAGGTGACCTACAAGGTCGAGGCCACCCGTGTCGAGCAGCGCACCGACTTCGACAAGCTGGTGCTCGACGTGGAGACCAAGCCCTCGATCACGCCCCGGGACGCGCTGGCCTCGGCCGGTAAGACCCTCGTCGAGCTGTTCGGCCTCGCCCGCGAGCTGAACGTCGACGCCGAGGGCATCGAGATCGGCCCGTCGCCGCAGGAGGCCGACACCATCGCGGCCTTCGCGATGCCGATCGAGGAGCTGGACCTCACCGTCCGCTCGTACAACTGCCTGAAGCGCGAGGGCATCCACACCGTGGGTGAGCTGGTGGGCCGCAGCGAGGCCGACCTGCTCGACATCCGCAACTTCGGTGCCAAGTCGATCGACGAGGTCAAGATGAAGCTCGTCGGCCTCGGGCTCGCGCTCAAGGACAGCCCGCCCGGATTCGACCCGTCGGCCGCTGCGACCGACTTCGGCTCCGAAACGTTCGACCCCGAGCACTTCGGGGATGACGGCCAGGACTACGCAGAAACGGAGCAGCTGTAGCCATGCCTCAGCCCACCAAGGGGCCTCGTCTCGGCGGGTCGCCTGCGCACCAGCGGCTGATCCTGGCCAACCTGGCCACCGCGCTGTTCGAGCACGGCCGGATCACCACCACCGAGGCCAAGGCCCGGCGGCTGCGGCCCTACGCCGAGCGCCTGATCACCAAGGCCAAGCGTGGCGACCTGCACAACCGTCGCGAGATCCAGAAGGTCATCCGCGACAAGACGGTCGTGCACCGGCTCATCGCCGACATCGGCCCGTTCTTCGCCGACCGCGATGGCGGTTACACCCGGATCACCAAGACGCTGCCGCGCAAGGGCGACAACGCCCCCATGGCCGTGATCGAGCTGGTCCAGCAGAAGACGGTCACCGACGAGGCGGAGCGCGCCCGTCGCGTCGCGTCGTCGCAGCGGAAGCCCGCCACCCCGGCTCCGGCCGAGGCGGCTCCGGCTGCCGACGAGACGCCGGCGACCGACAAGACCGAGGCGGCCGAGTCCACCGCGGTCGAGACCGAGGCCACGAGCACCACGAGTGCTCCGGCCGAGGAGAGCGCCGCTCCGGCTGCCGAGTCCGGTCAGCCCGCGTCGAAGCGTGAGGACAACTCCACCGAGGAGTCCTGATAGCCGCGCAGCACCCGCACCACCCCGTCGAGCCCGCCGTCCTCCGTGACGGCGGGCTCGCGGGTCTTCCGGGGGATATCGGGCCCGCGGAAGAGGCGACCCGAGAGCGGGAAATCAGCGACTCGCGCAGGTTCCGGCTGGACGTCGCCTACGACGGCACCGACTTCTCGGGCTGGGCCATCCAGCCGGCCCGCCGCACGGTGTGCGGGGTGCTCACCGAGGCGCTATCGACGGTGGTGCGGGCGCCTGTGCAGCTGACCGTCGCCGGGCGCACCGATGCCGGGGTGCACGCCACCGGCCAGGTGGCCCACGCCGACCTCTCGTCCGACCTCGACGGGACGTGGCTGGTGCGGAGGCTGGCCCGGCTGCTGCCGTCCGACGTCCGGGTGCGGGCGGTCACCCCCGTTCCCGCGGCATTCGACGCCCGGTTCTCGGCGCTGCGCCGCCACTACCGCTACCGGGTGGCCACCGCGCCGCACGGCGCTGAGCCGTTGCGCGCCCGCGACACGCTCTCCTGGCCGCATCCGCTGGATCTCGCGGCGGTCACGGATGCATCCGAGCGGCTGCTCGGCGAGCACGACTTCGCCGCGTTCTGCAAGCGCCGCGAAGGAGCCACCACGGTGCGGGCGTTGCAGCGGTTGTCCTGGGCGGAGGCCGGCGGCGGCGTCGTGGAGGCGTCCGTATCCGCCGATGCGTTCTGCCACTCGATGGTGCGGAGCCTGGTCGGCGCTCTGCTCGACGTGGGCCGCGGGCGGCGGGCGGCGGCGTGGCCCGCCGAGCTGCTCACCCGCGGCGAGCGGGCGAGCGAGGTACCCGTCGCCCCGGCCCACGGCCTGACGCTGGTGGCCGTGGACTACCCACCGGACGCCGAGCTCGCCGCCCGCGCCGACGCCACCCGCCGCAAGCGCGTGCTCGGCGCGCAGTAACGCACGGTGGGCGCGCTCGGCGCCGAGAGATCGTTCCGAGCTCTGGCGCCAGTGGCCCCTGGCAGTCACACTGTGCGCCCCATCCCTCGATTGATCTTGTCGTCAACCAAGCGCGTAACTCCCCCGGGCGACCCCCCTATCCCCATGGGAGTGGGTGCTCTGCGCCCAGACCGTGATCGATCCGGCGTGTCCGGTATCCCGGCCCGCGCCCGTGCCTGCAGACCAGAAACGGAGATGCCGTGCTCACCACGCCCCCCACGCGGCTGATCGCACCCGCCGACTCCGCAGCCGCGCCGTGCGCAGCGCCCGCGCACCCGGCCACGACCGCGCATCAAACAGGAACAGCGTCGGCTCACGGACCGGCAGCGTGCACCGTGACAGCGGAACAGGTGGAGCGCGCCGTGCTCCAACTGCGGGAGCGGCCCGGGATGTCGGCGGTGGAGCAGATCCACGCGATCCTGCGCGAGCTCGGCCTCACCGTCGTCCCGCCCGCGCGGTGAGCCTTCCCGTGCCGGCTCTTCGTGCGATGCAGGCGGCACCGACGTGACGCCGGAGCCCGCGCCCGACAGGGTGCCCACGTCGCGCGACTACGGCGAACGCGTGATCGCCGTGGAGCCGGGTGGCAACGAGCCGATCCCGGCCGAGGAGCGGCACGGCCGCCCGCGGCAGCTGTTCTGGACCTGGACCTCGCCCAACCTCGAGTTCGCCACGATCTTCGTGGGCGTCCTGTCGGTGCAGGCCTTCGGGCTCACGTTCGCCCAGGCCGTCGCGGCAGTGCTGCTCGGCAACGGCCTCGCGGCGATCGCGCACGGCGTGCTCTCGGCCCGCGGACCCCTGGCGGGCGTGCCCCAGATGGTGCTGGGCAGGCTCGCGTTCGGCTATCGGGGCAACGCCCTGCCGGCCGGACTGATGACGATCACGTCCGGGTTCGGCTGGTTCGCGGTCAACAGCGTCAGCGCAGCGTTCGCGCTGAACTCGCTCACCGGACTGCACCCGGCGACCTGGCTCGTGGTCGTCGTGCTCGTGCAGATCGGCATCGCGTTCGTCGGCCACAACCTCGTGCAGGTCTTCGAACGCTTCGCCTTCCCCGTCCTCGCGGTGGTGTTCGCGATCGGGGCGGTGATCGTGCTGGCACGGTCGGACCCGTCGGCCGTACCCGCTGGTGGAGGAACCGGAGGCGTCGGAGGGTTCCTGCTCACCGTCGGCGCCGTGTTCGGCTACTCCGCGGGCTGGAGCCCGTACGCGGCCGACTACGCGCGCTACCTGCCGGCCGACTCGCCGCGCCTGCGCACAGGGCTCGCGGCCGGCCTCGGGCTGTTCGGCTCCACCACCGTGCTCATGATCGTGGGAGCGGCGTCGGTGAGCGCGACCGCGGCAGCGGGCGTGCTGTCGGACAACCCGACCACGGCGTTCGTCGGAGTGCTCCCCGGGGTGCTCGCGAGCCTCACGCTGCTGGCCATCGCGCTCGGGGCGATCGCGGCCAACGTGCTGAACGTCTACTCGGGCGCGATGTCGTTCCTCAGCATGGGCGTGGACGTCCCGCTGCGGTGGGCCCGGGCTGTGGTGGCCGCGGCGTTCGGCGTGGTCGGCCTCGTCATCGCGCTGCTCGCGCTCGGCGATGCCGCCCACAGCTACGAGGGCTTCCTGCTGGTGATCGTCTACTGGATCGGGCCGTGGCTCGGCGTGGTGCTCACCGACCAGTACCTGCGCCGCAACCGGCTGCCGACCGAGCTGCTCTACGACCGTGGCCACCGCAACCCCGCGGGCATCGTGGCCCTCCTCGCGGGCATCGTCGTGTCGGTGCCGCTCTTCTCCAACCAGGTGCTGTTCGTCGGGCTGATCCCGCGTCTGGCGCCCGGCGTGGGCGACGTGACGTTCCTCGTCGGCATTGCGCTCTCTGCCGTCGTCTACGCGCTGCTGTTCCGGCGACTCTCGGGACGTGCACGAGAGCCTGTTGCGGGGGCGGACGGTAGCCGCGCAGAGTGAGCAGGTGACCACCCTGCCCGAACCGGCGGTGTCCGACCCGGCCGTATTGCTCGACGTCGCATTCGGTGAGGCCGAAGCCGGCCTCGCCGCGGGCGGCATCCCCATCGGCGCGGCCCTGTTCACCGCCGACGGCACGCTGCTGGGAAGCGGGCACAACCGCCGTGTCCAGGACGACGACCCGTCGATGCACGCCGAGACCGCCGCGTTCCGAGCGGCCGGCAGGCAACGCGACTACCGTTCGACGATCATGGTGACGACGCTGTCGCCGTGCTGGTACTGCTCGGGGCTCGTGCGCCAGTTCGGCATCGGCGCGGTGCTCATCGGCGAGGCCCGCACCTTCCACGGCGGCCACGACTGGCTGGCCGAGCACGGAGTCTCCATCACGGTGCTCGACGACGACCGGTGCGTCGAGCTCATGACCGACTTCATCGCCGCACGTCCGGACCTGTGGCACGAGGACATCGGGGAGCCCTCATGATTCCGACGATCGACCTGGCTGCGTGGCGCAGCGGTGATGCGGGCGTCGGTCCCGCCGTCGACGCTGCTCTGCAGCAGGCCGGGTTCCTACTGGTCACGGGCCATGGCGTGGACGAGGCGCTGCGCACCGACGTGCGCGACGCGGCACGGGCGTTCTTCGCGCTGCCCGCCGAGGTGAAGGCCCGCTACGCCGTGCGAATCGGCGGGCGCGGCTGGCTCGCACCGGGGGTGGAGGCCAACGGAAACGTCGAGGGGGTGGACACACCGCCGGACCTGAAGGAGTCCTTCGCGGTCGGGCCTGCCACGCCCACCGGTGATCCGAAGGTCGACGACGTGTGGTTCCTGCCGAACGTGTGGCCGCCAGAGGTGCCGGAACTGGAGCGCGCGGTCGGCCGCTACGTGGCTGCGATGACGACGGTGTCGCGCGAGCTTCTGGAACTGTGCGCGGATGCGCTGGGCCTGCGGCGCGAGACGCTCACCGCCTTGGCAGGCCACCCGACCTGGACGTTCAACATCAACCGGTACCCGCCGCTCACCGAGGTCGGCCCGCCCGAGCCGGGGCAGTTCCGGATCGGATCGCACACCGACTTCGGCACCGTCACCGTGCTGGACCGGGAGCCTGGTGCGGGGGGTCTGCAGGTCGACATCGAGGGCATCGGCTGGACCGACGCGCCGTACGACCGATCCGCGTTCACGGTCAACATCGGCGACCTGCTCGAACACTGGACGGGCATGCGCTGGCGCTCCGGACGGCACCGGGTACTGCCGCCGCAGCCCGAGTCGCCGGACGAGGAGCTCATCTCGCTGGTGTTCTTCTTCGAGCTCGACCACGACGCGCTGGTCACCCCGCTGGCGCCGCCGATCGGCCGCCGCGCGGACCTGGCTCCGGTCGTCTCGGCCCCGTTCCTGCGCGAACGGCTCGACGCCATCTCGGTCGGCTAGTGTCGCGGAAACGGGGTTCCTTGCCCGGATCCGGTGTTCAGGCGACAGTGTCCCTGCGGGACACCCGCACCCGGGCAATCGCAAGGCGGAGGAGGCGCCGATACCGCTGTTGTATCGGGGCCGACGACAACGCCGCGAGGCGCCGTCTGGGCTGCGTTGTCGTCGGAGGCGGGTAAGACGACCTCGTTTCCTCGACACTAGGGCCGGCCGCGAGTTCTCCCGAACGGCCACGGTGGGGCGACCTGCGCGGTTAGCGTCTGGCCGTGCCCCGACCGAGCGCCGTGCGGGCTCCCGCCACCCGCGACCAGGCCGACGCGTACCGGTTCGGCCTGCGCCGCATGGAGGCTGCGCTGGTCCGCGGCGATCCCGTGCCGTTGCACGAGCAGATCCGGTCGCAACGCCGCGCCGCGATGGCCGGTGTGGCGCTGGGGCTGCTCGGGATCTGTGTCGCGGCCCTGTTCGCGCGGATGGCGCCGAGTCCGAGGTGGACCGACGCCGCCGTGGTCGTCGGGGCCGACTCCGGGGCGATGTACGTGGTGGCGCACGGGCCCGACCGGCTCGTCCCCGTCGCCAACCTCCCGGCTGCCCGTCTGGTACTGGCGGCGCTGCGCTCCGGTGGCAGCACCGACGCCGACCCGGCGAAGGCCGCGCCCGTCACGGTGCCGGACAGCTCCCTCGACGCAGCCCCGCGCACCCCGACCGCCGCGGTGCCGGGCGCGGTGGCCGTCCGGCCGAGCTCGACCGTGCCACCCCGGTGGGCGGTGTGTGACCGGACCACGGCCGACGGCGCGCTCGTCGGCACCACCATTGTGGCGGGCATGCCGACAGCCCCGGAGCCGCTGCCGGCGAACGACGGCGTGCTGCTCGACGGGCCCGACGGCGTGACATGGCTGGTCACCGGCGGTCGCCGCCACCGCGTCGACGCAGGCGACGGGAGGGTGCTCGCGGCGTTCGGGCTCACCGCCCGCGTGCCCCGGGCTGCCGCTCCCGACCTGGTGTCGCTGCTGCCCGAGGGAGTCGCGCTGGCCACGCCCGAGGTGGCAGGTCGAGGCGGTCCCGCTCCGGTCGGCCTGCCCGGGCGGATCGGCGACGTCCTGACGACCCGGCCGGCGGGTGGTGAGCCGCGGCATTTCGTCGTGCTGACGGGTGGCTTGCAAGAGGTGCCGGATGTGCTGGCCGAGTTGCTGCGCGTGGCTGCGGGACAGGCACGGGACATTCCCGTCGGCACCGACGAGCTGGCCACGGCCACGTTCGTCGGCGATCTCGCCGTGGAGGGCTGGCCGCTCGGCGCCCCACGGCTGCGCGAACCCACGGATGCGCCGGTGGTGTGCTGGATGTGGACCGCCGACGGGGAGCCGTCCGGTGCCGTGTGGGCGGGCGGAGCGGAGCCGGCGCAGTCGCAGCCGGTGAGCCTGGCGCAGGCCGACGGGTCAGGGCCGAAGGTGGACGCCGTCGTCGCGGGCTCCGGCGGTGCGGTACGGGCGACCGGACCGGGACGCTCGCCCACCGGTGGGCCGTTGTGGCTGGTGTCGGCCACCGGGGTCGCTTTCGGAGTGGCCGACGACGCCACTGCCGCCGCTCTCGGGATCACCTCCGCCGAGCCTGCGCCGGAGGCCGTGCTGCGGTTGCTCCCGAGCGGCCCGGCTCTGGATCTCGCGGCGGCGGGCCGCATGGTGGACGTCCTGCCGGCCGGGTGAGGCTGCCCGGCCGGTGCCGGGGACAGGCGCTCCGGCGCTGAGGGGCGTCGGGTCGCCGCTGGTCAGCGGGTGCGCCGCGGGCGGTTGCGCAGCAGCACCGCGGCCATCGCGCCGGCCGCCAGCAGCAGGCAGGCCGCCGCGAGGTCGACCGGCGGGCTCGCCGGTTCCGGCGCAGCCGGGTGCGGCGCGGTGCCGGGCAACGGCGCGACCGACCGCTCGGTGGGCCGCTCGGTGGCCGGTTCGAGCACGGCGGGCACGGCCGTGAGCGCGCTGACGGGGTCGATCACACCGTGGCCCAGCCGGTCGTCGCGGCTACCTGCAGGTCGGCGGGCCGTGGCGATGATGCGGTCGGCCACCTGCCAAGCGGTCAGGTCGGGGAAGCGTTCGCGCACGAGCGCGGCCAGGCCGGCCACCCACGGTGCGGCGAAGCTCGTGCCGTCGACGCCCGAGCCCGTGGTGCCGCCACCGACGGCCAGCGAGCGCAGCCCGGTGCCGGGAGCGGCGACGTCCACCCACGGGCCGGGCACCGTGAACGGCGCAGCGCCGTCGTCCGGGCCGACGGCGCCCACGGCGAGCAGCGTCTCGTCGTACCAGCCCGGGAGCGACACCTGACCCGTGTCCCGGTCGGTGCACGAGCCCGTGCCCACGTTCCCGGCCGCCGCCACGACGACGACATCGGCCTCCACGGCGTAGCGGAGTGCGGCGTGCAGCTGGGCGCCCGCCGTGGCCGCCAGATCGGCGCGCAAGCACACCGCTCCCGAGATGTTGATGACATCGGCGCCTTCGCGGACCGCCAGTACCACGGCCTCCGCAAGGGTGCGGGTGTCGCCCGCCGGACGTGTGTTGCCACCTGGGGCGGAGACCTCGAACGACGAGCTCGACTGGCGGATCGCGAGCAGGCGTGCGCCGGGCGCGATGCCGATCGGCGTGCTGCCGCGACCGGTCGGTTCGGCGGCTGCGGCAAGCAGCCCGGCCACGGCGGTGCCGTGCCCGTCGCAGTCGTCGAGACCGTCGCCGCCGGTGAGGTAGTCCCCGCCGCCACGCAGCCGGCCGCCGAGCAGCCGGTGCGGGAAGACACCGGTGTCGATCACGGCGATGAGCACGCCGCGGCCGGTGGCCAGCCGATGGACCTCGCGCAGCTGGAGACGGGCGGCGGTGGCGTCGTCGGCGGGGTGGCCGTCAGCCGCGGGAGGGACGCAGCGCTGTGGTGGACGGAGACCGGCTGCGGCCCCGGGCGGACGGCCGCTCGGGGGCTCGACGCCGACCGGGGGTGGCGCCGGCTCGGCCGCGGCGGGGACCGGCACCCCGGTGAGCGCGAGCGCCGTGACGATCGCGCACACCGCCCGTCTCACAGGCCCCGGACCAGCCGGAACAGATCCATCGTCGCGAATGCCAGCGGGATCGCGGCGGCGATGAGCAGACCTTCCAGCAGATCGACCGCCCGTCGGGAGACCGGGGAGCCCAGCGGGGCGCTGCGGCCGAGCGTGAGAGCTCCTGCTGCCGCGGTGACGAGCAGGGCCGCCGCGATTGCGAGCCGGAACGCCGTGCCCGCGTGCAGGGCCGCCATGACAGCGAGCCCGACGCCCGCGGCGATCGCGCTCGCCTGAAGGACCCGGACCGGGGCCTGGTCGGCGAAGCTGCGCGCGCGGAGGCCGAGCACCGCCACGACGACCGTCGCGAAGACCGGGCCGGCCCAGCCGCCCGCCGCGGCTGCCGGCAGCGCGGCACCTGCTGTGACCACGGCGGATCCGCCGACCAGCCCGGCGAGGTAGCCGCGGGCGAGGTCGGCCCGTTCCGCGAGCTCGTCGGGCGGCAACAGATCCGGGCCGTCGTCGGCGTCCACGAGCTCACTCCCGTCGGAGGGAACGACCGGACGGGGCAACCCGGCGAGCCGCAGCGCCACCCGCGGCAGCACGGGGCCGACGGCAAGGCCGACCGCACCGACGGCCGTGGCCGCGGCGGCTGCGGCGACGCCGAACCGCAGGACCACGAGAGCGGCCGCGCCCACAGGTACGGCTGCCACGACGATGCCGACGAGCACCGGAGCCACCACACGCAGCGCGATCTGAGCCACCGCGGCCGCGGTGCCCGCCGCCACGGTGGCCAGCAGCAGCTGCGCTGCTCCACCGGACGCGGACAGTGCAGCCCACCCGGCCGCGCCCCCGAGTGCGACGGCCGCCAGCGCGGCCGCACCGGCGGCCGGATGTACCGAACCGCGGTCCTGCTCATCGGCACGGCGGGCCAGGCGAGCCGCCAGGGCCACGGTGGCCACCGTGCCCAGCGCCGCGGCCACTGCAGCCGGCGTCCGGGTGGGGCCTGGTGCACCCGCCAGCACCGCCGCCGCGGCAAGCGCCGCCGCGAGCACCGCTCCCGCCCCGAACCGCCGGTCGCCGGACGTGGCAGTGGCCGCCGTGGCCGCCAGCGCGTCCACCGGGTCGTCGAAGACAGGCGAAGCCGGGGCCGGGCTCTCCGGGGCGATGCGCAGCAGATCGCCGTCGAGGACGCCGAGGTCGGTGAGGGTGGCTTCCGACGGCAGCGGCCCCCCGGCTACTCCCGACAGCCGCCACGGCAAGGGACGCAGGCCGAACACCGGCTCGCCGATCAGCTCCAGCACCATCGGCACCAGCTCCGCCACCGGCACGTCGGCGGGCAGCGCCACGTCGACCCGGGCACGTGGGGCGAGCACCGTGAGCCGGCAGTAGGCCGCATCGGCGGCGGGCGCGCGCATGGTCGTTTCGTCTCCCCCCGAGCGACGGGACGACTTCTCCGGAACGGCCCCGGCAGCCCCCGTCGGCTGCCTAGCATCGCAGCGCCGAGGCCCCGGGCGGGCCCGTTCGGTGGAAGTCGTCAGGGGCCGGCGGCAACGGCGGGGAGGGGTGCCGATGGGCACGGTAGGGGTCGTCCGGCGCAGGCGCCTGCCGCTGCGGATGCCCGGCGGAGAGCTCACGCTCGAACCGCCCCCGGAACCCGAGCGGATCGTTCCCGCGGGTGTGCCGGCTCGGTTGTTGCCGGTCGTGATGCTCCTCGGGTCCGTCGGTTTCGTCGCCGTGCTCGGGGTCGGCAACCCGACGTCGTGGCTGTTCGGTGGCATGTTCGCGATCTCGACGCTCAGCATGATGCTCACCGGCGCCGGCCGCGGCGGAGCCGAGCGCTCGGCAGGCCTCGACGAGGACCGGCGCGACTACCTGCGTTACCTGTCGGTGCTGCGCCACCGGGTGCGGGGCATCGCGGCGGAGCAGCGCACCGTGCTCGAGTCGGTGCATCCGGATCCGGCCGCCTGGCCCGCGGTGCTCGCGGCCGGTCGCCTCTGGGAACGCCGGGCCGCAGATCCGGACTTCGGGCAGCTGCGCATCGGACGTGGGGCCCAGCGGCTGGCCACACGGCTCGTAGCCCCGCAGACCGGGCCGGTCGAGGGCCTCGAGCCGGTCACCGCGCTCGCCCTGCGCCGGTTCCTGCTCGGCCACGCCGTCGTGCCCGACCTGCCGGTCGCCCTGTCGCTGCGGGCCAGCTCCACCGTGTGGCTGGAACCGGACGGACCCGCCGCGGGACTCGGGCCTGCCCGCGCGCTCGCCCGCGCCGTCGTCGCCCAGTACGCGCTCTGGCACAGCCCGTCCGATGCGCTGCTCGCCGTCGTCGCGCCGCCCAGCCTCGCACCGGAGTGGGAGTGGGTGAAGTGGCTGCCGCACGTCGGCCATCCACGCCGTCGCGACGCCGTCGGCCCGCTGCGGATGATCTCCGCCGACGCCGACGACGTGCGCCGCTGGTGGGTGGCGGAGCTCGCCGGCAGGCCCGCTGGACCGGGGATGGGCGAGCCGCACTTGCTCGTCGTCGTCGACGAGGTGGCCGATGGGCCGGGGCCGTGGGCGGGCGTCGCCGGGGTCACGGTGTTGCGGGTCGGCGCGCCACCAGGGCGGCGTCCCGGCCCGTCTGTCGTGCGGCTGCGCGTCGGGCACGACGGGCTGCACCGCATCGGTAGCGATCAGGCGCCGCACGCCGGCGACGAGCAGCCGGCGCTGATCGGGCAGCCGGACGGGCTGGGCGTTGCCGAGGCGCGTGCGCTCGCGCGACGGCTCGCCCGCTACCGGCCCGGAGGCGCGGAGCCGGTGGGCGAAGCGGCCCCGCGCACCGCGCCAGGCCTGCCCGCCCTGTTGGGGCTGGAGCCCGGCCAGGCGGGCATCGAGGCGCTACGCGCCCGCTGGGCCCACTCCGAGACCCACCGGCTCCGCGTCCCGATCGGGGTGGACGAGCGCGGCGGCCCGGTCATGCTCGACCTCAAGGAATCGGCGCAGGGGGGTAGCGGGCCACACGGGCTGTGCGTCGGCGCCACCGGGTCGGGCAAGAGCGAGCTGCTGCGCACGCTCGTGCTCGGTCTCGCGGCCACGCACTCGCCCGCCGAGCTGAACCTCGTGCTCGTCGACTTCAAGGGCGGGGCCACATTCCTCGGCCTGGCCGGGCTGCCACACGTCTCGGCGGTGATCACCAACCTCGCCGACGAGCTGACGCTGGTCGACCGCATGGCCGACGCGCTGGCCGGTGAGATCACCCGCCGCCAGGAGGCGCTGCGATCGGCGGGCAATCTCGTCGGGGTCGCCGAATACGCCGCGGCGCGCCGGGCGGGGGCCCACCTGCCGCCGCTGCCGGCGCTGTTCGTCGTGGTCGACGAGTTCTCCGAGCTGCTCACCCAGCGTCCCGAACTGATCGAGCTGCTCGTCACGATCGGCAGGCTCGGTCGCTCCCTCGGAATCCACCTGCTGCTCGCGTCCCAGCGCCTCGAAGAGGGACGGCTGCGCGGGCTCGAGTCCCATCTGTCGTACCGGATCGCCCTGCGTACGTTCTCCGCATCGGAGTCGCGTGCGGTGCTCGGTGTGCCCGACGCCCACCAGCTCTCGTCGGCGCCCGGGTCGGCCTTCCTCGCCACGGGCACCGACGAGCTCGTGCGGTTCCGCGCCGCCTACGTGTCGGGTCCGGGCAGCGCACCAGTGCAAGGGGGAGAGGTGGCGGGGCAGGCCGCCGCGTACCCGTTCCGGGCCGGCCCGGTTCCGGTGATCGCCCCGGTGGAGGCGGCCGCGCCTGCCGAGGAATCCGAGGGCCCCACCGTGCTCGACACCGTGATCGCAGCGATGGCCGGCCAGGGCCCCGCAGCCCACCGCGTCTGGCTCCCGCCGCTCGAGGTCCCGCCGCCGTTGGACGAGGTGCTGGGCGCGATCCGCGCGGTGCCCGGTCGACGGCCGATGGCTCGCCGGGCGGCCCCGCTCCGCGTGCCCGTCGGTCTGATCGACCGGCCCTACCAGCAGCGACGCGACCCCCTTGTGATCGACCTGGCCGGTGGGTCCGGGCACCTCGCCGTGGTGGGCGGGCCGCGCACGGGCAAGTCCACCGCGCTGGCCACCGCCGTGCTCGGGCTCGCGCTCACGCACACACCTGACGAGCTGGGCGTGCATGTACTCGACTTCGGTGGCGGAGCGCTCGTCCCGCTCGCCGCTCTCCCGCACGTCGGCACGGTCGCCGCACGCCAGGAGACCGACCTCGTCCGGCGTACCGTCGCGGAGCTCACCGCTGTGCTCGCTCGCCGCGAACGCCTCTTCCGCGAGGCCGGGATCTCCTCCGTCGAGGAGTTCCGGGCACACCGCGCAGCCGGTGCTCACCCGGGCGAGCCCTGCACCGACCTCCTGCTCGTCGTCGACGGGTACCTCACGCTGCGCGGTGAGTTCGACGACCTCGAGGCGCGGCTGCTCCCGTTGGCCGCGCAGGGCCTGTCCTACGGGCTGCACCTCGCGGTGTCGGCCACGCGGTGGAGCGAGTTGCGCCCGGCTCTGAAGGACCTCCTCGGTGGCCGCATCGAGCTGCGGCTCGGGGAGCCGGCAGAGTCCGAGATCGACCGTCGCCGGGCCGCCGAGGTCCCGGCCCGGCCCGCACACGGCCTCGCGCCCGATGGGGCCTCGGCCGTCGTCGCCGCGCCTCAGCTCAGCACCGGGGCCACCGATCAGGCCGCGCTGGTGGCGGCGGTCGCCGCGGCATGGCCCGGCCCGGGGTTCCCACCGGTCCGGTTGCTGCCCGAACGCATCGACCACGACGCGCTTGCACCTGCGCCGCCCGGGTCGTGTGGAATACCGATCGGCGTGGACGAGGAGGGGCTCGACCGCGTGGAGCTCGACCTTGCCGCGGAGCCTCACCTGCTGTGCTTCGCCGACGCCGAGAGCGGCAAGACCAACCTGCTGCGCCTCGTCGCGCGCGGAGTCATCGCCCGGCACGGGCCGCAAGCCGCTCGGATCGTGGTCGTCGACCACCGCCGCACGTTGCTCGGCGTGGTGCCGGAGAGCCATCTGATCGGCTACGCGAGCACCGCAGGCGCCACCGCCGAAGCCGCCCATGAGGTGGCGGCCTCGCTTCGACGCAGGATGCCCGGCCCCGACGTGACGCCGCGGGCGCTGCGGGAGCGCAGCTGGTGGACCGGGCCCGAGGTCTACGTGCTCATCGACGACTACGACCTGGTGGCGCCCGGCGGCGGCGCCGAGCACCCGCTGCTGCCGCTGGTGGAGTTCCTGCCGCAGGCCAAGGACGTGGGCCTGCACCTGGTCGTCGCCCGTCGTTGCGGCGGTGCGAGCCGCGCGCTGTTCGACCCGTTGCTGGGGCGGCTGCGCGAGCTCGGTGCGCCCGGGTTGGTGATGAACGGCAGCCCGGACGAGGGCGCGCTGGTGGAGTCCGTCAAACCTTCGCCCCTGCCTCCAGGCCGCGCCACCCTCGTCGACCGGCGGCGCGGGGCCCGGCGAGTCCAGCTCGCCTGGCTGCCGCCTGACACGGAGGACGAGCCGTGAGCCGCAAGGTCCGCCGGCGCGCGGGCCGGGTCGCCGGCCGCAACGTCCATGGCGCAGGCTCTGCTGCAGCCGGGGATCGTGAGCCTCGGCGGGCGACGGCGTGGGGGCGGCCCGTGGGCGGCCGGGCGGCGCTCCGGTCGATCCGCGAGACCGCGCCCCGCGCTACCGGAGCGCCGCGGTCTGCGCCGCCGATCGCCGTGCCATGAGCGGCACGCCGGTCCGCGTGGCCGTTCAGCTGGGCAGCACGACCGCCCGGATGGCGGCCGCCGGTAGCGACGGGGAGCCCTGGTTGGTGGCGCGCACGACGGCTCCCGGCGCCACCGTGGCATCCCTGCTGGCGGCGCTCGCACCGGCCCCCGAGGAGCTCGTTCTCGTCCACCCGGCGAGCTGGCCCTCGTCGCGGATCGTGGCCTGGCTGGGCGAGTGCGCGGGGCTCGGCGGGCAGGTCCGGGCCGTCCCGGCCCCGCTCGCCGCGGCGGGGCTCGGTGCCGTGGCCGTGCTCGACGTCGGACGGACCACGGCGGAGGCCACGCGTTGGGACACGGCCGGGCGCCTGCTCGCCGTCACGTCCCGACCGCTGGGCGGGGCCGATCTGGACGCGGCGCTGATGCGCCTGCTTCGGCTTCCACACGCGGACCCGGCCGCGATGGCCGAGGCGCAGCGGGTGCGGGAAGCCCTGTCGCTGCTGCCCGAGGTCTGGACGCGGGCCCCGGAGCCGGTCCGGGTGGTTGCCGACGATGTGCGCGATCTGCTGGCGAGGCGCCTCGCGGTGGCGATCGATGCCCTGCACGAGGTGGTGCACCGCGCCGGGCCGGCACGGGTGCTGCTCGTCGGCGGGGTCGCACGCACCCCGTTGCTGGCGGAGCTGCTCGACGAGGCCGGGATCGGCGGCGAGGTCGCAGTGGCGCCGCGGCCCGACGTCGCCGCGGTGCTCGGGGCGCTGATGCTGCCTGGCGCGGTCGGCCGGGTGGCGCCCGTGCGCGTGGCCGCCTCGTCCGGCTCGCCCTCCGCCGGTCACGAACGGGCCGCAGCGCCGATCGCGGCCCGCAGGTTGCCGCCACCGAATCCTCGCGCTCGCAGGCCGCTGCGCGCGGTCCTGCTGCTCGTCGCGGTCTCCGGTGTCGTCGCAGGCCTACTCGGCGTGGGTGCTCTGTTGCCATCGCCGTCGGCCGCGGTGCCGGCCGGGGTGCTCGTGCAGTACGGCTACCGGCTGGACGTGCCGTCGGGATGGGAGCACACCGGCGGCCTGCCAGAACGGCGTCGCACCCTGCTCACCCTGGCCGGGTCGCCGGAGGGCAGCGATCTCATCGCGGTCGAGCTGAGTCCGCTCGGCTACGACACCGGTGCCGAGCCCGAACGAGCGCGCGCGGAGCTGCGCGCGGAGTTCGACGCGGCCGTGGCGGGCAGGTCCCCGCTCTCGGACTTCCGCATCACCAGCGTCGCCGGGCGTGAGGTCGCCACCTACCGGCAGCAGGAGGCCGGCCCCACGGTCGTGGAGTGGTTCGTGCTCCTCGACGGTGATGCTCAGCTCAGCGTCGGCTGCAAGCAGACGACGTCGGGGAGCGCAGCGGTGCAGGCTGCCTGTGCCGTCGTCGTCGCCTCGGTGCGACCGGCCTGAGCAGGCGAGTGGCCCGCTCGTGTTCTGCCGTTCGCACCTGCACACGATCTCGCCGGTTCGGCCCCGCGCCGTCGTCACCCCTGCGACGGTGGCCCGGCAGCAGACGGCTGGAACGGGAACAGGGGTGATCGACATGGCCGACGGGTTCGGCACCACCGTCGAGGAGATGCAGCGGGCCGGGAGGCACGTGTTCGCGGTGAACGACGCCGTGCAGGCCGATCTCGCCACTTTGCGCGGCAGGCTCGCCCCGTTGGCGGGGGCATGGCGGGGAGAGGCGTCCACGGCGTTCACAGCGCTGATGGCGCGTTGGGACGCCGACGCCCGCGCCTTGAACGAGGCCCTGCGCACGATCGGAGAGGCGATACAGGGCACAGGCGCGAGCTATCAGGCCCAGGAGGAGCAGCGCACCGGAGAGCTGTCATCGATCCGTGCGGCGCTGGGCTGAGGGGAGCGAGCAATGCCTGAGATCAAGGTCACGTTCGGAGCACTGGAAGTGGCGCGGACGGACGTCGGCACCACCGCCGGGCGCATCTCCGGCCAGCTGGAGGAGCTCAAACGGTTCCTGGCGCCGATGGTCGCCGGCTGGGAGGGGCAGGCGGCCACCGAGTACCAGGCCACTCAGCGCCGGTGGGACACGGCCGCGGCCGATCTGGCGGCGGTGCTCGCCCAGATCGGGGTGGCCCTGGGCACGGCCAACGAGAGTTATCAGCAGGTCGAGCGGGCCAACGCGGCCCGCTGGAGGTAGCGTCAACGGCAACGGAACAGGGTGCCCGGCGGTTGGAGGGGGCGTTTTGACCCCGCTTCAGACCGGCGGGTACCCTCGTTCTTCGATGTGCGGTGGGTGGAGACCCGCGGTCGCTCTCAACAGCGTCCCGCACGGCCCCATCCGGGCCCGGCGCCTTCCTCCGCACCCGCGACCAGAGGCAGCTCCCGAGCATTCGACGAGCACACGACAGCGACGAGGTAGGTCCGTGCCCACGTACAGCCCCAAGCCCGGCGAGATCACCCGCGCCTGGCATGTGATCGATGCTACGGACGTGGTGCTCGGCCGCCTCGCCACGCACGCCGCCACACTCCTGCGCGGCAAGCACAAGCCGACGTATGCCCCGCACATGGACACCGGTGACTTCGTGATCATCGTCAACGCGGAGAAGATCGCCGTCTCCGGCAACAAGCGGGACGACAAGTTCGTCTACCGCCACAGCGGCTTCCCCGGTGGTCTCCGCCAGCGCTCGGTCGGCGAGATGATCGAGAAGCACCCGGACCGTCTCGTCGAGAAGGCGATCAAGGGCATGCTGCCGAAGAACCGCCTCGGCCGGGCCATGAGCAAGAAGCTGAAGGTCTACGCCGGGCCCGACCACCCGCACGCCGCGCAGCAGCCGGCCGCGTTCGAGATCACCCAGGTCGCGCAGTGACCACCGCAGAGAACGAAGAGGGACAGCCCGTGACCACCCCCCCGGAGCCCGGGAGCGAGGCCGCCGAGACGGCAGCCGCCGAGATCGAGGCCGTCGAGGAAGCCGCGCTCGCCGCGGACAACGCCGACGAGTACGACGTCGACTCCGAGGTGGAGATCGACTCCGACATCGATGCGGTGCCCGCCATTCCGGCGGTGTTCTCCGACCGGCCGATCCAGACCGTCGGCCGCCGCAAGGAGGCCGTCGTCCGCGTCCGGTTGGTGCCGGGCAGCGGGGTGTTCCGCCTCAACGGCAAGTCGCTCGAGGAGTACTTCCCCAACAAGCTGCACCAGCAGCTGATCCGGGAGCCGCTCGTCACGGTCGAGAAGACCGAGCGCTTCGACATCTTCGCCAACCTCAATGGCGGTGGCACCTCGGGTCAGGCCGGCGCGCTGCGCCTGGCGGTCGCCCGTGCGCTGATCGAGGCCGACCCCGACGACCGCCCGCCGCTCAAGAAGGCCGGCTTCCTCACCCGTGACCCGCGTGTCATCGAGCGCAAGAAGTACGGCCTCAAGAAGGCCCGCAAGGCTCCTCAGTACAGCAAGCGCTGACCCATTGGGCGAGCGACGTCTGTTCGGTACCGACGGCGTTCGCGGACTGGCCAACGGCGACCTGCTCACTCCTGAGCTCGCTGTCGCGTTGTCCGCGTCCGCTGCACGGGTGCTCGCCGAACGGGACCGTTCTCACCGGCCGGTGGCAGTGGTCGGGCGGGATCCGCGGGCGAGCGGAGAGATGCTGGAGGCCGCGGTCGTCGCGGGCCTGACGTCGGCCGGAGCCGACGCGGTACGCGTAGGGGTGTTACCCACCCCTGCGGTCGCCTTCCTGGTCGGGTCGCTCGGTGCCGACCTCGGCGTGATGATCTCCGCGTCGCACAACGCGATGCCGGACAACGGCATCAAGCTCTTCGCGGCGGGCGGCCACAAGCTTCCCGACGCGCTCGAGAGTGCGGTCGAGGAAGGCCTCGACACCCGCGGTGAGCGTCCGACCGGTGCGCGGATCGGCCGTGTCCACGACCTCGTGGATGCCGCTGATCGGTATCGCGATCACCTCATCGCCGCCACACCGGGCTCGCTCGCCGGGCTTCGGGTCGTCGTCGACTGCGCACACGGTGCGGCTTCCGTCGTGGCACCCGCGGCGTACCGCAGGGCCGGGGCCGAGGTGATCGCGGTGCACGCCGACCCGGACGGCCTCAACATCAACGACGGCGTCGGGTCCACTCACCTCGGGCCGCTACAGAAGGCCGTCCGTGAGCACGCTGCCGATCTCGGTATCGCTCACGACGGCGACGCCGACCGCTGCCTGGCCGTCGACGCCACGGGCGCCGAGGTCGACGGCGACCAGATCATGGCCGTGCTCGCTCTCGCCATGCGGGAGGCCGGTGAGCTCACCCACGACACCCTCGTCACCACGGTGATGAGCAACCTCGGCCTGCATCTCACGATGCAGGAGGCGGGTATCGCGGTGCGCACCACCCAGGTCGGCGACCGGTACGTCCTCGAAGAGCTGCGGACGGGCGGGTTCAGCCTCGGCGGCGAGCAGTCCGGGCACGTCGTGCTGCCGCAACACTCCACCACCGGCGACGGCCTGCTCACCGCGCTGCGGCTGATGGCGCGGATGACGGCCACGGGTTCGTCGCTCGCCGCGCTCACCTCGGTGGTGACGCCGCTGCCGCAGGTGCTGCGCAACGTGCATGTGGCCGACAAGACCGCGGTCGCCGGTTCCGCCGCGGTGCGCGAGGCCGTCGAGGCCGCGCAGGCGGAGCTGGGTGGCACCGGGCGCGTGCTGCTGCGTCCGTCCGGCACCGAGCAGTTGGTGCGGGTGATGGTCGAGGCGCCCACCGCGGAGGTCGCGGAGGCCGTCGCGCTGCGGCTGGCCGACGTCGTCGCCGCCGTGCGCTGATTCTCCCGTTCCGCCCCGCCGGCCGGATCAGTGCGGCACGATCGCGTCGTGCCGCCTGAGCTGCGCCTGCAACCTGATCGGCTGCGATCCCACGCCTTCACGGCCGCCGGTCTCTCCGAGGACCTGCGCGGGGTGCTGCCTCCGTCTTCCGGCGACGCGCCCGGCGGCCCTGCCCTCGTGGCCGAGCACGAACGGCTGCGCGCGGTCCTGCTCGGCGCCGTCCGCGAACTGGCGGAGCTCAGTGTCGCCCTCGCCGGTGCCGCCACCGCGTCGGCGGACGCCGACGGCGTGGTCACCTCGACGATGCTCCGGATCCAGGACGCGCTCGGCGCCGCACGCCCGGCGCGGTCGTCCGGCGGGGACTGGACATGAGCCGGCCGGTCACACCGCCCGGTCCCGTCGACCCCGTCGATGTGGAGACCCTGTCCCGTACGGCGCGGTGGTGGGCTGATCTCGGCGACGCTCTTGCCGACATGGGGCGACGCGTCGGCCGGCTCTCCGAGCAGATCGGCCACGACTGGCCGGACGGCCGTGGCCTCGAGTGGGCGGAGCGGGTCGTGCGGCTGGGTCAGGAGTTGGGCCGGGAGGCCGGATCGGCTGCCGAACTGGGTGAGGCGTACGCGCGACAGGCGGCTGACCCCGTTCGCTTGGGCTTGCCGTCCTCGCGGCTTCCCGGGATGCGCCTCGGCGGCACGGCGGCGCAGCGCGCCGACAGCGAGCGAGGGATGCGCATAGCCCAGCTCCCCGCGGAGAACCCGGAGACGGGCTGACCGCCCGTCTCCGCCCGAGCCGCCCCTTCCAGCCCGCAGGTCGCCCGTCCCTGCCTGCCCGAGTGGCCCACTTTCGGTTGCCCGAATCACTCCCTTCGGCTGCCCGAGTGGCGGCCTGCTTGCGAGAGTCGCGTCCCGCTCGGCGGCGGCACCGTCCTGCGCGAGCCCATTCCTGCTGAGCCGGTCGCCCATCCTGGGTGCGCGATTCGATCCCTCTCTATGAGAAAGGTTCGTTTGTTCCGGACAGTTGATTTCGTGGGTTGCGCGAGTTCCCGTTTCCCGCTCTGCGGGCCTCCCGCTCCGGGCGCGCGAATCGTCGGTTCCGGACGAGTTCTCTGTCCCGATTGCGCGAGTTGCCCCCTGCCGGCGCGGGATCAGTGGCGGTCGGCGAGCGTGGTGCCGGGGACCTTCCCGTCGATGAGCATGTCGACGCGGTCCTCGTCGCACAGGTGGTGCAGCAGGAAGGCCGTGACCAGGGCGCGGGCGAGGCGGCGTGCCTTGGCGTCGGGGTTGCCCGAGAGCACGAAGTCGCTCCAGTGCAGGCCTTCGAGGAACCCGGTGTGGGTGGCCTTGGAGAGCGTGCGCAACCAGACGGGTCCGCCTGCCGCCGCCGCGATGGGCTCTGCGTGCCCAGCGGCGGGCGCGACGGTGTCCTTGCCCGCGGCGAGGTGCAGTACGGGGATCGTGAGAGCACGGGCGGCGTCGATGGCCGACGGCCGCGTCTGCGCAACCGCGATCGTGACGACGGCCCGGACGCGTGGACGGTCTTGCGCCGCCAGCATCGCGATCCCGCCGCCGATCCCGTGACCGGCGAGTGCGGTGCGGCGGGAGTCCACGCTGATCCGTCCCTCGCCGAGCCGTACCCCGGCGCAGACGTCGAGCGTGGTGCGCAGGTCGGTGGCGAAGCCCGCGTGGCTCGGCAACGGGCCGCGGTGGCTCGACGGGGCAGCCGCCACGATGCCCCAGGATGCGAGGTGCCGCAGCAGGTCGGCGTAGCGCTCGGCGGGCTGCAGCCAGTCGTGCCCGAAGGCGACAGCGGGCAGCCCCAGCCCCTCCTCCGGCGCGAACACGACGCCCGGGATGCCGACCATGCCGAGGTTGCCACGCAGCACCTGGTGCGGCCCGGGCCGGGAGAGCTGCTCCAGCGCCTCCTTGGCGTTGCGCATCTCCGGTGGCCGGGCGAACGGGCGGGTCCGGGTCACAGCGCAGCACCGTAGTCCTAGCGACGTCGGGCGGGCGAACGCAACGCGGCGACGGCGCATCGTGCGGGCGACACCCGACGGTGCCCAGCCGCTTTTCTCGGCTACTCGTCGAAGCGGGTGGGGACGCGTTCGGTTCTTCGCTCGGAGCGGCGCGCCCGAGCCGGCGGTTGATCGCGTTGGCGCCTCGGACTCCGAGAAGGCAGCCGCCGACACCGGCCGGGATGGCGGCGAAAACAGCAGGAAGTCGAGCCAGGTCCATGCGGGGAGCACGAACCCTCCGTCGCCATCCGACTGCGACGCGTCATCAACACGGCACTGACCAGCGGTTCCGCGCTGTCGGTGTAAGCCTCGTCCTGCCGGATCGCAGGGGCGGTCTGCGACGCGCTACTGAGCCGCGCACATGTTCGGGGCTCCGTCCGGAACGGGCGATCCACGGATTTGGCCGTTGGCTCAGGACATGGGCGGTGTTCTCGCCCTCACGCCATCCTGACGCGGGTCATCCGGCGCTCGTGCCCACCCACGTCCTACGCTCCGGACATGCCACCGAGAGATGGCCGATGAGGGGCGTCTGGACGGCCCAGCAGGTGCGGGAGTCGGAAGCCGTGCTCCTGGGCCGCACGGCCGAAGGCGCGCTCATGCGGCGTGCTGCGTTCGGGCTCGCGGTGCATGCACGCCGGATGCTCGCGCGGAGCGGGCAGGTGAGCGGCCGTCGGGTGGCGCTCCTCGTCGGCGCGGGCAACAACGGCGGCGACGCGCTCTGGGCCGGGGTGGAGCTGCGCAGGCGCGGCGTCGGCGTCACTGCGGTGCTGCTCGACGTGGCCCGCGCCCACCCTGAAGGTCTCGCTGCGCTGCGCCGTGCGGGGGGCCGTTTCGTCGACGTGGACGCCGGCCTGGTGGCCGCGCTCGGGGCCGACCTGGTGATCGACGGCATCGTCGGCATCTCCGGGCGCGGGCCGTTGCGCGAGCCCGCGGCGCGCCTGGTCGCCGCGGTGGACCACGCGGGTGTGCCCGTGCTGGCCGTCGACCTGCCCAGCGGTGTGGACCCCGACACCGGCGCGGTCGACGGCCCTGCCGTCACGGCCACGGCGACCGTCACGTTCGGTGCACTCAAACCGGTTCATGTGCTCGCAGCCCACCGATGTGGCGAGGTGCACCTGGTCGACATCGGGCTCGGACCGCTGCTGCCAGGGCCGTACGCCGAGGTCCTCGACCCTGCCGACGTCGCCGCTCGCTGGCCGGTCCCCGGCCCGGCGGACGACAAGTACACGCAGGGTGTCGTGGGTATCGCCGCCGGCTCGGCGACCTACCCCGGCGCTGCAGTGCTGTCCGCCGGGGCAGCCGCCCTTGCCACGAGCGGCATGGTCCGTTTCGCCGGAACCGCAGCCTCGCTCGTCCGGGACCCGTGGCCGGAGATCGTCGCCACCGATTCGATCGTCGACGCGGGGCAGACCCAGGCCTGGGCCGTCGGGCCGGGTATCGGCACGGACGACGCCGGCCTTGCCGTGCTGTCCGAGGCCATCGGCCGCAACGTCCCGCTCTGCATCGACGCCGACGGGATCTCCCTGCTCGCCCTGCACCCCGATCTCCGTGCGGTGCTGCGGGGGAGGCCGGTACTGATCACGCCGCACGACCGCGAGTTCGCGCGCATCGCAGGTGAGGTCGGCAGCGACCGGGTCGCGGCTGCCCGCCGGGCTGCGGCCGAACTCGGCATCACCGTGCTGCTCAAGGGAAACGCCACCGTGGTCGCCGATCCGCATGGGCGAGCGCTGGTACACCCGTCGACGTCCTCGTGGGCGGCAACCGCCGGTTCCGGAGACGTGCTCACCGGGATCATCGGTGCGCTGCTGGCCGCCGGGCTCGAGCCGTGGTGGGCGGCGGGGTGCGGGACCCACGTGCACGGGCTCGCGTCCGTGCTGGCCGCGCGCGGCGCGCCGGCCCCGGCGTCGAGGCTGCAGGCGGCGATTCCGGCGGCGATCCGCGCGATCCGAGGTATATGAGTTCCTACCGGCCGCCCGACGTCTCGCGGGCCGACTCGCGGGTGGAGTTCGGGCCGACGCACGGGTGGAGTTCGGGCGACTCGCAGGCCGGTTCCGGACGAATCGCGCGGATTCGGGCCGACCCGCGGACCAGCGCCGGGGCAGCTCGCGAGCAGGATTCGGGCGGCTCGTGGACCAGTGCCGGGGCAGCTCGCGAGCAGGGTTGGGCGGCTCGCGGACCGGTGCTGCGCGGCGGGCCGGTGGGGTTGGGCGGCTCGCGGACCGGTGCCGGGCGACTCGCGGGTGGGATTGGGCGGCTCGCGGGCGGCGCGGGTGGCTCGCCGGGTTGTCGGCGGACGGGGGGATCTCGGCCGATCTGGGATCCGATCATCGCTCTGTCCGCGATGTGACGGTCATGGATGAGATGATGAGGACGTGGTCGATCTGCCGGTGAGCGCGCGTGCGGAGGCCGTCGTCGATCTCGACGCCATCCGGCACAACATCGAGGTCCTGCGGGCCGCCACGGCTCCCGGCGCGGCTGTGATGGCCGTCGTGAAGTCGGATGGTTACGGTCACGGCGCCGTAGCCGTCGGTCGCGCCGCACTGGAGGCCGGCGCCACCTGGCTGGGCGTGTGCACCCTCGAGGAGGCCATGCAGCTGCGGCACGGTGGGATCACCGCGCCGGTGCTGTGCTGGCTGCACCTCCCGGACGACGACTTCACCGAGGCGGTGGCCGCGGGTGTCGACCTGTCGATCTCGTCACGCCGCCATCTCGCCGGGGTGCTGGCCGGTGCGCGCCGCGCGGGGCGACCTGCCCGGTTGCATCTGAAGGCCGACACCGGGGCCACCCGTGGTGGCGCCCAGCCCACCGACTGGCCCGACCTGCTCGACGATGCCACGAAGGCCGTTGCCGACGGGATCGCCGAGGTCGTCGCGGTCTGGTCCCACCTGGCGAACGCCGACGTCCCGGACCACCCGAGCAACGACCTGCAGAAAGCCCGGCTCACCACGGCGTGGCAGGCAGCCAAGGAGCGCGGCCTGTCGCCGATCCGGCATCTCGCCAACTCCGCGGCCACGCTCACCCGCCCCGACATGCACTTCGACCTCGTGCGTCCTGGTATCGCCGTCTACGGGCTCGACCCGCTGGACCGCCAGCCGGCGCGCAGCCCGTTGCGGCCCGCGATGACGCTCCGGTGCAAGGTGGCGCTGGTGAAGCGGGTACCGGCAGGGGAGGGCGTCTCGTACGGGCACGAATGGACCACACCGGGCGAGACCACTCTCGCGCTGCTCCCGATCGGCTACGCCGATGGCGTGCCTCGCAGGCTCGGGCGCGACGGGCGCATGCAGGTGCTGCTCGGCGGTGTCGTCCGTCCCGTCGTCGGCAGGGTGTGCATGGACCAGGTGATGGTGGACTGCGGCGACGACCCGGTCCGTGAGGGGGATGCCGCGGTGCTCTTCGGTTCAGGTGACCACGGCGAGCCAACCGCGCAGGACTGGGCGGACGAGCTAGGCACGATCCACTACGAGATCGTCACGGGCCTCCACTGGCGCCGTATCACCCGCACCGTGGTCGGCACCGGGGCGCCGTCGTGAACCGGGGGCAGGTCTGGGGTGCTGCCGCCGGAGCGGCGGGTGCGGCCGTCACAGGGGTCGCAGTCGGCGTAGCCGCGCGCAAGCGGTCGCAGATCGCCGCTGAGCGGCGCCGTCTCGCCACCCAGCTCGCCGAGATCGAGCCAGGGCCCGGAAGTGGTCCTGTGAGCGAGGCGTCCTCGGTCACCGCCGACGACGGTGTGCGGCTCTCGTGCGAGGAGGTCGAGGCGCCGGGCGGCAACCCGTCGCTCACGGTCGTGCTCGTCCACGGGTTCGCGCTCGACCGTCGCACCTGGCACTTCCAGCGGCGGTCCCTCCCCATGCTCACGGACCCCTCCGTGCGGCTCGTGCTCTACGACCAGCGCAGCCACGGCCGGTCCGAGCGGGCTCCGCGGGAGAGCTGCACGATCGAGCAGCTCGGCCACGATCTCGACGCGGTCATCCGGGCGCTCGCGCCAGAGGGGCCCCTCGTCCTCGTGGGCCACTCGATGGGCGGCATGACGATCATGGCGCTCGCGGAGCAGAATCCCGCGCTGTTCGCCGAACGCGTGGCCGGTGTGGCGCTGGTGTCCACGTCGGCGGGCGAGGTGGCCAGCGGTGGGCTCTCCGGCACGCTGCTGTCGCGGCACAACCCGCTCACCCGCGTTGTCGGGCTGGCAGCCCGGCTCCAGCCGAAGCTCGTGGAGGGTGTCCGGAAGGCGGCGGGCGACGTGATCTGGGCGATCACGCGCAGCTTCGCCTACGGCGACAGAAACGTCGCGCCCTGCCTGGTCGACCTCGTCGACGAGATGATCAGCGCCAACGCGGTCGATGCGC
Source organism: Pseudonocardia alaniniphila (assembly GCF_022524485.1). Classification (GTDB taxonomy): domain Bacteria; phylum Actinomycetota; class Actinomycetes; order Mycobacteriales; family Pseudonocardiaceae; genus Pseudonocardia; species Pseudonocardia alaniniphila. The sequence continues at coordinate 230,674 of NZ_JAKXMK010000012.1, forward strand.
TCACCGACTTCGCCGACACCGTCGGCAGCCACAACCGGGTCGCCGCACTGCCCGCGCTCGCCACTTGCGAGCTGCTCGTCGCGGCAGGCGACGCCGATCGCGTCATCCCGTTCTCCCACAGCGACGTGATCGCGGCGGAACTGCCGGACGTCACGCTCGTGCGGTTCGACGGGGTGGGGCATCTGCCGATGCTGGAGCAGCCGGCAGCCATGGACGAGGCGCTGGTCGACCTGCTGCGCCGCAGCGCGGTCCGGAGCGCGCCCAACGGATTGCGGCGGCGCGCATGACGCAGCAGGCGAAGGACCCGGTCGAGCTCGACGTCGAGATGGAGCTGCCCGCGGCCGCCGACACCGAGGAGCTCGGCGAGCGGCTGGCCGGCGGGCTCAAGGCAGGCGACCTGGTGGTGCTGTCGGGGCCGCTGGGGGCGGGCAAGACCGCCCTCGTCCGGGGCCTGGCGCGCGGGCTGGGCGTGGCGGGTCCGATCACGTCGCCGACGTTCGTGATCGCCCGTGAGCACCGTCCGCTCCCCGGCGGAGCCGGTGTACCGCTCGTGCACGTCGACGCCTACCGGCTCGGCGGCGCCGCGGAGCTGGACGACCTCGACCTCGACACCGACCTGGCAGAGGCAGTGGTGGCCGTCGAGTGGGGCGAGGGCGTGGCCGAGCGGCTCGCGGAGCGCCACCTGCTGGTGCGGATCACCCGCCGCCCCGACGACGTACGGGTCGCGAGCGTCCACCGGGTGGAGGCGGCGTGATCGACACGGTGATCTTCGACTGGGGTGGAACGCTCACCCCATGGGCCACCGTCGACCACCTCGCCGGTTGGCGGCGCCTCGCCGACGTCCTGCACGCCGACGACCCCGACCGCGCCGAGGTGTTCGCGGCAGCGCTCCTGGCCGCCGACGAGGCCCGCTGGATGACGGTGCGCGACGAGCACCGTGCGTTCACGCTTGCCCACGTGCTGGCCGACGCGGCCGATGGCGCCGACCACCCGCGCGAGCGGTACGAGGCCGCGCTCGAGGCGTACCGCGAGTACTGGGTGCAGTACACGGCCACCGACCCGGACGTCGCCCCGATGCTCGCCGCGCTTCGCGAGCGCGGTCTCAAGCTCGGGGTGCTGTCCTCCACGGCATGGCCCCGGGAATGGCACGAGGAGCTCTTCCGCCGTGACGGCGTGCTGGATCTCTTCGACGCCTGCGTGTGGACCAGCGAGCTGCCCTGGACGAAGCCGCACCCCACCGCCTTCCACGCCGCCATGAGCGCCGTCGGAGCCACCGACCCCGCCCGCTGCGTGTACGTGGGCGACCGGCCCTACGACGACATCAGCGGGGCCAAGGGCGTGGGAATGCGTGCAGTGCTCGTGCCGCACTCGGACATCCCGGCTGTGCAGCACGTGGCGGTGGACGTGCAGCCCGACGGCGTGATCCAGCGCCTCGCCGACCTCCCGGAGTTGCTCGCCGACTGGTGAGCGTCGCTCCCACACCACGGAGGTGGGGCTGCCCCGTCCGACCGCCCTCGGCGGCACGCTCGTAGGCTCGACCTGTGCTCGTGCTTGCTCTTGACACTTCGACGCCCGCCGTCACGGCGGGCGTTGTCGAGCTGACGGGCAACGCCGTCGTCCAGCGATCCGTCCGGGTCGCACACGACGCCCGCAAGCACGCCGAGCTCCTCATGCCGGAGGTGCTGGGCGCCTGCGCCGACGCCGGTGTGACGATGCGCGATGTCGACGCCGTCGTCACCGGCACCGGGCCCGGCCCGTTCACCGGCCTGCGCGTCGGCATGGTCACCGCCGCCGCGCTCGGTGACGCTCTCGGCATCCCGGTCCACGGCGTCTGCTCGCTGGACGCGATCGCCGCCGCGTCGCTCGCCGGGGGTCCCGTTCCCGACGGCCCCCTTCTCGTCGTCACCGATGCCCGTCGGCGTGAGGTGTACTGGGCGCTCTACGACGGCGAGGGTGGCCGCATCAGCGGTCCGCATGTCGAGACCCCCGCCGTCCTGACGGCCCGGGTCGACGCCCTGGGCGCGGTCGCCGCAGCGGGTGGCTCGGCCGCGCTCGTCGGCCTCCCCGAGTGGGAGCCGGCGTCACCGTCGCCCGCCGGGCTGGTTGCGGTGGCGGCTCCTGTGCTGCGCTCCGGGGTGCTTCCTGGCCCCCTCGAGCCGCTCTACCTGCGCCGACCCGACGCCGTGGAGCCCGGCGCCCGCAAGCGGGTGAGTGAACCCGCGGGCAGGAGCGCCGGATGACGGCCACCGTGCCCGCGATCGACGCGCTGCGCCTGGCTGACGCGGAGCGTTGCGCGGAGCTGGAGAAGTTGCTCTTCCCCGGCGACGACCCGTGGAGCGCGCCGGCGTTTCGTGAGGAGCTGCGCGCGGGCCACCACTACCTCGCCGCGCGCGACGGCGATCGGCTCGTGGGCTACGCCGGACTCGCGTTCGTGGCCGGTCCACCGTTCGCGGAGGCGGAGATCCACACCATCGGCGTCGACCCGGGGTACCAGCGGCGCGGGATCGGGCGGGAGCTGCTGCGCGGACTGCTCGCGGTGGCCGACGCGGAGCGTGCCACGGTGTTCCTGGAGGTCCGCACCGACAACGAGGCGGCCCGCAGGCTGTACGAGGACGAGGGATTCACGGTGGTCGGCCTGCGCAAGCGGTACTACCGGCCCAGCGGGGCCGACGCCCACACGATGCGGCGGGAGCCGGCAGCATGATCGTTCTCGGTATCGAGACCTCCTGCGACGAGACCGGCATCGGGGTGGTGCGCGCCGAGCCGGGCGGGAGCGTCACGCTCCTGGCCAATGAGGTCGCCTCCAGCGTGGAGGAGCACGCGCGCTTCGGCGGGGTCGTTCCCGAGGTCGCCTCGCGGGCGCACCTGCAGGCGATGGTGCCCGCTGCGCACCGCGCGCTCGCCACCGCCGGGGTGACCGGCCGCGACGTCGAGGCCGTGGCCGTCACAGCGGGTCCGGGACTCACCGGAGCCCTGCTCGTCGGCGTCGCCGCCGCCAAGGCCTACGCCGCCGCGTGGGACGTGCCGCTGTACGGGGTCAACCACCTCGCCGCGCACGTCGCCGTCGACACGCTGCAGCACGGGCCCCTGCCGCCGTGCCTCGCGCTGCTGGTGTCCGGCGGCCACTCGAGCCTCCTCGACGTCCCCGATCTCGCCGGGCCGGTCACCCCGCTGGGTGCCACGATCGACGACGCTGCCGGTGAGGCGTTCGACAAGGTCGCGCGGCTGCTCGGACTGCCGTTCCCCGGCGGTCCGCACATCGACCGCGTGGCCAGGGACGGCGACCGGGGAGCCGTGGCGTTCCCGCGCGGCCTCACCGGGCCCCGCGACGCCCCGTTCGACTTCTCCTTCTCCGGGCTCAAAACTGCTGTCGCGCGGCACGTCGAGGCGCTGGAACGGGCCGGCACGCCCGTGCCGGTCGCCGACGTGGCCGCGAGCTTCCAGGAGGCCGTGGTCGACGTCCTCACGGCGAAGGCCGTGCGGGCTGCCCGGGAGCGGGGGATGGACACGGTGCTGCTCGGCGGTGGGGTCGCCGCCAACTCCAGGCTGCGCGAGCTGGCGCAGGAGCGCTGTGCCGCCGCGGGCATCGCGCTGCGGGTGCCGCGGCCGGGGTTGTGCACCGACAACGGGGCCATGGTCGCCGCGCTGGGCGCGCACCTGCTCGTGGCGGGCGCGCAGCCCTCGTCGCTGCAACTGCCGGCCGACTCGTCGCTCCCGGTGACCGAAGTCCTGGTCTGATCGCCGGTTTTTCGAACCCTTTCCGAATTGGCTGCAACTTTCCGGATGCGGTTTCCGGGTGATCCGATCGACCGCATTGATTACGGAACCAAGACATCTCTCGCGAATTGCGGGCGATGTAGATCCCATCGCCTTGACTCCCCGATCGTCCCAGCTACCGTTGGTCGTTCAATGCTCAACAATCAGTGATGGGAGTCGGAAATGAGTGCGGCCCTCAATACCGACGATCTGCGTGGAACGCGGTCATTCGTTCCGCTGGATCGATCGCTGCGGCGATTGCACGGCGCAGCGGTGGTGCGGATCCTCTTCGGCGTCCTCTGGGCGATAGACGCCATTTTCAAATGGCTCCCCGGTTTTATCCACGGCCAGACCCTCGGTCACGAGCTCGATGAGTCGAAGGTCCCGGTCCCGGTGCTGCATCAGTGGGTGCAGATGTGGCACAGCACTGCCTCGACGAGCCCGGGAGCGTTCGCAGTCGTCACCGCCATCGTCGAGTCGCTGATCGCGGTGGCCCTGATCCTCGGGTTCCTCTCGAATCTCACGTTCATCGTCACCGCCGTGTGGTCCTTCGGCATCTGGACCTCCGCGGAGCACCTGCACATGCCGTTCACGACAGGCATGACCGATCTCGGGCCGTCGATCGGCTACATCTTCGCCGCGCTTGCGTTGTTCTTCGCCGGGGCGGGAGCCACCTGGAGCGTGGACGCGGTGATCCGCCCGCGCCTGGGACGCTTCGCATCCCTCGCCGGCTCGGCCGGCTGACAGCGGCCCCCCGGCACCGCCGGGGCCGTGGCCGGCACCGCCGCCGGCCACGGATCGTCCCGATCAGTTCCGATCAGTCGCTGACGTGACGCAGCAGCCGCAGCTCGTCGTCGGTGAGGCGCAGCTCCAGCATCGGGAGCAGGTCGGCCAGCTGCTCGGTGGTGCGGGCGCTGGCGATGGGAGCGGCCACGGTGGGCTGGTCGGCCAGCCAGGCAAGCGAGACAGCGGCGACGGGCACGTTGTGACCGGCCGCGATCTCGTCGAGCACCGCCAGCACGCGCAGCCCGCGGTCGTCCAGATACTCCCGCGCTCCCTCGGCGCGGACGCTCTCAACGGTGGTGTCCGGCCGGTACTTGCCGGTCAGGAAGCCCTTGGCCAGCCCGAAGTACGGCAGGCACGCGAGGTCCTGCTCGGCGAGCAGCGGCGCGAGGGACGTCTCGAAGTCGGCCCGCTCGAGCAGGTTGTAGTGCGGCTGCAGGGCGACGTAGCGCGTGAGCCCGTCGCGGTCGGAGATCTCCAGCGCGGAGCGCAGCCGCTCGGCCGTGAAGTTGGACGCGCCGATCGCCCGGACCTTCCCCGCCCGGACCAGGCTGTCGAAGGCGTCGAGGGTTTCCTCCTGCGCGGTCTCCGGGTCGTCACGGTGTGCGTAGTAGAGGTCGATCCGGTCGGTCTGCAGCCGGCGCAGCGAGTCCTCCACGGCTGCCGTGATGTTGGCGCGCGAGAGCCCCGGCCGCTCGGGCCACGAGCCGACCTTCGTGGCGATCACCATGTCGTCGCGGTTGCCGCGGGCGGCCAGCCACTCGCCGATGATCGTCTCGGACTCACCGCCCGAGTTGCCGGGCGCTCTCCACATGTACGAGTCGGCCGTGTCGACGAAGTTCCCGCCCGCCGCCACGTACGCATCGAGGACCGCGAACGAGGTGTGCCGGTCCGCCGACCAACCGAACACGTTGCCGCCCAGACACAGCCGGGTCACATCCAGGTCAGAGCCGATCTTCGCCATGCTTGCGACTCTACGACCGTGTGCGGATAAGAGTGCCGCAGCACTCGTATCCGCACACAGTTCACGCCTTGTTCAGGCCGGGCTTGCGGTCCTCCACCACGAACGTCCCCCGGGTCTCGACGGGGGCGCCGGGCTGCTTCACGAACGGCACCACGCGGAAGTCGGCGGTGACCTCGTTCGCCGTGAACTGCGTGCGCACGTAGCCGCGACGGTTGTTGTAGAAGTGGATGTGCGGGTTGTCGGCGAGCGTGCCCTCCGTGGTGGAGCTGGTCTCCGAACCGTCGCCGCCCGACGTGATCGAGCTCGACACGAGCTCGGATCCGATGACGGGCGCCGCCGGGTCGTCGAAGCGCTGCTTGATGTCGGCGGCCCAGTGCGCATGGACGTCACCGGTCAGCACCAGCAGGTTGCGCGCCTTCGCCGCGGTCCAGGAGTCCACCACGCGGTCGCGCGAACCCGGGTAGCCGTCCCAGGCGTCGGGGTTGAAGCCGCGCCCGGCGCCGGGGGTGAAGTCGACCTGGGAGAAGAACACCTGCTGGCCGAGCACGTCCCAGCGCGCCTGGGAACGCCGGAACTCCTCGGCGATCCACTTCTCCTGCTCTGAGCCGGGCAGCGAGCGCGCCGGGTCGGTGCGCTCCGTGCAGTCGGTGTTGAACTTGTCGTCGCACGGCTGGTCGCCGCGGTACTGGCGGGTGTCGAGCATGTGGAAGCTCGCCATCCGGCCCCACGACACAGTGCGGTATAGCCGCATGTCGATGCCCTTGGGCCGCTGGGCCTTGCGCAGCGGCATGTTCTCCCAGTACGCGCGCAGTGCCGCTTCCCGCCGGGCGAGGAAGTTGGGCTGCGGGGTCTCCGGGTGCTCCGGCACCTCGTCGGCCCAGTTGTTGTCGAGCTCGTGGTCGTCGAATACGACGAGCCAGGGCGCGACGGCGTGGGCGGCCTGCAGGTCGGCGTCGGTCTTGTACTGCGCGTAGCGCTGCCGGTAGTTCCCGAGGGTCTCGGTCTCCGGGCCGACGTGGTCACGCACGTTCCCGCCGGGGGCCTTGTAGTCGCCCGCTGCGTACTCGTACTGGTAGTCGCCCAGATGCAGGATGAGCTCCGGCTCGTCCTCGGCGAGGCGGGCGTAGGCGGTGAAGTAGCCGTGCTCGTACTGCGAGCACGACGTGAAGCACATGGTCAGCTTCTGCATCGCCGACGCGGGCGGCGCGGTGCGGGTGCGGCCGGCGGGGGAGACGGCCTTCCCCGAGCGGAACCGGTAGAAGTACTCACGTCCCGCCTTCAGGCCTGCCAGCTCGACGTGCACGCTGTGGCCCAGCTCCGAACCGGTGGTCTCGACACCCCGGCGCACGATGTCCCGGAAGCCCTCGTCGGAGGCGAGCTCCCACTCGACGTCGGTCTTCCGGTCGCCCATCCCACCGAGTCCGTCCTCGGCCAGCGGGTCGGGCGCGAGGCGCGTCCACAGCACCATCCCGTCCGGTGAGGGCTCCCCGGACGCGACGCCGAGCGTGAACGGGTCGCCGACGGGAGCGGCTGCCGCCGAACCGGCGAACCCGGTGAGGAGGGTGCCGGGCACGGCGAACATGGCGGAGGCGGTCAGCCCCGCCTTCAACACGCCGCGCCGGTTGAAGTTGTAGCTACGCACCGATGTGGTGGGAGGTACGTCTGTGGTCACGGCGAGCAGCGTTGATCATCCTTTCGTGCGCCGGATGGCGCCGACGGCACCGGCCGGTGAACGGGAGGCGAGGTTTGCTCGTTCCGTACGGCTTCGTCCGATCTACTCCGGCCCTCCGAATTTCGGCTCCTGCGCTGCCGTGTGCGTTCAGGGGCTCGCGCGGGATCGGGACGCCGGGCGGCAGCCTTCAGCGCGATCACTCGCCCGTGACCAGCGATGACGTCGTCGAGGGGATGCCGTCGTGGCTCACAGCTACCACTTCGTGTCATAGCGGGCACCGGCGTTGAGACGCTGGCACTCTCATGGGTAGAGTGCCAAACGCACGGCCAGGATGTTCCGGCACCCGCGACGACGGGACCTCCGATGGCTGTCGTCCCTGAACATGTAGGCGAAGGCACGTACCCCAGGAAGGGGAGGTCATCGGCGTGGCAAACATCAAGCCGCTCGAGGACAAGATCGTCGTCCAGGCCAGCGAGGCGGAGACCACGACCGCGTCCGGCATCGTCATCCCGGACACCGCCAAGGAGAAGCCCCAGGAGGGCAAGGTCCTGGCTGTCGGCCCGGGTCGGATCGACGACAACGGCAACCGCGTTCCGCTGGACGTCGCTGTCGGCGACGTCGTCATCTACTCGAAGTACGGCGGCACCGAGGTCAAGTACAACGGCGAGGAGTACCTCATCCTCTCCGCGCGTGACGTCCTCGCGGTCGTCAACTGACGCAGGCAGTTCTGTAGCCGCCGCCCCGGCGGTCCCTCGACCGAGCGGGCCACCGGGGCGGCGCTGTTTCCGGAGAATTAAGAAAGGCAGGACATGCCGAAGCAGATCAGCTTCGACGAGGCGGCGCGGCGCTCGCTCGAGCGCGGAGTCAACCAGCTGGCCGACGCGGTCAAGGTGACCCTCGGCCCGCGTGGCCGTCACGTCGTGCTGGACAAGAAGTTCGGTGGGCCGACCGTCACCAACGACGGTGTCACCATCGCACGCGAGATCGACCTCGACGACCCCTTCGAGAACCTGGGCGCCCAGCTCGCGAAGACCGTCGCCACCAAGACCAACGACGTCGCCGGTGACGGCACCACCACCGCCACCGTGCTCGCCCAGGCCATGGTGGCCGCCGGGCTGCGCAACGTGGCTGCCGGCGCCAACCCGACCGCGCTGGGTCGTGGCATCTCCGCCGCCGCCGAGAAGGTCGCCGAGGTCCTCAAGGCCAAGGCGATCCCGGTCGACGACAAGGAGCACATCGCGCAGGTCGGCACGATCGCCTCCCGTGAGGCCGAGATCGGCAACCTGATCAGCGAGGCGCTCAAGACCGTCGGCAAGGACGGCGTGATCACCATCGAGGAGGGCTCCACGCTCGCCACCGAGCTGGAGATCACCGAGGGCCTGCAGTTCGACAAGGGCTACCTCTCGCCGTACTTCGTCACCGACGCGGAGTCGATGGAAGGCGTGCTGGAGGACCCCTACGTCCTGCTGCACCGCGAGAAGATCAGCGCGATCGCCGACCTGCTCCCGTTGCTGGAGAAGGTGCTCGCCGACGGCAAGCCGCTGCTGATCGTCGCGGAGGACGTCGAGGGCGAGGCGCTGTCCACGCTGGTCGTCAACTCGATCCGCAAGACGATCAAGGTCGTCGCGGTCAAGTCGCCGTTCTTCGGTGACCGCCGCAAGGCCTTCATGGACGACCTCGCCGTCGCCACCGGCGGTACGGTCATCAACCCGGAGGTCGGGCTCAAGCTGTCCGAGGCCGGGCTGGACCTGCTGGGCAAGGTGCGCCGCGCCGTCATCACGAAGGACGCCACCACGCTCGTCGAGGGCGCCGGCTCGAAGGAGGCCATCGAGGGGCGCATCGCGCAGCTCAAGGCCGAGATCGAGGCCACCGACTCGGACTGGGACCGCGAGAAGCTGCAGGAGCGCTTGGCCAAGCTCTCCGGCGGTGTCGCCGTCATCAAGGTCGGTGCCGCCACCGAGACCGCGCTCAAGGAGCGCAAGCACCGCATCGAGGACGCGGTGTCGGCCACCCGGGCCGCGGTCGAGGAGGGCATCGTCCCCGGTGGGGGCGCCTCGCTGGTGCACGCGGCCGCTGAGCTCGAGGGCGGCCTCGGACTGACCGGCGACGAGGCCACCGGTGTGGCGGTCGTCCGCCGGGCGCTCACGGCCCCGCTGTACTGGATCGCCGCCAACGGCGGTCTCGAGGGCGCGGTCGTGATCGGCAAGGTCGCCGACCTGGACTGGGGCCACGGCTTCAACGCTGCCACCCTCACCTATGGCGACCTGATGGCCGACGGCGTGGTCGACCCCGTCAAGGTCACGCGGTCCGCGGTGGTCAACGCCGCGTCGATCGCCCGGATGGTGCTCACCACGGAGAGCGCTGTCGTCGACAAGCCGGAGCCGCCGGAGCCCGCCGCTGCGGGTGGCCACGGCCACGGCCACGGGCACTGACCCACCTGGTGCGCCGAAACGGCGGGCCGACCCTCACCGGGTCGGCCCGCCGTTTGTCGTTGTGTCTCAGTTCGCGCGACTGTGCCTACGGCGGGAGCGCTCGCCAGGCACCCGCAGCCTCCGGTCGTGGCCGCGGATGATCTCTTCGCGCTCGGACTCCGACAGGCCACCCCAGACGCCGTAGGGCTCATGCGCGGTCAGCGCGTGCCGGCGGCACTGCTCGAGGACGGGGCAGTGGTGGCACACCATCTTCGCCCGCGCCTCGCGGTTGGCCCGTGCCGGTCCGCGCTCTCCTTCGGGGTGGAAGAAGAACGCGCTGTCCATCCCGCGGCATGCACCGTGCATCTGCCATTCCCAGATCTCCGTGACCGGGAGCGGAAGCCTTCGGGTGTCCGCCACGTCACTCACCTCGCCCCTGTTCACGCGCTCATCTTCGACGCACGTGGTGTGCCCATCGTAGACCGCGTCAAACGTTGTTCAATGGCCAATCTCGGCTTGCCGCGCCTCGTCGTGACCAGCACGATGAGCCCGTGCAGCCTGAAGCGTGGCCTCCCGCATCCGACGCCGCGGAGCCGTGGCTGAGCGTGGCCGCCGCGGCGCGCAGGCTCGGTGTCGCTCCGGCCACACTCCGCACCTGGGACCGTCGTTACGGGATCGGCCCCACCGAGCACACCCCCGGCCGCCACCGGCGCTACTCCACGGAGGATCTCGCCCGCCTCGAGCTCATGCAGCGCGCGCTGGTGCGCGGGGTGTCTCCCGCGGATGCCGCGGCGTACGCGATGTCCGCTGTGCGGTCTCCTGCCGGCGCCCGACTCGCCGCTGTGGCGGGTAACGGCGGAGCGCCGGCCCGGCCGTCCCACGGCCACAGCGGGCGCGACGACAACGACAGCAGTGTCAACGGCTGCGACGACGGCAGCAACGGCAGCAGCAACGACGGCAATGGCGACAACGGCAATGGCGACGGCCGCGTCCGCGTGGGCGGTCGGGTGCTGCGCCTTCCCGGCGCCGGGCGGGCGGCCCGGGGCCTGGGGCGCGCCGCGCTCGCACTCGACGCGCCCACGGTCTACAGGCTGCTGGAGGAGGCCGTCGCCACGGCCGGTGCCGAGTCCGCGTGGGACGACGTCGTCCGGCCCGTCCTCGCCGCGATCGGCGCGAGATGGGCGCACAACGGGACCGGCGTCGAGATCGAGCATCTCGTCAGCGAGTGCGTCCATCCCGTCTTCGGGGCCCGCGCCGCCGCACTCCGGCCCACAGCTCCCGACGCGCGTCCGATACTGCTGGGCGCGATGCCCGGCGAGCTGCACACACTGCCCCTGGTGGCGCTCTCCGCGGCCCTGGCCGAACGGGGCGTGGTCTGTCGGGGTCTCGGCGCGAACGTGCCTCTGGAGGCCCTTGTGGCGGCGATCCGGCGCACGGCTCCCGTCGCCGTCGTGCTGTGGGCCCAGCAACCCGGCACGGCCGACGCGGACGTGCTGGAGTCGCTGCCCCGTACCAGGCCGCGGTTTCGCACCTTCGTCGCCGGACCGGGCTGGGACGACGTAGAGCTGCCCGAGCGGACCGCGCACCTGCCCTCGCTGCGCGCAGCGACCGCGACGATCAGCGACGCGGTACTGGTGTGACAGCGGTTGCCGCGCCGCCCCGTCTCGCGGCGGTGGCCTTCGGCGCCGAGCCCGGTGCGCCGGTCCGGGTCCGGCCCGGTGAGACGGCCCTCGACCGCTGGCACGTGGCCGTGGCCCTCGGTGGGCAGGGCCGCTACGCCGCGGCGGCCGCCGTCCTGGAGCCCCTGCTGGTGCGTCCCGGTGTCCCGGTGGCGGTGGCGGCGCATGCGGCCGTCACCCTTGCGGCCCATCGCCGCCAGCTCGGCGGGCACGTCGCCGCCCGCCCGTACGACGCGCTGGGTCTGCGTCTGGCCTGCTCCGTTCGGGACGACCCTCGCGGTCTCGCGCTCGCGGCGCGGGTCGATGCGCTGGTCGGGCTGGCCGCCGATGCGGTCGGCACCGCAGCGCCGGAAACCGCGAAACGCCTGCTCTACAGAGCGAACGAGCTACTCGAAAGAGCGAATGCGCAGGTCACGGTTAACGATGGCGGCGAGCACTCCGACTGGGCTGCCGTGGGGGACGAGGCGCGCAGCAACTGGTCGTGGCGGCCGTCCGTCCGGCTGGGATGGGTGCGCGCCGAGTTGGCGCTGGCCTGCGGCGACGCCGCAGGCGCCGTCGAGCCGGCACGGGCCGCCATGGAGTTGGCGCGTGTGTCGGGATCGGTTCGTCACGTGCTCAAGTCCCGGATCGTGCTTGCGGTCGCTGAAGCGGCCGCCGGTGCGAGTTCGACAAAGGCCGTCGCGGAGCTCGATGCGGCGGCGGAGTCGGCCGGGCAATATCAACTGCTCCCACTCGTGTGGCCGGCACGGCTGGCTGCAGCTGATCTTCTCGAGCACGGCGCCACAGTGGCGCGAGACGCAAACGACGGTGTTACCAAGATCTCTCAGGAAGCGGTGAGCGACAGGGTCGACGGCGCGGCACGCCGACGACACGCCGCGCTCGCCACGTTGAGCGTCATTCAGCAGCGCGCAGACCCGATCGGTAGGCGCCTGCTGGGGGAGTCGTACCGGGTACCTGCTCCACCCCCGGTAATGTAATTAGTCCATTCGGTCTTACGTCACCCACATGACCAGTGCCACTCGGCGCAACTCTCCCGAATGGAGGGCACAAACCGGCCCTGATCGTGTCAAGGTGAGCCTGTCTCCCGCCGATGAGGGGGGTGACACATCACCCGGCTGCAGGAAGCTGCAGGAAGGAATCGTCGTGACGACGGTACTCATCTGCGACGATCGTCGCAGCGTCCGCGAAGGCCTGACCCGCGTGATGTCCGCGGTGCCGGGGGTGCACCGGATCGATTGCGTTGCGCATGGGGACGAACTGCTGGCCCGGTTCTCCCGGCAGCCGGTGGACGTGGTCCTGGTCGGCACCCAGCGGGCGGTGCCCACGGGTGTCGAGGCCACGAGGCGGCTGGTCGCCGCCCACCCGCAGGCGAACGTGATCGTGTTCGGAGCCCCCGACGACGCGGGCAGCATCGCCGCCGCCATCGCCGGCGGCGCCCGGGGCTACCTCCGTTGGGACGCGTCGCGTCCGGAATTGGTGGCTGCACTCGCGCACACCCTGGCGAGCACGGCCGTGCCCACACCGCGGGCACCCACCGATCCCGGGGTCCAGCTCACCGAGCGCGAGCTGCAGGTGCTGCGCGGCATGAGCCAGGGCAAGAGCAATGGCCAGATCGGACGAGAGCTCTACCTCTCCGAGGACACGGTCAAGACCCACGCTCGGCGGCTGTTCCGCAAGCTCGGGGTCCGCGACCGCGCTCAGGCGGTTGCCCACGGGTTCCGCCGGGGCCTCGTCTCCTGAGCGTTCCGACCGGCCCTGCTGTCCCGGTGACCGGTGTCCCTCCACGCACTTTGCACTTCCCCGGACGCGTACCCGGGTTGACCGAGCGGGCGACGTGGCTGCCTACGCGCAGCCACGCGCCCTTTGCTGCGGTGATCGCTCCCGCGGCGTCGCAGACCGCCATTCGGGTGGTTCTGCCCTGAGCGTGAATCGCCGGGCGTCCCGGCGCGTCTCCTCCCTCGGGAGGATCCCATCCCGGACCGCCACCCTCCTTCGCTACGGTGGTCGGCACTGAGGACACGGTTGAGCACTGTCCGTGATGAGCCTCACGAACGGATGATGACGAACATGTTCAGTAACGCCCGGCCGACTGTGTGCGATGAGTGAGACGACAGACGTTCCCGACGAGCTGGTGAGCCGTGCCATGGCCGGCGATCCAGCGTCCGTCGGGCGCTTGATCGCCATCATCCGGCCCATGGTCGTGCGCTATTGCCGAGCGCGACTCGGCCGGATGGACCGGTCATCGGTCTCGGCCGATGATGTTGCGCAGGAGGTGTGTTTGGCCGTGCTCACGGCCTTGCCCGGGTACCGAGTCCAGGGCCGTCCGTTCCTAGCGTTCGTCTATGGCATTGCGTCACACAAAGTAATCGACGCGCACCGCGCCGCAACGCGGAACCGTTCCGAACCTGTCGCGGACGTGCCTGACTCGGTCGAGTCCGCGGACGGTCCGGAACAGCGTGTGCTTCGCGTCGAGCTCTCCGACGAGATGGGTCGGTTGCTCGACACGCTCCCCGAGAAACAGCGAGAGATACTTGTGTTGCGCGTGGTGGTCGGGCTGTCCGCCGAGGAGACGGCGGAGGCTGTCGGTTCCACCCCGGGCGCTGTCCGTGTGGCCCAGCACCGGGCGCTGTCCCGCCTGCGCAAGTCGATGCCAGAGGAGGAGGTGGTGTGAGTGCGTGACGATACATACGGCCCCGGTCGGAACCCGTTCGAACACCGCCGCCCGCGCCACAGCAGCAACGGGCATCGGCCCGCCCATATGCAGACGCGTCCGGTCCCGCTCGACGAGATCGGCGAACCGGTCGACCTCGTCGCGGTCCAGGCCGACGACGAACTGATCAACGCTTTGGCCGCCGGCATGACGGTGAGCTCCCCTGGACGCGGCGGCTACGGCGCCGACGACCGCGTCGCCGCCATCCTGGCCGCATGGAAGGCCGACGTCGACGTCGACCCGATCCCCGAACTCATCGACACCGACACGGCCGTCGCCACCGTCCGGGCCGCTCGCCGACCGGGCCGCCGGGCCCGGCACCTCGCCCCGGTGGCCGCTGCCGCGGCTTTCGTCGTGCTGGCCATCGGCGCCGTCTCCGTCGGCTCCTACAACGCGCAGCCCGATGACGCGCTGTGGGGCGTGTCCAAGGTGCTCTACAGCCAACGGGCCGAGTCGGTCGAGGCCGCGGTCCGTGTCGAGGCGCGCATCACCAAGGCGAAGGAGGCGCTCGTCGCCGGCCAGCCCGTGACCGCGGCACAGGAGCTCCAACAGGCACGGGCCGACCTCTCCGTCGTGCGCCCCGAGGAGGGGCGCAACGAGCTCACGCAGGTGCAGGAGTTCCTCGTCGCCAAGGCGGCGGAGACCCCCAACGGCACGCCGACCGATCCCGGCACCCCGCTGTCCACGCAACCGTCCCGGCCGGTGCCGCCCGGTGCCGCGATCCAGCGGCCCGGCAGGTCCAGCAGTACCGAACCGCCGCAGCCGTCCGGCACGCAGGTTCCGCCTTCGTCGGCGTCGGTTCTTCAGGGAGTGCCGGCTTCACCTGCTTCGGGAAGCTCCACCCCGCCCACGGGAGAGAGCTCGTCGCGCGACCCCCGCCACCAACGCGGCGGTCCCGGCCCCGGCGACCCCGGCGATGGTTCGAGCGCCGACCCGAGGCGGCAGCTGTCGCCCGCATCGCCCGGAAACCCGACGGGCCCGCCGTCGAACCCGGCCGGCGCCACGACAGCCCCCCAGGGTCCGCAGCCGAGCCGCGACCCTGGCGCCCCGAACAGCCCGGAGACCACCACCCGCCCGCAGACGCCCCCGGCCACCGCCGAGGGCGATCCGCAGGGCGCGAGCTCCACTCGGCCGGGGCAGAGCACCAGCGGATCGACCACCTCCACCCAGAGCATGGGCGGCGCACCGAGCCCCGACCGGGGCCCGGATGGGCAGCACACCGCCAACCACGGTGAGGGCGGGCTCACGGGCACCACGGCGGCCGGCTCCGATTCGGAACCGCCCACCAGCACCGTCAGCTGAGACCGGAAACGGCGACGGCCCCCGATCCACTCGGATCGGGGGCCGTCGCCGCTGTGCGTGACGTCAGGAGTCGGACAGCACCGCGTCGGCGTAGCCGCGGCAGTACTCCCAGGTGACGTAGCTCGTGGGGTCGGGGTCGAAGGCAGGCTCGTGTGGCCGCATCTGCCCCTCGTCCAGCAGTTGCTGGAGGCTCGCCCGCAGCAGGCTCCACTCGTGGAAGTGCTGCTCGCCGCAGTCGCCGCAGTCGACGACGATGCCGCGCACGCCACGGGCCTCCAGCAGAGCCTGGTAGACCGCGAGGTCGGCGAGATCGGCCACCACCTCGTCGCGCTCGGCCTCGGTCAACCCGTCCTGCTCGCCACCCTCCGGACCGTCGAGGGAGAGGGCGGGATCATGCGGGTCACCGGCGAACGGGTCCGGCGGCAGGGCATCAGGTGACACAGGTGCGACGATACCCGCACCGGGCACCGGGTGGATCGTGCGCACCAGGTTCACCGCGGCGGGGATGGTGCGGATGTACCGGACTGTGGTGATGGACTCGGCGCGGCCGGGGTCCGCGGTATGGGCGACGCGGATACGATGTCGGGAAATCTCCCCGCCGCCCGGACCGCCGCGCAGTGGTGGAGGCGCAGGGATCGACGGGATGGTGCCGATGACCAGCGAGGCCGCAGGACTGCCCCCGAAGTTCGCGATGCTCGGCCTGACGTTCGACGATGTGCTGCTGCTCCCGGCTGAGTCCGATGTCGTTCCCAGTTCGGTCGACACGAGCACGCAGATCACGCGCCGGGTGCGGATCCGGGTGCCGCTCGTGTCGTCGCCGATGGACACGGTCACCGAGTCCCGGATGGCCATCGCGATGGCCCGGGCGGGTGGGCTCGGTGTGCTCCACCGCAACCTGTCCCCCGAGGAGCAGACGGCCCAGGTGGAGGTCGTGAAGCGCTCCGAGGCGGGGATGGTGACCGACCCGGTCACTTGTGCGCCCGACGCCACCTTGGCCGACGTCGACGCGCTATGCGCGAAGTTCCGCATCTCGGGGGTGCCCGTCACCGACGCGGGCGGGCGCCTCGTCGGCATCATCACCAACCGCGACATGCGGTTCGAGATGGACCACAGCCGCCCCGTCCACGAGGTGATGACGCACGCCCCGCTGATCACGGCCAGGGTGGGCGTCACCGCCGAGGCCGCGCTGGGACTGCTGCGCCGGCACAAGCTCGAGAAGCTGCCGATCATCGACGGCGACGGCATCCTGCGCGGCCTGATCACGATCAAGGACTTCAACAAGACCGAGAAGTACCCGCTCGCCACCAAGGACCCCGACGGGCGGCTCGTCGTCGCCGCGGCGGTCGGCGTCGGTGAGGAGGGCTACTCGCGGGCGATGCAGCTCGTCGAGGCCGGGGTCGACATCTTGATGGTGGACACCGCCCACGGGCACTCCCGGCGGGTGCTGGAGACCGTCGCGAAGCTGCGGGCCGAGGTCGGGCACCACGTCGACGTGGTGGGCGGCAATGTGGCCACCAGAGCCGGCGCGCAGGCGCTCGTCGAGGCCGGGGCGGACGCCGTGAAGGTCGGCGTCGGGCCGGGCTCGATCTGCACCACCCGTGTCGTGGCAGGCGTCGGGGCGCCGCAGATCACCGCGATCTACGAGGCCTCGCTCGCCTGTGCGCCCGCGGGCGTCCCGGTGATCGGCGACGGTGGCATCCAGTACTCCGGCGACATCTCGAAGGCGATCGCAGCCGGTGCGTCGTCGGTGATGCTCGGGAGCCTGCTGGCGGGCACCGCGGAGTCGCCCGGCGAGCTGATCCTGGTGGGCGGCAAGCAGTTCAAGACCTACCGCGGCATGGGCTCGCTCGGGGCTATGCGTTCGCGCGGCGGGGAGGGCGGCGGCAAGTCCTACTCGAAGGACCGCTACGCCCAGGACGACGTGCTCAGCGAGGACAAGCTGGTGCCCGAGGGCATCGAGGGCCGCATCCCGTTCCGGGGGCCGCTCGGGCAGGTCGCGCACCAGCTCGTCGGTGGCCTGCGGTCCGGGATGGGCTACGCGGGGGCGCAGACGATCGAGCAGCTCCAGCAGGCGCAGCTCGTCCGGATCACCGCCGCGGGGCTCAAGGAGAGCCACCCGCACGACATCACGATGACGGTCGAGGCACCCAACTACGTAGCCCGTTAGAGGTTCGCGTACGAGCCTGTCTACGCTGGTCATCCGTGCGTGACCTCGTGGAGATCGGGATGGGCCGGGAGGCCCGTCGTAGCTACGACCTGTCTCAGGTCGAGATCGTGCCGTCGCGGCGCACCCGCAGCTCTCAGGAGGTGTCCACCGCCTGGCAGCTCGACGCGTACCCGTTCGAGATCCCGCTGGTGACCCACCCGACCGACGCGATCGTCTCGCCGGCGAGCGCCGTTCGGATCGGGCAGCTGGGCGGGCTGGCGGTGCTCAACGCCGAGGGGCTCTGGGCCCGGCACGCCGACGCGCAGGGGGCGCTGGAGCGGGTGCTCGACGCCGCGGGCAACGAGGACCCCTCGGCCGCCGTGCAACTGCTGCAGGAACTGCACGCCGCGCCGATCCAGCCCGCGCTGCTCGCGGAGGCGCTCAAGACGGTGGGCGAGGCCGGGGTCACCGTGGCCGCGCGGGTGAGCCCGCAGCGGGCCCGGGAGCTCACCCCCGACCTGCTGGCCGCAGGCGTCGAGATCCTGGTGGTGCAGGGCACGATCATCTCCGCCGAGCACGTCTCGGGCGGGGAGCCGCTGAACCTGAAGGAGTTCATCAACTCCCTCGACGTGCCCGTCGTCGCCGGTGGGGTGGGCGACTACCGCACGGCGATGCACCTGATGCGCACCGGCGCGGCCGGGGTGATCGTGGGGTACGGGGAGTCGTCCGCCACCACCACTGACGACGTGCTCGGGATCGGCGTGCCGATGGCCACCGCGATCGTCGACGCGGCCGCGGCCCGCCGCGACTACCTCGACGAGACCGGCGGCCGCTACGTTCACGTGATCGCCGACGGCGGGATGACCGGCTCGGGCGACATGGCGAAGGCCATAGCCTGCGGGGCCGACGCCGTGATGCTGGGCGAGCAGTTGGCCGAGGCGTCGGAGGCACCTGGGCAGGGCCTGTACTGGACCTCCGCCGCGGCCCACCCGTCCCTGCCGCGTTCGGAGGTCACCGGTTTCCCGCCCGGTGAACGTGACCTGCAGACGCTGCTCTTCGGTCCCTCCAGCAGCCCCTACGGCCTGGTCAACCTCTTCGGTGCGCTGCGGAGGGCGATGGCGAAGACGGGCTACTCGGACCTCAAGGAGTTCCAGCGAGTGGGGCTCACCGTCAGGGGGTGAGGTGGGCGACGTCAGCGTCGCGGAGCGGGTCCGGCGTGGAGGTGCTCACTGCGCCAGCTGCTCGGAGTCGTTCCGAACCGCCGCCGGAACGCCCGCTCGAACGTCCGGAGATCGAGGAACCCGGCGGCCGCGGAAATGGCCGATATCGTCCGCCGGTCGTGCTCCCGGCCGGACAACATGGCCTGTGCCGCGAGCAGCCGCTCCTCGCGAAGGTACGCACCCGGGGTGGTCCCGATCCGCTCGAACAGGGTGTATGCGTGGCTGACCGACACGTGGTGGCGCCGCGCAAGTTCCTCGACCCGCAGGTGCGGGTCGGTCAGATGTTCGCGGACGTGCGTCCGCATCATCTCGAGTAGTAGTCCTTCGGGGCCGTCCCCGCCCGGCACGGACGGGGTGACGCCCCGCAGCGCCATCGCGAGCATTTCGATCGCGGCCCGCCCGGCGTCGAGTCGCTGCGGTGTCGTGAGCTCGTCCGCGACCTCGAACAGGCGGTCCAGGTAGGCGGACAGCATCCGCATGGCCGGGGCGGACGGGTCCATGCTGCGTGCACAGCCCTCGGTGAGCTCCGCGGTGCGCAGCGGGAGCAACTCGCGGGAGAAACGCATGCTCGTGCGCCAGGTCTCGGTCGGCGAGATCCGTTCGTAGCGGTTACGCGCCTCGGTGAGCACTCCGGCACCGGCAGCCAGCTCGGCGCAGCGGTCGTGCTGGCGGACGCAGCCCCGGCCGGCTACGTATATACAGAAGAGCATCAGGTCGTCGGCCGACGTTCGTGCTGCCATCCGGTCGGTCCGGACCGACGACATCTGCCCCCAGTGCGTCCGTGTCAGTGTCAGGGTCTCGCCGAGCTCCTGGCTCGCCGCTCGCCCGCGGAAGCCGGGGGCCGTCCGGGCGATCACCGGAATGGAGAACGCACCGGCGGCGTCTTCCAACTCCTCACCGGAGAACTCGAGAATCTGCACGGCCCTGAGGCTAGCTTCGGGTCATCTGCCCTGGCAGGGGGACTACGAGTGCTCTTAGTACTACCCGGACGGCCAGTACTTGATCAGCCGGTCGTGACGAGCAGGGGCGGGAAGAGGATGGCGCCGCCCGCTCAGTAGATGCCCTTGCCGTTGTCCGCGATCTTGTCGAAGAGGCGGTCGGTCTCCCTGTCGCAGACCGACATCTGCACGGCTGCGCGGAGCAGATCTGCAGTGGTGACTCTTCAGCGGGGAACAGGAACCGTTGCACGCTCGGCCAGAAGTCGTGTCCGCTCGTTGACTACTCTGGAGTTGTGCAGCCCTCTACCGTCCTTGTCGTCGACTATGGGGCTCAGTACGCCCAGTTGATCGCCCGCAGGGTGCGTGAGGCGCAGGTGTACTCGGAGATCGTGGCCGGCGACACACCGGTCGAGGAGATCGTGGCGCGCAAGCCCGCAGCCGTGATCCTGTCCGGCGGCCCGTCGAGCGTCTACGAGCCCGGA
This sequence comes from Pseudonocardia alaniniphila, assembly GCF_022524485.1. Classification (GTDB taxonomy): domain Bacteria; phylum Actinomycetota; class Actinomycetes; order Mycobacteriales; family Pseudonocardiaceae; genus Pseudonocardia; species Pseudonocardia alaniniphila. The sequence goes on from NZ_JAKXMK010000012.1 coordinate 250,737, forward strand.
GCGCCCCGGATCGACCCCGCCCTGTTCTCGGCGGGCATTCCGGTGATGGGCCTCTGCTACGGCTTCCAGGCGATGGCGCAGGCCCTCGGCGGGGAAGTCGCCCAGGACGGCACGCGTGAGTACGGACGCACGGTGCTCACGGTCTGTGAGGCCGCGAGCGTGCTGCACGACGGGCTGCCGGAGAGCCATCCCGTGTGGATGAGCCACGGCGACTCCGTGGTGCGTGCGCCCGATGGCTTCACGGTCACGGCGTCGTCCGAGCGTGCGGCGGTGGCGGCCTTCGAGGACACCGATCGGCGCCTGGCGGGCGTCCAGTACCACCCGGAGGTCGGGCACTCGCCCTACGGACAGGATGTGCTGCGACGCTTCCTGTACGACATCGCCGGCATCGCCCCCGGCTGGACCACTTCGTCGATCATCAACGACACGATCGACGCGGTTCGAGCGCAGGTAGGCGAGGGCAGGGCGATCTGCGGGCTGTCCGGCGGTGTCGACTCCGCCGTCGCCGCGGCGCTCGTGCAGCGGGCCATCGGCGATCGCCTCACCTGCGTGTTCGTCGACCACGGGCTGCTGCGGGCCGGCGAGCGGGAGCAGGTGGAGCGCGACTTCGTCGCCGCCACGGGCGCCAAGCTCCACACGGTGGATGCTCAGAAGCGCTTCCTCGACGCCCTCGCCGGGGTCACCGACCCCGAGGAGAAGCGCAAGATCATCGGGCGTGAGTTCATCCGGGTCTTCGAAGCGGCCACAGCAGAGGTGGCGGCCGAGGACCATGTGGGCTTCCTCGTGCAGGGCACCCTCTACCCCGACGTCGTCGAGTCCGGCGGTGGCTCGGGCACGGCCACGATCAAGAGCCACCACAACGTCGGTGGGCTGCCCGACGACATCGAGTTCGAGCTGGTCGAGCCGCTGCGGGCGCTGTTCAAGGACGAGGTGCGCAAGGTCGGCGCCGAGCTCGGGCTGCCCGACGCGATCGTCTCGCGCCAGCCGTTCCCGGGTCCGGGGCTGGGCATCCGGATCATCGGCGAGGTCACCCACGACCGGCTCGAGACGCTGCGAGCCGCCGACGCGATCGCGCGCGAGGAGCTCACCGCCGCCGGTCTCGACCGCACGATCTGGCAGTGCCCCGTGGTGCTGCTCGCCGACGTCCGCAGCGTCGGGGTGCAGGGCGACGGGCGCACGTACGGCCACCCCGTCGTGCTCCGCCCGGTGTCCAGCGAGGACGCCATGACCGCGGACTGGACCCGCCTGCCCTACGACGTCCTGGAACGTATCTCGACACGGATCACCAACGAGGTCGCGGAGGTCAATCGCGTGGTTCTCGACGTCACGAGCAAGCCACCGGGCACGATCGAGTGGGAGTAGAGATCCCGGCGGAGCGGCCGGGCCGCCTCGCCGACGCGCTGCGCAACGGACGGTTCGCCGTCACCGCCGAGATCGGGCCCCCGAGGGGCGCCGACGTGGACGAGATCCGCGAGTCCGCGGCTTTGCTGCGTGACTGGGTCGACGCCGCGAACATCACCGACAACCAGGCCGCCCAGGTGCGGGTGTCCAGTTTCGCCGGCAGCGTCGTCGCGCTCGCCGAGGGCCTCGAGCCGGTCATGCAGATGACCTGCCGGGACCGCAACCGGATCGCCCTGCAGTCCGACCTGCTCTCCGCGGGTGCCCTCGGCATCCCCAACCTCGTGCTGATGACCGGCGACCGGCCCGAACGCGGCGACCACGCCGACGCCACACCGGTGTTCGACCTGAGTTCGAGCAGCCTCATGACCACGGCACGCACGCTGCGGGACGAGGGCAGGCTGCTGTCCGGCCGCGTCATCGACCCGGCGCCACGGTTCCTGCTCGGTGCCGTCGACACCGGGGCGGGTGTTCCCGACCGGCTCGAGCAGAAGGTGGCAGACGGGGCCGAGTTCGTGCAGACCCAGTTCGTGTTCGACGTCGACGAGTTCGCCATCTGGATGGAGAAGGTGCGCGACCTCGGGCTGGACACGAAGTGCGGGATCCTCGCGGGCGTCGGGCCCATCCGGTCACTGCGGGCGCTCGAGTTCATGGCGGGCATCCCCGGCGTGATCATCCCGCCTGCGTTCGAACGCAGGCTGCGTGGCGTGCCGGCCGACCGCGTCGCCGCCGAAGGCATGGCAGCGTGCGCTGAGACCGTGGCTGCGCTGCGTGAGGTCACCGGCGTCTCCGGGGTGCATGTGATGGCCGTCGGCTACGAGCGGGGCGTGCCGGAGATCCTGGAGGCAGCCGGGTTGGAGCCGACTCACCGGGCGTGATGCGCGCTCATCGGGCCATACGACCGGGGCGCACCACGTCGAAACGACGAGGGCGGCACCCGGGTTCTCGAACCCCTGGTGCCGCCCTGCGCGGCCGCTGCTCCCCCGAGCACGGCCTCCCGGTCCCGGCGACCCCCATCGGCCGGTCCCGGTCGATCTTCAGCTGGTGCCGCGTCCCCTGAGGCTCCCGACCAGCAGCAGGAGCCCGATCACCGTGGCCCCGGCGGCGAGCAGCCACCGCGGGTCGAACCCGGCGAGCGACGGCACCTCACCGACGAACGCCGATACCGCCATTCCCAGCGAGAGCACGCCGACCAGCAGGGTCGCGAGGTCCGGGCCGCGGCGCCGGGTGGCGGTGCCGGACTTCCCGGTCGTCGTCCACTGCTCGTTCCAACTCTGCTCAGCCACGGTGCACCTCCACACTTCCCGCACCCGACTCGATCGACAGGATGAGCGGGCGTCCCGAGGCAACACCGTCGGCGCCCAGGTCGTTGGCTACGGCGAGGTGTGCCCCCGGGCCCGACTCCTCGCGGGTGCCGAACTCGACGCTTCCCACTCCGGTTGTGCTGGTCAGGCTCAGATCGGCATTCCGGGGCACCCACACCTCGACGTCACCGACGCCCAGCGTGATGCTCGACCGCACTGCGTTCGAGTTACCGCCGGGCTGCGCCGTCAGATCGAGGTTGCGCAGATCGAGCGAGATCTCACCGGCAGTGCGCTGGTAGCTGGGCTGCAGGGCCGCCACGGTGGTGGGGGCCTCGCGCAGCTCGCCGAACCCGTTGCCCTGCCAGCGGTCGAGCGGCGCAGCCACCATCGCCCAGGTCAGTGCGCCGAGGACCAATGCGATCGGGATCAGGCCCCGGCCGGAGCGGACGAACGCGCCGATCACCAGCCCGGTTCCGATCACCGCCAGCACCACCCCGAGCAGCACCGGCAGGGTGGCCAGCATGAGCACCCCGGCCAGGAGCATGATCACGGCGGTGATCCCGCCGGCGAGCAGAGCGAGACCGAGGGTCACGGGGGTGACGGGCAGCCGGCGCGGCGCCGGCTGCTCCGGCGCGGCGACCGGTGAGGGCTCGGGGAGATCCCAGGCGAACGGGGCGGCCCCCAGCGGGTCCCACGCCGGAGGAGTGGGCGCTGCCGAAGCGCTGTTGGTGCCCGGAGCCTCCTTGTTCAGGGAGACACCGGTCGTGGTCGTGGTGGGCGCCTCGGCGGAGTGCGCCGTCGCAGCTCCGCTCTGTCCGCGGTGGCTCCGGCTACGGTGCAGCAGGAACAACAGGACCGCGACGGCCAGCGTGGGCAGCAGGATGTTGCGATCGCCGCCGAAGATCGATCCGAGAGTCACGAACGCCGCGATAACCAGGCCGATGACCATGATCGTCCGCGGCGAACGGGCCGTCGAGGGTGCGCCGGGGGCTGCCGGCTCCTCGGGCAGGAGGAACCAACCGGCGATGTAGAGCGCCGCACCGATTCCGGAGAACGCCGCCACCACGAAGCCGACCCGGACCAGTGTCGGGTCGATGTCATAGCGCCGGGCGATTGCCGCGGCAACGCCCGCCACCTGCCGGTCGTCACGCGGGCGGGCGGGCCGGGTCTCCCACATCTCCCGCAGCGTGTTCTGCACGTCGGTCCCGTTCATTGTTCTTCTGCCTCCATGGGAGACAGCTTGATGGTCATGCGGACCCCGGGGTATGGGGGATGGCCCCGAGCCGTCCCGGAGCTTTCCCCGATGTCCCGCTTCGCCCGGCATGTGACCATAAGTGCGTGACCACGGTTACCCCGCCGCCTGCGCCACCGCCGCCGGTGTCGCCCGCCCCGCCGCTCGCCCGCAGGCGCAACGGCCGGTTCGTCGCGGGAGTGGCCGGTGGTGTCGCCGACCACCTCGGCGTGCGGGTGCTCTGGGTACGCGCGGCCTTCGTCCTGCTCGCCGGCATCAACGGCGCCGGTGTGCTGGCCTACGGGCTGCTCTGGATCTTCCTGCGGCAGGAGTCGGCCGACGTCCAGCGGGTGCTCGGACGCAGCGAGCGCCAGCAGGCGATGGGGCTCGCGGCCCTCGGTATCGGTGCGGGCCTCGCCGCCGCGGCCGTCGGCAGCAACGTCGTGGGCTGGATCGTCGGCCCGCTCGGTGTCGCGGCTGTCGGGGCGGCGGTCGTGTGGCGGGAGGCCGACGAGGCACAGCGGCGCCGGTGGACGGCAGGGGCGCGGTCGGGGGTCACCGGTATGGCGGGCGGAGGCCGCACTGCCTTGCTGCGGTTGATCGCCGGGGCCGTGTTCGTGGCCAGCGGGATCGGGGTGTTCCTGCTCGGCAACCTGGATCTGTCCCAAGTGCAGTTCGGGCTCCTGGCCGTGTTCGCCACCCTGCTCGGCGTGGGCGTGCTGACCGTCCCGTGGTGGGTACGGCTGATGCGGGAGCTCGGCGAGGAGCGGCGGGAGCGCATCATCGAGGCGGAGCGGGCGGAGATCGCCGCGCACCTGCACGACTCGGTGCTGCAGACGCTTGCGCTCATCCAGCGCCAGTCCGACGAGCCGCGCGAGGTGCTGCGGCTGGCCCGCGGCCAGGAGCGCGAGCTGCGGCACTGGCTCTACGGGCCCACGGGGTACGGGCGGTCCGCGCGCGCGTCCGGTGAGCCCACACTCGACTCGGGTCTCGCCGCCGCGATCACCGCGGCCGCGGCCGAGGTGGAGGACACCTACGCGATCAACGTCCGGCCCGTGGTGGTGGGCGACCGGCCGCTCGACGACGGCCTGCGGGCACTCGTACTCGCGGCCCGCGAGGCGATGGTCAACGCCGCGAAGCACGCCAAGGTGGGCGAGGTGAGCGCATACGTCGAGGTCGAGCCCACCGAGGTGCACGTGTTCGTCCGCGACCGCGGCATCGGTTTCGATCCGGACGCCGTTTCCGATGACCGGCACGGCCTCGCCGACTCGATCCACGGCAGGATGAAGCGGCACGGAGGTGCGGTCCGGCTGCGGAGCACCCCGGGCGAGGGCACCGAGGTGCATTTGAGCATGCCGGTGGACGGACCGGCCGACACGGAGCCCGAGCCGGAGGCCCAGGCCCAGAAGGAAGCGACGACATGACCGACACCCCCGATGTGGCGACGGGTGCCGAGGAGACCGGGATGATCCGGGTGTTCCTGGTCGATGACCACGGCCTGTTCCGGTCCGGGGTTCGCGCGGAGCTGGACCGTCGCGTGCCCGACGTCACGGTGGTGGGCGAGGCCGGTTCCGTGGACGAGGCGGTGGCCGCGATCCGCCACCTGCGGCCGGACGTGGTGCTGCTCGACGTCCACATGCCCGACGGTGGGGGCGCCGAGGTGCTGCGGCAGCTGCGGCCCGAGCTGCCGGACGTGGTGTTCCTGGCCCTGAGCGTGTCCGACGCCGCGGAGGACGTCATCGCCGTGATCCGGGCCGGGGCGCGGGGCTACGTCACCAAGACGATCTCCGGCAGTGAGCTCGCGGATGCCGTGCGGCGGGTGAAGTCCGGAGATGCGGTGTTCTCGCCACGGCTCGCGGGATTCGTGCTCGACGTGTTCTCGGAGCGGCCCGGAGCGGCTCCTCCCGGCGACCCCGAACTCGACCTGCTCACCCGGCGGGAGCGCGACGTGCTGCGGCTGCTCGCGCGCGGCTACGCGTACAAGGAGATCGCCGGGGAGCTCTTCATCTCGGTGAAGACGGTGGAGACGCACGTGTCGAGCGTGCTGCGCAAGACCCAGCTGTCCAACCGGTACGAGCTGTCACGGTGGGCCTCGGACCGGCGGCTGGTGTAGCCGCCGGTCCGGGCAACCGGGCGGTCAGCCGCCGAGGAGACCCGCAGCGACCTTGCCGATACCACCGAGGAGACCACCGGACGACTTCCCGCTGTCGCCGCTGCGGCTGTTTCCGCCGTCGTCGTCGCTGCCACGGTTGTCGTTCCGGTCGTCATCGCCGCGACTGTTGCGGCTGTCATCGTCACGGTTGTTCGACGACTCGTCATCGCGCTGGGGAGCGGAGTCCTGGTGGGAGTCGTCGGAGCGGAGCAGACCCGTGACGGGCGAGAGCGTCTGGTCGACGTCGTCGACGAGGCCGGTCACAACACCATCGGACTCGTCGTCACCGTCTGTGGTGGTGGACGGGGTGGAGTCCGAGCTGTCGCCGCCGCTGCGGGCGTTGCTGTCACCGGTGGAGCCGGAGTCCTCGTTGTCCGAGCTGAAGAAGCCTCCGTCGTCCGAGGCGGAGTTCTGCGTGGTGCTGGGAGCCGACGTGTTGGGGGTGTCATCGTCCGCGCCCGCGATGCCCGCGGGCACGCCGGCGACCGCGCTCGGGAACGCGACAGGCGTCCAGGACGTGGGCGGCGCCGTGCCGGCGTCGAGCACGTCACCGGCCGCGCCGGAGTCGACAACCCCCGAAGCGGAGAGAACGGGGGTGGTCGGCTGGCTCGATGAGAGCCGGCCCTGACCCGGGTAGCTGTTGTTGGTGTTGGTGGCGCCTTGCGCCTCGGTGCCGGTGGGCGCGACCTCGCTGAGCACCGCGGCTCCGACCACCGATCCGACGGCGAGGATCGCGCCTGCCGCCACGGCGCCGCGCTTGACGGCCGTCTTCTTCGCGGTGGGCGCGGGATCGGCGGCGGCCGGCACATCGGCCTTGGGCGGGTCGATCTGCTGGTGGCCCCGGGGCTGCACGGGCCGGTCCGCTGTGTGCGGGGCCCGCCCCTCGCGGCGCAGCAGGCTTCCCACGGAGACGCCTGTGGTGGCCGTCTCAGTCACGACCGGAAGCTTCGTGGTGACAGCGGCGTTACGGCTCAGCAGATCCGCGACGGTGACCACACCGGCAGGAGCCATCCGAGGTCCGCCTCGGGACACCATCTGAGCCACTGTGCTACGTCCTCCCTTTGAGTGAACGGACGAGCGAATGTCTACCGGATGTCGATTCGGGGTACCAAGTGTCAATCGTCCGCTCGACGGCTTTCACCCAAATGGAGTATTTCCGTTCGGCGACGACTACCGACCGCTCACCTGATCGAGACGACTTGGAAGCCCTCTGCGAGGCTCCCATCTGGCATTTCGTAGCGCCGGGCCCATTCCTCGCTCCACGACCGGATGGTGCCTTCCAGGTCCATGTGCGACGTCTGTGATCGGTGCTCCCGCAGCGCGGCGATCTTACGGTCGAAGGTGTCGGTCACGTCGACGATGTGATTGATCCGCTCGTCCGGTGCTCCCATGAGCCACAGCTCGCCGACCGTCCACGCCTCGAGCCCTTCCTCCTGCAGGAGCTCCGGGTGGGCGAAGGGGTTGCGGGCGTCGGGATAGACGGCCGCGAGCGCGGCTTCCCCCGCAGCCCGATGGTCGGGGTGGGACGCGCCGAGGCGAGGCCAGGAGATCTCCGGGGACTGCGCCAGCACCCGCTGCGGCCGGGCCTTGCGGATCTCGCGGCTGATGTCGCGGCGCAGCTCGATCGTCGGTGTCAACCTGCCATCGGGATAACGGAGGAAGCGGACCTCCTTCGCCCCGAGCGCGGCCGCCGCGGCCTGCTGCTCGGTCTCCCGCAACGGGCCCATCGCCTCGCGCGGGGTGTCGTCGTAGCCACCTGCGTCGCCGGACGTGCAGATGCAGTACGTGACCTCGATGCCGGCCGCCGTCCATGCGGCGACCGTGCCGCCCGCGCCGAAGTCGACATCGTCGGGATGGGCGGTGACGACGAGTGCGCGCTCGACGTCGTCGCGGACGCCGACGAGTGGCCGGCCGGAATCAGCGTGGGGCATGGTCACCGGCGAACCTTACGGCCGCCTGGGCTGCCGCTTCACCCGGCGGTGTCCCGTGGGCCTGGTCAGGGCAGGCTGCGGAAGCGCGTGCGGGTGGAGTCGAGCGCCTGCTTCGCGTAGAGGCCGGCGCCGCCGCCCAGCACGAGGCCGATCAGGTCGATCGGCACCGAGCTCGAGGTGGTCATCAGCAGGCCCAGCAACGCGACTCCCGCGGTGCCGCCCGCCACCTTCCAGCGGCTGTTCACGTAGTCGACGGTGGTGCCGCCGGACAGGCCGCGCTTCTTCGCGGCATTGTTCAACATGGCCAGGTAGCCGACGTGGCCCAGCGCCGCGAGAAGCCCGACGAGAGCGACTACCGCTGCGACGATCCCGAACACCGTGCCCATGCCGTCAACAGTGCCACGAAAAGGCCCCTCGGGGGGCGGGTGACGCCGGGATAGACCCGGTAGGACGTCCCTCAGCGCCCGCCGAGGCGCCCACGGCCCAGCCGCAGCAGCAGCATCCCCAGCTCGCGGCCCTCGGCACCGAGGTCGCGGAACCGCGCGAGCACCGTCATCTCCCGGTTGTAGACGATCCGCGGGCCGCCGGCGGCCATCCTGGCGCGGCCGATCCGCCGTGAGACCTGCGTTCGGCGCTTCACCAGCCGGAGGATCTCGGCGTCGAGGCGGTCGATCTCGACACGCAGTGCCTGGATCTCCTCCTCGGCGGGGATGTCGCTCGCCGGATCGTCCAGATCGCTGCCGTCGGCAGGCGCGGTGCTGTTCTCCGTCGTCACGGTCAATCTCTCTTCCAGGTGACCGGGCCCCGGCCCGTGACGCGAGAACGCCCCGGGTCCTGAGGACTCCGGGGCGTCGTGGGGGCTGATCAGCTGGCCACGGGCACCGGTGTCCGGTACCCGTAGAAAAATCGATGGCTGATCAGTGGCACAGCTGCAGTGTGCCACAACCGGGCGCGTCAGAGGGCGGCGGTACTCTTCGAACACGATGAGCGCGCTGTTCGAACTGCCGACCGAGAACCCCGTCCACGCCCACACCGAGCGCGGTGCGGCGCTGCTGGAGGGGCTAAACCCGCGACAGCGCGAGGCGGTGGTCCACGCAGGTTCGCCGCTGTTGATCGTCGCGGGAGCGGGCTCGGGCAAGACGCGCGTGCTCACCCACCGCATCGCCTGGCTGCTGGCCGAGCGCGGGGTGCACCCCGGCGAGATCATGTCGATCACCTTCACCAACAAGGCCGCCGCCGAGATGAAGGAGCGCGTCGACGCTCTGGTCGGCCGCCGCGCCAACGCGATGTGGGTGTCGACGTTCCACTCGATGTGCGTGCGGATCCTGCGCCGCGAGGCGCAGCACCTCGGCGTGCGCAGCGCCTTCTCCGTCTACGACGCCGACGACACCCGCAGGCTCGTCGGGCTCGTCGCGCGCGACCTGGAGCTCGATCCCAAGAAGTTCGCCGCGCGCGGGCTCGCCGCCCAGATCTCCAACCTCAAGAACGAGCTGCTCTCGGCCGACGACGCCGCCGAGCGCGCCACCAACGAGTACGAGCGCAAGGTCGCCGAGGTCTACGCCGTGTACCAGACCAGGCTGCGCACGGCCAACGCGTTCGACTTCGACGACCTCATCATGGAGACGGTCTCGCTGCTCCAGCGCCTGCCCGCGGTCGCGGAGTACTACCGGCGCCGCTTCCGGCACGTGCTGGTCGACGAGTACCAGGACACCAACCACGCGCAGTACACCCTGGTGCGCGAGCTGGTGGCCCCCGCGGTCGAGGGCGAGCAGCCGGGCGAGCTGTGCGTGGTGGGCGACTCCGACCAGTCGATCTACGCGTTCCGCGGCGCCAGCATCCGCAACATCATCGAGTTCGAGCAGGACTTCCCGAACGCCCGCACGATCCTGCTGGAGCAGAACTACCGCTCCACCCAGCGCATCCTCACGGCGGCCAACGCCGTGATCGCGCGCAACCCGGACCGCCGCGACAAGCGCCTGTGGTCCGAGCAGGGCGACGGCCACAAGGTCACCGGCTACGTCGCCGACAACGAGCACGACGAGGCCGCGTTCGTGGCGCAGGAGATCGACCGGCTCGTCGATTCCGGAGAGATCCGCAACTCCGACGTGGCCGTTTTCTACCGCACCAACTCCCAGTCCCGTGTCTTCGAGGACGTGTTCCTGCGCGTGGGGCTGCCGTACAAGGTCGTGGGCGGGGTGCGGTTCTACGAGCGCCGCGAGGTCCGCGATGCGCTGGCCTACCTGCGCGTGCTGTCCAACCCGGAGGACACCGTCAGCCTCCGGCGCATCCTCAACGTGCCCAAGCGGGGCATCGGCGACCGCGCCGAGGAGCTGGTGGCCGCCTACGGCGACCGGGAGCGCATCTCGTTCAACGCCGCGCTTCGGGTCGCCGCCGAGCAGCCCGAGCGGATCCCCGGCCTGGTCACCCGCTCGCAGCGCTGCATCGCGGCGTTCGTGCGCCTACTCGACGAGCTCGCCGAGCTGGTGGAGCGCGGCGAGGAGACCGCCGAGCTGCTGGAGGCCGTCTACGCGAAGACGGGCTACACGGCCGAGCTGGAGGCCAGCGAGGACCCTCAGGACGGGTCGCGGCGGGAGAACCTCGCCGAGCTCGTCACCGTCGCCCGGGAGTTCGCGGGCGACGCCGCTGTGGCCGACCTGGACGACTCCGACGTGGCCGTCGGTGCGCCCCCACCCGGCTCCCTGGCCGCTTTCCTCGAGCGGGTGGCGCTGGTGGCCGACGCCGACTCGATCCCGGACAACGACGAGGGCATGGTCACGCTGATGACCTTGCACACCGCCAAGGGCCTGGAGTTCCCGGTCGTGTTCCTCACCGGCTGGGAGGACGGCGTGTTCCCGCACATGCGGGCCATGGGCGACCCGGCGGAGCTCGCCGAGGAGCGGCGGCTGGCCTACGTCGGCATCACGCGCGCGCAGGAGCGGCTCTACCTGACCAGGGCGATGATCCGCTCGTCGTTCGGGCAGCCCAATGCCAACCCGGCATCGCGGTTCCTCGCCGAGGTGCCGGACGACCTGGTCGACTGGCGCCGCTCCGAGCCGGAGCGTTCGGCTCCCGTGGGGCGGTTCGGGTTCGGCCGCCGCGCGGGTGCCACCGATCGGGGCGACTGGCGGGTGCCGGAGCGCAAGCTCAGCGCGTCCATCCACCTCGAGGTGGGCGACCGCGTCAGCCACGACAAGTACGGCCTCGGCACCGTGATCGCCTCCGACGGCGCCGGCGTCCGGGCCACCGTCACCATCGACTTCGGAAGTGCGGGCACCGTGCGGCTGATGCTCATCGGTGGGGTGCCGCTTCAGAAGCTGTGAGTCGCCGGAGCCGACGGGCCGCGACAGCCTGGTGCCGAGGAAACGAGGTCGTCGTACCCGCCTCCGACGACAGCGCAGCCCAGGCGGCGCCTCGCGGCGTTGTCGTCGGCCCCGATACGACAGCGGTATCGGCGCCTCCGTCTTGCGATCGCCCGGGTGCGGGTGTCCCGCAGGACACTGCGCCTGATTCACCGGATCCGGGCAAGGAACCCCATCTCCGCGACAGCTAGAAGTCGATGCCCCGCTTGCGCAGCCAGGGGATCGGGTTGATCTTCGAGCCGTCCTCGTCCCAGATCTCCAGGTGCAGGTGCGGGCCGGTGGAGTAGCCGCGGTTGCCGATCTCGGCGATCTCCTCGCCAGCCTCCACCTTCTCGCCCTTGTCCACGAACATGCGGTTGACGTGGCCGTACACGCTCTGGCTGCCGTCGGTGTGGCGCAGCACCACCCAGAGGCCGAAGCCGGTGGCCGGGCCGGCTTCCTCGACGACGCCGTCGGTGAGGGCGTAGATCGGGGTGCCGATGGGGCCTGCGATGTCGATGCCGAAGTGGGACGTGCCCCAACGGGCTCCGAACATCGACGTGAGGCGGCCGACGGCCGGGCGTACGAACGCGAGGTCGCCGTACAGGTGGGCCTCGGAGGCGCCGTGGGACAGCGCTGACTTGATGATCGCCGCCTGGCGGGCGAGCTCACGGCCGAGGTCGACGGCCTTCGCGAGGTTCTGGACGTCGACCTGGGAGGCGGGGTCCAGCTGCGTCAGCGTGAACTGGTCGGGGAGCAGCTGGTCGCCACCGATGGCCTCGACAGCGGGGTTCGGGGTGTCGACCTCGGTGACGTCGGCGACGGGCACCAGCGCACTGACGGCCTGCGGGGCGACGGTGCTGAGGGGCGACACCAAGGTCTGCCCTGCCGCGACGACCGCGCCTGCGGCGACTGCGGCGACGGTGGCCCGCCCGCGCAGGGACGCCGCGGGTGGCGCCGGAAGACGGTGCCCGCTCGGGACCGCGACGACACGCTGGCGCGTCGCACGATCGGGGTTGTCCGCCTGGGCGCCGCTTGGGGAGCGGTGGCGCGCCAAGTCCTGCCCTTCTCGACGAATAACCGGTGCATCCATGCCGGTCGCGACCGCGTGGGCTGGGGATCCCTCAGCGGCGATCGGGGTCGCCACTGCTGCTGTCGTGACCGCTCCGTGACTCGGACGTCGCGAAACGTAGCGGGGGCGTGGGCATCGGGCAAATCTGACGCGGCGTGTCGGACGTTGATGCGGGCGCTATCAGGACGCGGGGGACGCAGTCTCACCGAGCGTGTCCGACAGGGGCCTCGGGCGCTCCTGACCTCGGCTCTCCCGGTAATAGCGGTGGTCCGAACGAGTGAGCGCGTCGGCTACCCAGTGCAACGTGCGCGTATCGATCGGCATCGACAAGTGACCGACATCACGCAACTCGAGCTCTTCGATGTCGAGGTCCGGATGTATCAGGCGACCGTTTCGTTGCGGCACGACCATCTGGTCGAGCCGGCTCCACACCACGAGGAACCGGGTGGAGCACCCCGGCGAGGGGCGGGCGAGCTCCTCGAGCAGCTCCGAGCCGGGCCGCAGCTGGCGGCCCAGCGGGGTCGGCATCAGATGTGCGGTCAGCGTGCCGCGGTGCGGGCTCCCGAGCGTCACGAGCGTGTCGACCACGGCCGAGCCACCCATCCGCTGGACGTAGTAGCGCGCGATCATCCCGCCGAGCGAATGGCCGACGATGTGCACCTTGTCGGCGCCGGTGAGCTCGCGCAGCTGCTCCACATGGATCCGTAGCTGATGGGCCGCGGTGCGGATGTCGCCGGTGAAGAGGCTGTAGTTCACCGCGTGTACGGCCCCGAAGCCGCGCCGGCGCAGGGACCTGCGGAAGAGGGTGAACACCGACCTGTTGTCCATGATGCCGTGGACCAGCAGGATCGGGGTGCCCGCCGCCTCGAGGTCGGTGACCATCAGGCTGCGCCGCGCCGGGGGAAGCGAGTCGGTGCGGTAGCCGCTGGGTTCGACGAGCTGCTCACGCAGGAGCCCCGCGGGGTAGACCACCATGTGGGCGGCAGCCCAGGCCCACTCGATGGCGAGGCCGCGCAGCCCGGCCGGAACGCAGAACGTGCGTGCGACGTAGGCGCCCGCTCGACCGAGTTCCAGCGCGGTCGTCTGTGCCGCCGCGGCCATCGTGGCCAGGCGGTCCAGTCCAGCGTGGACGAACGCCATAGAACGACGGTAGGTGACAGATGCCGAAAGCGCCGGTCCCGGATCGTGCATAGGAGCACCGAACCGATTCCGGGGGCAGGGGTGACTGCGGTCACCAGGGCAGCACAGGGGCGGCCCGAACGGCGTCGCTAGGGTCGCCCTAGCAGGGGTTCCGCGGGCTCCAGGCCCGCCGCGGACCAGCGCAGTGGGGATTCTGAGGAGAGCCAGTGGACCTGTACGAGTACCAGGCGAAGGACCTCTTCGCCGCCCACGGAGTCCCGGTTCTGCCGGGTCGGACGGTGGAGACACCCGAAGAGGCGCAGTCGGCGGCGTCGCAGCTCGGCACGGCCGTCGTCGTCAAGGCCCAGGTGAAGACGGGCGGGCGCGGCAAGGCCGGCGGCGTGAAGCTCGCCAAGACGCCGGAGGAGGCCAAGGAGAAGGCCGAGGCGATCCTCGGCATGGACATCAAGGGCCACACGGTGCACCGCGTGCTCGTGACCGAGGCGAGTGACATCGCCGAGGAGTACTACTTCTCCTTCCTGCTCGACCGGTCGAACCGCACGTTCCTCGCCATGTGCTCCGCCGAAGGCGGCATGGAGATCGAGCAGCTCGCCGTGGAGCGTCCGGAGGCGCTGGCGCGCATCCCGGTGGACCCGATCGCGGGCGTCGACCGGGCCAAGGCGGACGAGATCGTGGCGCAGGGGAAGATCCCGGCCGAGGTCGCCGACCAGGCCGCGGATGCGATCGTCAAGCTGTGGGAGACCTTCGTCTCCGAGGACGCCACCCTGGTGGAGGTCAACCCCCTCGTCCGCGACCCCCAGGGCAACATCGTCGCCCTGGACGGGAAGGTCACGCTCGACGAGAACGCCGGTTTCCGGCACCCGGGCCACGCCGACCTGGTGGACAAGCGCACCGAGGACCCGCTGGAGGCCAAGGCCAAGGCCAAGGACCTCAACTACGTCAAGCTCGACGGCGAGGTCGGCATCATCGGCAACGGCGCGGGCCTGGTCATGTCGACCCTCGACGTCGTGGCGTACGCGGGTGAGAAGCACGGCGGTGTGAAGCCGGCCAACTTCCTCGACATCGGTGGCGGCGCCTCGGCCGAGGTCATGGCGGCCGGGCTGGACGTCATCCTGGGCGACCCGGACGTCAAGAGCGTGTTCGTGAACGTCTTCGGTGGCATCACCGCCTGCG
>NZ_JAKXMK010000013.1 GCF_022524485.1 Pseudonocardia alaniniphila
AACTGGGATGCGAAGAACACCGAGAACGTGGCGTAGACGTTCCAGTCATACCATTCGAACGCATTTCCCACGCCGATGGTCACCAGTAGTCCGACTCGACCGAGTGGTCTGTTCGGGCGACTCCCGGGCACTTTCAGAACGCTCCCTTCGGAAACTTCTTTCAAGACCTTAAGGGTTGGCCGGACCTGTCGGCAGGGCATTCGTCGGGATATGCCAACTTTATCGAGAATCGTCGTATCCGGTGGATATGTAGATCATCCGCGGTGTCCGTTCGCGGCGGGATGGCCCGCGAGCTGCCGATCGGCACTGGAACTTCGTACGTTGTACGCGATACTGTCGCCCGGTCGGATCGGACGAAGGGGACGAACGTGACGATCTTGGTGACGGGGGCGACCGGAAACATCGGCAGGCGACTCGTGGACCACCTGCTACGGGCGGGCGCGACCGAGGTCCGGGCACTGACGAACAACCCGGTGAAGGCAGCGCTGCCGCCTGAGGTCGAGGTCGTCGAGGGGTACCTGGGGAGGGTCGAGACACTGCCTGCTGCCCTCGCCGGAGTCGACCGGATGTACCTCGCGCCGCTGGACGCCACCGTGCGGGAGGTCGTCTCGCTCGCCGCGGAGGCCGGCGTCTCCCGGATCGTCGACCTGGCCGGCGGGAAGGCGACGTGGTGGGCGAGCATCGAGGTGGCCGTGGAGGAGTCGGGCGTCGCGTGGACGCACCTCGAGCCCGGCGAGTTCATGGACAACTACCTGATGTGGGCCGAACAGATCCGCACCACCGGCACCGTCCGCGACGGCTACCCCGACGCAGCCGTGGCGCCCATCGACCTCGACGACATCGCCGCGGTCGCCGCCACCGTCCTCCTCGAGGAGGGCCACGCCGGTAAGGCCTACGAGCTGACGGGTCCGGAGTCGATCAGCCGGGCCGAGATGGTGGCGCAGATCGGGCAGGCGCTCGGCCGCGAGATCCCGTACGTCGAACTCCCCCATGAGGAGGCGGTGGCGCAGCTGACGCCTGCCATGGGGGAGTTCGCGCGCTGGTACGTGGACGGAGTGGCCGAGCTGGCCCGGCACCCGCAGCCGGCAGTGCCCACGTTCACGCAGCTCACCGGCCTGCCTGGCACCACGTTCGCCCAGTGGGCGGCGGCCAACGTGGGCGCCTTCCGCTGAGCGGGTGAGTGGTGCGAGGTCAGCCGGGAGGAGCAAACGGCTTCCGGCCGGGGACGAGCGCCACCCGTCCGATACCGCCGTAGCGGTTGGCGTACGACAGTGCCATGGCCAGGTCGGTCACGCCGTTGGCGCCCGAGCCGTCGAGGAACTGCACGCTGAGCACGCCGAAAGCTCTGCCGTTGCCGTCGAGGTAGCCGCTGCCGGAGTCGCCGGGACGGCCCGGAGGGTTGGTCAGAACGCGGTGGGAGCGCCCGCCGGTGCCTTCGCTGACGACATCGCCCTCCTTCACGACGGTGCCGCCGTTGTTGGGCTGGTAGCTGAACACCGGCTCCCCGGGCGTCATGCCGTTGCTGTCGAGGGCGGAAGGGCCGCCCAGGATGGGCACGGTGGGGTCGACCGAACCGACGGCACTGGGGTCGACCTGCACGAGCGCGAAGTCGTTGAGAAGGCAGAGCGACTGGTCGCTCTCACCCCGTTGCTGCATCGTCGCCCACGAGCTGTAGGCCAGCCGCCCGTTGCTGCGGGTGCCGTTCTTGTCCTCGATGAGCACGGTGGTGCCCATCGGTAGCGACCGCTCCCGGCACCCGCTCAGGCCCATCGCTGTACCCGCGCCCGCGCAGTGGGCGGCATACCCGAGGTATGTCTTCCCGCCGCCGCTGAACACGAACGCCGCAGTGCAGGCGTTCGCGCTGTTCTCGTCGATCGGGCTGAGCATCAGCACGCCAGGCGTGATGGTGCCGGCGGCCTGGGCCGCTGCAGGCCCGGTCAGCGCAGCCTGGTGCACGGCGGCCTTGTCCACTGCGGGCGCGCTGGGTGCGGCTGCCACCGCGACCGTTGGCCAGGCTAGGCCCAGCACCGCGGCAGCGACCATGGCGGCGACGGCGCGAAAAACGCTGCGTCGACGGTGCACGGGGACCTCCTCGTGAGCGCTCGTGTTGGCTCCGGTGGACCGACTCTATGTGCCGTAGAGCGCTCCGGAGCGGTCGCGAGGGGGTGGTTTGCTGACGGAGCAGTGGACTAGTCAGGGCGGTGGGGTTAACCCCCTACCGGCGCATCCGGGTGCCACCAGCGGCGGCAGGCCCGGGATCTGTCAGGCTGGGTGTGCTCCCACCGTCTGAGCATTTCACCCGGGAGCGACCGCAACCGAGAGGACCTGCCTGTCGTGCTGGAAGTCGTGGCCGTCTGCGATGCGGTCCTCTACAGCTCGTGGCTGCTGCCCGTGCTCGTGATCCTCATCGCGATCGACGGCCCGTTCCCGGTGCTTCCCAGCGAGACCCTCCTGATGACCGCGGCCGCCCTGGCGTTCGGGCGTCACGACGTGCTGGCCGTGGTTGCCCTGTTCGTGGTCGCGCTGGTCGGTTCGGTCGCGGGTGACCTCCTGGTGTTCGGCCTGGGCCGCTCCTCGCACCGGGTGCTGGCCCGCGCCGTCGAGGTGGAGGGCGGGCTCTCCTCGTGGGTGCGCCGTCGCCTGCTGCAGCGTCCCGCGGTGGTGCTGGTGGGGGCGCGGTTCATGCCGGGCGGGCGCCTGCTGAGCACTGCGGCGGCCGGCCGCTTCGGGCTGGACGTTCCCCGCTTCCTGCTGGGCTCGGTTGCCAGTTCGGCCGCCTGGAGCGTCTACATGCTGCTGATCGGGCTGCTCCTCGGGCCGATCACAGGAGGCAGTCCGCTGCTCAGCCTGCTCGCGGGTGTGGTGATGGCCGTGCTGACGGCCGGGGTGTTCGCACTGGTGCAGCGCGTGAGGGCGATGCGGGCCGCTGCGGCCGCGCCGTCCGGCGTCGGACCTGCATTGGAGCTGGTGGCGCCGCGTTGATCGACGCCATACTTCGGCGCGTGGGCACACAGCGTTGGATGGCCGAGGTCGGCGAGGACAACGCGCGCTGGCTCGCCGCCGAGAGTCGCACGGCGCTCCTCGCCTCCGAGTACCGGCCCCGGGCCGTCGGTGGGGGCCGCGTCGAGTTCTCCGCCCTTGCCCTGGGCGCTTCCCGGGAGCTCGGTGAGGAAGAGGACGGCTACATCACCGATGACGGCGAGGGGCTTCGCGTCTGGATCGGTGACGACGCGTTCGAGCTGCTGTTCGTCGAGAACTGAGAGCGGCAGACCCAACTGAGAGCACTGCTCTTGACGGAGTTGGGTCGGAGTGATTCACTTCTCCCGATCGAGAGCACCGCTCTCGAATTGGACGAGGAGAGTTTCGATGACGGACGCCCGCTACATCCGTGCCAGCCGCGGTACCGAGATCTTCAACGCCATCGTCACCGGGCTCACGCGCATCGGCGTCAGCATCTACGGATCCCGCGTGCTGGCCGTGCGCGGCCGCAAGAGCGGTGAGTGGCGGACCGTCCCGGTCAACCTGCTCACGTACAACGGAGAGCGCTACCTGGTCGCCCCGCGCGGACACACCCAGTGGGTGCGCAACATGCGCGCCGCCGGGGGTGGCGAGCTGCGAGTCGGGCGGAAGGTCGAGGTCTTCACCGCCGAGGAGCTGCCCGACGACGTCAAGCCCGAAATCCTGCGGGAGTACCTGCGTCGCTGGAAGTTCGAGGTCGGAGTGTTCTTCGACGGGGTCGACGCCTCGGCGAGCGACGAGAAGCTGCGGTCCATCGCGCCGGGATATCCGGTGTTCAGGCTGAGCTGAGTGTCGGGGAAGGTCAACCGGTGCCGGCGGAGGCTCCCCATTGTCCGCCGGCCCCGGTCACTCCTCTCAACGCACGAACATTCGTCGGGTTTCGGTCGTTCTGCACTCTCCGTCGAGTGGGGGAATACGGCCTGTGATCGGCTTGACGCCCGGTGGGAGGCCCTGAGCGGCCGACGGCGATCTGGCGACGGTGAGTGGGCGCGTCGACGCGGGGAGTGCGCGCGCCACATTGCGCGCGCCGTCGCTGTGGCGTTTCCACCCATGGCCGACGGACCCCGTGCTTCGTAGCGTCCTCGCAGCCCCGCGTGTGCTCGAGGAGGAGTCATGCTCCAGCGTTCCGGCCGTTCCCCAGCGGCCTTGCTCATCGCCGTCCTGGCCGTGGTCCTCACTGCCTGCGGCGCACCCGGATCCGGCGGTCAGGACTCCGGCGGCGACAGCGCCACGGCGCCGTTCCGGGTCGGGTTGGTGCACTCCACCACCGGCCCCCTCGCCACCTACGGCAAGCAGTACGCGGCCGGGTTCACGGCAGGTCTGGACTACGCGACCGGTGGCACGGGGCAGGTCAACGGGCGCAAGGTCGAGGTCACCGAGGCCGACGACGCGGGTGACCCCGCCAAGGCCGTCGCCGCCGCCACCGATCTCATCGGCCAGGGCTACAAGGTGATCGCGGGCTCGACGGCATCGGGGGTGGCGCTGCAGGTGGCGCCGCTGGCCGACGAGAACCAGGTGTTGTTCATCTCCGGTCCCGCCGCGACCGACGCCGTCACCGGGGCAAACGAGTACACGTTCCGCTCGGGCCGGCAGACCTACCAGGACGTGCTGACGGCGGGCACGATCGTCGGAGACCCGGCGGGGCGATCCGTGATCGTCTTCGCCCAGGACAGCGCGTTCGGCCAGGCCAACGCCCAGGCCGTGACCGCAGTGCTCGGGGCGAAGGGCGCGCAGGTCACCCCCGTGCTGGTGCCCGCCGGTGCCACCGACCTCACGCCGTTCGCCCGGCAGGCCGTGGATGCCGCACCCGACCTGCTCTTCGTGGCCTGGGCGGGCGCCAACGCCACGCAGATGTGGCAGTCGCTGCAGCAGCAGGGCGCCTTCGAGGCGTCGACCGTGGTGACCGGGCTCGACATCAAGGCCACCTACCCGATCTTCGGGCCGGCCGCCGACAAGATCCACTTCCTCTCGCACTTCTTCCCCGGCGCCACCGACAACGAGGCGTATAAGGCGCTGGAGGCAGGTCTGGCCAAGCAGGGTCAGGAAGTCGACCTGTTCACCAACGACGGCTTCGTGGCGGCTCAGATGGTCGTGCACGCCCTGCAGGAGGGCGGCGACGACCCGGCGGTGATGGCCAAGTCGCTCGAGGGCTGGACGTTCCTCGGCCCGAAGGGCGAGTCGACGATCCGCTCGGCAGACCACGCGGTGCTGCAGCCGATGTTCACCGCCCGGCTCACGCCCACGGCGGACGGTGGCTTCGCCCCGCAGCTCGTCGACACGCTCCCCGCGGACGCGGTGGCGCCGCCCGTCGTGCCCGCGAAGTGAGTTCGGTGAGCGCCACCGTGACGGCAGCACCGGTGCTCGCCGCCCGCGGCCTCGGATGGGTCGTGGGCGGTGCAGTGATCCTCACGGACGTTGATCTCGACGTCCGCGACGGCGAGCTGCTCGCGATCATCGGCCCGAACGGTGCGGGCAAGTCCACCCTGCTGCACCTGCTCTCGGGCGTGCGGCGCCCGACGAGCGGCACCGTCGAGCTGGGCGGCCGGGACGTGACCCGCGCGTCCGCTGCCGCCCGCGCCCGCCACGGGCTGGGCCGGACGTTCCAGACCTCCAGCCTCTTCGGTGGGCTGACGGCCCGGGAGAACGTCCGGCTGGCCGTGCAGAGCCGCCGCGCGGGCCCGCTTTCCGTGCTGCGTGGCGCACAGGGACGTGCCGAGCTCGCCGAGTCCGACGCGCTGCTCGAACAGGTCCGGATGACCCACCGGGCCGGGGCGACCGCCGGCGAGCTCTCCCACGGCGACAAACGCAAGCTGGAGATCGCCATCGCGCTCGCTCGGAAGCCGTCGGTGCTGCTGCTCGACGAGCCGATGGCCGGGGTGTCGGTGGAGGACGTGCCACCCCTGGTGGAGCTGATCGGCGGGCTGCGTGCAGGCGGGGTCAGCGTGGGGATGGTCGAGCACCACATGGACGTCGTGCTCGGGCTGGCCGACCGGGTGGCGGTGCTGCACCACGGGAGCCTGCTCGCCGTGGGCTCGCCCGCCGAGGTCACGGCCGACGCGACCGTGCAGCAGGCGTACTTGGGGGAGGAGCTGTGAGCACTGCGCAGCGACCCGCTCGCGGGGGCGAATCGGCAGCTGAGCTACCCGGGCCGGTGCTCGCGCTGGACGACGTCCACGTGCGCATCGGTGGCTCGCACATCCTGCAGGGAGTCTCGCTGTCGGTCGCGCCGTCCGGGGTGACTGCGCTGCTCGGACGCAACGGCGTCGGGAAGACGACCACCCTGCGTGCGGTCGTCGGGCTCGTCCCGCGCACCGGTTCGATCCGGCTCGCGGGCGACGAGATCGGCCGAGGGCGCACGCCGTGGGTGGTGCGCCAGGGCGTCGGCTACGTACCCGAGGACCGAGAGGTGTTCGCGACGCTCACCGTGGCCGAGAACCTGCGGCTGGCCTGCCCCGACCCCGAACCGGAACGCGCGGCGCTGGTGCACGAGCTGTTCCCGGAGCTGTCCGAGCGCAGCCGGCAGCGCGCCGGGACCTTGTCCGGCGGGCAGCAGCAGATGGTGGCGCTCGCGCGGGCGTTGCTCCCGCCGAGCAGGCTCCTGCTGATCGACGAGCCGACGAAGGGCCTCGCCCCGCGGCTCGTCACCGAAGTGGCGGCCGCATTGGAACGGGTGGCGCAGGTGACACCGGTGCTGTTGGTGGAGCAGAACCTGCCGGTGGTGCGCCGGCTCGCCGGGGACGTCGTGGTGCTCGACGCCGGCCGTGTCGTGCACACGGGACGGGCCGACGAGCTGCTTGCCGACGCCACGCGCACGCGTGAGCTGCTCGGGGTGGGGGCGCGGTCGTGAGCGAGCGTGCGAGCGAATCAGTGTCACTGCGCCTGTGCGAAGCGCCGACCGAGCGCAGCGAGGGCATGCGTTGAGCACGTTCGTGTTGCTGCTGGCCACGGGCCTCGGGCTCGGGGCGCTGTACTTCCTCGTCGCCTCGGGTCTGAGCCTGATCTACGGGCTGATGGGCGTGCTGAACTTCGCCCACGGTGCGTTCCTCGCTGCCGGTGCCTACGCCGCCTGGTGGGCCGCCTCGGGTGGACTGCCCGGGGCGAGCGGGAGCGGCTGGGGCTTCGTGCTGGCCACCGTGTTCGGCGTGGCGGTCGGAGCCGTGGTGGGAGCAGGGGTGGAGCTGCTGCTGATCCGCCCGCTCTACCGCCGCCACATCGAGCAGGTGCTGGTCACCGTCGGGCTCGGGCTGGTGGGCGTGGCGCTGCTGCGTGGCATCTGGGGCGCGGACCCGCTGCCGTTCCCGCGGCCCGCGATCGCGTCGGGCGTCACGACGATCGGTGGCGCCGCGATCCCGAACGACCGCTTCGTGCTGCTCGTCGCGGCGATCGCCGTGCTGCTCGGCCTGCTGGCGCTGCTCCGGTTCACGCGGATCGGGTTGATCATCAGGGCCGGGGTGGAGAACAGGGCCATGGTCGAGGCGCTGGGCATCGACGTGCGTCGCACGTTCACGCTGGTCTTCGCCATCGGCGGCGCGGTCGCGGCGCTCGGCGGCGTGCTCGGGTCGGTGTACCTGGGCAGCGTCTCGCCCGGTCAAGGCACGTCGTTGCTGATCTTCGCGTTCATCGTCGTCGTGATCGGCGGCCTCGGCTCGCTGACCGGGTCTGCGGTGGCCGCCGTCGTCGTCGGGCTGGTGCAGCAGCTCGCCAACTACTACACGGCTTCGGGGGTGGGCGACCTGTCGGTCGTGCTGCTGCTCGCGCTGGTGCTGCTCGTGCGCCCCGGCGGTCTGACGGGGAGGGCAGCAGCGTGAGTGATCGTGCGAGCGCAGGCGCGACGGGCCTCGTGGAGCAGGTTCGGCAGCGGGCGACGGCAGGCGAGGCCCCGCGGCGCCGGACCGGGTGGCGCTCCGCCGTGGCGCCCGTGGCCGTCCTCGTGGTGCTCGCCGCCCTGCCGTACGTCTCGGTGCCGCTGCCCGGCGTGCTGCCGGGGCTGGTGAACAGCCCGGGGTCGATGCAGCTGCTGGCGCTCTGCTTGGTCTTCGGGGGCGTCGCGCTGTCCTACGACCTGCTCTTCGGACGTACGGGGCTGCTGTCGTTCGGGCACGCCCTGTTCGTCGCCGCCGGCTCATACACGGCAGCGCTGGCGCTGGCCCGTCCCGGCGTCGGGGTGGGCGCGGCCGTCGGGATCGCGGTGGTGGTGGGCGTGGTGCTGCCGCTGGTGGTCGGCGCGATCGCGCTGCGAGTCACCGGAATCGCGTTCGCGATGGTGACCCTGGCGTTCGCGCAGGCCGGGTCGATCCTCGTGCTGCGCAACCCGGGCGGCCTCACCGGCGGCGAGGAGGGCCTGCCACTCAACCGCGACGGGCTGCCGGACCTGCTGGTCGGCGTGGTCAACGCGCCGTACCGGTACTGGCTGGCGCTCGCGTACCTCGCGATCTGCTGGGCCGTGGTCGCATGGCTGGTCCGTTCGCGCGCCGGCCACGTCTGGGCGGCCGTTCGGGAGAACCCCGAGCGCGTCGCGGTGCTGGGCCTGTCGGTGTACCGGTCGCAGCTGCTCGCCGTGCTGGTGGGAGGGCTGCTCGGCACGCTCGGCGGGGTGGCCCACCTGCTGGTCGTGGGCGGCGCCACCCCCTCGCTCACCACCAGCGAGCTGACGCTCGGACTCCTCGTGATGGTGGTGCTGGGCGGCGCAGGCAGCAGGTGGGGCGCGGTGGTCGGCGGGGTGCTTTACACCTACCTCGACAACCGGCTGCTGGAACTCGCCGGTTCCGACACGGTGGCCGGGCTGCCGGCCGTGCTGCGCGTGCCGCTCTCGGAGCCGACGTTCGTGCTCGGCGCGCTCTTCATCGCGGTGGTGTTCTTCGCCCCCGGCGGCCTGGTCGGTCTGGTGCGGCGACGATGATCGCCACGAGATCGGGCTTTCGGCCCTCGGGAGGGCCGAAACCCCGATCTCACTGCGATCTATCGGTGATGCGCACCGTCGGCGCCAGGAAGTAGACCGTGATGATGAGTAAGCCGACACAGGCGAGGGCCGATCGGTACCCGATCGTCTCGGCGAGCGGGCCGACGAGAACCGGGCCGATGAGGAAACCGATGTAGCCACACGTCGCTACGGCGGCGATCGCCTGTCCCGGGTTCTCCGGCTGCCGCCGGGCCGCGCTGCTCCAGGCGAGAGGAACGATCGCTGCGACGCCGAGCCCGATCACGACGAACCCGAGAATGCCGAACGTCGGCACGGGAATGGCCGCGACCAGCGCAAATCCCGCCACGGTGACCACCGCCGCGACCCGCATGGAGGTCACGACGCCGATCCGGCCGGTCAACCGGTCGACCGTCAGCCGGACCGCGATCATCGCGATGGAGAAGGCGACGTAGCCCAGCGACCCAACGGCTTCGGACGCGCCGCTGACGCTCGTCAGGAAGACCGCGCCCCAGTCGTTGACCGTGCCTTCGGCGAGAAACCCCGCGAACGCGATCGCCCCCATCGGGATCACGGCCTTGCCCGGCAGCGCGAAGGCCGACTGGCCTTGCCCCTGATCGGGTCCACCGAGGAAACACCGGGTTGTCGCCCATAGCGCGATCAGGATCAGGACGGCGGCCGCAGCGGGAAAGTGCACGCCGATGGGGATCTGCAGGGCGGCCGAGAGGCCGGCGACGCCCGATCCCGCGAGCCCGCCGACGCTCCAGAACGCGTGGAACCCGGCGAAGATCGGCCGCCCGTACGCCTGCTCGACGCGGGCCGCGTGCGCGTTCATGGAGACGTCGATCAGGCTGTTGCCCGCTCCGAGCACGACGAGTGCCGGAACGAGAACGGCGAGGTTCGGCGCGAACGCGACGAGCGGGAGACCGGCACAGAGGATCACTGCTCCGGCGATCGCACCCTTCCGGCTGCCGATCGCGGTGATCAGCGGCCCGGCCGCCATCAGCGCGGCGACCGAACTGGCAGCCAGACCGAACAGGCCGACGGCGAGCTCGCCGGCCCCGAGCCCCAGGTTCTCCTGCACCGCAGGCACCCGCGCCGTCCAGGTGGCGAACGCGGCGCCACAGACGGCGAAGACCACCGAGACACCGACACGTGCGCGCCGGAGGACCCCTGACGAGCCAGACACGCACTGGTTCATGATCGGGAGCGAACCAAAGCGTGTTGATCTTGTGGACGGCGCGGTCAGCTTCCGCGGAGCTTGCGCAGCCGCAGCGCCAACTGGATCTCCAGCGCCCGGTCCGGGCACTGCCAGTCCTCCCCGAGCAGCGAGGCCACCCGCTCCAGCCGCTGGGCCACCGTGTTGACGTGGACGTGCAGCAGGCCCGCCGCGCGCCGCGGGCTGCTGCCCACCGCGAAAAACGCCTCCAGCGTGCCGAGCAGGTCGCTGCCGCGTCTGTCGTCGTACTTCGCGACCGCGCCGAGCACCCGGTCCAGGTAGCGGTCCACATCCGCAGGCGCGCTCGTCACCAGCCCCGCGAACCCGAGGTCGCGCGCCGATCCGGCCCGCATCCCGATCGCCGCGAGCGCGTCGGTGACACGGCGGGCCTCGGCGTGGGTGTCGTGCAGACCCGCCGCGGGCACGACCGGGCCCGTCGCACCCACCGTGAGCTTCGCGTCGTCGGCTCCGAGCCGGCGCGCCAGCACGGCGGCGACGGCCGAGGGGTCCTGCCCCGGCACGACGGCCACGACCTCCCCGTGGTGGTCCCCGGCCAGCCCGCGGCCGTCCCCGGCGGTGGCCGCGGCCAGGTGCATGCCCAGGCGCGCGCCCCGGCACACCGCCAGGATGTGCGGGGTGTGCAAGCGCAGGCCGAGCAGCCTGCCGCGCTCGACGAGGGTGGTGTCGACCGTGCCGTCGGGCCGGGCGAGCAGGTCGGAGAGCAGGTCGGTGCGTACCCGCTGGTCGGACTCGGCTGCGCGGAGCCGGAAGAGCAGCACGAGCGCTGTCACCATCGCCGCCCGCTCGACCGTGCGGCCCTGCCCGCTGTCCAGCGGCGGGCAGCCACCGAGCACGAGGGTGCCCAGCCGCTGCCCCGCAGCGCTCACCACCGCCGCCGACAACCCGTCGGCCTCAGCGAGCCTTCCCGACGCGGCCGAGCGGCGCACCGCCTCGGCTGTGGCCAACGGGTCGTGGTCGGGGCTCGCGTCGGGCGCGGGACCGTACGACGCGATCCGCTGGTCGTCGACGTCGAGCACCGCGACCCAGCATCCGAGGATCTCGCCCAGGGCGGCGGCGATGTCGTCGACCCCGCCCCCGGACAGCACGACTCCGGCGAACCGGTCGTGCGCCGCCGCGGCCTGCTCGATCCCGGCGTGCGCGCTCGACAGCGCGGCGAGCGCCTGGGCGGTCTCGGCGGCACGGCGCGACTGCACCAGCGAGACGGCGGCCAGCGCGGACAGCGAGCCGAGCAGCGCCACCTCGCCGCGGGTGAACGGCCGGCGGGTGCGGTTGGCGGCGAAGAGCACGCCGACGAACTCGCCGTCGACCACGAGGGGAGTGCCGCAGATCGCGACCAGGCCCTCCTCGTCGACGGCGGCGTCGATCTCCGTGGTGTGCGCGTAGCGGTCGTCGCCGGGATAGTCCGCCGTCCAGTACGGCCGTCGCGTCTGCGCCACCAGGCCCCCGAGCCCGGCGCCCTGCGGCAGTCGCAGCGCCTGGAACCGTGCCGACACCGACCCTGCGGTCGCCCGCATGAACGTGTCGCCGTGCTCGGCGTCGGCCAGCGTCAGGTAGGCGACATCCGTGCCGAGCAGGCTGCGGGCCCGCCGCACGATCGCGTCGAGCACCCCGCCGGGATCGGGCCGCGATGCCAGGTCCCGCGCGATGTCGACGAGGGCCGACAGCTCCGCCTCGCGCCTGCGGTGGGCATCGATGCCGCTGCGCACCCGCAACGCGAGCTCGCGGGCGACCGCCCCGCTCTGCGGGTCGGCCTCCGCGAGCACGCGCGCCTGCTCGTCGATCCGCTCCGCCGGAGCGTCCTGCGCGAGCAGGCGCAGCAGCTCCAGGGCGGTGCGGGACACGGCGGTGATCATGCCACCGCCGCGCTCGGTGTTCAGTGGCCCGCGCTACGGGAGAGCGCGGGGTCCGCCGCGAGGTCACGGGTGCGGGTCTCGCCGTAGGTGGCGACCGCGAGGATCGTCACCAACGCGCTGAGTGCCACGTACACCGCGACCGCGTAGCCGCTGTCGAACTCGGTGTAGAGGGCCACCGCGATCACCGGCGCGAGCCCGCCCGCCACCACGGACGCGAGCTGGTATCCGATGGAGACGCCCGAGTAGCGCACCTTCGTGCCGAACAGCTCGGACAGGAACGCGGCCTGCGGGCCGTACATGGCGCCGTGGAAGACGAGTCCTCCGACGACGGCGAGCGTGGTGAGCCAGAAGTTCTCGGTGTCGATGAGCGCGATGAATGCGAACGCCCAGACGCCGACGCCCGTGGCCCCGATCAGGTACACCGGCTTGCGTCCGATTCGGTCGGACAGCGCGCCCCACAGCGGGATCGTCACCAGGTGCACGGCCGCGCCGATCAGCACGGCCCCGAGCACGAACGAGCTCGAGAGCCCGAGCCGTTGCGTCGCGTACGTCGTGATGACGATGGTGAAGATGTAGTAGGAGACGTTCTCGGCGAACCGGGCGCCCATCGCGGTGAACACCTCCCGCGGGTAGCGGCGGAACACCTCGATGATCGGCATCGTCTCCTTCTCGCCGGCCGCGGCTGCGGCGGCCGCGCGGGCCTGCGCCTCCTTGAACACGGGCGACTCCTCCACGGACAGCCGCACGTAGAGGCCGATCAGCACCAGCGCCGCGGAGAGCAGGAACGGGATTCGCCAGCCCCACGAGAGGAAGTCGTCGGCGGGTTGGAGCGCCGAGAGCAGGAACAGCAGACCGTTGGCGAGGAGCTGGCCGAACGGGACGCCGGCCTGCGGCCAGCTCGCCCAGTAGCCGCGCCGCGCCGGGTCGCCGTGCTCGGAGACGATGAGTACCGCTCCGCCCCACTCACCGCCGAGCGCGAAGCCCTGCACGAGGCGCAGAATCACCAGGAGCAGGGGTGCCGCCACCCCGATCGTGGCGTAGCCAGGGAGCAGGCCGATCGCGAAGGTCGCGACGCCCATCATCAGCAGGCTGACCACGAGCAGCGTCTTGCGGCCGATCTTGTCGCCGAAGTGGCCGAACACCAGACCGCCGACCGGCCGCGCGATGAACCCGATGGCGAACGTGCCCAGTGCGAGCAGCGTGCCGGCGGCCGGGTCGCTCGACGGGAAGAAGACCGCCGGGAAGACGACGGCCGCTGCCACCCCGTAGAGGAAGAAGTCGTACCACTCGACGGTGGTGCCGGCCATGCTGGCCGCCACCACCTTGATGATGTTGGATGAGGATTGTTGCTGGTCGACCACGTTGTCTACCCCGTTTCCTCTGTTAGTGAGCTGTCCAGCCGCCGTCCATGGTCAGCGACGATCCGGAGATGGACGGTGACGCCGGTCCGTAGAGCACGGCGGCGAGTTCGGCCACCTCGTCGGGTTCGACGAGCCGTTTCACCGCCACCGGGCCGAGCATCACCTGTTCGATCACGGCGTCCTCGTCGATGCCGTGCGTGCGCGCCTGGTCCGCGATCTGCAGCTCCACGAGCGGCGTGCGGACGTAGGCGGGGTTGATGCAGTTGCTGGTGACGCCGTGCGCCGCGCCCTCCAGCGCGATCACCTTCGACAGCCCTTCCAGGCCGTGCTTCGCGCTGATGTAGGCGGCCTTGAAGGGGCTCGCGCGCAGGCCGTGCACGCTGGAGATGTTGATGACCCGGCCCCAGCCGCGGTCGTACATGTGAGGCAGCGTGCGCCGGGCGAGCCGGAACGGAGCCTCCAGCATCACCCGCAGGATCAGCGAGAACCGCTCGGGGTCGAACTCGTGAACGGGCGCGACGTGCTGCAGGCCGGCGTTGTTGACCAGTATGTCGACGGCGGCGGGTAGAGCGTCGACCGCGGCGAGGTCGCCGAGGTCGCAGGGCAGTGGCTCGACCTGGGGCACGGTGTCGGCGAGCGCCTTGAGGCCCGCCTCGTCACGGTCGACCGCGAGCACCGAGGCACCGTCGTCCGCCAGCCGTCGCACGATCGCGGCGCCGATTCCCGACGCCGCACCGGTGACCAGCGCGGTGCGCCCGGCCAGCAGCGGTGTGGATGAGGTCATGCCCGAAAACGCTACGGCGGCGGCGGCGGATTTACGCGGTGCCGGGACACCAGGGATGGGCGGGTGGATGTGTCGGACGCCCACATACCCGTCGCTCGATCGCCGAGGGCGCTTCTCAGAGGTGCCGAAAGCCGGGGTGCACGCCCGGGGTGAGGCCCTGGTCCTCTGCCACACGGAGGAGCAGGGCGCGCAGTCGCGCCTGATCTCCGGCGTCCAGGCTTCGCAGTATCGCCTCGTCGTGCTCCCGGCCGACGGTGCTGATCCGCTCCATGAGTGCCTCCCCGTCCTCGGTGAGGTACAGGGCGTGCAACCGCCGGTCGCCCGGGTTGCGGCGGCGCTCGACCAGCCCGCGGTCGGCGACCGAGTCGACCAGCCCGACCAGCCGGCTCGGCGGCGTGCCCAGCAGTTGCGCCATGGTCTGCTGGCTCTGCCCGGGATCGGCGGCGATCGCCCGGAGCAGGCCTGTCTGTGCGGGTGTCAGATCCAGTGCCGCGATCCGCTCGGTGAAACGGGCTGCGGCGTGCGCGCCGAGCGCTGCGAGCAGGAACGCGGCCCCTGGCGGGTCCTCGAGACGGGGGGCGGACGCAACCACGCCGAAGACCGTACCAGTTGACAAATCGTTTACGTAGCAGAACGATTCACGTCGCCAACGATGCTGGGGAGGGGACGAGATGAGTGACAGAACGTTTCGGTTCGGAGCCGTGGCGACGCCGACCGGCACCCCCGACGAGTGGATCGCCACCGCCCGCCGGGTCGAGGAGCTCGGCTACTCGTCCCTCCTGATGCCCGACGGCCTGCAGCTGCTCGCGCCGTTCTCCTCGCTGGCCGTTGCGGCACACGCAACCAAGACCCTCCGCGTCGGCACGTTCGTGCTGGCGAGCCCGCTGCGTCCGCCGCTGGGTGCTGCATGGGAAGGGCACTCGCTCGCGGTCCTGAGCGGCGGTCGCTTCGAGTTCGGCATCGGCACCGGACGCCCGGCCGTGCGGGAGTTCGCGGAGCGCATCGGCCTCCCGTTCGGCACGGCCGCGCAGCGGCTCCGGCAGGTGGGCGAGAGCATCGACCACCTGCGCGAGCTCGACGGCCCGGAGCGGCACACTCCGGTGCTGGTCGCCGCGGGCGGCCCCAAGGCGATCGCGCTCGCCGCGGAGAAGGCCGACATCGTCACGCTCGCCGCTGCGCCACTGGCGACCCGGGACGAGATGGCGGGCATGGTGCGCACACTGAACGAGGCGGCTGGTGCACGGGCGGACGACATCGAGCGCGCGATGAACCTGTTCGTCGTGGGCACCGAGGTGCCGCCGTGGATCCAGGGGTTCATCGGATTGGACGCCGCCACCTTGATCGCGCACGACTCACTCGTGATGCTCCGGGGCAGCACCGCGGAGATGGCCGACGAGCTGCGGCGCCGGCGCGACACGTTCGGCGTGTCCTACATCAGCGTCAACAGCGCCTTCCTCGAGCAGCTTGCGCCCGTGGTGGAGCAACTCGCCGGCACGTGAGGGGCTGCTGTCAGCTGCCGGCTGCCCGAAGCCGGGCGAGCACCTGCTCCGCGTGCTCCCCTGGCGGGAACACCGGATAGAAGACGTGCTCGATCGTTCCGTCGCGCACGATCAGCGTGATGCGCTTGTAGAGCGTCATCCCGTCGGCCTCGAACGTCGGCAGGCCCAGAGCGTCGGCCACCCGGAGGTTCTCGTCGGAGATCATCGCGAACGGCAGCCGGAGCCGGTCGACGGCCTCGCGCTGGTAGTCGGCGTCCTGGCTGGAGAGGCCGTAGACAGCCTGGGCGCCCGCAGCCCGGAGGTCCTGGTAGTGGTCGCGGAACCCGCACGACTCGGGCGTGCAGCCGCGGGCCCCCGGGATCTCGTCCCACCCGGTCGGCAGGTCGGCGCCCGGCCTGCCGGTCATCGGATAGATGTAGACAACCGTGCGACCGGCGCCGAGCCTGGCCAGATCGAGCGTCTCGCCGCCGGTGGTGGGCAGCACGACGGCCGGCATCGGGGTGCCGGGCAGATGGTCGGCGGCTCCGTCGTCGACGGGTCGCGGCAGATCGTCCGGGAGGGTCTGCGGGTCGGTCACGGGTACTCCTGAGCGCTCGGGACGTTCGACGAGCCCGGCGACGGCTCTGCCGGGCTCTCACCCCGACGGTAATCCTCGCCCGCCGGTACAGGGGTGCGTCTCGGGCAGGCCGAAGACGCTCGTGCGGATGTGGTTCCGTGGCGCAGGGCAGCGCCGCGGCTACCCCCCGCACGCGCCGGGTCGACCGGTCCGATCCAGGTGGCACGGGCGGTGGGCACCGGTCCGTGCAGGCGCTTAGCCTCGGCCCGTGCAGGAGGAGAAGGCGCAGGGAACCCCCGAGGCGAATCCGCGGGAGGGCGGGGGCGAGAGCACCCTCACCGTCCTGGTCGCCACGGCTGTCAACGCCCTGATCGCGGTGCTGAAGTTCGTGGCAGGGCTGCTCACCGGGTCGGCGGCGATGCTCGCCGAGGCGGCGCACAGCGTCGCCGACACCAGCACCGAGCTACTCCTACTCACGGCGCTACGCCAGTCGACCCGGCGCCCGGACCGGCGCCACCCCTTCGGCTACGGGAAGGCCCGGTTCTTCTGGGCGCTGATCGCCGCCGTGTGCATCTTCGTCTCCGGTGCCGTGTTCGCGTTCATCGAGGGTATCCGGGCGATGCTCGGCAGCGACGCCGAGCAGACCCTGGCGTGGGTGGCCTACGCCGTGCTCGGCGGGTCGTTCGTGCTCGAGGGCATCTCGTGGTTGCAAGCGGCGCGCCAGGTACGCAACGAGTCCGCGAGCGAGGGGGTCTCGTTCCGTACGTGGCTGCGCACCACTGACGACCCGACGGTGAAGAGCGTGTTCTTCGAGGACACCGCGGCGCTCATCGGCCTCCTGCTCGCCTTCGGCGGCGTGGGGCTGCACCAGGTTACCGGCTCGGGATTCTGGGACGGGCTGGCCTCCGTGCTCATCGGCTTGCTGCTCACCGGCGTGGCCTACATCCTGGGACGGACGAACGCGGGGCTCCTCATCGGGCGCCAGGCGAACCAGCGCACCCTCTACGCGATGCGTGACGCGCTCGCCGCCCGGCCCGAGGTCGACCAGGTCGTCGACCTGCTCACGATGACCGTGGGCACCGACCAGGTGCTGCTCTGCGCGCGGCTGGACTTCGACGACCGGCTGGACGTGGCGTCGCTGGAGCGGGCGTGCGTGGAGATCGACGCCGACCTGCACGCCCGCTTCCCGGACCTGGAGGACGTCTTCCTCGAGCCCGTGCCACGGGCCGACCCGACGATGCGCAGGCGGGTGCTCGACCGTTACGGCGGGGCGGGAGCGCAGCGCTTGCGGGACGGGCTGAATGCCGCGGACTGAGGGTGCGGGTGGGCCGGTCCGGCGGCGGCGCCGTGAATGGTCCAGGAATCGCTGAAACAGTTTCAGGATTCGTCGTCTTCTCGTTTACCTGAGGGGTCTGTCTCGGCACCGTCGCGGTGCGGCTCGGAATGGGGGCTGGCCCCCATTCGGGTCGGGGGGTGCACCGGCCGGATTCTTCCTGTGTGGCGGCGAACACTTGGCACCACGTCAAACGCCAGGAGGCCACCGTGACCGCTGCACCCGCATCAACCAGCCACGATGCCACCGCCGTTCCTCGTGCGGTCCGGCTCTCGGTCGTGATCTGGCTCGCCGCCATCGCCATGGGAGCCGCCGAGGCGCTGGTCTGGCTCCTGCTTCCGGGACCACCCACGCCTACCGAACTCGCGGTCCGTTTCGCGATCTACACGGCCTTGGTCGTGCTCGTCCTGTCGCTGCACACGGGCCGCAACGCCGTCCGCTGGACGGTAGCCGTGCTACTCGGCGGGGTAGGCACGCTCTCGCTGGTCGTCGAACCGGTGGACTGGCTGCTGGCCGGCGGGTCACCTGCGGCGTTCCTCGCCACGGCCGACGGCCCGAGCCTGGTGATCACCGCACTACGGACGCTGCACATCGCGGCGGTGGCCGTGGCGCTGACGCTGCTGTTCCGCCCAAGCGCGACGCGGTATTTCCGGCGCCGCTGAGCGGCGCATCCGCGTCCGGAAACGGACGAACGGCACTCCCGCCCGATAAGTTCGGGCAAGAGTGCCGTTCGTTCGTTGGTGGGTCAGGCGATCGGACGGTCGGTCGGCGCGATCGGGCGGGGGAGGACGTTCCGGTCGGTGAGGTACGCGTCGACCCCGGCCGCAGCGGCCCGGCCCTCCGCGATCGCCCACACGATGAGCGACTGGCCGCGGCCCATGTCACCCGCCGAGAAGACGCCCTCCACGCTGGTCATGAAGTCGCTGTCGCGCGCGACATTGCCGCGCTCGTCGAGCTCGACCCCCAGGTCGGAGAGCAGCTTGCCCTTCTCCGGCCCGACGAAGCCCATGGCCAGCAGCACGAGCTCGCACGGCAGCTCCCGCTCGGTGCCCGGGATCGGGACGAACCGCCCGGTCTCGTCGCGGCTGACCTCGACCAGGCACAGCGCCCTGAGCCTGCCCTCGTCGTCGGCGAGGAACTCGGTGGTGTTCACCGAGTACAGCCGATCACCGCCCTCCTCGTGGGCCGAGGAGACGCGGTAGACCATCGGATAGGTCGGCCACGGCATGGAGTCGGTGCGGCGCTCCGGAGGTGTGGGCAGGATCTCCAGCTGCGTGACCGACAGCGCGCCCTGGCGGTGGGACGTGCCGAGGCAGTCGGCGCCGGTGTCGCCACCGCCGATGATCACGACGTTCTTGCCCGCCGCGGTGATCGGCGGGGCGTCGATGTCGCCCTGCTGCACGTGGTTGGCCCACGGCAGGAACTCCATCGCCTGGTAGACGCCCTCGACCTCGCGTCCCGGCACCGGGATGTCACGCCATGCCGTGGCTCCACCGGCGAGCACCACCGCGTCGAACTCCGACCGGAGCTCCTCCACCGTGACGTCCACGCCGACGTCGACCGACGCGCGGAACTCGGTGCCCTCCGCGCGCATCTGGTCGAGCCGCCGGTCGAGCCGGTGCTTCTCCATCTTGAACTCGGGGATCCCGTAGCGCAGCAGCCCACCGATGCGGTCGGCCCGCTCGAAGACCACGACGTCGTGCCCGACGCGGGAGAGCTGTTGTGCGGCGGCCAGCCCCGCCGGCCCGGAACCGACGACGGCCACCCGCCGTCCGGTCCGCGTCTCGGGAACCTGCGGGGTCACCCACCCCTCGCGCCAGGCGTGGTCGATGATCTGCAGCTCGATCTGCTTGATCGTGACCGCGTCGCTGTTGATCGCCAGCACGCAGGCGGTCTCACACGGCGCCGGGCACAACGTGCCCGTGAACTCGGGGAAGTTGTTCGTGGCGTGCAGCCGCTCGACGGCCTCACGCCAGTCACTGCGGTAGACGAGGTTGTTCCACTCCGGGATGAGGTTGCCCAGCGGACAGCCCTGGTGACAGAACGGGATGCCGCAGTCCATGCAGCGGCTGGCCTGCCGCTCCAGGTGAACGTCGGGGAACTCCTCGTAGACCTCTCGCCAGTCCATGAGCCGCAGGTCCACCGGCCGGCGGTGCGGGGTCTCCCGGGGGACCTTGAGGAAGCCCTTCGGGTCAGCCATGTGCGGCCTCCATGATTGCTTCGTTCACGTCGCGACCGTCGCGCTCGGCCGCCTCGCGGGCCTGCAGCACCCGCTTGTAGTCCTTCGGCATGACCTTGCCGAAGCGCTCGACAGCGATGTCCCAGTCGGTGAGCAGCGCCCGGGCCACGGCCGAGCCGGTCTCGGCGTGGTGGCGCTCGACGGCGGTGCGCAGGAACGCACGGTCGTCGTCGCCGAGCGGGTCGAGGTCGACCATCTCCGGGTTGACGCGGTTGGCCAGGAGGTTGTCGCGTGCAGCCAGGTCGAGTACGTAGGCGACCCCGCCGGACATGCCTGCGGCGAAGTTGCGTCCGATCCTGCCCAGCACGACGACGTGGCCGCCGGTCATGTACTCGCAGCCGTGGTCGCCCACGCCCTCGACGACGGCCAGCGCGCCCGAGTTGCGCACGCAGAACCGCTCGCCGACGACACCGCGGATGAACATCTCACCGGACGTCGCCCCGTAGCCGATGACGTTGCCTGCGATGATGTTCTCCTCGGCGGCGAACGGCGCCGCGGGGTCGGGCCGCAGCGTGAGCCGCCCGCCCGAGAGCCCCTTGCCGAAGTAGTCGTTGGTGTCGCCGACCAGGCGCAGGGTGATGCCCTTCGGGACGAACGCGCCGAAGCTCTGACCGGCCGAACCGTTGAGCGTGACGTCGATCGTGTTGTCGGGCAGGCCCTCGCCACCCCACCGCCGGGTGAGCTCGTAGCCGAGCATCGTGCCGACGGTGCGGTTGACGTTGCGCACCGGCAGGTCCAGGTGGACCTTGTCGCCCAGCGTCAGTGCGCCCTCGCACAGCTGGATCAGCGTGTTGTCCAGCGCCTTGTCGAGACCGTGGTCCTGGCCCTGCGTGCGGTGACGGGAGGCGTCGGCAGGCAGCTCCGGCGTGTAGAACACCGGCGACAGGTCGAGACCCTCGGTCTTCCAGTGCCGCACGGCCTCGTCGGTGTCGAGCACCTCCGCGTGCCCGACGGCCTCGGCGACCGACCGGAAGCCCAGCGAAGCCAGGTGCTCACGCACCTCCTGCGCGATGAAGCGCATGAAGTTGACCACGTACTCCGGGCGCCCGTCGAAGCGTTTGCGCAGCTCAGGGTTCTGCGTGGCGACGCCGACCGGACAGGTGTCGAGGTGACAGACGCGCATCATGATGCAGCCCGACACCACCAGCGGCGCGGTGGCGAAGCCGTACTCCTCGGCACCGAGAAGCGCGGCGATGACGACGTCGCGGCCGGTCTTGAGCTGCCCGTCGGTCTGCACCACGATCCGGTCGCGCAGCCCGTTGGCCAGCAGCGTCTGCTGGGTCTCGGCGAGGCCGAGCTCCCAGGGGCCGCCCGCATGCTTGATCGAGGACAGCGGCGAGGCCCCGGTGCCGCCGTCGTGCCCGGAGATGAGCACGACGTCGGAGTAGGCCTTGGCCACGCCCGCCGCGACCGTGCCGACGCCGACCTGGCTGACCAGCTTCACGTGGATGCGGGCCCGCGGGTTGGCGTTCTTCAGGTCGTGGATGAGCTGCTTGATGTCCTCGATCGAGTAGATGTCGTGGTGCGGAGGCGGTGAGATCAGCCCGACGCCGGGCGTGGAGTACCGCGTCTCCGCGATCCACGGGTAGACCTTGCCGCCGGGCAGCTGACCGCCCTCGCCAGGCTTGGCGCCCTGCGAGATCTTGATCTGGATGTCGTCGGCATTGACCAGGTACTCGCTGGTCACGCCGAAGCGGCCGGATGCCACCTGCTTCACGGCGCTGCGCCTGCTGTCGCCGTTGGCATCAGGGGTGTACCGCTCGGGGTTCTCGCCGCCCTCCCCGGTGTTCGAGCGGCCGCCGAGGCGGTTCATCGCGATCGCGAGCGTCTCGTGCATCTCCTGCGAGATCGATCCGTAGGAGATGGCGCCCGTGCCGAACCGCTTGACGATCTCCTCCACCGGCTCGACCTCGTCGATCGGCACCGGCGGACGCAGCCCCTCCTTGAACCGGAAGAGCCCGCGCAGGGTCATGAGCCTGGCCGCCTGGTCGTCGACCTGGCGGGTGTAGTCCTTGAAGATCTCGTAGCGGCCCGACCGCGTGGAGTGCTGCAGCTTGAACACCGTCTGCGGGTTGAACAGGTGCAGCTCGCCTTCGCGGCGCCACTGGTACTCGCCGCCGGTCTCCAGCGACTTGTGCTGCCGGCGCACCCCGTCGGCGGGAAAGGCGCGGCGATGGTGCTGGAGGACCTCATGGGCCAGCACATCGAAGCCGACCCCGCCCAGCCGCGACGTGGTGCCGCGGAAACAGGCGTCGATGACCTCCTCGCCCAACCCGACGGCCTCGAAGATCTGCGCGCCGGTGTAGGACGCCACGGTGGAGACGCCCATCTTCGACATGGTCTTGCGCACGCCCTTGCCCAGCGCCTTGACCAGGTTCTTCGCGGCGGTCGGGCCGTCGACGCCGGGGATGTCGCCGCGCTCGGCGAGATCCTCGGCAGTGGCCATCGCCAGGTAGGGGTTGACCGCCGCCGCGCCGTAGCCGAGCAGCAGCGCGATGTGGTGGACCTCGCGGGCGTCGCCGGACTCGACGATCAGGCCCACCATCGTGCGGGTGCGCTCCCGGACGAGGTGGTGGTGGACCGCGCCCGTGAGCAGCAGCGACGGGATCGGTGCGTGCTCCGCGTCGACCCCTCGGCTCGACAGCACGATGAGCCGGGCGCCGCCCGCAATGGCCTCGGACACCTCGGCCCTGATCTCGTCGAGCCGTGTGCGCAGCCCCTTCCCGCCGTCCGCGGCGCGGAACAGACCCCGCACCGTGTACGACGCGAAGCCAGGGAACTCACCGTCGTCGTTGATGTGGATGATCTTGGCGAGGTCGTCGTTGCCGAGCACCGGGAACGGCAGCACCACGGTGCGGCAGCTGGCCGGGCTCGCCTCGAGGAGGTTCTGCTCCGGCCCGAGCAGCGACCGCAGCGAGGTGACGAGCTCTTCGCGGATCGCGTCCAACGGCGGGTTCGTGACCTGCGCGAACAGCTGAGTGAAGTAGTCGTACAGCTGCCGCGACCGCTCCGAGAACGGGGCGAGCGGAGCGTCGTTGCCCATCGAGCCGATCGGCTCGGCGCCCGCGCTCGCCATCGGCTTGAGGAGGATGTTGAGCTCCTCCTCGGTGTAGCCGAAGGCCAGCTGGCGGTGGGTCAGGGCCGCGTGGGTGGGCACCTCACGCTCGCGCGGGGGGAGCTCCTCGAGCGGGATCACCCCGGCGTGCAGCCAGTCGGCGTAGGGGTGCTCGGCCGACAGCGCGCCCTTGATCTCGGCGTCGTCGACGATGCGGCCCGCTTCGGTGTCGACGAGGAACATGCGACCGGGCTCCAGCCGGCCCTTGCGCACCACGGCGGACGGCTCGACGTCGAGCACCCCGACCTCGGAGGCGAGCACGACCGTGCCGTCCTCGTTGACCCAGTAGCGGGCAGGCCGCAGCCCGTTGCGGTCGAGCACCGCACCGATCTGCGTGCCGTCGGTGAACACGACGAGCGCAGGCCCGTCCCACGGCTCCATGAGCGTGGAGTGGAACTCGTAGAAGGCCCGGCGGGCCGGGTCCATCTCCTCGTGGTTCTCCCATGCCTCCGGGATCATCATCAGCACCGCGTGCGGCAGGCTGCGCCCGCCGAGGTGCAGCAGTTCCAGCACCTCGTCGAACGTGGCCGAGTCGCTCGCGTCCGGAGTGACGATCGGGGAGAGGCGCTCGAGGTCGCCCGGGATGAGGTCGGATTTCAGCAGCGCCTCGCGCGCGGCCATCCAGTTGCGGTTGCCACGCAGCGTGTTGATCTCGCCGTTGTGCGCCACGTACCGGTACGGGTGCGCCAGCGGCCAAGCGGGGAACGTGTTGGTGGAGAACCGTGAGTGGACGACCGCCAGAGCGCTCGTGACACGCTCGTCGGACAGGTCCGGGTAGAACGCCTCGACCTGCGGCTCGGTGAGCATGCCCTTGTAGACGATGGTGCGCGGCGACAGGCTGGGGAAGTAGGTGCCCGTCTCGTGCGAGACCCGCTTGCGCAGGCAGAAGGAGCGCCGTTCCAGCGCGATCCCGGTGGGAGCATCCGGGAGGTCCTCGACGCCGGCGACGAACAGCTGACGGAAACTCGGCATGGCGGCGCGGGCGCTGGGGCCGATATCGGCCGCATCGGGTTTGACGGGCAGGTCGCGCCAGCCGAGAACCCGCAGGTTCTCCTCGGCGGCCAGGCGCTCGATCTCCAGGACTGCGGCATCGGCCTTCTCGGCGTTCGCCGGCAGGAAGGCAGTGCCCACTGCATAGGCGCCCGCCGGGGGGAGCTCGAAGTCGACGACGGCACGGAGGAACTCATCCGGTACCTGGAGGAGAATGCCCGCGCCGTCTCCGGTGTTCACTTCGGCGCCTCGGGCACCGCGATGCTCCATCCGCAGCAGCGCGGTGAGTGCTTTTCGGACGATGGCGTGGTCGCGGCGACCGGCGAGGTCTGCGACCATGGCGACGCCACAGGCGTCGTGCTCGAACTCGGGGGCGTAGAGCCCCTTCGAGGTACCCGCTGGGTTCTCAGCCATGAGTGCCTCCTGTCGTCTCGGTGCGCACCCCGACACTTCGCATCGGGACGACGTGGTGTAGGAACGTCAAAGTAACGGACCGGTTCGGTCCTACGCCTGTTGTGGCGGGGACCGGATTGCGGCGCAGTGCGGTGACCCCGGTTGTCCCCCGGAGCCGACCTGACGGCCGTACGCCATCGTGAGGCGTTGGCCGGCTCTTGCGCGCGCGTGCGAGCGCACACGTCAGCGGGTGCGGGATCGCCGGACATAATGTCGCATGTCAATACCGCTATTCGCCAGTAAGAGCAGTAGTGACCACGATGACCAACGCGACGTGCTTCGTTTCGGCCAGGTAGCAGGTATTGTGTACGGTTCGTTAACGAGCGGTGGTCGCCCCAGCACGCTGAGATGAGGCGCCGGGCGATGAGGGGCCGGACGATGATGAATGCTCGGGCGGTCCTGGCCGACGTCTCCCGGCTCGGTCCGTTCTTCGCGGTCACCACCGGTTCCGCCGGGGTCCCCGACGCCGGCTGGCGCCCGATGCTCGACCTCCGGACCGATCCTGCCCCGCTGCGCGACCGGATCGCGCACGTGCGCGGTGTCCTCGGCGGTCCGGACGGGCAGGACGTGGACGACAGGGTCGCCGCCTCCATCGCGTTCCAAGGCATCGCCGCGCTCGTGGTGTCGGCACCGTTCGCCGCCGCAGTCCTGCACGGGGTGCTGCCGCAGCTGACTCCGCGGGCCCTGCACTGGCGCGCGACGGAGAGCGGGCCGTGGCCGCTGTGGTGTCCCGAGCCCGACGCGGTTCCCGTGCCGGACGTCACCTCGGCGGCCGTTGCGCTCGCCACAGCGCTGCTCGACGAGCATCTCGGACCGCTCGTCACCGCCGTGCGGGCTCAGGTGACGGTGGCCGAGCGGGTGCTGTGGGGAAACGCCGCCTCGGCGGTGGCGAGCGCGAAGCGGCTCGTGGTGGCACAGCGCCCCGAGGCGGTCGATCGCGCCGCAGCGGTGGCGCAGCGGCTCCTCGCCGCCGGACGGTTCGCGGGCACCGGAGATCTGCTCCCGCCTGTGGATCCCGACCGCCTCTGGTCGTTCCGGCGGCGCAGCTGCTGTCTGTACTACCGCGTGCCGGGCGGAGGCTTGTGCGGCGACTGCGTGTTGCAGGCCAGGGAACAACGCGTGTGACGACCCGGCAGGCTCAGTCGAGCAGAACCTCGGCCACCGTCACCCGCACCACGACGTCCAGCCCGGTGTAGGCGGCCACCTCGGCGGCCACCTCGCGCTGCACCGCCACGGCGAGGTCGCGGCAGTTGTGCCCGAGCCGCGTCACGATGGTGATCGACACTTCGGCGGACCGGCCGTGGACCGTGGCGCTCACGCCCTGCGCCGGGGGCCGGGAGCGGTCCTGCCCGAGCACGGTGCCTGCGATCCCGATGAGTGCCTGGGCCAGGTCCGGGCGCAGCGTGACGACGCCGGGCACCAGCCGGGCCCGGTGGGCCGCCACCCGCGCGACGACGGCGTCGCCGACGTGCAGGCGTACCGGTGGGTCGGGTTCGGTCATGTCGTGCCCTCCCCGAACAGGTCCACGACGTCGATGTCCACCCGCCGCACGGGAACCCCGAGCGCCTGCTCACCTGCCGCGATCACCATCTGGCGCACCCGCGCCGTGACCGACGCCAGGTCCACCCCGAAGCGGGCCGTCACGGTGATGGCGACGTCGGCGGCGTGCGGAGCCCCGCCCGCCGCGTCGGCCCCGGCGGGCTGCTCGATCCGGCAGCTGCGCGCCCGCAGCCCGTCCATCCGGTCGACGACGTGACGCAGCACGGCCGCTGCCGCCGGCCGGCTCAGCCGCGCCGGTCCATGCGGGGAGGACAGGGTCAGCACGTCATGAGGGCGCAGCTCGGTGAGGACGGCGGCCATCACACGATCCATCATGGAAGGAGGCGGCTCCAGCTCCTGCGACGCCATGCGGTGCACCACAGCGTCCAGGCCCCGCGCGTCGGCGAAGGCCGCGTCGCAGTGCGGGCAGTCGCGCTCGTGCGCGTCGGGCGCTGTCCCGGCCGCCGCGCGGTCCCACACCAGAGCAGCGTCGCGCCCGCACGCCAGCCGCGGGTCGGGCCCGTCGGGACCCTCCGCAGGCGAGCCCGCGTTCATCGCCACGGTCGCATCACCTCCGCCAGCTGCACCCGCGCGCGATGGATCCGGCCGCGAACCGCATCCTCGCTCGCCCCGGTGATGTGCGCGATGTCGGTGTACCCCAGCCCCTCCAGCTCGCGCAGCACCCAGCAGACCCTCAGTTCGTCGCGCAGGCCCGCCACGGCCTGCCCGAGCGCGACCATGCCGGCGTCGAGCTCGGCAGTGCGCTCCGGCGAGTCGGCGACGGCGGCCGCGTCGTCCATGCGGTCGACGGGCACCGGGCGCCTGTTGCGCAGCATCGCCATGCACCGGTTCGTGACCACCCGGTACATCCACGTGGAGAACGCCGACTCGGCACGGAACGCCCCGATCCGCCGCCACGCGTCGAGCAGCGCCTCCTGCAAGGCGTCCTCGGCCTCACCGCGGTCGCCGAGCACCCGCACCGCGACCCGGTAGAGGGCGGCCTGGTGGCGCCGGGCGAGCACCTCGAACGACCGTGCGTCGCCCTCCTGGGCGCGCACCACGAGCGTCTGCTCGTCGAGCTCGGCCGGCCGCTGGTCCGGGCGCGCGGCGGACGCGTCGGGCGGGGGCGGCGGCTCCGCCCACCCCCGGGTCGCTGCCACCACGGACACGGTAGCCGTACCCTGCTGCGATGTCCGTCCCCGGCCGCGCGGCCGAACTCGCCGCCGCCGTGCTCGCCCATCCCGGGGTCGAGAGCCTCGACGGCGGCCCGTTCGGCACGGTCGCGTCCTACTTCGTCGGCGAGCGGGTGGTCGGCGTACGGATCGGCGCCGGGGGTGAACCCGTCGAGCTGGCCGTCGTCGCGCGGCTCGGCGTTCCGGCGACGCCGGCGACGTCACTGCCCCGGCTGGCCGAGGAACTGGGGGCCGTCGTCCGCGGGTTGCTGGGCCCCGTCGCCGTGGAAATCACGTTCTCCGACGTCGTGACCGCCCCATCGACCGGCTCCTGACCGTCGCGGCGGTGAGCCTGCGGTGGCCCGGCGCGGTACGTCACTCCGTCTCGCCTAGACTCGCGGGAACGACCGGCCGCGCGTCCCTCCGGCGCCGCGACCGGGTACGCCTGAGGACCCACCTCGCCTGCGGCCCGCACCGTCCGCGTCGTGTGTCCCGACACTGCCCAGCACCGAGGAGTACCCCACCGTGAAGAGCACCGTCGAGCGGCTGAGCCCGACGCGGGTCCGGATCAACGTCGAGGTGCCGTTCGACGAGCTCAAGCCGGACTTCGACCGCGCCTACAAGAAGATCGCTCAGCAGGTCCGGGTGCCCGGTTTCCGCCCCGGCAAGGTGCCGGCCCGCATCATCGAGGCCCGCCTGGGCCGTGGAGTGGTGCTCGAAGAGGTCGTGAACGGCGCCGTCCCCGCCAAGTACAGCGAGGCCGTCACCGGCGCCGAGCAGGTCACGCCGATCGGCCGCCCGGACATCGAGGTCACCGAGATCGCCGACGGCGACAAGCTGGCGTTCACCGCCGAGGTCGACGTCCGGCCGGAGATCACGCTGCCCGACCTCGACTCGATCACCGTGTCCGTCGACGACGTCGAGGTCAGCGACGCCGACGTCGACGAGCAGCTGCAGAAC
The DNA here is from genome assembly GCF_022524485.1 of Pseudonocardia alaniniphila. GTDB lineage: Bacteria > Actinomycetota > Actinomycetes > Mycobacteriales > Pseudonocardiaceae > Pseudonocardia > Pseudonocardia alaniniphila. Next base: position 28,030 of record NZ_JAKXMK010000013.1, read on the forward strand.
CTGCGGGCCCGCTTCGGCACGCTCACCGGCGTGGAGCGCCCGGCGGCGAAGGACGACTTCGTCCTCATCGACCTGTCGGCCACCGTCGACGGCGAGCCCGTCGAGGAGGCCACCACCACCGGGTTCTCCTACCAGGTGGGCCAGGGCGGCCTCATCGACGGGATCGACGAGGCGATCGAGGGCCTGTCGGCCGATGAGTCGGCCACCTTCACCTCGAAGCTGGTCGCAGGCGAGTACGCCGACAAGGACGCCGAGGTCACCGTCAAGGTCACCGGGGTCAAGGAGCGCCAGCTCCCCGACGCCGACGACGAGTTCGCCCAGCTCGCCAGCGAGTTCGACACGCTCGACGAGCTCACCGCCGACCTACGGGAGCGGCTCGGCCGGGTGCGGCGGATGGAGCAGGTCACCCAGGCCCGCGACAAGGTGCTCGACGCGCTGGTGGACGCCACCGAGGTGCCGCTGCCGGAGTCCGTGGTCGCCGCGGAGGTCGAGTCCCGCGTGCACGACGCCGTCCACGCCTTCGACCACGACGAGGAGCGCTTCGCGCAGTTCCTCGAGTCGCAGGGCAAGAACCGCGAGGAGTTCGACACCGAGGCCCGTGAGGAGGCGGAGAAGTCCGTCCGCACCCGTCTCGTGCTCGACGCGCTGGCCGATGTCGAGGAGGTCTCGGTCAACGACCAGGAGCTCACCGAGCGCATCGTGTACCAGGCCCAGCAGTACCAGATGGCGCCCGAGGAGTTCGTGCAGCGCATCCAGGAGGCCGGCCAGCTCGGTGCGATCTACTCCGACGTCCGCCGGAGCAAGGCGCTGATCCAGGCCGTCCGGGCTGCCACTGTCACCGACGCGTCCGGGCAGGCCGTCGACCTCTCCGACGTGCTCGGTGACGACGACGACCAGGCGCCCGAGGTGTCCGCCGACGAGAACGCCGCGGTCGAGGACACCACCGAGAGCCCCGCTGCGGAGGGGCCGGCCGACGAGACTCCTGCTGCCGAGGAGCCCGCTGCGGACACGGCCGCAAAGGGCGCTTCCGGGGACAAGGCGCCCTCCGGCTCCTGACCGGGGCCAGATCCGCCACGCCCACAGCGAACAACGTGGCCGTACGCGGCGGGCCACCCGCCCGTCCGCGTAGGGTCGAACCCGACCAAACACGCGAGCTGACCAGCAGAAGGCAGGGTGAAGTGAGCCCACAGGACACCGGCCCGCGTAGCGCGGACCGCACGTTCGGAGCGGAGATGCGACGGGGCACGCCCACGTCGATGACGTTGTCCGACTCGGTCTACGAGCGGCTCCTGCAGCAGCGGATCATCGTGCTCGGCCAGCAGGTCGACGACGACATCGCCAACCGGATCGCCGCGCAGATGCTGCTGCTGTCGGCCGAGGACCCCACGGCGGACATCTCGCTGTACATCAACTCGCCGGGTGGCTCGGTCACCGCGGGTATGGCCATCTTCGACACGATGGAGTTCATCGAGTGCGACGTGGCCACCTACGCGATGGGGCTGGCCGCCTCGATGGGGCAGTTCCTGCTGTCGGCCGGCACGCGGGGCAAGCGCTACGCGCTGCCGCACTGCCAGATCCTCATGCACCAGCCGTCGGCAGGTGTCGGAGGTACGGAGTCCGACATCGCCATCCAGGCCGAGCTGTTCCGCCGCCACAAGCGTGAGATGGCGGAGCTCATCGCCGGCCACACCGGCCAGACGGTCGAGAAGATCACCGCCGACTTCGACCGCGACCGGTGGTTCTCCGCGCACGAGGCGCTGGAGTACGGATTCGTCGACCACGTGATCTCGCGCGCCGGCGAGCTGCCGGACGCAGCCAGCCAGAACGGGAGCTCCAGGTGACCAGGTTCGAGATGCCGGGTGGCGGCGCCCCGTCACCGGCGCAGTCGCGGTACGTGCTGCCGTCGTTCGTCGAGCGCACCAGCTACGGGGTCAAGGAGTCGAACCCGTACAACAAGCTGTTCGAGGAGCGCATCATCTTCCTCGGCGTGCAGATCGACGACGCGTCTGCCAACGACGTGATGGCGCAGTTGCTGTGCCTGGAGTCGGCCGACCCCGACCGCGAGATCAGCATGTACATCAACTCGCCGGGTGGCTCGTTCACGTCGTTGATGGCCATCTACGACACGATGCAGTTCATCCGGCCCGACATTCAGACGGTCTGCCTGGGCCAGGCGGCTTCGGCCGCGGCCGTGCTGCTCGCCGCCGGCACTCCGGGGCGGCGGCTCGCGGTGCAGAACGCGCGCATCCTGATCCACCAGCCGGCCACCGAGGGTTTCTACGGCCAGGTGTCGGACCTGGAAATTCAGGCCGCGGAGATCACCCGCATGCGCCGGCTGCTCGAGACCACGCTGGCCAAGCACGCCGGCCGCACTCCCGAGCAGGTGCACGAGGACATCGAGCGGGACCGGATCCTCACGGCCGAGGAGGCCAAGGAGTACGGGATCGTCGACGAGATCATTCAGAGCCGCAAGCTGTCGGCTGTCTGACACGGACAGCCGAGCCAGGGTGGTGCGCCGGAGGCCGTTCTTCGACCCCCGGCGCCTACCGTCCGCCGACCCGTCCCCGAATCAGGGTGCCCTGATGCTCCCGCGGAGACGTGTTCGGCGGGTACCGTCACGAGGACACTCCTACCGGGCCCGCCGGACGGGGTAGCGCTAGATGGGATTTGGGGTCTGCACTCATGGCACGCATCGGCGACGGCGGTGACCTGCTCAAGTGCTCGTTCTGTGGGAAGAGCCAGAAACAGGTCAAGAAACTGATCGCCGGTCCTGGCGTCTACATCTGCGACGAGTGCATCGATCTCTGCAACGAGATCATCGAGGAAGAGCTGGCGGAGGCCGGCGAGGTGAAGCTCGACGAGCTCCCCAAGCCTGCTGAGATCCATGACTTCCTCGACCAGTACGTCGTCGGGCAGAGCCAGACGAAGCGCACGCTCTCAGTAGCGGTATACAACCACTACAAGCGCATCCAGGCGGGCGACAAGGGGCGCGGGGCCGACGGCGATGGCGTCGAGCTCTCGAAGTCCAACATCCTCATGCTCGGCCCCACAGGCTGTGGCAAGACGTATCTCGCACAGACGCTCGCGAAGCTGCTCAACGTGCCGTTCGCGATCGCCGACGCCACGGCGCTCACCGAGGCCGGGTACGTGGGCGAGGACGTCGAGAACATCCTCCTGAAGCTCATCCAGGCGGCTGACTACGACGTCAAGCGAGCCGAGACCGGCATCATCTACATCGATGAGGTCGACAAGATCGCCCGCAAGTCGGAGAACCCGTCGATTACGCGCGACGTCTCCGGCGAGGGCGTTCAGCAGGCGCTGCTGAAGATTCTCGAGGGCACCACCGCGAGCGTCCCGCCGCAGGGCGGCCGCAAGCATCCGCATCAGGAGTTCATCCAGATCGACACGACGAACGTGCTGTTCATCGTGGCGGGTGCCTTCGCGGGTCTCGAGAAGATCATCGGCGACCGGGTGGGTAGGCGCGGCCTGGGCTTCGGCGCGGAGATCCGCTCGAAGAGCGACCTGGAGTCCGCTGAGAGCTTCGGCGACACCATGCCGGAGGACCTCATCAAGTTCGGCCTGATCCCCGAGTTCATCGGCCGCCTGCCGGTGGTCGCCTCGGTCACCTCGCTGGACAAGGAAGCCCTGGTCAAGATCCTCACCGAGCCTCGTAACGCGCTGGTGAAGCAGTACCACAAGCTGTTCGAGATGGATGGCGTGGAACTGGAGTTCACCGCCGACGCGCTCGAGGCGGTGGCCGATCAGGCCATCCTGCGCGGCACCGGTGCTCGCGGCCTGCGGGCGATCATGGAAGAGGTGCTTCTGCCGGTGATGTACGACATCCCGAGCCGCGACGACGTGGCGAAGGTCGTGGTCACCGAACAGACGGTGCGGGAGAACGTGAACCCCACGATCGTGCCGCGGGTGCCCCCGCGTCGCGAGCGTCGCGAACGCTCCGCCTAACACTCAGGTCACGAAACGGAACCCGGCCCCGCACGTGGGGCCGGGTTTCGTTCTATATGTCCGATCTTGTGTCCGATTTGTCCTGTTAAACGCGTCAGCTCCCCGCTCACACGAGTTGCTTTGGCAACAAGATCCTCCTAGGTTCACGCGAACGTGTGCCGAGATCAAAGGCACGTGGGCGAAGGCAAGGGGACGGTCATGCCAGCTGGGTTCCTGCAACGGGAGCGAATCGTGGCTCCACCGACGTGGAGTCGGTGGCTCGTTCCGCCCGCGGCGCTGTCGATCCACCTGGCCATCGGGCAGGCCTACGCCTGGAGCGTGTTCAAGCCGCCGCTGGAGAACGGGCTCGGCATCTCCGGCGTCGAGAGCGCGCTGCCGTTCACGCTCGGCATCATCATGCTCGGAGTGTCGGCGGCCCTCTTCGGCACGAAGGTCGACGCCAACGGCCCGCGCTGGGCGATGGTCGTGTCGTCGGCATGCTTCGTCGCCGGATTCCTGATCTCGGCTCTGGGCCTGTACTTCTCGCAGTACTGGCTCGTGGTGGTCGGCTACGGATTCGTGGGCGGCATCGGACTCGGTATCGGCTACATCTCGCCGGTGTCCACCTTGATCAAATGGTTTCCCGACCGCCCCGGTCTCGCCACCGGTATCGCCATCATGGGTTTCGGTGGTGGCGCTCTCATCGCCTCGCCGCTCAGCAGCCAGCTGCTGAGCGCGTTCGGCGGATCCGGCTCCGACCCCGACGTCCACGGAATCGCGCTGACGTTCCTGACGATGGGCTTGATCTACGCGGTGTTCATGTCGGTCGGTTGGCTGCTGATCCGGGTGCCGGCCGATGACTGGAAGCCCATCGGATGGGACTCGTCCCAGGCGCGGCAGGGCACACTCATCACCCGCGCAAACGTCTCTGCGCGTAATGCGATCAAGACGCCGCAGTTCTGGCTGCTGTGGGTGGTGCTCTGCTTCAACGTCACGGCGGGTATCGGCATCCTCGAACGCGCCAACCCGATCTTCGTCGACTTCTTCGGCGACGCCGGGCCCGCCGCCACCATCGCGGCCGCAGCGGTCGGGTTCGTGTCCATCCTGTCGCTGGCCAACTCGCTGGGCCGCATCCTGTGGTCATCGCTGTCGGACTACCTGGGCCGCAAGAACATGTACCGGATCTACCTGGGCGTGGGCGCGCTGCTGTATCTCACGGTCACGCTGATGACGAACTCCAACAGGGTCGTGTTCCTGATCTGCGCGATTCTCATCCTGTCGTTCTACGGCGCGGGCTTCGCCACGGTGCCGGCGTATCTGCGCGACCTGTTCGGCACCTACCAGGTGGGTGCGATCCACGGGCGGCTGCTCACCGCGTGGTCCACGGCGGGCGTGCTGGGTCCGCTCATCGTGAACGCGATCGCGGACGCCCAGATCGGGGCGGGCGTGCAGGGGCCCGGTCGGTACACCACCGCGTTCATGATCATGATCGGGCTGCTGGTGATCGGGTTCATCTGCAACGAGCTGATCAGGCCCGTGAACGAGAAGTTCCACGAGCCGACCCTGGAGTCGGCGTCGAAGGCGGGAGCGCAGGCATGAGCACGGCCGGAGAGATGAGCGCTGCGGGGCAGGCGGTCGGCAAGCCGAGCGACGCGTGGAGCCCGCTGCAGTGGGTGATCGCGGTGGTCGCGTGGCTGTGGGTGCTGATTCCCCTCGGCTACGGGCTGTACCAGCTCGTGATCAAGATCCCGGCGCTGTTCGGCTGATCGTGGCGGCGGGCGCGCCGGGAGCCGATGCCATAGGGTCCCCGTCGTGAGCCCGAGCAGTGATGCGAAAGCCCTGTCCGAGTGGGTCGACGCCGTGTCCCAGGAACTGGGGCTGGAAGGCGCGGTGGACAGCGCCACCACCGTCGACATGGTCCTCGACCTGACCTCGGATGTCGCCCACGGCGTCAGCCGCCCGGGCGCGCCGGTCACGGCGTTCCTGATCGGGCTGGCGGCCGGGCGGGCCGCCGACCCTGCGGTCGCCGCCCGCGACTACGCGCAGAAGATCAGCCGCCTCGCCGACGGGTGGGACAGCGAGAGCGGGGCAACGAAGCAGGCCTGATCCCGGGCCGGCCCCACCGGCTCGGTCAGCCGATGATGTCGAACTCCGCGATCACCTTCGTCGGCCGCAGGCGCACCACGAGCTCGCCGGGCCCGGCGTTGCGCTTCCCGAAGTCCGCGGCGCGCTCCTCACCCACGTACCGGGCCGCGATGGCGGTGGCGGTGCGGAGGAGCTCGTCGGGGTCCTCCGAGACCGCCGCCTCGCCTTGGACCTGCACGTACGCATACGGCGGCTCCGGCAGGTCGACGCAGAGCGTCAGCCTGGGGTCGCGGGCCACGGCGCGTCCCTTCGCGGTGTTCTTCCCGGTGTTGAACACCAGTTCGGGTGCCTCGTCGGGGCCTTCTACCAGGAACCACACGGGCGCCACGAGCGCTCGGCCGTTGGCAGCGACGAAGCCGAGCCTGCCGGTGCGGGTGCCTTCGGAGAGGAAGGCGCGGACCTCAGGGTCAATCCGGGTCATGCGTCGCACTGTATTCACGCCGACGGCCATCCGCTGTCCAGCCGCGCGGGGACCGTACCCGCGCAGGAGTCCTAACCGGTGGTCTCGTCCACGGTGCCCTGCGGGGCGGCGGCCCGGTCGATGTGGTCGAGGAGGCCGGCGGCGAAGTTCTTCGGCGGCATCTCGGCCATCCCGATGAGGGTCTCCGTGCGTTGCATTCCGGGGATCTGCCAGATCCGCTCCATGAGCAGCGTCCGCAGGTGGCCGTGGTCGCGCACCCGCAGTTTGGCGAGCATGTCGAGGCTGCCGGTGACGATCATGACGTCCTCGACCTCGGCGATCTCCCACAGGCTGCGCATGATCTCGGCGGTGTCGTACCCCGCCGCGGCGGTGACCGACAGGTACACGCTGACCCCGTAACCGACGGCGTCCCAGTCGATCTGTGCGCCGTAGCCGCGGATGACGCCGCTGCGTTCCAGCCTGCTCATCCGTTCGCTCACCGTGGGCGCCGAGATTCCCAGCCGCGCCGCCAGCCGGCGCTGGGAGATGCGGGCGTGCTCCGCGAGGTGACGCAGCAACGCGAGATCGATGTCGTCCAGGGGCACGGCGGCCCTGGGCTGCGCCGCGACCTTCGCTAGCCCGGCCAATGATGCGTCCAACCGACCCACACCCACCTCGCCGACTGCTGTGCCCTCACCTCGTAGTCGCGGCAAGTGAGCCACGCTACTTTGCCGATTGACAGAAGTTTCCCCTCAGATCCTGTCGAATGCAAGGCCGTTGCGGACAGCATTTCGATTGAGAGCCTGCGGCAGCGTCGTTAGGCTTACACGCGGACTTCGGGTCGCAGTCACCCCCAGCCACCAGGCCCCATCGGGGCCGTCGAGGGAGGAAACCGTTGATCGATCTCTCCGGACGAGTCGTCCTGATCACCGGGGCGGGCGGCGGTATCGGTTCCGCGACCGCTCGCACCGTTGTCGCGGCAGGCGCCTCGGTCGTGCTGCACGACGTCAGCGTGGAGGCCACCCTCGCCCTGGAGGAGGAGATCGGCGAGCGGGCCCACCGGCTCGGGGCCGATCTGAGCGACTCCGCAGCCGCCGATGCGCTGTGGCAGGAGGCCCTGCGGGTGCACGGGCGGATCGACGTGCTGGTCAACAACGCCGGCATCTACCCGCCGGCACCGCTGGACGAGAGCCTCGCCGAATGGATGGGCGTCTGGAACCGGTCGCTGGCTGTCAACCTGCTCGCACCTGCGGTTCTGTGCCGTGCGGCCGTCGCCACCTACCGGACCCAGGAGGGCGGCGGCATCATCGTCAACCTGGCGAGCCGTGCCGCCTTCCGTGGTGAGGACCCGGACTACTGGCACTACGCCGCGGCGAAGGCAGGCGTCGTCGCGATGACCCGCACCATCGCCCGCCAGTACGGCCGCGAAGGCGTCACCGCGTTCGCCCTCGCCCCGGGGTACGTCGACACCGCGTTGAACAAGGTGTTCGCGGAGGAGGTCGGCGTCGAGGTCGCGGCGCGCGACACCGGACTCGGCAAGGTGGCCCAGCCGCAGGACGTCGCCAACGTGATCGCGTTCCTCTCCTCGGGCCTGGCCACGCATGCCACCGGCACAACCATCGACGTCAACGGGGCGAGCTATGTCCGCTGACTCCACGGCCCAGGTCGCGACGCGCCTGTTCGTCGGGGGCCGGTGGCGCGACGGCGCGGCGGGCCGGATCCCGGTGACGGATCCCGGCAACGGCCGGACGATCGGCACCGTGGAGCAGGCGGACGAGCGCGATGTCGCGGATGCGCTCGACGCCGCGTCGGCCGCGTTCCGTGCGTGGAGCACCATGGTGCCGGCGCAGCGTGGCGCGATCCTGAAGAAGGCCGCCGCGCTGCTCGGTTCGCGCGCGGCGGAGATCGCCACCACCCTGATGCTGGAGGCCGGGAAGACCCGCGCCGAGGCCCGCGGCGAGATCCAGCGGGCGATCGACACCCTCGAGTGGAACGGCGAGCAGGCCGCCCGGGTCGAGGGCCGGGTGATCGGCGGGGCGGTCGCGGGCAGCAGGCGCTACTCCGTCCCGACCCCGCTCGGCGTGGTCGCCGCGTTCACCGCCTGGAACTTCCCCGCGGTTCTCGGCGCGCGCAAGCTCGGCGGCACGCTCGCCGCCGGCTGCACAGTCGTGCTGAAGGCGGCCGAGAGCGCCCCTGGCACGGCCGCGGCGATCGTCCAGGCGCTCGTGGACGCCGGGCTGCCGGACGGTGTGGTGAACCTCGTCTTCGGCGACCCGCCCACGGTGTCCGCCCAGCTCCTGGGCTCGCCCGTGGTCAAGGCGGTGACCTTCACCGGCTCCACCGCAGTCGGAAAACGGCTGGCCGCCCTCGCGGCCCCGCGGCTCATCCGGGGCGTGTTCGAGCTCGGCGGCCACGCGCCTGTCCTCGTGTGCGAGGACGCCGACGTGCACAGCGTCGTCGCCGTCACGAGCCCGGCGAAGTTCGGCTCCGCCGGCCAGTCCTGTGTCGCGCCGAGCCGCTACCTGGTGCATCGCAGCCTGTACGACGCGTTCGCCTCCCGGCTGACCGACCACGCGCGATCCCTGCGCCTGGGCCACGGCTCGGACCCGGAGACCACGATGGGTTCGCTGGTTCACCAGGGCCGGGTGGATGCCATGCTCCGGCTGACGCAGGACGCGGTCGGGCGCGGCGCCCGGCTGCTGTGCGGAGGCCGGCAACCCGAGCGGGACGGCTTCTTCTTCGAGCCCACGGTGCTGGCGGACGTGCCGCACGACGCGGACATCATGTCCGAAGAGCCGTTCGGGCCGATCGCGGCGCTCGTCCCGTTCGACGACGTCGACGAGGCCATCGAACTGGCCAATGCCCCGGAGTACGCCTTCGCTGCCTACGTCTTCACCGACTCACTCACCCGGCGCGAGATCGCGGTGGAGCGGCTGGCGGCGAGCAACATCGGCATCAACCAGATGGCGCCGTCGCTGCCGGACGCTCCGCTCGGCGGGCTCGACGCGAGCGGCTACGGCTACGAGGGCGGGGCCGAGGGAGTGCTGTCGTTCACGCAGCTGCGGCTGGTCAGCCAGTCCGCACCACCGCGCTGACCCCGCCCACCACGGCAATCCGGCACGCGTGTTGCCGGAATCGGTGGACGGCGCCAACGGGTTGTCACCAGCACGAGGACCGGCATCCAGGGGGGAACGTGTCCGCTGTCGCTGCGCCGTTGCAGCCTGCTCGCATCCCGCGAGTCGTCCCGGTGCTGGCGCTGAGCATCTTCGCGCTCGGCACCAGCGAGTTCATGATCGCCGGGCTGTTGCCGCAGCTGGCGTCCGACCTCCGGGTCGGGATCCCCGAGGCGGGCTACCTGATCTCGGCGTTCGCGGTCGGGATGATCGTCGGCGCTCCCGCGATGGCCGTGCTGACGCTGCGACTACCCCGGCGCACCACGCTGCTGGCCGCCCTCGGTGTGTTCGTCGTCGGGCACGTGGTCAGCGCTCTCGCGCCGCAGTACGGGGTCCTGCTCGCCGCCCGGGTGGTCACGGCGGTGGCGACCGGGGCGTTCTGGGCTGTCGCGGCCGTCGTCACGGTGTCGGCGGTGGTGCCGCAGCTGCGGGCCAGGTCGCTGGCCGTGCTTCTCGGCGGGCTCACCGTCGCGAACGTCGCCGGGGTGCCGCTGGGCACTCTCGTGGGCCAGCAGTTCGGCTGGCGTTCGGCGTTCTGGGCGGTCGGCGCGCTGGCCGCCGTGAGTGCGCTCGGCGTGGTGCTGAGCGTCCCGCCCGGCACGGCGCACGGGGCTGCGCCGCGGGTGGCCGCCGAGCTCGCGGCGTTCCGGCACGGTCGGTTGTGGCTCGCGCTGGGCACCACCGCGCTCTACCAGTCCGCCATGATCGGCGCGTTCAGCTACGTCGCGCCGTTGCTCACCGAGGTCGCGGGAATCGAGGAGCGGTGGGTGCCCGCCGTGCTGCTCGGGTTCGGGCTCGGGAGCCTCGTGGGCGTGGTGGTCGGTGGCCGGCTCGCCGATCCGTACCCGTGGCCCACCCTGTTCGGCGGGCTCGCGAGCGCCGGGGTGTTGCTCGGGCTGGTCGGGGTGTTCGCACGGGAGCCGGTGGTCGTCGCCGGGCTGGTCGTGCTGCTGGGTGCCATCGCGTTCATCGCCGGTGCCCCGCTGAACGCGAGGGTGTTCGCGCTGGCGGGCGCCGCTCCCACGCTGGCGAGCGCCACCAACACCTCGGCGTTCAACGTCGGCAACTCGCTGGGGCCGGCGCTCGGCGGGCTGGCGATCGGGGCGGGGTGGGGCTTCACCGCGCCGGCCTACCTGGGCGTGCTGCTGGCGGCAGGGGCGATCGTGGTGGCGCTCGTGTCATGGCGGCTCGACCGGCGGGGATCGCTGCACGCGGAGTGAAGCGGCGCCGCCGGTAGATCAGAGTTCACCTGCGCGTCCCCTTCACGATCCGGCGTCCGGTTCACCCGATCGGATTACATGCCACCATGCGCTCCCACCACGCCGTCGACCGGCGCACCCTGCTCCGCACCGCCGCGATCGGCGGGCTCGCGGCGGCCGTCCCGCTGGGTACCTCCGCCCCCGCGTTCGCCGCTCCGGCCCTTGCCCGCCCCGACCGCCCCGTGCTCACCCACGGTGTCCAGTCCGGGGACGTGCTGGAGGGGTCCGGGCTGGTCTGGGCCCGTGCCGACCGGCCGTCGCGCATGGTCGTCGAGGTGTCGGCCGACGCCGACTTCCGTCGCTCCCGCACGATCCGCGGACCCGTTCTCACGCCGGACACGGACTTCACCGGCAAGCTGCGCGTGCCCGGCGAGGGACGGACGGTGCACTACCGCGTCACTGCGGAGGACCTCGACGGCCGCAGCGTGAGCGAGCCCGTGAGCGGCTCGTTCCGCACGCTGCCCGGCAAGCGCGACGGCGTCCGCTTCCTGTGGTCGGGTGACGTGGCCGGGCAGGGCTGGGGGATCAACCCGGACATCGGCGGGATGCGGATCTACGCGGCGATGGCCGACCGCCACCCGGACTTCTTCATCCACAGCGGCGACACGATCTACGCCGACAACCCGGTCACGGAGTCCGTCAAGCTGCCCGACGGCCGGACGTGGCGCAACATCGTGACCCCCGAGAAGTCCAAGGTCGCCGAGACCCTCGCCGAGTTCCGCGGGCAGCACGCCTACAACCAGCTCGACGAGAACGTGCGCGCGTTCGCCGCGGCCGTGCCCCAGATCAACCAGTGGGACGACCACGAGGTCCTCAACAACTGGTACCCCGGCGAGGTGATCACGGACGCCCAGTACACCGAGAAGCGCGTCGACGTGCTCGCGAAGCGGGCGTTCCAGGCGTTCCACGAGTGGGTGCCGCTGGACCCGCGCCGGGCGGTGGACGGGCGGGTCTACCGGCGGCTGCCCTACGGACCCCACGTCGAGGTCTTCGTGATCGACATGCGGACCTACCGTGACGCCAACGACGCCAACACGAAGCCGATGGAGCGGATCCTCGGCGAGAAGCAGGCGAAGTGGCTGGTCGACGCGCTCGAGTCGTCGAAGGCGACGTGGAAGATCGTCGCGTCGGACATGCCGATCGGCATCCAGGTGCCCGACGGCACCGCGTGGGAGGCCGTCGCCAACGGCGTTGCGGGCCCGCCGAGCGGCCGCGAGGCCGAGATCGCCTGGGTGCTGACCGAGCTGAAGAAGCGCGAGGTGCGCGACGTCGTCTGGCTGACCGCCGACGTGCACTACACCGCGGCCATCAACTACTCGCCTGCCCGCGCGGCCTTCACGGAGTTCGACGAGTTCTGGGAGTTCGTCTCCGGCCCGCTGAACGCCGGCGCGTTCGGACCCAACGCGATGGACTCGACGTTCGGCCCCGAGGTGGCGTACGTGCGGGCGCCCCCGGCCGCGAACGCCTCGCCGATGGAGGGCTTCCAGCACTTCGGTGAGGTCGAGGTCGCACCGGGCGGCGAGGAGCTGCGGGTGACGCTGCGTGCGCAGGACGGTGCGGGGCTGTGGTCCAAGGCGCTGACGCGCACGAAGTGACGTCCCGGTCCTGACGTAGAGGTCGGGACAACGAGGGAGTGCGCGATCCGCCACCCGCAGGGAGGATCGCGGACATGCGGACGGTGTGCGGAGTGGCGCGGCGGATCCAGTCGCTCGTAGGACGCGGCATGCGCAAGCCGGGCCGTGTCGCGCAGGTGCTTCCGTTGGCCGGTGGTCGCAGGCCGCTGCTCTCCGAGCAGGTCGGGGAGCAGCGCCGCGGCGGCGTCCGGCTCGACCAGGTGGACCGCACGGCGTGTGGCAGCGCGGTGCTCGTCGCGCTGGCCGCGTGGGCCGACCCCGGGGAGACGCAGCGCCTCGACGGGGAGCGGGTGCTGGGTGCCGTCACCGGATCCGTGGGCGTGACCACGGGGGTCGCCACCGGCTTCGGCACCCGTTACGACGAGCGTCAGCGCCAGGTGCACCGTGAGACCAACCGCTTCTGGCCCCGCGCGCTCGGGACCACCCCGTGGGCAATGGTGCGGTGGTTGCGGCGCAACGTCCCCGGCGCGGGGCCGTACCGGGTGCGCCTGGTGGACGACACGTCGGCCGTCGACCTCGCTTCGGCCCTCGACGAGGCGAGCGCCGCCCTCGCGGCCGGCCGTCCCGTGCCGATGCTCGTCGGGTCGGTCGTCCCACGGCACTACGTCATGGCCCTGGGCGTGCAGGGCCCCGACTCGTGGCGGGTCTACGAGCCGTCCCTCGGTCGGGTACGGGCGCTGGACCTGCGGCTCGTGCGGCAGCGCAGGCTCGCCCCCGTGCTGGGTTTCCACCGTCTGCACGCCCTGCTGCTCCCGCCTGCGGGCACGGGTGCGCGGGGAACCGGGTCGACCGCGGCTCGTAGACTTGAGCGGTGACCGACACGCTTCCCTCCCGCACTGCCGACCTGCCCGCCCAGTGGAATCCGGGCGAGGTAGAGGCCGGTATGTACGAGCGGTGGGTCGAGGCCGGTTACTTCACCGCCGACGCGTCGAGCGACAAGCCGTCGTTCTCCAACGTCATCCCGCCGCCGAACGTCACCGGCAGCCTGCACATCGGCCACGCGTTCGAGCACACCCTCATCGACATCCTGGTGCGCCGCCGCCGCATGCAGGGCTACGAGACGCTGTGGCTCCCCGGCATGGACCACGCCTCGATCGCGGTCCACGCGCTGGTCGAGCGCGCGCTCGCCGCGGAGGGCACGAGCAGGCGCGAGATGGGCCGCGAGGCCTTCGTCGAGCGCACCTGGCAGTGGAAGGCCGAGTACGGCGGCGCCATCCTCAGCCAGATGCGGCGTCTCGGCGACAGCGTCGACTGGAGCCGCGAGCGCTTCACCATGGACGAGGGCCTGAGCCGTGCCGTCGTCACCATCTTCAAGCGGCTCTACGACGACGGCCTCATCTACCGCGCCGAGCGGATGGTCAACTGGTCGCCGGAGCTGCGCAGCGTGCTCTCCGACGTCGAGGTCGAGCACCGCGAGGTCGAGGGAGAGCTCGTCTCCATCCGTTACGGCGACGGTGCCGACGCGGTCGTCGTCGCCACCACCCGCGTGGAGACGATGCTGGGCGACACCGCCGTCGCGGTCCACCCCGACGACGAGCGCTACAAGCACCTGGTCGGCCGGGAGATCGAGCTCCCGCTGGTGGGGCGCATGATCCCGGTCGTCGCCGACGAGCACGTCGACCCGAGCTTCGGCACGGGCGCGGTCAAGGTCACCCCGGCCCACGACCCCAACGACTTCGAGATCGGGCGGCGCCACAACCTGCCGATGCCCTCGATCATGGACGAGTCCGGGCGGATCGCCGACACCGGCACCGAGTTCGACGGCATGGACCGCTTCGAGGCGCGCGTCGCCGTGCGCGAGGCCCTGGCCGCGCAGGGGCGGATCGTCGCGGAGAAGCGCCCGTACGTCCACAGCGTCGGGCACTCGTCACGGGGCTCGAAGGAGCCGATCGAGCCGCGGCTGTCGCTGCAGTGGTTCGTCAAGGTCGGGCCGCTGGCGAAGGCCGCGGGCGACGCCGTGCGCGACGGCCGTGTCGCCGTCCACCCGAAGGAGCTCGAACCCCGCTGGTTCAGCTGGGTCGACAACATGCACGACTGGACCATCAGCCGGCAGCTGTGGTGGGGCCATCGCATCCCGGTCTGGTACGGCCCCGACGGCGAGATGGTCTGCGTCGGCGCGGACGAGGAGCCGCCGGCCGGCTGGACGCAGGACGAGGACGTCCTCGACACGTGGTTCTCCTCGGCCTTGTGGCCGTTCTCCACGCTGGGCTGGCCGGACAAGACCCCCGACCTCGAGAAGTTCTATCCCACGTCGGTGCTGGTCACGGGCTACGACATCCTGTTCTTCTGGGTCGCCAGGATGATGATGTTCGGCCTCTACGCGATGCAGGACCAGGGTCCGGACAAAGCGATCCCGTTCCACACCATCGCGCTGCACGGCATGGTCCGCGACCAGTTCGGCAAGAAGATGTCGAAGTCGTCCGGCAACACCGTCGACCCGCTGGAGTGGATGGACCGCTACGGCACCGACGCCCTGCGTTTCGCGCTGGCGCGTGGGGCCAACCCGGGCACCGACGTCCCGATCGGTGAGGACGCCGTCCAGGCCTCCCGCAACTTCGACACGAAGCTCTGGAACGCCACCAGGTTCGCGCTGGCCAACGGCGCGTCACCGGCGCTGCCGCTGCCCACCGCCCCCACCGACGCCGACCGCTGGATCCTCGGCAGGCTGCGTGAGGTCCGCGAGCAGACCGACGCGCTCCTGGAGGACTTCCAGTTCGCCAAGGCGGTCGAAGGGCTCTACCACTTCACGTGGGACGAGCTCTGCGACTGGTACGTCGAGCTGGCGAAGGTCCAGCTCCGCGACGACGCCACCGCCGACGGCACCAGGGCGGTGCTCGGGCACGTCTTCGACGCGCTGCTACGGCTGCTCCACCCGGTCATCCCGTTCATCACCGAGGCGCTGTGGCAGGGGCTCACCGACGGGGAGTCCGTCGTCGTCGCGCAGTGGCCGGTCGACGCAGGTGTCGCTCCCGACGCCCTCGCCGCGTCCCGGATCGCCGACCTGCAGAAGCTCGTCACCGAGGTCCGCCGCTTCCGCACCGAGCAGCGCGTGCCCGACAGCCGTCGCGTCGCCGCCCGCATCGTGGGGCTGGACGAGGCGGGGCTCGCCGGCCACCGCGGTGCCGTCGCGGCGCTGGTCCGGCTGGACGACGCGGGCTCGGACTTCACCCCCACGGCCGCGTTCGAGGTCGGGCTCGGGAGCGGCACGGTCCAGGTCGAGATCGACACGTCCGGCGCCATCGACGTGGCCGCCGAGCGTGCTCGGCTCACCCGCGACCTGGCCGCGGCCCGCAAGGAGCTCGACCAGGCGGACAAGAAGCTCGGCAACCCCAAGTTCGTCGAGAAGGCGCCCGCCGACGTCGTCGAGGGCATCCGGTCCCGGCGCGCCGCGGCGGCCGCCGACATCGACCGGATCGAGGCAAGGCTGGAGGCTCTGCCCGCGTCATGACGAGGGACCGGGAGGAACTGCCGGAGGGCGAGGGCGAGGTCCGCTCTCCGGAGGAGGCGGCCGAAGACGCCGTCGTCTCGCACGTTCTCGACGCCATCCGCGGCGGGGAGAGCCCCGACGTCGTGCCTGCGCAGTCGTCGGTGATCGGGTTCGCGGAGTTCCTGGCCGCCGACGCCGCGCTCGACCGGCGCGCGCCGGAGACGGTGATCGAGCCGTCGCTGGAGAGGATCGCAGCGCTCGTCGACGTGCTCGGCGACCCGCAGCGCGGCTACCCGGTCGTGCACATCACCGGCACGAACGGCAAGACGTCCACGTCCCGGATGATCGACGCCCTGCTCACCGAGATCGGGCTGCGCACCGGCCGCTACACGAGCCCGCACCTGCAGCGCGCCACCGAGCGGATCAACATCGACAACCGGCCGATCTCCCCGGAGCGCTACGTCACGCTCTACCGGGACGTCCTGCCGTTCGTCGAGATGGTCGACGCGAAGCTCGGCACGCTCTCGAAGTTCGAGGTGCTCACGGGGATGGCCTTCGCCGCCTTCGCCGACGCCCCGGTCGAGGCCGCGATCCTGGAGGTCGGGCTGGGTGGCACGTGGGACGCCACGAACGTCGCCGACGGCAACGTCGCGGTGGTCACCCCGATCGGGCTCGACCACATGGAGTTCCTCGGCGACGACATTCTCGGCATCGCCCGGGAGAAGGCCGGGATCATCAAGCCGGGCGCGGTGGCGGTGCTGGCCGCGCAGGACAAGAACGTGGCCGAGGTGCTGCTGGAGCGCTGCGTCGAGGTGGACGCCCAGGTGGCCAGGGAGGGTGCCGAGTTCGGGGTGCGGGAGCGGGAGATCGCGGTGGGCGGCCAGCGGCTCACCCTGCAGGGTCTCTCCGGCACCTACGACGACATCTTCCTGCCGCTGCACGGCGAGCACCAGGCGAGCAACGCCGCGCTCGCGCTCGCCGCGGCCGAGGCCCTCGTCGGTGCCGGGCCGCGGCAGCCGCTGGATCCCGACGTGGTGCGCGCGGCGTTCGCCGGCGTCGCGTCGCCGGGCCGACTGGAGCGGGTCGCGGCAGGCGAGGGTGGGCCCACCGTGCTCATCGACGCGGCGCACAACCCGGCGGGCGCTCGCTCGCTCGCTGCCGCGCTCACCACCGACTTCCGGTTCGCGCGGCTCGTCGGCGTGCTCGGTGTGATGCGGGACAAGGACGTGCGCGGCATCCTGGACGAGCTGGAACCGGTGCTGCACGAGGTGGTCGTCACCGCCAACTCCTCGCCGCGGGCCATGGATCCCGACGAGCTGGGCGCGATCGCCGCCGAGGTGTTCGGTTCCGACCGCGTGAGTGTCGAGCCGGTGCTGGCCGAGGCCGTCGAGCAGGCGGGGGAGCTGGCCGAGGAGGGCGGCGAGTCCGGGGTCGGTGTGGTGGTGACCGGCTCGGTGGTCACGGCCGGTGAGGTGAGGGCCATGTTCGGGAAGGAACCCGTATGAGCTCGCCCGGCCCCGGCAACGGGGCCGACCCCGTCACCGGGCCCGCACCTGTGCACGGGCCCGACCCCATGAAGGGGCTGCGCGGGGTCTTCGCCGCCACCCTCACGCTCGAAGCGATCGTGGTGGCGCTGGCGCTGCTCGTGCTGCCGAAGTTCGGTGAGGGCGCCACCCCGCTCGCGGTCGGGGTGATCGGGGCGCTGGCGGTCGTGATGATCGTCGCCGCGGGGTTGCAGCGGCGGCCGTGGGGACTGCGGCTGGCGCTCGTCCTGCAGGTGGTGATGGTGGCCTGCGGGCTGCTGGTCCCGGCGCTGGGCGTGATGGGCGGGGTGTTCGTCCTCGTCTGGGTCGTGCTCCTGATGCTGCGCCGCGACCTCGCGGGGAAGATGGCCCGCGGGGAACTGCCCAGCCAGCAGCCCCGGGATCCCTGACGCGGCCGCTCCGCGGCCCGTCGATACGCTGGGCGACGTGACTGAACGCACCCTGGTCCTCGTCAAGCCCGACGGCGTCGAGCGCAAGCTGATCGGCGAGGTGCTCGCGCGCATCGAGCGCAAGGGCCTCGACATCGTCGCGCTCGAGCTGCGCACGGTCGAGCGCGAGCTCGCCGAGCAGCACTACGCCGAGCACGACGGCAAGCCCTTCTTCGGCGACCTGCTCGAGTTCATCACCTCGGGACCCGTGCTCGCGGCCGTCGTCGAGGGCCCGCGGGCGATCGCGGCTTTCCGGCAGCTGGCAGGCGGCACCGACCCGGTGGCCAAGGCCACCCCCGGCACCATCCGCGGCGACTTCGGACTGGAGACGCAGTACAACCTCGTCCACGGCTCCGACTCGGAGGAGAGCGCGGCGCGGGAGATCAAGCTCTGGTTCCCGAACCTCTGACCTCCGCCCGGCTCAGCTGACGCGGGCCGCCGGCTGTCGGGCGGCCCGCAGCTGAACCGGGTCGTGCGCGTTGAACACGGTGACCTCGTCGCCGTGCGCGCGCACGAGCTCGCGCAGCCTTTCCTGGTTGGCGAGCCGCAGCCCGCGGGCGGTCTCCACCCGGCCCTGCATCAGTCGCAGGCCCGGCGTGCACCAGGGTGCGTCCGTGCGGATCTCGGCGTGGAAGAAATAGGCATCGCCCGCGTGCAGCAGCCAGCGGTCGTCCTCGCGCACCGCCACGCCCGTGTGCCCGACCGTGTGGCCGATCAAGGGCACCAGCAGGATCTCCGGCGGCAGCCCGGGGATGTCGCGCACGGCGTGGAAGCCGAACCACTCCTCGCCCTGCGGGTCGTGCGGCGCCCACTTCGGCCCGTGCGCCCACTGGCCGCTCGGGTAGCGCGTGCGCTCGCTGCCGCTGCGCGCGCTCAGCGCGGCCTCCAGCTCCGTGCGCAACACGTGCACCTGAGCGTCGGGGAAGTCGCGCAGCCCGCCGCCGTGGTCGAGGTCGAGATGGGTGAGCACGACGTGGCGCACGTCGGACGCGTGGAAGCCCAGCCCCTCCACCTGGTGCAGCGCGGTCTCGGCGATGTCGAGCACGGGTCGGGCCAGGCGGCGCCACCCCCGGGTGAGGGTGGCGTCCGGGTCGGTGACGTCGCCCGTGCCGAGGCCGCTGTCGACGAGGACGAGGCCGTTGTCCGTCTCGATCAGCAGGCAGTGGCAGACCAGCTCGGCGGTGGCGAGGACGGGCCCGGTGCCGCTCACCAGCCTTCCGCCGAAGGGCCGCATGGTGGCGCAGTTGAGGTGATGGACCCTCATGTCGAGCTCCGTCCGTCGTTCAGGAGGATCCGCAGGCGGGCGCCGACGGCGTGCAGGGGGGCGAGGTCGCGGCGGGTGCGCGCGAGCAGGAGGGCGCCCTCGATCGCGGCGATCACCAGCGTGGCGACCTCCTCGGGGTCCTCGACGCCCGCCGAGTCGAGATGGTTCGCAACGAGCGACTGCCACGAGTCGTAGACGTCCGCGCACGCCGTACGGATCGGCTCGCTGTGCCCTGCCGTGTCCAGGGCGACGGTCGCGACCGGGCAGCCCTCGCGGAAGTCGGTGGCGGCGAGGTGTTCGCCGAGCAGACCGACCGCTCGCTCCAGCGCCTGCACCGGATCGGGCGTGCTCGCCAGCGTCGCGGCGAGTGCCGAGCAGAGCTCGTCGCCCGCCAGCCGCACCGACTCCACGGCCAGCTGTTCCTTCCCGCCGGGGAAGTGGAAGTACAGGGAGCCCTTCGGCAGGTTGCCCTCGCTGAGCACTTGGTTCAGCCCCGTGGCGTGGTAGCCCTGCGCCCGGAACAGACCCGCGGCGGTGCGGATCACCCGTTCCCGCGTCGACGGTCGTTCGTTCACGACGGCGACTATAGAGACCGGTCTACTAGGCGTCCAGGCCGCCCGATATCGCGCGATTTCTGTCGGGGAGGTCCATTACCGTGCGGGACGTGGCAGACGGGCTGGTCCAGGCGCGCGGGCTGCGCAAGCGTTTCGGTGATTTCGAGGCGGTCCGGGGCGTCGACATCGACGTCGCCCGCGGCGAGGTGTTCGGCTTCCTGGGCCCCAACGGCGCCGGCAAGTCGTCCACGATGCGGATGATCGCGTGCGTCTCACCCCGCACCGACGGATCGCTGCAGGTCCTGGGCATGGATCCCGACGTCGACGGCCCACGCATCCGGGCCCGCATCGGCGTCGTCCCCCAGCTCGACAACCTCGACACCGAGCTGACGGTCCGGCAGAACCTGCAGATCTACGGCCGCTACTTCGGCCTGTCTCGCGCCCATGTGCGGGCCAAGGCCAGTGAGCTGCTCGAGTTCGCACAGCTCACCGAACGGGCCGAGCACGAGGTGGAGCCGCTCTCCGGCGGGATGAAGCGCCGGCTCACCATCGCGCGTGCCCTGGTCAACGACCCCGAGCTGCTGCTGCTCGACGAGCCCACCACGGGTCTCGACCCGCAGGCGCGCCACCTGCTGTGGGAGCGGCTCTACCGGCTCAAGCGCGAGGGCGTCACCCAGATCATCACCACCCACTACATGGACGAGGCCGAGCAGCTGTGCGATCGGCTCGTGGTGATGGACGGCGGCGTGATCGTGGCGGAGGGGTCGCCTGCCGAGCTGATCGGGCGGTACTCCACCCGGGAGGTGCTGGAGCTGCGGTTCGACGTCGGGCAGCGCCCCGATCCCGCCGCCCTCGCGCCGTTCGCCGAGCGGGTGGAGGAGCTGCCCGACCGCCTGCTGCTCTACTCCGCCGACGGCGAGCACACCCACGCCGAGGTCGCGCGTGCCGGTTTCGTGCCGTTGTCGGCTCTGGCCCGGCGCTCCACGCTGGAGGACGTCTTCCTCCGCCTCACCGGCCGCACGCTGGTGGACTGATGACCGCCGGCACCGGGAGCGCCCCGGTCGTCACGCGGTCCACCGGGCGGGCGCCGGGCCGGTGGGGCGGCGGCGTGCTGCGCGTCGTCGAGCACCTCTGGACCTGGTACCGGCGCAACTGGCGGGCCACCGCCGTGTCGTCGGTGCTGCAGCCGCTGCTGTTCCTGCTGGCCTTCGGGGTGGGCTTCGGCTCGCTCGTGGCCGGCACGGGCAGCGCGCAGGCGGCCACCGGCGGCGTCGACTACCTGGTGTGGCTCGCGCCCGCGCTGCTGGCCGTCTCGGCGGTGCAGAGCGCGGCGTTCGAGTCCACCTACCCGGTGCTGTCGGGGTTCAAGTGGCAGCGCGTCTACCACGCGATGACCGCGAGCCCGATCTCCCCGGCCCAGGTGGCGCTCGGGCACCTCGTCTGGGTCGCGCTCAAGACGGCTGGCTCCGGTGCCGTCTACGTCGTCGTGATCGCCCTGTTCGGTGGCGTCGCGAGCGTGGGCATCGTGGTATCGCTGCTGGCAGCCGTGCTCACCGGGGCCGCGATGGCCTCGCTCGTCACCGCGTTCTCCGCCACCGTCGAGAACGAGGGTGCCGCGTTCAACGCCCTGTTCCGCTTCGTCGTCATCCCGATGACGTTGTTCTCGGGCACGTTCTTCCCGGTCGACCGTCTGCCGGAGTGGGTGCAGCCCGTCGCGTTCGTCTCACCGCTCTGGCACGGCACCGAGCTCGCCCGCGCGGCGGCCCTCGACCGGTGGCAGCCGCTCGCCGCGCTGGGCCACCTGGCCTACCTCGGTGCGCTCCTCGTGCTCGGGATCGCGCTCGCCACCCGGTTCTTCACCAGGAGGCTCACCAGGTGACCGCCCAGGTTCCCGCCCCGCCGGCCGCCGGTGGGTTGTTGCGCCTGCTCCCGGCCGGAAGCTACGCGGGGCGCTCCCACGCGTTGCTGCTGCGCTCGGCCACGGCGTCCCGGCGGGCGTGGCTCGCTTTCGTCTCGGGGTTCTTCGAGCCGGTGTTCTATCTCGTCGCGATGGGGCAGGGGCTCGGATCGCTGGTCGGCACGCTGCCCGGGCCCGACGGCAGCCCCATCAGCTATGCGGCGTTCATCGCCCCGGGGTTGCTTGCGGCCTCGGCGATGAACGGCGCCGTGTTCGACGCCACCTTCAACGTCTTCTTCAAGCTCAAGCACGCCAAACTCTACGACGCGATGCTGGCCACCCCACTCGGCACGGTCGACATCGCGCTCGGAGAGATCGGCTGGGCGCTCATCCGCGGCGGGCTCTACGCGCTCGGGTTCCTCACGGTGATGGCGGGCTTCGGGCTCCTCGTCTCTCCCTGGGCGCTGCTCGCGCTGCCGGCCGCGCTGGTGGTGGCGTTCGCCTTCGCCGCCATCGGCATGGCGGCCACGTCCTACATGCGGTCGTGGCAGGACTTCGACCTGGTCACGCTCGTGATCCTGCCGATGTTTCTGTTCTCCACCACCTTCTACCCGCTCTCGGTGTATCCGCGGTGGCTGCAGATCGTGGTGGAGTGCCTGCCGCTCTTCCATGCGGTGGAGCTGATGCGGGGGCTCACCACCGGCGCGGTGCACCTCGGGATGCTCGGACACCTGACGTACTTCCTCGTGATGATCGCGCTCGGTGTCACCGTCGCGTCACGCAGGCTCGACGCCCTGTTGCTGCGTTAGCACCCCGCTCGTCCCCGTCTCCGGTTCCGTCGAGCGAACTCGGCTGGCCCGACGCCTGCGGGCAGGCAGACAATGGCGCCCATGACGGTGACGTCCCGGCGACCAGTGCTCGCCGACCTCGTCCGCAGCATCCTGGTGGCGGTGTTCGCGGTGCTCCAGATCGTCGTTTCCGTGCTCACGGAAACCGGGGCCACGCACGAGTCCATCGGTGCGGTGGCTCGCGAGTACGCCACGCCGTTGCTGGCCGCCGATTGGGCGTTCGCCATCTGGGGGCCCATCTACGTCGGGTTCCTCGGCTATGCCGTGTACCAGGCGTTGCCGGGGCAGTGGGGCCGGCAGCTCCACCGCGAGATCGGCTGGTGGCTCGCGTTCTCCGCGGTGGTCAACATCGGCTGGGTGCTGGCGTTCGGCTCGGGCTGGGTGCCGCTGGCCGAGCTGCTGATCGTGATGCTGCTGGTCGCGTTGGCGGTCGTGTTCGGCCGGCTCAGCCGGCAGCCTGCCGAGAGCGTCCTCGAACGTGTTGTCCTGCGCGGCACGGTCGCGCTCTACACGGGATGGGTGTCGTTCGCCATCGCGCTCGCCACCGCGGCCACTGGCGCGTGGATGGGCCTGCCCGCCTCCGGCGCGCTGGCGGCGATCGCAGCGGTCGTCGTGCTGCTGGCGGTGTCGGTGATCGCGTCGTGGGTGGTGCTCGCCGGCACGGCCGTCATCGGCTACTCGGTCGCCGCGGTGTGGGCAGCGGCCGGCATCGCGCTCAACGACCCGCCCGCCGCGGTGGTGGTGGCCGGCGCGATCGCGATCGTCGTGATCATCGCTTCCACCACCCGCAGGCTCACCACTGCGGGCAACCCGATGCGCGCCGCCTGGGGCTGACCCCGTCCGGGCGCTGGGTCAGGGGAGGTCCACCCGGAGCACATCTCCGGTGTCGTAGGCCATCAGCCCGCCCTCGGCGGCGAAGAGTCCGAGGCCGGCCAGCCGCCGATCCTGGGCCACCACGGTGACGGCCCCGTCGGCGCCGACGGCGACCACCACGTCGTCGGAGACCACGAGCGGCCGCCCCGACCCGTCGAGCCCGACGGTGGCGCGGGGCAGCGCCAGCGCCGCAGGCGCGACTCCCCGTGCCAACTGCACGGCCACCGGGGTGGTGTCGGCGCGGCGCTCGCCCGCGTCGATCACCGGTCCGAGAACCCGGTCGCCATCGAGGACGAGCAGCCGGCCGTCGGCGAGTACCCAGCCGCGGCCGTCGCTGCGGACCACACCGCCGTCGATCCGGCCCTCGACCGTGCTCACGGGCGCGCCGCCGTCGATCCGGAAGGCGCCCACGGGCGTGGCGAGCAGCGGCGGGCGGCCACCGAGGTCGGTGAGGAGGAACGTGTCGGCACCCCCGGTGGGCGCCGGATCCGCGACGGGCGCGAAACGTTGCTCGCCCGCCGCCGTGGCGTGCACGAGCGTCCGGGGCGTGCCGCCGGGGGCCGACTCGAGCCACCACACGCCGCCGGATCCGTCGGGCCACACCTGGCCTCTCACGCCGTCCGAGCGTGTGCCGACGGGCGTGCGGGTTCCGTCCGCGGCGACGACGGCCACCTCGCCGCCCGGCGCCCCGGCCGCCCACCGCCCGTCGACACCGAGGGGGACGCCGAGCGAGTCGCGTCCCGCCCTCGCCACCGGCACCAACGTGACGGGCCGGGCAACAGCGGCGGGGCTCGGAGTGCAGCCCGCCGGAGGTGCCGGGAGGTCGCCGAGCGCGGAGCCCGGTTCCAAGAGCCGCCACAGCGCAGGTCCGTCGGGGTCGAGGGAGGCCAGCACGACGTCTCCGGACGGGGCCACCGCAATCGAGCTGACCGGGCCAGGGAGCGGGGACGGCACCGCGCGCAGCGCCCCGGAGGGATCCAGCCGGACCAGCCGGGCCGTGGCTCCGTCTCCGGCGACGAACCAGATCCCGCCCGCGTCGTCGACGGCGAGCGGGCTCTGGCGGGGGAGGAAGGTCGCCGGGCCGGACGCCGTGAGGCCGCACGACGGGTCGAGCCCGCCTGCCAGCACGTCCACCTCCGCGCGGGCGGCGGGTCCGCTGGAGATCCGTTCCAGGCGAACCCCGCCCGCCTGCGGGACGAAACGCACGGCACCATCACGCAGCGGAAGCACCGCGGCGACGTCGACGGGCACGCTGTCGACCGGCCCGAGGATGAACACCACCGGGAGGAAGGTGCCCGCGGCCGACTGCGTGCCGTTTCGTTCGGCGAGGTCGAGCACGCGTGCGGTGCCAGGCGGGTCGCCCGTGGAGCGCAACCACATCGCGCCGTCCGGGCCGACCACGCTCGCGGCGCTCACCCCGTGCACGGTGACGGCGACGGGGTCCGTCGCGTCGAGCCCGGTGACGGTCACCTCTTGCGCACCCGACCAGCGCGCGACGCGGCCCTCGTCCACTCCGAGGATCGACGGGCCGGGCGTCGAGGGTGGGGCGTCGGGGGTCAGGGCGAGCACCTCGGCGCGTCCACGGGGGTCGACACCGGCGAGCCCGGCCCTGCTCGCGATGCCGACCCCGCCGTCGAGGGCCACGATGCGGGGTTCGGGGGACGCGGGGAGCCCGGCGGTGCCGGTGCGCAGTTGCGAAGCGTCCAGTTCGCCGATGCGCACGAACGGTCCGGCACGGCGCGTGTCGGAGCCGGATCCCGGTCCACCGGGCAGCACCGGAACGGCAACCGCGATGAGCACGACCGCCAGGAGCGCGCCGAGGAGCAAGCGTGGGGTCCGGCCGGCGGCGAGCAGCACGGCGCCGGTACCGGCGATCAGCGCGATCACGGCACCGAGGGCCGCGCCCGAACCCCACCCGGCCAGCACCGACACCCCGGCCGCGACGAACGCCGCTCCCGTCACCGCCACGAGCACCCGCGCCGCGATGGCCCAGCGCCCGCCGCGACGGGCGTACAGCAGCACGACGATCGCGGCCGCCACGACGAGCGCCACCAGCAGGGCGGCCCCTGCGGTGCCGATGACCTCCCAGCCAGACCAGCGCGCGGCCTCTCCCGGCACAGCGGGCCCGGTGCCGGTGAGCACCACGGGCCGGCGGGGCGCGGTCCACCACGGCAGCGGCAACGTCACCGCGGGGACGGCCACCAGCGCGGCGGCTGTGAGCAGGGCGGGTGGCGTGCGTCCGATGGTCATCGGCGCCCCCCTCGTTCGTCCGGGCGGTCACCGTACCCACCCGGCGACCGGAATGGGTGCCGCGCGGTCGACGGGCGCTTCGCCGGTGGGGCTACCCTGGATCAGCGTGACCGGCGACCTACTCCCACCAGTGGTGACATGATGGCCCCCACCGTGTTCGCCGAGCTGGAACCGCTGCTTCCGAGGGTGTCCAAGCCGGTGCAGTACGTCGGCGGCGAGCTGAACGCGCAGCTCAAGGACTGGGAGTCGGCTGCCGTCCGATGGGCGCTCATGTACCCCGACGCCTACGAGGTGGGCCTGCCCAACCAGGGTGTCATGATCCTCTACGAGCTGCTCAACGAACGGGACGACGCGCTCGCCGAGCGCTGCTACTCCGTGTGGCCCGACCTCGAGGCGCTGATGCGCGAGCACGGCGTGCCCGCGTTCACGGTGGACGGCCACCGGCCGCTCGGGGCGTTCGACCTGCTCGGCGTGAGCTTCTCCACCGAGCTCGGCTACACCAACCTGCTCACGTCGCTGGATCTCGCCGGCATCCCGTTGCACGCGGCCGATCGCGGCATCGACGATCTGGTCGTGGTTGCCGGTGGCCACGCGGCGTTCAACCCGGAGCCGATCGCCGACTTCATCGACGTGGCCGCGATCGGCGACGGCGAGGAGGTGGTCGGGGAGATCACCGACGTCGTCAAGCAGTGGAAGGCCGAGGGCAGGCCCGGTGGCCGGCCTGAGCTGCTGCTGCGACTGGCGGCCACTGACGGCTGCTACGTCCCGTCGCTCTACACCGTGGCCTACGGCGACGACGGCGCGATCGCCGCGGTCACCCCGAACGGGGAGCGCGTGCCGCGCACCGTCACCAAGCGCACCACCACCGACCTCGACTCGTGGCCGTACCCGAAGAAGCCGCTGGTACCGCTGGCCGAGACGGTGCACGAGCGCGCCAGCGTGGAGATCTTCCGTGGCTGCACGCGCGGCTGCCGGTTCTGCCAGGCGGGCATGATCACCCGGCCGGTGCGCGAGCGGTCCCTGGCCGGTATCGGCGAGATGGTCGACTCCGCCGTGCGTGCCAGCGGCTTCGACGAGGTCGGGCTGCTGTCGCTGTCGAGCGCCGACCACTCCGAGATCGCGGAGATCACGAAGGGCCTGGCCGACCGGTACGAGGGCACGAACACGTCGCTCTCGCTGCCCTCCACCCGCGTCGACGCGTTCAACATCGACCTCGCCAACGAGATCTCCCGCAACGGGCGCCGCTCCGGGCTCACCTTCGCACCGGAGGGCGGTTCCGAGCGGATCCGCCGCGTGATCAACAAGATGGTGTCGGAGGAGGACCTGATCCGCACCGTCTCGGAGGCGTTCGCACAGGGCTGGCGGCAGGTGAAGCTCTACTTCATGTGTGGCCTGCCCACCGAGGAGGACGAGGACGTCCTGCAGATCGCCGACATGGCCCACAACGTGATCCGCGCCGGCCGGGAGGCGTCCGGACGCAACGACGTGCGGTGCACCATCTCGATCGGCGGGTTCGTGCCCAAGCCGCACACCCCGTTCCAGTGGGCCGCGCAGGCGCACCCCGACGTGGTCGACGACCGGCTGCGCAAGCTGCGCGCGGCCGTCAACAGCAACCGCAAGCTCGGCCGCAACGTCGGGATGCGCTACCACGACGGGCAGCCCTCGCTGATCGAAGGCCTGCTCGCACGTGGTGACCGCCGAGTGGGCCGGGTGATCGAACGGGTGTGGCGCGACGGCGGCCGGTTCGACGGCTGGAGCGAGCACTTCTCCTACGAGCGGTGGGTCGGGGCGTCGGCTGCGGAGCTGGAGCCGCTCGGCGTCTCGCTCGACTGGTTCACCACGCGTGAGCGCGGCCGCGAGGAGGTGCTCCCGTGGGACCACCTCGACTCGGGCCTGGAGCGCGACTGGCTCTGGGACGACTGGCAGGACGCCCTGTCGGGCCGTGAGCAGGACGACTGCCGGTGGACGCCGTGCTTCGACTGCGGTGTCTGCCCCTCCACCGGCACGGACATCCAGGTCGGCCCGAGCGGCACGAAGCTCATCCCGCTGGCTGTCGTGAATCCGGTGGCAAGAGCCTCGGGCGCGAGTGGCTGAGCGTCCCGGGTCCGGTCCGCAGGTCGCCATTCGAGTCGCCGACGAGCGCGATGTGCTCGCGTTGGCCGGCCTGCGCCGCGCGTGGCTGGAGGAACGCACGGGCGAGCCGATCGACGACCCGGGGTTCGAGGCCGCCTTCGAACAGTGGTGGCGCGTGGAGCTGCCGCGGCGGACGTTCTGGCTGGCCGAGGTCGGATCGCCGCGCAGCGGCTTCACGGCCATCGGCTCGATCAACGTCGTCGAGATCGTGCACATGCCCCGGCCCGGCGCGCGGGGCGGGCGCATCGGGCACGTCGGCAACGCCTTCGTGCTGTCGGCCTTCGCCGACCGCGGTGTGCCGGCGGCGCTGCTGGCTGCCGCGCTGGAGCACGCCCGGGACCGCCGGTACCGGCGGCTGCTGCTGGCCCCCACGGCCGGCAGCGCACCGTTCTACCGGCGGGCGGGTTTCGTGCCGGCGGGCGAGCAACTGCTCATGCTCGACCCGTCGACCCTTCCGGCACCACCTGCCTGAGCATCCGATCTCGCCCGCGGCACGGGAAGGGGGACCGGGGTGGCCGAGTTCGACGCGCTGGAGCTCGATGAGAGCGCGCACGCCCGGCGCATGTTCTGCAGTTGGGAGCAGGCGGGCTGGCGGTCCTTGCTCGTGCGCCGCTTCGACGACGACCCGGTGGTCGAGCAGGTGGAGGTGCCCCCGAGCGATGACCAGCAGCTCGTCCTGGTGACGTCGGGTCGAATGGCCATCGAGTCCGGGGCGGACGGTCGCTGGCGCAACGCCCGGTACGCCCCTGGGTCGATCGGGTTGACCGCGCCGAACCGGCTCACGCGGCTGCGCTGGCGGAGCACGTCGCCGGAGCCGATCAGCAGGCTCCACATCTATCTGCCGGGCAGCGTCCTGCACCGGGTGGCGGACGAGGTGTGCCCGCATGAGGCGCCCAGGGCCGACTCGCTCGCCCTGACGGACCCCGTACTGATGCAGATGATGCTCGCGCTCGCGAACGCCGCCGCGGCCGGCGCGCCCGATTTGTATGCGGAGTCGGCGGCCGAGTTTCTCGCGGTGCACATCCTCGTGCACCACACCGGTCGTTTCCTCTCGCCTGCTCCACGGCACGAGGACGTGCGCGTCCGGCGGGTGCTGGACTTCATGCGGGACAACCTGCACCAGAACCTCACCCTCGCCGAGATGGCCCGCGAGGCAGGGCTGAGTACGTTCCATTTCCTGCGCGTGTTCAAAGCGGCGACCGGACGAACTCCGCATCGCCATCTCACCGAACTGCGCGTGGAGATCGCGCGGCATCACCTGGAGAACGGCTCGCTGCCCGTCGGTGAGATCGCCTACCTGTGCGGTTTCAGCAGTCCGGCCCATCTGTCGACGGTTTTCACCCGCACCGTGGGCACATCACCGTCGGCCTATCGGCGGCAATGGCGGGCATAGTCCGCAACGGGCGGGACGCCCCGATGTCAGCGGGCCGGGCGCCCACGACGCGAGCGCCCGGCGGATGCTCGTAGGCTCTGCGCATGGCCCGCGTGCGCCCCGGAGAGGCGGCGAACCCAGCTCCGCCCACCGTTCAGCGCGTACGGGTGCGATTCGCGAAGCGCGGCCGCCTGCGCTTCCTCTCCCACCGCGACGTGGCACGCAGCTTCGAGCGTGCCGTGCGCCGCGCCGGCGTGCCGGTGGCGCACTCCCACGGCTTCAGCCCGCACCCGCGGCTGTCCTGGATCGGGGCTGCGCCCACCGGCTCGGCCAGTGAGGCGGAGTACCTGGAGATCGGCCTGACCGAACCCGTCGATCCCGCGGCGCTCATCGGCGCGCTCGACGCGGCCCTGCCCGACGGCCTCGACGTGCTCGAGGCCGTTGTGGCCGACGGCGCTGCGCTGGCCGAGCGCATCGACGGCAGCCGCTGGCTGATCGAGCTCTCCGGTGTCGCACCCGACACCCTTCGGGCCGCGCTCACGGCGCTGCTGGCCGAGTCGTCGGTCGTCGTCGAGCGGGTCACGCCGTCCGGGCGGCGGCAGATCGACGTGCGCGCTGCGCTGGTGCGCGCCGACGTCGTGGACGCGGCCGACGGCGTCTCCTCGGGTCTCTCAGGTTCGACGTCGCCCGATCAGTCACCATCCTGTGCGATAATGGCAGTGGTCGTACGGCAGACGACACCCGCCGTTCGACCCGATGACGTGTTGGGTGCACTCGACGTTGTCGCAGGCCTCAGGCCGCCGGTGCCCGCGAAGGCGACTCGGATGGCTCAGGGACTGCTCGACCATCGAGGCGACTTGGCCGACCCACTCGGTTCCGACCGGGTCACCACCCGCGCCTGAAAGGGCGGGTCGGCTCGCCGGTCACGGCGCGTCGTCGGGTACACAGCCGCCCCCCGGGGCGGGAGCGAGACCAAGGATTGCTCGTCGCGCACCGCGCGGAGAGAAAGAACTGCACGTGTCCCCGCGTGGCCGCC
The DNA here is from genome assembly GCF_022524485.1 of Pseudonocardia alaniniphila. Classification (GTDB taxonomy): domain Bacteria; phylum Actinomycetota; class Actinomycetes; order Mycobacteriales; family Pseudonocardiaceae; genus Pseudonocardia; species Pseudonocardia alaniniphila. The sequence goes on from NZ_JAKXMK010000013.1 coordinate 58,209, forward strand.
TCCCAGGAGGCGCCCGGGGGCGGAGGAGCTGAATGTCGAATAACGATTTGCCTGCCGGTAGCGCCGGCGGGCCCGTCACCGTACCCGGCCTGGACGAACTGCCCGAACGGATGCGGGTGCACGCGCTGGCGAAGGTGCTCGGCCGCACGAGCCGCGAGGTGCTCGCCGCCCTGGCCGATCTGGGCGTCGAGGCGCGTAGCGCGCAGTCGAGCATCGACCGTAAGTCTGCCGAGCAGGTGGTCACCGCCCTGCTCCCAGGTGTCCCCGAGTTCTCGGCCGGTCAGGCCGAGCCCGCGAGCGGCCCCGCTGAGCCCGCCGCGGGCACCGTCGAGGAGGAGCCCGCCGCCGAGGAGCCCGCGGCGCCGCTCACGCCGGTCTTCGCGCCCCCCACACCGCTGTTCCAGCCGCCCACCCGGCCCACCCGCACCCGCCGCCGCGGGGGCGAGCCCGAGGCCGCTGCCGACGAACCTGGCCCGCCGGCTCCCGCCCCCGAGCCGGTCAGCGCCCCCGAACCGGCTGCCGAACCCGTCGCTCCCGAGGCGAGCGACGACTCCGACGAGGACGGCGACGGCACCCGCCGCCGCAGGCGCCGTGGGCGCCGCGGGCGTGGCCGTGGACGCGGTGGCGACGGGTTCGAGGACGAGAACAGCTCCGACGAGTCCGACGACAGCGACGACTCGGCGGAGGCCGCCCGGGCCGACACCGGAGACACCGACACCACCGAAGCCGAGGGCTCCGGCGCGGAGTCGGATGCCGACCGCGACGACGACGGCGACCGCGACGGAGACGACGAGACCGGCGGCTCGCGCCGCCGCCGCAGGCGTCGGCGCAGGCGTGGATCGGGCGATGAGAACGACCAGGCCGACGAGGCCGACACGCCGAACACCGTCGTCCGGGTGCGCCAGCCGCGCGAGCGCTCCGACGACAGCGATGGCGACGGCGTGCAGAGCGTGCGCGGATCCACCCGGCTGGAGGCCAAGCGCCAGCGCCGTCGTGACGGCCGCGACGCCGGCCGCCGCCGGGTCCCGATCCTGTCCGAGGCCGAGTTCCTGGCCCGCCGCGAGTCTGTCGACCGGGCGATGGTCGTACGGGAGCACGGCGACCGCGTCGAGATCGCGGTGCTCGAGGACGACGTCCTCGTCGAGCACTTCGTCACCGACCACGGCGGCACCGGGCCGTCGATGGTCGGCAACATCTACCTCGGCCGCGTCCAGAACGTGCTGCCGAGCATGGAGGCCGCGTTCGTCGACATCGGCCGCGGTCGCAACGCCGTGCTGTACGCCGGCGAGGTCGACTGGGACGCCGCCGGTCTCGGCGGCAAGGCGCGCCGCATCGAGCAGGCGCTCTCCAGCGGCGACAGCGTGCTCGTGCAGGTCACGAAGGACCCCATCGGGCACAAGGGCGCCCGGCTCACCACCCAGATCAGCCTGGCGGGCCGCTTCCTCGTCTACGTCCCGTCCGGCGGTGCCGCAGGGATCAGCCGCAAGCTGCCCGACGTCGAGCGCAAGCGGCTCAAGGACATGCTCAAGGAGATCGTCCCGAACGACGCCGGGGTGATCATCCGCACGGCGTCGGAGGGTGTGAGCCACGAGGCGCTGGAGCGTGACGTCCGCAGGCTGCAGGCGCAGTGGGACGTCATCCGCACCAAGGCCGAGCAGACCGGCCCCAGCAAGCCCAAGGCCCCCGTGCTGCTCTACGAGGAGCCCGACCTGCTCCTCAAGGTCGTCCGTGACCAGTTCAACGAGGACTTCTCGCGCCTCATCGTCGAGGGCGACGACGCCTGGGACACCCTGCAGAACTACGTCGGGCACGTGGCTTCGGAGCTGGCCGACCGGCTCCACCGCCACGTCGGTCCGTCCGACGTCTTCGCCGAGTACCGCATCGACGAGCAGCTGCTCAAGGCGCTGGACCGCAAGGTCTGGCTGCCGTCCGGTGGCACGCTGGTGATCGACCGCACCGAGGCGATGACGGTCATCGACGTCAACACCGGCAAGTTCACCGGCTCCGGCGGCAACCTCGAGGAGACCGTCACCCGCAACAACCTGGAGGCGGCCGAGGAGGTCGTCCGCCAGCTGCGGCTGCGTGACATCGGCGGCATCATCGTCATCGACTTCATCGACATGGTGCTCGAGGCCAACCGCGACCTGGTGCTGCGCAGGCTCACCGAGTGCCTGGCCCGCGACCGCACGCGCCACCAGGTCGCCGAGGTCACCTCGCTCGGCCTCGTGCAGATGACGCGCAAGCGCGTCGGCGGAGGGCTCCTCGAGCACTTCTCCACTCCCTGCGAGCACTGCCGCGGCCGCGGGGTGATCGTCAACACCGATCCGCTGGGTGACAGGGGCGACTCCGGCCGGGATCGCTCGGAGCGTGCCGACCGGGACGTGTCCAGCCGCCGGCAGCGCCGTGGTCGCCGTGGCGAGGGCGAGGAACGCAACGGCCACGGGCAGTACAACGGCGCCCGCGTCGACACCGAGCCCGTCTCCGCTCCTGTCGCTGTGCCTGCCGACGAGACCGACCAGAAGCCGGACATCTCCGAGGCCTCGATCGACGTCGGCGCTCCGGTGCCGGTGACGGAGGACCTGTCCGTGGCCGATGCTCCGGCCGTCGTCGATGCACCTGTCGCGGCCGACGACACGGTGGTGGACGCCGCCGAGGTCGCCGACGCGCCGGTCGTCGATGCTCCGGCCGTGGAGCCGCCGGCCGTCGAGGCTTCCGCCCCCACCGGTCGTCGCACCGGGCGCCGGATCGTCCGGCGTGGAGTGGTCGAGACGTCGCCGCAGGCGCGACCCGTAGACGTCGCCGACGTCGCCGCCGATGCCGTCGAGGAGGTCGTCGTCGAGCGCTCGCTCGCCGAGCGGACCGCGCCGGCCCCGGCCGAGTCGCCCGCCGCTGGATCGCCTGCCGTCGAATCGCCCGCGGCCGAATCGGCTGACGCCGGCGACACCGTTCCTGCTGCTCCCGAGCCCGTGGCGGAGCCGCGGCCCCGCCGACGGGGCCGGGTCACGCGCACGGCGGGAGCGCCCAGCGCGGTCGCAGGCGATGCGCCGGTGGCTGCCGTGGTCACGGTGCCGACGGCAGCGGCGAGCCAGCCGGTCGCGTCGGTCTCCGCGCCGCCGCAGCCGGAGCCCACCCTCACCAGGCCGCGGCGCACCCGCCGTGCGGCCTCCCGCCCGGCCGGTCCGCCGGCAGGCGGGGAGAGCGGGGGAGACCCGGTTTGAACCACCCCGTAGCCCTTCCGTACCCTGGGGTACCTGCGTCGCGCTCCGTCCGTCGGCTGCCGCGGCACTTGCAGAGCCACAGAGGTTCCGGTTCTGTCTCTCGTCCCACGAGCTAGGAGCAGTGCGTCGATGTACGCGATCGTCAAGACCGGCGGCAAGCAGTACAAGGTGGCCGTCGACGACGTGGTCACCGTCGAGAAGATCGACGGTGAGCCCGGTGCGGAGGTCAGCCTCCCGGCCGTGCTCCTGGTGGATGGCGACGACGTCACCACCGACGCGGCCGCACTGGCCGCCGCGTCGGTCACCGCCACGGTCGTCGAGCACACCAAGGGCCCGAAGATCCGGATCCACAAGTTCAAGAACAAGACCGGGTACCACAAGCGTCAGGGGCACCGTCAGCCGCTGACGAAGGTCCAGGTCACCGGCATCGCGAAGTAAGGAGACGCAGCCATGGCACACAAGAAGGGTGCGTCCAGCTCACGCAACGGGCGCGATTCCAACGCACAGCGCCTCGGCGTGAAGCGCTTCGGCGGTCAGGTCGTCGGCGCGGGCGAGATCATCGTCCGCCAGCGCGGCACCAAGTTCCACCCGGGCACCGGCGTCGGACGGGGCGGAGACGACACGCTCTTCGCGCTCGTCGAGGGTGCGGTCGAGTTCGGCTACACCCGCGGCCGCAAGGTCGTCAACATCGTGCCGGCGTCGGCCTGAGGCCGGCACCACCCCAGTTCTTCTAGAGACGGCGGGCCGCCCTCGGTGGGTGGCCCGCCGTCGTCGTGTGTGAGGAGAGGTCGATGTCGAAGTTCGTGGACCGGGTGGTGCTGCACGCCACCGCGGGGGCGGGCGGCAACGGCTGCGCCTCGGTGCACCGCGAGAAGTTCAAGCCGCTCGGCGGCCCTGACGGCGGCAACGGCGGGCAGGGCGGCTCGATCGTTCTCGTCGTCGACCCCGGGGTCCATACCCTCCTCGACTTCCACCACCGCCCGCACGCGATGGCCCGCAACGGTAAGCAGGGCCAGGGTGGCTTCCGCGCCGGCGCCAACGCCGAGGACATGGAGCTACGGGTGCCCGACGGCACTGTCGTCTTCGACGACAACGGCGAGATCATCGCCGACCTCGTCGGCGCCGGCACCCGTTTCGTCGCGGCGGAGGGTGGGCGTGGCGGGCTGGGCAACGCCGCGCTCGCCTCACAGGCCCGCAAGGCCCCCGGATTCGCGCTCCTCGGTGAGCCGGGAGAGAGCCGTGACCTCACGCTCGAACTGCGGTCGATGGCCGATGTCGGCCTCGTCGGGTTCCCGTCCGCGGGCAAGTCGTCGCTGGTCGCAGCCCTGTCCGCGGCGCGGCCGAAGATCGCCGACTACCCGTTCACCACGCTCGTGCCGCAGCTCGGGGTCGTCACCGCAGGCGAGGAGGTCTACACCGTCGCCGACGTCCCGGGTCTCATCCCCGGGGCGTCCGAGGGCCGCGGTCTGGGCCTGGACTTCCTGCGCCACATCGAGCGCTGTTCGGTGCTCGTGCACGTCGTCGACTGCGCCACGTTCGAGCCCGGCCGTGACCCGGTGTCCGACGTCCAGGCGCTGGAGGACGAACTCGCCCGCTACACCCCGGCGCTGGGCGGCGAGCTGTCCGAGCGGCCCCGGCTGATCGCGCTGAACAAGATCGACGTCCCCGACGCGCAGGAGATGGCCGAGCTCGTCACGGCCGAGCTCACCGAGCGCTACGGCTGGCCGGTCTTCCCGATCTCCACGGCGAGCCGCGCCGGGCTACGGGAACTGACGTTCGCCATGGCCGAGCAGGTGCGGGCCTACCGCGCCGCCCAGCCGGTGGCCGAACCCACCCGCATCGTGCTGCGACCACAGGCGGTGGACGACGCCGGGTTCACGATCGAGGAGGACTCCGAGCTTCCCGGCGGTTTCATCGTTCGCGGCTCCCGCCCCGAGCGGTGGATCCGGCAGACGTCGTTCGACAACGACGAGGCCGTCGGATACCTGGGCGACCGCCTCGCGCGGCTCGGCGTGGAGGAGGCCCTCGCCAAGGCCGGCGCGAAGCCGGGCTGCCCGGTGACCATCGGCGACGTCACGTTCGACTGGGAGCCGAGCACGCCCGCCGGTGTCGCCGTGCTGATGTCCGGCCGCGGCACCGACCGGCGGCTGGACCGCGACTCGCGTGTCAGCGCCGCCGAGCGCAAGGCAGCCCGCATCGAGCGGCGCAGACCACGCACCGATGCAGAGCTGTTCATGGAGGAGCCGGACGGGCCGGCCGAACGGTTGACCGACCCGGATGCGGGTGGCACCTGGGACGACGCCGTGTGGGACGAGCCTGCGGACTCCGGGGATCGGCCCCGGACCAGGCCGTGACTGCCCGGCGACAGCTCGCAGCGGCGCGCCGGATCGTCGTCAAGGTCGGGTCGTCGTCGCTGACCAGCCTGGACGGCGGGCTCGACCCGCTGCGGCTCGAGGCACTCGTCGACGCGCTCATCGCCCGCCGCAGCGCGGGCAGCCAGGTGGTGCTCGTGTCGTCGGGGGCGATCGCGGCAGGCCTCGCCCCGCTCGGGCTGGCTCGCCGTCCCCGGGACCTCGCCACCCAGCAAGCCGCGGCGTCCGTCGGGCAGCTGTTGCTCGCGCAGGCCTACGCGGCGTCGTTCGGGCGGCACGGGCAGGCGATCGGGCAGGTGCTGCTCACCGCCGACGACATGATCCGCCGCGCCCACTACCGCAACGCCCAGCGCACGCTGGAGCGGCTGCTCGGCCTGGGCGTGCTCCCGGTGGTGAACGAGAACGACACAGTGGCCACCGACGAGATCCGCGTCGGCGACAACGACCGGCTGGCCGCGCTCGTCGCCCACCTGATCGGAGCCGACGGGCTCGTGCTGCTCTCGGATGTCGACGGTCTGTACGACGGCGACCCGCGGCTGCCCGGATCGCGGCTGCTCAGCGAGGTGGATGCGCCGACGGATCTCGCATCGGTGCGGGTCGCGCGCCCTGGCGAGGGGAGCCTCGGGCGCGGCGGGATGGCCACCAAGATCACGGCGGCGGCGATGACCGCTGCCGCGGGTATCCCCGTGCTGCTCGCGGCGGCCGAGGACGTCACCTCCGCCCTGGACGCCTCGGAGACGGGCCCCAAGGTGGGCACGGCGTTCCGGCCGTCCGGGCGGCGGATGTCGGCCCGGCGCTTCTGGCTGCGCCACGCGGCGGACGTGCGCGGATCCCTCGACCTCGACGCCGGCGCAGTGGCCGCGGTGATCGGCCGCCGCCGCTCCCTGCTCGCCGCCGGCATCCACGGGATCTCCGGCGACTTCGTCGCAGGTGACGTGGTGGACCTCGTGGGGCCGCACGGACAGGTCGTCGCGCGCGGTGTGGCGGGGTTCGACGCCACGGAACTGCCCGCGCTCATCGGCCGCCGCTCTCGCGACCTGGCCCCCGAGCAGCGCCGCGAGGTCGTTCACGCCGACGACCTGGTCCCCCTGACCACCCCCTGACCCCCGACGCCCCGCGTTCGCCAGTTCCCGGGGCCCGGCTTCCAGAGCGCGGGTGGCCCCCTTCCCCGCGAGTTGCCCGTTCTTCGGGGGCGAGTCGCCGCTATTCGCGTGCGAGTCGCCCGCGAGCACGGCCGTGTCCGTCGTCGCGGCCGTGGGCTCTTCCAGAGCGCTCCCCACGCTTCGCGCGGGTCGCCTGTTTCCAGAGCGCGAGTCGCCTGCCTTCCCCGTGTGAGTCGTCGCGTTCGCTGAGCGCGGGCCGCCCCCACGGGCCGAGCGTGGATCGCCTTGCTTCTGCGGTTCGCCTGTTGCTCGGGCGCGAGTCGCCCGTTTCGCGTTCGAGGCGCCGCCCCCTAGAGTGCGGGTTGCCTCTCGCCCAGAGCACGTCGCGCGAGTTGCCTGTTCCAGAGCGCGAGCCGCCCGCCTCCGCGTGCGAGTCGCCGCGTTCCCGCCGCCGTTCCTGCGGAACGCCCCTTCTTCGGGCGCGAGTGCGACTCGCGCGCAGGAACCGGCCGACTCGCGCGCGTTTGTCCGCCCGTTCTCGCGAGTTGCCTGTCGCTCCGGCGTGAGTCGCCCCGTTCCGCGTGTGAGCTGCCTATGGTTTGCGTAAGTCGCCCGTTCCTGAGGTGAATCGCCCGCTACCTGCGAGAGGCCCGTTCTCCGGACGCGCGTCCGCTCGCTCGTCACGGCGGTCGTCGGTTTCCGGGCGTAAGTCGCTGCCGGCTCGCACGAGCCACTCAGGGCCGCCGGCCTTGTTTTGCGCGAGTCGCCGGTTCCCCGCGAGCGGCTCACTCCGAACTGCGAATCGTCCGCCATTCACACGCGTTGTCCGCCCGCACGCCAGTCTCCGGCTCAGCGTTGCCCACGCTTCGCCTGCGAGTCGGCTGACCCGGGTTGTCGCCACCCCGGCGCCCGGACGAGGATCGGGCGGTGGCTGCCGCTGACCGCGCTCGCGCCAGCATGGTCGACGTCCTCTGTGACGCCGGCCGTATCCGCTCGCCCGCAGTCGAGGACGCGTTCCGGAGCGTGCCACGCCACCTGTTCCTACCCGGGCTCTCCCTCGACGAGGCCTACGCCGACGAAGCGGTCGCGGTCCAGTTCGCCGACGGTGTGGCCACGAGCTCGGCATCCCAGCCGTCCATGATGGCGATCATGCTCGAGCAGCTCGACCTGCGGCCCGGGCAGCGCGTCTTGGAGATCGGGGCGGGCACCGGCTACAACGCCGCTCTGATGGCGCGGATCCTCGGCCCGAGCGGAACGGTCACAGCTGTCGACATCGACGAGGATCTCATCGAGCGCGCCGCTTTCCACCTCGCGAGCGCTGGGGTGGACGGCGTGGAGTTGGTGGCTGCGGACGGTGCGCTCGGCTATCCGCCCGGGGCGCCCTACGACCGGATTGTGCTGACGGTCGGCAGCGGCGACATCCGGCCCGAGTGGGTGGCCCAGCTCGTGCCGGGCGGGCGGCTGCTGCTGCCGATCGCCGTGCGGGGGAGCCAGCTGTCCACGGCCCTCGACCTCGGGCCCGACGGCGTGCTGCGCAGCCATTCCGTGCGCAGCTGCGCCTTCATCCGGCTTCGTGGCGTGGGGGCGAGCACGGACGTCGCGACCCGGCTCGACGGCGTCGGCCTCATGTTGCAGGTGCCGGAGGACGGACCCCGGGCGGAGGCAGCCGGCGTGTCCGCGGCGCTCGCCGAACCGGGTGCGCTGCTCACCGTGCCCGTGGCGCTCGGCGCCGCGGACGTGTGGGACGGGTTCGGACTCTGGCTGGCCCTGACCGAGCCGGGCGCGTGCCGGCTGCTGGCCGCCGAGCCGGAGACCGGCCTGCCCGACGGCTTGCTGCCCCTCGGTCCGGGTTCCGGCACCATCGCGCTCGCCTCCATGGCTGACACGCAGCCGCCCGGTCTCGCGATGGTGGTGGCCGGACCAGGGCGACCGGACGGTCGCGGGCCAGGGGCCGTGGCCGTGCGGGAGTTCGGCAGGGGCGGGCCGACCCTCGCCGGGCGGTTGCTCGCGGCGCTCGACCGGTGGCTCGCCGCGGGGCGGCCGGGCGCGGCGGAGTGGCGGATCGTCGCCGTGCCCGCCGGGGCGGCCTACGAGGACCCGCCGCCCGGCGTGGGCGTGGTGCGCAAGGTGCACTGCAGCCTGCTCGTGGACCTACCCGTGCCCGTGCCGAGCTGAGCGGGCTCCTCCAGGACCGCCGCTGCGGAACCGGTGGCTCGGGCTCAGCCGGCTTGCGCCAGCGCGAACGGCAACACGGCGGACGCCCCGGCTCGGCGCAGCATCCTGGCGGCCACCGTGGCCGTCCAGCCGCTGTCGATCACGTCGTCGACGAGCAGGACGGGCCCGTCGGGGACGGCGAACGCCGGTGGCTCGAACGCCGGCCAGACCGCGGCCAGCCGCTGAGCGCTGTTGGAGTGCTCCCCAGGCCGCGGCCCCGCGGGGACGACGCTGCCCAGCAGCGGGAGCCGGCCGATCTCGGCGATTCGACGGGCCAGGTGGTCGAGCTGGTGGGGCCGGGTGCGCGAGCCGATGCCGACCACGCCCACGGGGCGCTCGGCCCATCCCCATCCGGCCAGCACCCGGACGCACGCGTCCAGCACGTCCTTGGGAACCGGCGCGTCCTGGCCCGTGACCAGCTCACGCAGCCGGGTGCCCCATCCGATGTCGGACAGCCGCCCGATGACGCGCCCGGTATCGGCGAGCTCTCCCGCGGAGATCCGGCCGGACACCGGCACCCCGAGCTCGGCCATCCCGCTCGGCCACTGCTTGCGCGGCGCGACCTCGACACCGGGACGGGCGAGCCGTTCCTCCGCCGCGGTGGCGGCGCTCGTGTCGACGTCGGTGCTCCACATCGGGCCTGCGCAGTTGTCGCAGCGCCCGCACGGCTGAGCGTGGGGATCGTCGAGCTGGCGGCGGAGGAACACCAGCCGGCAGTCGGTGGTGTCGATGTAGTCGAGCATCGCCTGCTGCTCGGCGCGGCGGGCCTCGGCGATGCGCCGATGGCGCTCCTCGTCGTAGACCCACTCCTGCCCGGTGGCGACCCATCCGCCCTTGACGCGCTGCGCCGCGCCGTCGCTGTCGAGCACCTTGAGCAGCATCTCCAGGCGGGTGCGCGAGAGGTCGACGCGCGTCTCGATCGCGGCCGTGGAGAGCGACTCGGGCCCGAGAACCCGCAGTGTCTGGCGAACCACCGGCTCCGGCGGGAACGCGAGCGAGGCGAAGTAGGACCAGATGTCGCGATCCTCCTGGCCGGGCAGCAGCACCACCTCGGCACGTTCGACGGCACGGCCTGCGCGACCGATCTGCTGGTAGTAGGCCACCGGCGACGCAGGAGCGCCGAGGTGGACGACGAACCCGAGATCGGGTTTGTCGAAGCCCATGCCCAGCGCGCTGGTGGCGACGAGAGCCTTCACGCGGTTGGCGAGGAGATCGCCCTCGGCTGCGAGCCGCTCCTCGGGCTCGGTCTTGCCCGTGTACGACGCCACCGGGTAGCCGCGCTCGCGCAGGAACTCCGCCACCTCCTCGGCGGCCGCGATCGTGAGCGTGTAGATGATGCCCGCGCCGGGCAGGGCGTCGAGCTGCGCAGCGAGCCAGCCCAGCCGCTGCGCGGGCGTGGGCAGCCGCACGACGGACAGCCGCAGGCTCTCGCGGTCGAGCGTGCCGCGCAGCACCAGTGGCTCCCCAGAGGCCAGCCCCAACTGCTCGGTGACGTCGACGACCACCCGGTCGTTGGCCGTGGCGGTGGTGGCGAGCACCGGGATGCCGGCGGGCAGGTCGGCGATGAGCGCGCGCAGCCGCCGGTAGTCGGGACGGAAGTCGTGGCCCCAGTCGGACACGCAGTGGGCCTCGTCGACCACGAGCATCCCGGCGCTCGCGGTGAGCCGGGGCAGCACGCGATCACGGAAATCCGGGTTGTTGAGCCGCTCGGGGCTCACCAGGAGGACGTCGACCTCGCCGGCGTCGACCGAGGCATAGGTGCGCTCCCAGTCGGCGGTGTTGGCCGAGTTGACCGTGGCGGCGTGGATGCCTGCGCGCGCGGCGGCGTCGATCTGGTTGCGCATGAGCGCCAGCAGCGGCGAGACGATGACGGTGGGGCCGGCGCCCGCGGCCCGCAGCAGCGCCGTGGCGACGAAGTACACCGCCGACTTGCCCCACCCCGTGCGCTGCACCACCAGCGCCCGCCGTCGATCTGCGACGAGCGCGTGGATCGCCGTCCACTGGTCGTCGCGCAAGCGGGCCGATGGACCGGCCAGGGTGGCGAGCACGGCCTCGGCGCGCTGCCGGAGATCTTGCTGTGTCAGATCTTCGTGCGTGGAGGTACCTGTCGTCACGCAACCCATGGTGGACGAGCACACCGACAGCCGAGCGAGCAGGGGAGTCCGGCTGTGGACAACCGGTGTGATGCCTGCGTCCGCGAGCCTGCGGATCGTCTCGAGCACCCATGCCGAGAGCAGTAGTCGAGACCTGTGGATGGAGATCTTTCAGCGGCTTCGGCTTGGGGTCGTTCGACGATCTTGCCGGCCTCGAACGTGGCGCCGGCGCGAGGACCACCTGCGGACGCAGATCGAGCACAGATTAGGTTTCCGCGCCGCGCCCGTCTGTACGTGTGAGATCGACTCACGGGAGGTTGACACAATGCGGAAATTGATCTTCGGCATGAACGTGACCCTGGACGGCTACATCGCCGCGCCCGGCGACGACATCGGCTGGAGCGGCCCGCGGAACGACGAGCTGTTCCAGTGGTGGCTCGACCAGGAGCGGGCGAACGACCTGTCGCTGTACGGGCGCAAGCTGTGGGAGACGATGAGCTCCTACTGGCCGACCGGCGACCAGCAGCCCGACGCCTCCCCGGCGGAGATCGAGTTCGCGCGGAACTGGCGGGACACGCCGAAGGTGGTGTTCTCCTCGACGATCGACAAGGTCGACTGGAACACCCGCCTGGTCACCAGCGCCGCGGTCGCCGAGATCACCCGGCTCAAGGCCGAGGACGGCGGCCCGATGAGTATCGGCGGCGCGACGCTCGCCGGTGCTGCCATGCGGGCCGGGCTGATCGACGAGTACGCTCTGGTCACCCACCCGGTCCTGGTGGGCGGCGGCACGCCGTTCTTCACGGCGCTGGACAGCTGGGCGAACCTGAACCTGGTGGAGACGCGGACGTTTCCCGGCGGCGTGGTGCTCACCCGATACGAGACGGGGCGATGAGCACGGGCCAGACGCTCGGCTCGTGAGGCCAGGTCGAAATCCTTCCTCACGTGCTCACCGTGGCCCTCGGCTTCGAGGCAACTTTCCCGGCCCCTTCGTCGCGTTCCGAGTGAGGTGTTGACCGACTCGCCGAAGATGAGAACGGCGCTGGGTTCTGCCGGCCGGGTCGTTCCACGGGTGATTTCGACGAGTCCAGCCCGTGCGCTGGACTCGTCGACGAGCGGGACTTTCGTGATCACAGTGTCGGAGGCAGCCCCAGCCATGGTTTGTCGGTGGCGTCGAATCCGGTGAGCTCGGCGATCTTCCCGTCGGCGATGTGCAGGACCGCGATGTTCAACAGCCGGTACTCCGGGTCGTCGGGGGTGCGGCGGTACAGTGCGGCGGCAGGCATGCAGTTGACCGTCGTGGTGATACAGCGCCAGTCGTCGTAGCCGGGCTGGAAGAGCCCACCGGAGACCCAGCCGTCCACCGCCTCCTTGGCCCCCGTGATCACGGTGCCCGGATCGGGCAGCATCGCGAAGCGCAGGTCGTCGCGCAGCAGGGACATCAACCCGTCGAGGTCGTTGCGCTCATGGGCGTCGATGTAGGACTTCACCACGCTGCGCTCGTCATCCGACAGCTCGTGAGTGGCAGGGCTCCGCCAGTCGAGGCGGCGGTCGGGCAGCTGCTCGCGCATCGTCACGCGCGCCCGCTGCAGTGCGCTGGTCACCGATGCGACGGTCATCTCGAGGACGTCGGCGGCCTTCGACGCCGGCCAGCCGAGGACGTCGCGCAGGATGAACACCGCCCGCTGCCGCGGCGGCAGGTGCTGGACGGCAACGATGAACGCCAGCTCGATCGTCTCCCGCGCCACCACCGATTCCTGCGGATCCTCGGGGAGCATCCGGTCGGGGTAGGGCTGCAGGTACAGCATCTCGGAGCCGGAGTCCGACAGCCCGGACGGTACGGGTGTCCGGTCGTTGCGCTTCTCCAGGAAGTCGAGGCAGGCGTTCGTCGCGATCCGGTACAGCCAGGTCCGCAGCGCGGCGTGGCCCTTGAACGACTCCCGCTTGTTCCACGCTCGTAGGAACGTCTCCTGCGTCACGTCCTGGGCGTCCTCGTAGTTCGCGAGCATCCGGTAGCAGTGCACATGCAGCTCACGCCGGTGGCGCTCCGTGATGAGTGCGAACCGCGCCGCGTCGCCTGAGCGGGCCGCCGCGATGAACGTGGCCTCATCGGCGCCCAGCGGTCTGGCGTCGGTCATGGTCATCAATCCTTTCACCGGTGCGAGGGCTACCAGAACTGACGACATGGCGGAGGATTTCTGATCGGTGAAGCCGCAGCCGCGGCCATGAGCAGTGTGCCTTCCTGTCCGGTTCGGGCCACCACTTCGTTCACGGGCTGTCGCGAGGCAGGATGGGACGGGTGAGTGCTCCCCAGTCCCCGTTGTTCGGCTCGGTCGCGGACGTGGCCGAGCGGCTGGCCGGCGTCGGTTACCTGGCCTCCACCGCCGTGGCCACCACCGTCTACCTGGCCGATCGGCTGGGAAAGCCGCTGCTCGTCGAGGGACCGGCCGGGGTCGGCAAGACCGAGCTGGCCAAGGCCGTCGCGGAGTCGACAGGCTCGGGACTGGTGCGGCTGCAGTGCTACGAGGGCATCGACGAGGCCCGCGCACTCTACGAGTGGAACCACGCCAAGCAGCTGCTGCGGATCACCGCGGGTCAGGGTCGCGAGTCCTGGGACGACACGCGCGACGACGTGTTCTCGGAGGAGTTCCTGCTCGCGCGCCCGCTGCTCACCGCGATCCGCCGCACCGAGCCGACGGTGCTGCTCGTCGACGAGATGGACAAAGCGGACGTCGAGGTGGAGGGCCTGCTGCTCGAGGTGCTCTCGGACTACCAGGTCACCGTCCCGGAGATGGGCACCGTCACCGCGTCCCGCCGTCCGTTCGCGCTGCTCACGTCGAACTCCACGCGCGAGCTCTCCGAGGCGCTCAAGCGTCGCTGTCTCTTCCTGCACCTGGACTTCCCGGACGCGGACCTGGAACGGCGCATCGTGCAGAGCCGCGTGCCGGAGCTGGCCGAGTCGCTGGTGGACGCCCTCGTGCGCACCGTCCGCGTGCTGCGCGGACTCGAGCTGCGCAAGGCGCCATCGGTGGCCGAGACGATCGACTGGGGCCGCACCCTGCTGGCGCTCGGGCTCGACACGCTGGACGACGAGACCGTGCGCGCCACCCTCGGTGTGGTGCTCAAGCACCAGTCCGACGCGGTGAAAGCGGCTGCCGAGCTACGCCTGAACTGACCCGGCGCGTCGGGCCACGGGTCGGCGAGAAGCTGGCCCAGCAGCCCGGCGATGGCTCATGATGAGACGGTGACCACAGTGGCCGGCCAGAGGTCGGAGCACGGCCTGCCCGGACATCTCGTCGACTTCGTGGCGGCCCTGCGGCGTCATGGAGTGTCGGTCGGGCCGGGGGAGACGGTGGACGCCGCGCGCGTGCTCGGTGCGCTCGACCTGATCCATCGCGAGCACGTTCGCGAGGGACTCGCTGCAGCCCTGCTGCGCCGATCGGGTCAGCGGCAGGTGTTCGACACCCTCTTCGAGCTGTACTTCCCGGCGGCCCTGGGCTCCGGTTCCGCGGAGGTCGAGGTGCCCCGCGTGGACGACGTGCCCGACGGGCCCGTGGACGTCGACGCGCTCCGCGACATCCTGGCCGACCTGCTGCGCGACGGCGACACCGAAGCCCTCGCCGAGCTCGCCCGCGCGGTGGTGGACGCGCTCGGGCACTCGGGCGCCTCCGGCACGGGCGTGCGGGGGGCCGGCGGGCAACCCAGCTGGTCGGCCTACCAGGCGCTGCGGGTGCTCTCGCCCGAGACGCTGCTGGCCCGGATCCTCAGCGACCTCAAGGCAAGCGGCGCCGACGAGGATTCATTCAGCGACGAGGTGCGCCGCCGCGAGATCCGTGATCGCATTGCGGCGTTCCGCAAGATGGTCACCGACGAGGTGCGCCGGCGCACCGCCGAGCAGCGCGGACGCGACCACGTGGCCAAGACGGCCGTGCCCAAGCAGGCCGAGCAGGTCGAGTTCCTGTCCGCACACGCTGAGCAGCTCGCTTTGCTTCGCCGCACCGTGCATCCGCTGGCCCGCCGCCTCGCGTCCCGGTTGGCGGTGCGCCGAAAGCACGCCAAGCGCGGCACGCTGGACATGCGCCGGACGCTGCGCCGGTCGATGTCCACCGGCGGCGTGCCGATGCGCCCGGCGTACCGCAAGCGACGCCCCGGGCGCCCGGAGCTGGTGGTGCTCTGTGACGTCTCCGGCTCGGTGGCCGGGTTCAGCCATTTCACGCTGCTGCTGGTGCAGGCCCTGCGCGAGCAGTTCAGCAAGGTGCGGGTGTTCGCGTTCGTCGAACGTGCCGACGAGGTGACGCACCTCTTCGACCCGGGGATGGGGCTCTCCGGGGTGATGCAGCGGGTGTTGCGGGAGGCCGACCTCGTGGCCTTCGACGGCCACAGCGACTACGGCGGTTCCTTCGGCACGTTCGCGGAGAACTGGGGCGACGTGGTGACGCCGAAGACCTCCTTACTGGTGCTGGGTGACGCACGCACGAACTACCGCGACCCGAACCTCATGGTGCTGCGCCGGCTCGTCGGGCAGGCGCGGCACGCCCACTGGCTCAACCCGGAGCCGCGCAGGCAGTGGGGTACCGGTGACTCCGCCGCCCTCCGCTATGGCGAGGTACTACCGATGCACGAGTGCCGCACGGCAGGGCAGCTCGCCGACGTGGTGGAGGGGTTGCTTCCGGTCTGACCTCGAGTCGCTAGCACACGCGTACCGAGCGAGTCCAGTACTTGACCCTGCGTGACGGAACTCGGCATTCTGCTCCGTCAGAGTGATCCACGCAAAAGGGTCATCGTTGACAACGGTGGAGTGCCTCATGACCGCAGCTTCGGTGTCCCGTCGATCACGAGTGGTTGCCGTGGCAGCCGTTGCCCTCGCCGCGTCGCTGCTGGGCGCCACTCCTGCCGCGGCGGCCTCTGCCGACGCTGCGGGGGCGCAAAAGTGCGGCACGGTGGACCAGATCATGGAGTGCGTCTCCGTGGAGGGCGTGCGCGCGCACCTGGAGGAGTTCCAGGCGATCGCCGACGCCAACGACGGCACGCGCGCCTCGGGCACCCCGGGCTACACGGCGTCGGCGGAGTACGTGGCCGAGCAGGCCCGCGACGCCGGGCTCGACGTGACTACCCAGGACTTCGAGTTCGCGTTCTTCCAACTGAACAGCCAGGCCTTGGCGCAGACCGAGCCCACCTCCGTGACCTATACGGCGGGCACCGACTTCGTCGCGACGACGTTCTCGGGCAGCGGTGACGTGACCGGCACGGCCGTGCCGGTCGACCTTCGGCTGCCCTCGACCGGCGGCTCCACCAGTGGGTGCGAGGCCGAGGACTTCGCCGGCTTCCCCGACGGGGGCATCGCACTGCTGCAGCGCGGCACCTGCGAGTTCAGAGTGAAGGCGCGCAACGCCGAGGCCGCAGGCGCCGTGGGTGCGGTGATCTTCAACGAGGGCGACGCGCCGGATCGCACCGAGCTGCTGCAAGGCACGCTCGGCGCGCCGATCGGCATCCCGGTGGTGGGCACCACCTTCGCCATCGGCGAGGCGCTGCAGAACGCCACCGTGCAGCTGCAGGTGGACGCCGTGAGCGAGAACCGCACAACCACCAACGTCTTCGCCGAGACGCCGAACGGTGGCGACAACGTGGTGATGGTGGGGGCCCACCTCGACTCGGTGCCCGAGGGCCCCGGCATCAACGACAACGGCAGCGGAAGCGCGGCGATCCTCGAGGTGGCGCGGCAGATCGCCGGGGTGAAGACGGATGCAACGGTGCGATTCGCCTGGTGGGGTGCGGAGGAGCTCGGGCTGCTCGGCTCGCAGCACTACGTGCAGACGCTGCCGCAGGACGAGCGCTCCCGGATCGCGGGCTACCTGAACTTCGACATGGTCGGCTCGCCCAACTTCGTGCGGTTCGTCTACGACGGCGACAACTCCGACGCCGCCGGCGCGGGCCCCGGGCCCGAGGGCTCGGCTGCCATCGAGGACGTGTTCGAGAAGTTCTACGCCGACCGTGGCCTGGCCTACCAGGGCACCGACTTCGACGGCCGCTCCGATTACGGGCCGTTCATCGCGGCCGGGATCCCCGCGGGCGGGCTGTTCACCGGCGCGGAGGGCGTGAAGACCCCGGAGCAGGCGTCGGTGTACGGCGGCACGGCGGGAGCTCCCTTCGACCCCTGCTACCACCAGGCCTGCGACACGATCACCAACATCAGTGACACGGCGCTCGACGAGAACGCCGACGGGATCGCCTTCGCGACCCTCACGCTCGCATCCGATCCGACGCTGATCACGGGCCCGGCGCCGGCGGCACCGTCCGGGCCGGCCGCACCTCCCGCGGGTGGCGGCGGGCTCGCGCACGACCATGAGGGCCTCCGCTCCTGACGGTGGCGCTCAGTCGGTGCCGGTACGCAGGGCGAAGCGCTCGGCCACCGCGATGTCGCCCGTGACCGGCAGCTCGCCTGCGGGGCGGCGGCGGTAGAGGTAGAGCAGCAGGTCGGACGCGGATGCCTGGATCAGCGCATCCGGCCGCTGATCGGTGCGGTCGGCCAGCCGTTGCCACCGAGTGGCGCCGTGCTCGTCCTCGCCGACGGCCCATCGGATGCCGGTGTCGACGGCCGAGAGCTCCAGCGTGCCCCCGACCGGAGCGGCTTCCTTCGTGCGGAACGGGGTGCTGACCTCGAGGAACTCCTCGACGGCATCGGTGGCGGCCGCGGCGTCGAGAGCCTGTGGGCGTCCGACGGCCTGCTCGGCGTCCCAGCGGTGGACGGCGGCCTCCTGGACCTGGTGGCGCACCACGAAGCCGGCGTCGCTCCTGGCGGCCCAGGTGTAGACGGGCTCGTCGGGCGCCGCCCCCCGGAGCGACTTCACCAGCCGAGAGGCGCCGGCGCGTAGCTCGGGCACCAGCCGCTCCTCCTCGGGCCGCGCGGCCTCGGGGACCGTGGCCGGATCCTGCACGCGCTCGGCCACGACGGTGCCCCAGAACTGCTGCACCTCGAGCAGGTGCCACACCAGGTCGGCCACCGACCACTCCGGGCAGCTCGGCACGGGTGACGTGAGATGGCCCTCGGCCGCGTCGGCGAGGGCGAGGGTGTCGGCCTCGATGCGCTGGAACGGATCGAAGTGGGTGACAAGCCCGTATGAGCTGCGGTGATCAATCACGATGGGGACGCTAGCGGGAGCGACCGACAGGAACCGGACCTCGCTTCGACCGTTTCAACTGTCTGTTGACCACTTCAACACGGAGTTGTAGCGTCTGCGCCCATCCTGCCGCTCCCCGCTCCTGGAGGTATCCGTGCCTGTCCTGCCGCAGAATCCGACGGGCCGGTCCCGATCGGGCAGTTGGTGCACCGCCGCGCTCGCGGGGCTCCTGGCCGTGGTGCTCGCCGGGTGCGGTGGCGGCGGGGACGGCGGAGAAGCCGCCGCGCCGCAGGCCCCCGGTGGTGGAGGCGCGATCCCGGACGTCTCCGCGGTGGTGTCCGGAGTCCAGAAGGATCCGCAACTCGCCGCCATGCTGCCGCCGCCGATCGCGCAGGCGGGCGTCCTGTCCCTCGGCTCGAACCTCCAGTCGGCGCCGAACAACTTCTACGCGGCTGACGGCACCACGCCCGTCGGCTACGAGGTCGACCTGGCGAAGGCGATCGCGGCGAAGCTCGGCGTCACGGTGAAGTACCAGGACATGGCGTTCGGCTCGCTCATCACGAGCCTCCAGTCCAGCCGGGTGGATCTCACGATGGCCGCGATGAACGACACCGCCGAGCGTCAGAAGCAGATCGACTTTGTCGACTACTTCACGTCCGGCATCACGATCATGGTCCGCAAGGGCAACCCGGACGGCATCACGGGCCCCGACACCTTGTGCGGGAAGGCGGTGGCGCTCGTGCAGGGCACGAGCCACCAGGAGTTCGCCACCGAGCAGAGCGCGAAGTGCGTGCAGTCCGGTCAGGCGGCGATCACGATCACTGCCACCGACAGCGACACGCAGAACCAGAACCAGCTGCGCACCGGCCGGGTCGCGGCCATCCTGAACGACCTGCCCAGCGCGGTCTACATCTCGCGAACGGCGGGCGACGGCAACTTCTTCGAGGTCGTTCCCGGCGAGCCGATCAACGGAGGCCCGTACGGGATCGGCATCAACAAGACCAACACGCAGCTCACCGAGGCGGTGCGCGGGGCTCTGCAGTCGCTGATCACGGACGGCACCTACGGCAAGATCCTCGACGCATGGGGCGTCCAGCAGGGGGCCGTCCAGCAGGCGGGCACCAATGCCGGAAGCTGACGTGGAGCAGGGGCGCTCGCTCGCCGTGGGCGAGGAGTTGCCGATCGTCCGGCTCCGCCACTGGGGCCGCTGGATCAGCGGCGCCGTCGTCCTCGCCCTGCTCGCCCTGCTCGGGGTCGCACTGGCGCAGGCACAGATCGACTACGGTTCCGTTCCCAAGTTCCTCTGGTACCGGGTGGTGCTGGTCGGCCTGCTGAACACGGTGCTTCTCGCCGTGATCGCACAGGGGTCGGCGATCGTGATCGGGGTCGTGATCGCCCTGATGCGCCGCTCGGTCAACCCCGTCGCGCGGTGGTTCGCGGCGGCCTACATCTGGCTGTTCCGCGGTCTTCCGGTGCTGCTCCAGATCCTGATCTGGTACAACCTGGCGCTGGTCTTCACCTACATCTCGATCCCGCTGCCGTTCGGCGGCTACCTGCTGCACGAGCAGACCAACGTGCTGGTCACCGCGTTCGTGGCGGCGCTGCTCGGGCTGGCGCTGAACGAGAGCGCCTACATGGCCGAGATCGTCCGGGCCGGGCTGAACAGCGTGGACGGCGGTCAGACCGAGGCGGCGAAGTCGATCGGGATGGGCCCGCTGCTGACGCTGCGCCGGGTGGTGCTGCCCCAGGCGATGCGGGTGATCATCCCGCCCACGGGCAACGACTTCATCAACATGCTCAAGGGCACCTCGATCGCCTCCGTCATCGGCGTCACCGAGCTGATCCACGCCGCCAACAACATCTCGTCCAACAACCTGCTGGTGATGGAGACGCTCCTCGCCGCCGCGATCTGGTACATGGTCGTGGTCACGATCGCCGGAATCGGCCAGCACTATCTGGAGCGGTCGTTCGGCGCGGCCGACCGCGTGGGTTCGGCCGGCGGTGCCTGGTCGCGTGCGGCCCGCGCGCTCCGCACCGCCCCCACGGTGAGGAGCCGGGATGTCTGACGCGATCCACGACCAGGCGCCCGTGCTGCGTGCCGTCGGCGTGCGCAAGCGGTTCGGCGACACGGAGGTGCTACACGGCGTCGACCTGACCGTGTCGAGGGGGAAGGTGGTGTGTCTGCTCGGTCCCTCCGGCGCAGGCAAGAGCACGTTCCTGCGGTGCATCAACCACCTCGAGACGATCGACGGTGGCCAGGTCTGGGTGGACGGGGAGCCCATCGGCTTCCGGCTGCGCAACGGGAAGCTCTACGAGCTGCCCGAACGCGAGGTGGCCCGCCAGCGCCGCCACATCGGCATGGTGTTCCAGCGGTTCAACCTGTTCGCCCACCGCACCGTCCTGGAGAACGTGGTGGAGGGTCCCGTCAAGGTGCTCGGTGTGGCTGCCGCTGCCGCTCGCCGGGATGCGCTCGAACTGCTCGACCGGGTGGGGCTCGCCCATCGGGCGGACGCGTACCCCGGGCAGCTCTCCGGCGGGCAGCAACAGCGGGTGGCCATCGCCCGCGCGCTCGCGATGAAGCCCAAGCTGATGCTCTTCGACGAGCCGACCTCGGCGCTGGACCCCGAGTTGGTGGGTGAGGTGCTCGAGGTGATGCGGGCGTTGGCAGCCGAGAACATGACGATGGTGGTCGTGACCCACGAGATGGGTTTCGCCAAGGAGGCCGCCGACGAGGTGGTGTTCATGGTCGACGGTGCGGTGGTGGAGACCGGGCCGCCGGATCAGGTGCTGGGCGCGCCGCGTCACGAGCGCACCCGCCAGTTCCTGGCCAGGGTCCTGTGAGCGGCGACGTTCGCGAGGCCCGGCTCTCGCCTCGCTACCTCGCCCAGTTCGACGAACCGGCCGGGTATCTCGACTTCGCGCGGTTCGGTCCACCGTCGCATGTGGTGCTGGACACCACCGCGCAGCTGCTGGAGCTGTCGACGAAGGCCGGTCCCGCCACGGTCGACGAGCTGATGCGGCAGGAGGTGCGCGCGAAGGCGGCCATCGCGCGGCTGTGCGGCAGCGACACCGACCACGTCGTGCTCGTGCCGAACACCAGCACGGGCCTCTTCCAGGCGGCGTTCAACGCGCCGGGTGGCGAGGTGCTCGTTGCGGCTGCGGAGTTCCCGGCCAACACCTACCCGTGGGCCCGCGCGGAGGCAGTGGGCCGCAGCAGGGTTCGCTGGTTGTCCCCGCCCGACGGGCACGTCACGGCCGACGCGGTCGCCGGGGCCCTGACCGGCGACACCGCCGTGGTCTCGGTCAGCGCGGTCGACTTCCGCACCGGCTATCGGGCGGATCTCGCCGCACTCCGCGAGGTGGTGGGCGATCGGCTCCTGGTGGTGGACGGAATCCAGGGGTTCGGGGCGGTCGACGCGCCGTGGGACGCTGCCGACGTCCTCGTGGTCGGCGGTCAGAAGTGGTTGCGAGCGGGCTGGGGCACGGGCTTCGTGGTCCTGTCGGACCGCGCGTTCGAACGGATGCAGCCGGTGCTCTCCGGTTGGACCGGCGCCCGTGACCCAGGGCTCTTCGACGACGAGATCCACCCGCCTGCCGACACCGCGGCTGCCTGGTCGATCAGCAACCTCAGCCCGGTCACCTCGGGTGCCTTCGCCGCCGCGCTCGAGCTCGTCGAGGACGCCGGCATCGCTGCGGTGGAGGGCCGCATCCAGGAGCGTGTCGGGGAGCTGGAGGAGGCACTGCTGTCGCTGGGGGCACGGATCGTGTCGGCCACCGGCAGGCGTGGGGGCATCCTGGCCTTCGAGCTGCCGGGGCAGCCCGCTGAGCGGGTCGGCGCAGCGCTGGCCGCCGAGGGGATCGCCGCGACGGTGCGTACCGAGCACGTCCGACTATCGCCCCACGCCTCCACCCCGGCGTCGGTCGCGGAGCATGTCCGGTCGACGCTGTCGCGGCTGGAACGGGCTCCCCTTTCCTCGTCGTCACGGCCCACGGTCGGGTCGTCCGGCGAGGCGTCACACGGCGTGCTCACCGCGCTGATCCCTGCGGTGTCGGGCCTGGCCACGATGCTTGGTCCGGGCAACGAGGTGGTGCTGCACGACCTGTCGCGGCTACCCGACTCGATCATCGCGACGGCGGGCGACGTCACCGGCCGCGCCACAGGCGGCCCGATGACCGACCTGCTGCTCGGGCTGGTGCGCCGCGGCACCACGCACGACCTCACCGACTACGAGACCCACGGGCCGAACGGCCGTCCCATCCGCTCGTCCACGATCTTTCTGCGGGACGAGGCGGGGGTGGCGATCGGCTGCCTGTGCATCAACAGCGAACGTCCGGCCGCCACGACCGGCGCTCGCGGCGAGGTGGAGCAGCGCGAGACCTTCCTGCCGGACGTCGACAGCCTGCAACGGTTCCTGGTGGACCATGCGATCGACCGCACCGGGGTGCCGGTGGACCTGATGAAGAAGAGCCACAAGGCTGCCGTGGTGCAGGAGCTGGACGAGGCAGGCTACTTCCTGATCAAGGACTCCGTGGACCGGCTCGCTGCCGAGCTGGCAGTCACCAGGTACACGATCTACAACTACCTCAACGAGATCCGCCGATAGCGGCTCGGCAGACTGTTCATGATCATCGGTTCGGGGTCGGAAGCCGGGTTATGTGCCGTCCCGGGGCCCGAAGTGTTGATCATGGATCCGCCATGTGCCAGAGGCGGGCGATATCGATCCAGCAATCGCCCTCCAGGCTGATCAGCATGATCATCGGTTTGGGACCGACAAACGGGTCATGTGCTGCTGTGAGGCCCCAAGTGTTGAACAACGCGTTGCGCCCGCACGCCCTGGGGCCGGTCGCCTCGGGCGGGGGGGCCGTCGACTCAGCGGAGCACGAATGGGCAGGTCCGCGACGTGTCAAGGCCGGGAGGGCGATCGTCCGGGGTGGGCGACCGGATCAAGGATGGCGGCCTGCCAGCAGGCAGAACTCGTTCCCCTCCGGGTCGGCGAGTACGACCCAGCTCTCGTCGCCCTGGCCGACGTCGGCGTGTCGAGCACCGAGGTCGAGCAGGCGGCGGACCTCGTCGTCCTGCTCCCTGTCGGTCGGGTTGAGGTCGAGGTGGAGCCGGTTCTTGACGGTCTTGCCCTCAGGCACCTGCGCGAACGTCAACGTCGGTGGCACGGGGCCGAGGTGGTTCCTGCCTTCAGGCGCCAGGGGGGAGCCGATCGTGACAAGGCCGTCGTCTTCGTCCTGCACCTCGTAGTCGAGCACCGAGCACCAGAACCGGGCGAGACCGTGAGGGTCGGCACAGTCGATCGCGAGCTCGGTGAACTTGCTGGCCATGTCAGGACCTCCCGGTCACGAAACGGGTCGGCGGAAGGCCACACGCTAATCGCAGTGCTCGGCGGCGAGGTGAGCTGCGCGCGGTGTGATCAGCATCGAACTGATGTTCGATTCCGTGTAGCGTCGCCGGGGTGTTGCACCTCGATCTGGCCTGGCAGCCGTCGCTGTTCGGTGCCGCCGCCGACGGTGTCGAACTCGACGCGGGCTTCGGTGGTGTGCAGCGCCGTGAGCTGGGTGACGGGGCGTGGGTCGACCACGGGCCCGGCTGGTGCCGTGGTGCCGATGATCTGTTCGCCCGCATCCTCTCCGCCACTCCGTGGGCGGGCCGGGATGTGTGGATGTACGACCGGGTGTTGCCCGAGCCGCGGCTCACCCACCGCTGGCGTCTCGACGACGGTCCCGCGCCGCCCGCCGAGCTGCGGGAGATGGCCCGGGTGCTGAGTGATCGCTACGGCGTGGAGTTCACGCAGGTGGGCGCCAACCTGTACCGCGACGGTTCCGACAGCGTCGCGTGGCACGGCGACCGCGTGGCCCGCGATCTCCCGGAGGCGATCGTCGCGCTGGTCTCGCTCGGTGCGGTACGGCCGTTCCGGCTGCGTCCCACCGGCGGCGGTGCCTCGGTGGGCTATCTGCCAGGGCCGGGCGACCTCCTCGTGATGGGTGGGTCCTGTCAGCGCACGTGGCAGCACTGCGTGCCCAAGACCCGTTCGGTCGGGCCGCGCGCCAGCATCCAGTTTCGGCACGCCTACCAGCGCTGACGCCTATGGCGTAGATCGCAGCCCGGATCGCGGAGGCGGCTTGACCGGTCGGTCAGTCAAGGAGCATGCTCGTTCTATTGGATATCAACTCCTCACGAGGGAAGTGATCGCGATGACCGCGAGGTCATGGCACCGGTGGCAGGACTGGGCAGCGCTGGTGATCGGTGTGCTGACGGCTCTGTCGCCCATCGTGGTGAGCACCGACGCCACCGCGTTGTGGACGCTCATCATCTTCGGTGTGCTGATTGCAGCCACGGCGCTCTGGTCGCTCGGGCGGCCGGGGTCGGTGGCCAGCGAGTACGTGCACGCGGTGCTCGGTGTGTTGCTGTTCATCTCGCCCTGGGTGCTGGCCTACACCGCCCTCACCGGGTCGTCCTGGACGTCCTGGGTCGCGGGCGTGCTGACGGTCGCGGTGGGTATCGCCGCCCTTCCGGCGGCGAACGCGGAGCACCGGGGGCTCGCCGGGCAGCACTGAGATCGGCACTGAGATCGGCACTGAATCGCAGTGCTGAACCACTGGCAGAACCGATCGACAGCACGGCCGCGGCCCGGTTGGTCGCGGCCGTGCCGCACGTCAGGATGTAGTGGTGGTGAGAGGGAGATGAACGAGCGGGGCGCGCGCGACCGGATCCTGGCCGCCGCGGAGGAGTTGTTCGCCGACCGCGGGTTCGACGCCACGCCGACCTCGCAGATCGCCGAGCGGGCCGGTGTACCGAAGGGTTTGGTGCACTACTACTTCAAGCGCAAGCCCGACCTGCTGACGGCGCTCGTGGAGCGGCTACCCGAGGACCGTCTCGATCCCGCGCACGTGGTGGTGCCCGGGGACGTTGCGTCGAGCCTGCACCGGCTCGTCGACGCGCTCGACCGCACGCAGGCCTCGTCGGCCGTGCTCTCGCACCTGCTCTGGCGGGAGGCGGACACCCACCCCGCCGTTCTCGACGCGCTCCGCACGCGCTTCAACCTGCTCGTCGAACAGGTTCGCGCCGTCATCGCGGCGGCCCGGCCGGACGACTGCGTCGCGGCCGATGTGGACAGTGCCGCGCACCTGCTGGCCTCGGCCGTCAGCTACCGGCATTCGGTAGCCCGGCATGCCGAGGACGGGCGCGCGACCATGCGTCGGGAACTGCGGTTCCTGGCCGACGCGCTGGCGGCGGGCGCAGGCGCGGTGTCCACGGCGTAGGCGCTGGATTCACCGGAACGTTACTTCGTATCGCGTCGACACGGCTCACACTTGAACCGCTTGGTTCAACCAGAGGAGTCGACGTGACCGCTCTCGACCTGACCGCCTTCACCGACCTCGGTGTGTTCACCCCCGACGACGGCCCCGAGGCCGCGAAGACCTTCTACGACCGGTGGGGCTTCGTGGTGCTGCGCGACCTGGTCGGCGCTGACCTGATCGACGCCATGGAGGCGGAGTGTGTGGCCGCCCAGAGCGGAGTGCTCGCGGGTGAGCTGGACGCGCGGTACGGCTCGCGGCGGTACCTCGACGACGAGCGCAAGGCCGAACGGTTCGTGAACTACGTGGATCACGTCGAGGAGCTCGTCCCGGCGATCGGCACGGCGCTCGCCACCCCGGCGCTCGTCGATCTGGTGACGCGGATCCTCGGCCCCGGCTTCTGGCCCAGCCGCGACGGCGTCGTCTACCAGGACGCACGGCCGGGGCGGGAGTCCGGATACACCCGGATCGGCTGGCACGCCGACTGGCAGGCCATCCCGCACCTCGACATCTGGCCCGGCACGGCGTTCACGTTCCACATCGACGGCACCAGCCCCGCGAACGGCTTTCTCCGCGTGGTGCCCGGCAGCCATCTCTGGGCCACCGCCTCGCCGTTCGAGAACATCAACAACGTCGCCGTGCCCGATGGCACGCCCGCCGCCCGGGGCTACACCGACACCCCGGCGCCGGCGCCCATGCCGCTCGGCTTCGAGAAGGTCCGCGGGGAGATCCCGGTGTACGCAGAGCGGGGCGACGTGATCCTCCACGACGCGTACCTGTGGCATTCCGCGGCGCGTGCCACCGACGACGACACGATGCGTCGCCACGTCCGCGGTGGCTGGCACGGCGGTGACCGGAGCCTGATGGACCGGGAGACCGGATTCGTCAAGAACGCCGCTCGCTGAGCCCGGCCTGCTCCTGGAGTGGAGGCCCTGCTCATGCCGGACACGAGCAGGACTACCCCACGGCGGCGCAGGCCGTTGTCACGGTGCGCTCGTCAGCCATTCCTCGATGCGCTCCACCCCGTCGTCGACGAACTCCGGCGGCGCGCCCGAACCCACCAGCGACGAGCGCGCGAGCTGCGCCAGCCGCTCGTCGGACAGGCCCATCGTCGTGCGGGCCAGTTCGTACTCCCCGCGCAGGCCGGGGCCGAAGAGCAGCGGGTCGTCTCCGTTCAGCGTGCAGCGAACGCCCGCGTCGAGCAGCCGGACCAGCGGGTGCTCCTCGAAGGACGGCACCACGGCGAGCATCACGTTGGACGTCGGGCAGACGTCGAGCACGACCTCCTCGGTGGCGAGCCGCTCCACCAGCGCGGGGTCCTCGATCGCGCGGACACCGTGGCAGATCCGCCGGGCGCCCAGCGCGTCGAGCGCGCCGTAGACGCTGGCAGGCCCGGCGAGCTCGCCGGCATGCGGAGCGGAGATCAGACCGGCGTCGCGGGCGATCCCGAACGCCTCCGCGAACGGCTCCGGCGGGAACAGCGCCTCATCGGCCGCCAACCCGAACGACACCACGCCGGCGTCTGCGTAGCGGGCGGCCAGCTTCGCCAGCTCCACCGCCTGCTCGGGATCGAAGTCGCGCAACGCCGAGACGATCCAGCCGCACCCGATCCCGCGGCGGTCGGCGGCGCGCCGCCCCTCGTCGAGGACGATCTCCAGCACTTCGTCGGCGGTGCCGAGCGCGCCCACGTACCGGGGCGGGTAGAAATGCGGCTCGACCCACACCGCCCCGTCGTCGGCGGCGTCGTCGACGACCTCGCGCACCACACGTCGAAGGTCATCCTCCGTGACGATCAGCGCCGACGCGGCCCGGTACTGCAACCCGAACTCGCCGAACGACGTGTAGCCCCGCACGGGTGGGACGGCCACGCCTGCGGCGGTGGCCAGGTCGGCCAGCGTCGAGGGCCGCATCGCTCCTTCGAGGTGGAGGTGCAGGTGGGCTTTCGGCAGCTGCGCGAGATCCCGCACCATCAGACGGTGGCCTTTCCCTGGAAGACGTTGTCGAGCACGGTCGTATCGACGATCTTTGCCACGTCGGGCAATGGGGTCACTCCGGCAGCCGTGTATGCCCTGTACATAGGGCCGGCCAGGCGCGCAGGGTCGATCCGGAACAGCCCGTGCGAGGCCGTGAGCTCGTTCTGGGTGTAGAGGATCTGCAGCTGGTTCTCCCGGGTCTGCTGGGCGAGGTCGAGGCCGAGGTCGGCGCCGTACTTCTCCACCGCGAGGTGGGCGGCGACGGAGGGGTCGGCGGCGTTGTCCTGCCAGCCGCGGATGGTGGCGCGCATGAACTTCTCGACGGTCGGGCGGTTGGCCTGCAGCCAGGAGCGCTGGCTGCACACGATGCTGGAGTACTGATCGAGCCCGAGCTGCTGGTAGGTGGTGACGAAGAAATCGCGGTTCTGCACCATGCCCTGCTGCTCGAGGATGATGGGCTGGTTGGTGGCGAAGCAGGTGTAGACGTCGCCCTGGCCGTCGACGAGCGGGCTGGGTTCGTAGCCGACGGGGATGAACTGGTACTCGACAGGCACGCCTGCCAGCCGCATCGCGGCATCGATGTAGGGCTGCAGGCCCTGCTGGCCGAGCACCCGAGTGCCGACGATGTCCTTTGCGGTGCGCACGGGGCGGCGCGCCAACGACAGCAGTCCCGCGGGCGTGTTCTCGTACGTCGTGCCGTAGGTGACGAAGTCGTTGCCCGCATTGACCGCCGACAGGAAAGCCTGCAGCCCCACGGGGATCGCGATCTCGGCGCCGTGCCCGGCGAGGGTCTGGGTCGGATCGGGTGCGTTCGGGCCGCCGGGGAGGAACTCGACGTCGAGGCCCTCCTGTTTGTAGTAGCCGCGGTCGTCGGCGATCCAGAAGCCGGCGAACTCCACGTTGGTGATCCAGCCGAGCGCTACGCGGACGGGGGCGCGTGCACCGTCCCCGCCGGGGGTATCGCCGCCGGTGCCACAGGCGGCGAGCGCGGCGAGGCCCAGGCCGGAGATGCTCGCGGTGCGCAACAGCCGGCGGCGGGACCAGAGGGTGGGGACGCTGGACATGGGTCTCCTCGGAGTGGGTCGGTAGCCGTGCAGGAAGGCTCAGGTGAACCGGGTGATGCCCCAGCGCTCGACGCCGCGTGCGCCAACGAAGCAGGCGACCGACACGACGGTGGCGACGAGCGCGGTGCCCCAGGCGCGATCGACCTGGTAGAAGCTCACCGACTGCGCGAACAGCGTGCCCAGGCCGTGTCCACCCATCAGGTATTCGGCGAGCATCGCGGCGAGCACGGCCGTGGGCGCGGTGAGCCGGAAGGCCACCAGCAGCCCGGGCGCGGCGTGCGGGAGCAGCAGCAGGCGAAGCACCGTGGAGCGGGACGCGCCGAGCACCGCCATCAGGTCGGACGCGGCCCGCGGCGCGGCGCGTAGCCGGGAGCCGACGAACACGAAGGCCGGGAAGAACGAGGCGACCGACGTGATCACCAGGACTGTCACCCAGCCGTAGCCGAGCACCGCGGCGAACACCGGGATCATCGCGACCACCGGAACCGACCGCATGACCAGCGCGAGGGGCGTCACCAGCCCGGAGAGGATCCGGGACGCCCACACCGCGACGGCCATCCCCGTGCCCAACGCCATCCCCGCGACGAGACCGCCCGCCGACATCGCGAGCGTCCAGCCCAGGTCGGGCAGGTAGGCGCCGACGTTGCCGGCGACGTCGGTGAACACCAGCGCCGGTGGGGGCACGACGATCTGGTTGACGCCGCTCAGCCAGGACCACAGCTGCCACGCGACGACGAACGCGGCCACGGTCCAGTAGCGGGAGACGAGCCGGCCGAGGGGGCGCGCGATCAGCCGCGCCGGCGCGGAGCCGCGCGGCAATTCGGTACTCATCGCTCGCTCACCGGAATCTCCGGGTCACCGTGGCGCGCAGGGCCACCAGCAGCACGTACGCGAGCAGGGACATGACGGCCGCCGTGAGGGCTGCGGCCCAGAGCTGGTCGATCCGGACGTTCTGCATGGAGCTGACCAGCAGCACGCCGAGCCCGCGGGGCGCGCCGAACCACTCCCCGACGACGGCACCGAGCACCGCGGCCGGCGCGGCGACGGTGAGGCCGTCGATGATCAGCGGGAGCCCGGCCGGTAGCTGCAGCCGCAGCAGGGTGGCGACCCGGCCCGCGCCGAGCACGGCGAACACGTCGCGCTGGGTGTCGCTCGCCGCCCCGAGCGCCGACGTGGCGGCCACGAAGAGAGCGAAGCCGGCCGCCAGCGCGGCGACCAGGGTGGGGGTGGCCTCCCGCCCGGCAGTGGTGATCAGCAATGGACCCAGGGCGATGAGCGGCACCGCGTTCACGACGGCGGCGAGCCGGTCGAAGCCCGGACCGGCGGCGGGCACCAGCACGCTGAGCACTGCGACCAGCAGAGCGACGACGCTGCCGAGCAGGAACCCGGCCAGCGCGGCGGTGCCGGTGGCGACGAGCGCGCGTCCCAGCAGCTGCTGCGCGCCAGGCTCGGCGACGTACCCGACGACGGCGGTGAGCGCCGGCCAGCCGGCCCCTGCCAGCCTGAACCGGCCGACGACCTCGACGAGCACGAGCAATGCGACGACACCGCAGGCGGCGAGCCACGGGCTCCGGCGGAGCGCGCCAGTGCCGGCTGCCCCGGGTTCTTCGCTGCGGCTCATGTGGTCGCCGCGGCGGGCTCGGCGTCGTCGAGCAGCCCGGTGAGCAGGTCGACGAGGGCATGGAACTCCGGGTCGCGGGTGACCTCGCTGCCACGCGGGTGCGGGATCTCGACCTGCTGCACGTGCCGCACCCGCCCCGGCCGGCCCGTCATGACGACGACCCGGTCGGCCAGCAGCACGGCCTCGTCGACGTCGTGGGTGACCAGCAATGTGGTGATCCGCTGCTCCATCCAGATCCGCGCCAGCTCGAGGTTCATCCGCCGCCGGGTGACCGCATCCAGCGCGCCGAACGGTTCGTCGAGCAGGAGCACGTCGGGTTCCAGGGCGAGCGCGCGGGCGATCGCGACGCGCTGCCGCATCCCGCCCGAGAGCTGGCGGGGACGGGCGTCCTCGAAGCCCGCCAGGCCCACCAGTTCGAGCAGCGCGTCGACACGTTCGCGGTCGACCGCGCGACCGGCCACTCGGAACGGGAGGGCCACGTTGTTGCGCGCAGTGGCCCACGGCAGCAGCGCGTGCTCTTGAAAGGCCACGCCGAGCCGGTGGGCCGCGATCAGCTCGGACGGGCTGCGGCCCTCGACGAGCACCACACCCTCGGTGGGAGTCTCGAGACCGGCGGCCAGCCGTAGGAGGGTGGACTTCCCACAGCCGGACGGACCCAGGACCGCCACGAACTCCGCGCGGGCGATCTCCAGGTCGAGACGATCCAGCGCACGCACCGCCTTGCCGCGCCGGAGTGGGAAATCCTTCACGATCCCGTGCAAGGAGATGGCCGCGCCGGTGGAGCTCTCGGTGGGCACAGGGGTGGCGCCATGTGCTGCTCGCATCTCGGGCTCCGGTGAATCGCGCGTCACACACGCTGGGAAGCGACAGTCGCTGCCGTGTCGCGGCGACGGCGCCCAGAGGTCACGGCAGTGGCTCAACGGTAGCGTGTCGCGCCATGGCGAACCCGGGTTCGGAGCGGGACCGGCTGCTCCGGCTGGCCGCCGATCACGTGCTCGAGCAGGGCATAGCCGACATGACGCTCCGCAGCCTCGGTGCGGCGATCGGCACGAACAACCGGATGCTTCTCTACTACTTCGGCTCCAAGGAAAAGCTGATCGGGGAGACGCTGCTGGAGGCGTCCCGGCGGTTCCCGGCCTTCACAGCGGCGATGACCGCCCTCGACGATCCCGGCACGCCGCTTGTCGAGAGGCTGCTGGCGTGTTGGCGCGGGATCGCCGCGCCGGAGAACCTCCCGTTCCTGCGGCTCTTCTTCGAGATCTTCGGCCAGGCGGCCCACAACCCCGGTCGCTTCGACGACTTCCTCGCCAGGGTCGGCCACGACTGGACCAACCAGGTGGCGGGTGCGTTGCGAGTCGAGGGCGTGCCGGCTGTCGTCGCCGGTCGGATGGCCCGCGAGATCGTCGCGCTGTGGCGCGGCCTGCAGTTCGACCTCATCTCCACGGGCGACGCCGACGCCGTGGCGGCGAGCTACGCCGTGACCGCCACGGCGTTCGCGCAGCGCTGCCGGGCCGCGATCGAGGAGCAGGCTGCCCACCCGGCGAGCTGAGGACATGGCAGCGCTCTGACGTGCGGGGAACCGTGTGGTTCACAGCACGTTACGGATGCTGGATCGCCCCTGACCACCGGCTCGCGCACTACTGTTCCTTTGATGAGTCCCAAGATCGGGGTGATGGGCGGGACGTTCGATCCCATCCATCACGGACACCTCGTTGCGGCCAGTGAGGTCGCCGACCGCTTCGGTCTCGACGAGGTGGTCTTCGTGCCCACCGGTCAGCCATGGCAGAAGTCGGAGCGCGAGGTGAGCGCCGCCGAGGACCGCTACCTGATGACAGTGGTGGCCACGGCGTCCAACCCCCGGTTCACGGTCAGCCGCGTCGACATCGACCGCGGAGGGCTCACCTACACCTCGGACACGCTCCGGGACCTGCATGAGCAACGGCCAGGCGCCGACCTCTACTTCATCACCGGCGCCGACGCGCTGGCGCAGATCCTGTCCTGGCAGAAGCTGGACGAGCTGTTCAGCCTGGCGCACTTCGTCGGGGTCACCCGCCCGGGTTACGAGCTGGACGGCCACCACCTGCCGGACGGCTCGGTCACGCTCGTCGAGGTACCGGCGTTGGCCATCTCGTCCACCGACTGCCGGCGCCGCGTCGCCGAGGGCCATCCGGTCTGGTACCTGGTGCCGGACGGGGTGGTGCAGTACATCTCGAAGCGCGGCCTCTACCGCGAAAAGGACGAGTGACCAGCGCCGTAGCCCTACCATCCCCTCGTGGATCCGGGTGGCGATCAGCTCACTGAACGCCAACGGGAGCTCCTGCACGACTGGCTGCCTGGGGCCGAGATCGTGCAGGACCACAGCTGGGGGCTCGTCGGCACCACCGTGCTGGAACTGGTCCATCGCGGCGCCCGTTACGTCGCCAAGGCAGGCGACGCGAAGGACCATCACCTGGCGCGTGAAGTGCGGGCGCACCGCAACTGGCTCGGCCCGTGGACGTCACGGGGGCGGGCACCGCAACTCGTGCACGCGGACGGCGAGGCCAAGCTGCTCGTGACGCGTTACCTGCCGGGCGAGCTGGTGGAAGGCAGCGAGCACGAGTTTCGTCCGGACATCTACCGGCAAGCCGGCGAGTTGCTGGCACGGTCGCACGAACAGGTCGCCATCGAGGACGAGGAGTTCGAGGCCAGGGAGAAGGTGAAGTCGCTCGCGTCGCTCGGCATGCCACACCGCATCGCTCCGGACGTGGTGGCGCGACTCCGTGAGCTGGTGGAATCGTGGCCGACGCCGCCGGTGACTCTCGTGCCGACGCACGGTGACTGGCAGCCTCGAAACTGGCTCGTGCACGAGGGCGTGGTGAGCGTCATCGACTTCGGACGGGCCGGCCTGCGTCCCGCTTTCGCGGACTTCGCCCGGCTCGCGGTCCAGCAGTTCCGGGCGGATCCGGCGCTCGAGTCGGCGTTTCTGGACGGGTACGGCAGCGATCCGCGTGAAGCGGCTGCGTGGCGTCGCAACGGGGTTCGAGAGGCGATCGGTACCGCGGTGTGGGCCTACCAAGTGGGCGACGAGCGCTTCGAGCAGCAGGGTCACCGGATGATCGCCGAGGTGCTCGCGGACGGCTGAGAGGCAGTTCCGCCCACTCGTTGACGGCCGGACACCTCGCCGCTTCCTTCTCGCTGCTCATCGCGGTTGGACGGTGACTCACGGCCTCAGACGTACGCCAACCGGCCCATTCCTCGGACGTCCGAACAGTCCGATCACGTCGGCCGAAAGGGTTGAAGATCATTCAACCCGAGGGATAGGGCAAACTCCTCGGAGCGGAAGGATTTCTGCTGGTGACGATTCGCGACATGGTCCTCGGCCTGCTCGATCTGCCGGGCTCGAGATACTCCTGTGTGGCCGAACGGGAAAACGGTCAGATACTGATCGAGTCCGGCGTGGCGGCGGTCGACCCGGCCGTTGTGCTGCGCTGGGGAACAGAGGCGACAACCGTTCTCGAGGCGGCAGTGGACGGGGGTTTGGAAGACGTCATCCTGACCTCGGGCTACCTTTATCACCTCGTTCGTCCGCTCGGTGTTTCGCGCTCGTTGCTGGTTTATCTCTGCGTGGACAGGGCGCGGGCCAACCTGGCGTCGGCCCGGCGGGAACTGGCCGCCGTCCGGTTCGAGGATCGGGCCGTCACAGTGGCGCCTCCCAGGCCGCCGCCTGAGTCGTTTCAGGGGCTCCCACCTGCGATTTCACATGCTGCTTCCGCCATGCCGCCCGCGTCGGCCCCGCCCGTCCGGCCGTCGGCCGTCGCACCGACGACACCTGCGGCCGTCGCGGTTCCGCTGCCCCGCAGGGCCGGCCCGCGAGCAATTCCGGGCTTTGCTCCGCCGTCTCAGCAGCGGTGGTCGGCAGACCCGATCCTCGGTCGACAATGGGCAAATGATGTCGCGACGATGAGCCGGCTGTTGACGGCTCTGCGCGCATGGGGCGACGATGTCGAATCGCCCTGAAAAACGTTGTTACAACCCCACCGAATGGTGCCCTGCAACCTGTACGTTACGGTCTTCCGTACCCCGATGAGAAAAGGCTGTCCCACATCTCCCCGACCGTGTGACGGCCTGCCCTGGAGGCTCTGGCAATGAGCAGTATCGACTACACACTGGACTTGGCTGCCAACATCAAGGGCGCCTTCGCCGTCGCGATCGTCGACTACGACAGCGGGATGACCCTCGGCTCCCGCGGCGGAAGCCCCGAGTTCGACCTCGACGTCGCCGCGCCCGGCAACAGCGATGTCGTGCGCACGAAGCTCGACGTCATGCAGAAGCTGGGCCTGCGGGAGTCGATCGAGGACATCCTGATCAGCCTCGACACGCAGTACCACCTCATCCGGCCGATCCGCGGCAACTCCGACGAGAAGCTGTTCTTCTACCTGGTGCTGAACCGGGCGCAGGCCAACCTGGCCATGGCCCGTCGTGACCTGCGGATGATCGAGCAGCAGTTCTACATGACCAACCCGACGCCCGGACGGCCGGTGCCGAGCCAGCAGGACGGCTCCGCGTACTTCCAGGCCAACGCGGGTCACCGCTGATCGAGGTCGGCGACAGGTCGTGGTGCGCCACCGGCGCCCGGTGAACATCCGGGACGACGGTCTTCCTGCCGTCATCGGCCCGCTCGTCACGGCCGGTGGGCTCGACATGGCCGTCGTCCTCGATGTCGACAGCGGGATGGTGCTGGACGCGTGGGTTCGCGGGGGCCTCGGTGATGCGGAGGCGCTCGGTGCCGGGCACGCGGACGTCGTGCGGGCGCTGCTCGCCGTCGCCGGCCACCCGGTGCGCGAGCTGATCCTCTCCGAGGACCGCCACCGTCACCATCTGGTCCGCTGCGTCCCCGACCCGTTCGGCGGGCGGCTGGCTCTCGCAGTCGTCGTCACCGGGTCGTCGAGGATCGTCAGACGGATGCGCAGGCGCCTGCGTGAGCTCCCCGATGCCTGCCTGACGACGGGACCCTGGATCCCGTCGTCAGGTCTCGGGGGTCCGCCTCCCGCACAAGGAGTACCTGTCGAATGGGCTCCCGCGCTCGCCCTGGCTGACACCGCCGTGATCCACCGGGTCGGCACGGGCACGCCGGCGCCCGCCCCGCGCCACGGTCCGGCCCCGCCCTCAGCACTCCCGCCCGCCCGCCGGGGCGACGGATGGCCACCGTGATCTGGTGCGAGGCGACGCCCCGTCGGCCTGGATGACGATCGTGGTGTCGTTCTGGGCGAGCAGCGCCCGGGCATGTGCGGGTAGATCCGACTGCGCAGCACGTGAATCGTGATCACGTGACGATCTTCGCTTTCACGATATTCGACGAGGCCGGCGTCGTTCAGAACACCCGGATTGCGATCTCCGCCGGGTCGCCGAGCAGGGACTCGATCTCGTCGTCGAGGCGGACGAGCGTGATCGACACGCCCGCCATGTCCAGCGACGTGCAGTACTCGCCGACGTAGTTGCGGCCCACCGTGATACCGCGGTCGGTGAGCTGGTTGTGCGCCCGCCGGTAGACGATGTACAGCTCACTGATCGGGGTGCCGCCGAGGCCGTTGACCATCAGGGCGACCCGGTCGCCGGACTCGAACGGCAGGTCGCTCACCACGGCGTCGAGCAGCTCGTCGACGATCGCGTCTGCCGGCATCAGCTTCACCCGCCGGCGCCCGGGCTCGCCGTGGATGCCGACACCCATCTCGATCTCGTCGGCAGGCAGGTCGAACAGCGGTGATCCCTTCGCGGGCGGCGTGCACGCGGTGAGGGCCATGCCCATCGTGCGCGTGACGCTGTTGACCTTCTCGCCGATACGGCAGATCTCGTCGAGGTCGGCACCGCGCTCGGCCGCCGCCCCGACGGCCTTCATCACGAAGAAGTTGCCCGCCACACCCCGGCGGCCGACGGTGTAGGTCGAGTCCTGGACCGAGACGTCGTCGTCGATGAACAGCGTGCGGACGGTGATGTCCTCGGCCTCGGCGAGCTCCTGGGCCATGTCGAAGGCCATCCGGTCGCCGGTGTAGTTGTTCACCAGCAGCAGCACGCCCTTGGGCGAGGCGAGCAGCTTGATCGTCTCGTAGACGTAGTCGGTGGGCGGAGCGGCGAACACGTCACCCGGACACGCGGCGTCGAGCATGCCCGCGCCGACCGTCATGACGTGGGCGGGCTCGTGACCGGATCCGGACCCCTGGATGATCGAGACCTTGTCCTCACGCGGGGCGTCCGTCCGCATGATCAGGTTGTAGTCCGGGACGTAACGGAGCGTGTCCGGATTGGCCAGTGCGAGGCCCTCCAGCATCTCCGGAACGTAGTTCTTCGGGTCGTTGACGAACTTCTTCATCCGGTTCTCCATCGGTCTCGTCGGCGAGGGACTCGCCGTCCCGTCGTCGGGCTGCTCAGGAGCTCACCGATCCGGCCCAGGTCTGCGCGACACGTTCGGCCATCACCGCGACGGCGACAGCACCCGCGTCGGGTGACCCGATGCTGCGCTCACCCGTGTAGCTCGCACGGCCGCGCATCGCCTGCATCGATGTCGTCGCGTCGGCGGCGGCCCGAGCGGCGCCCGCGGCGACCTTCGCGACCTCGGGGGCCGGGGTCGACGGGTCGGCCGCGAGCTGCACGGCGATCGCGTCCGTCATCGGTACCAGCGCGTCCAGCAACGTCTTGTCGCCGACGTCGGAGTTGCCCCTCTTCTTGATCCCCTCAGCGGCTCCCCGGAGCATCGCGACGGCGTCCTGGCCGGTCAGCTCCGTCTTTCCCTTGACCGCCGCGGCAGCACGGAGGAACGCCGTGCCCCACAGCGGGCCGGACGTGCCGCCCACCCGCTTGGAGATCGTCAGGGCGATCTTCTGGAGGAAGACCGATGGCTCGCCGCGGTCGTAGGTGTCCCACTCGGCCAGCACGATCTCGAACCCGCGAGCGAGGGAGTAGCCGAAGTCGCCGTCGCCCACGACGGCGTCGAGCTCACCGAACTCACGCTCGTTGTCGACGGCGGTCTGCGCGATCGTGCGGACGATGAACTCGAGACTCGCTGAGGACGGCGACATGATGCTCACTCCCTGCTGGACGGTCGGGCCGGGTGCGGCGCAGCCTTGGTGAGGAGCGTCCGGAGATGGTCGAGGCGGACGAAGGGAGTGGGGTCGAGCGCCAGCGGGTCGTCGAGCACCCGCGTGGTCTCCTGCGGATCGCCCAGCGACGACACCACGAGCGTGGCGCCGGTGAAGTCCTCGTCACCGGTGTAGCTGCTCGGGGTGACCACGCAGGAGAGCCCGGCACCGAGCGCCGAGAGCAGCCCGTTGCGGCTGTCCTCCACGACCACGACGGAGCCGGGTGGGGTCCCGATCTCCGACACGGCGAGCAGGTAGATGTCCGGCGCGGGCTTCTTCTGTGCGACGACGTCGCCTGCGAAGACCGAGAACCGAGGCGCCAGCGCGTCGCCCATCACGCGCTCGAGCACGCTGCGCACCGATGCCTCGGCGGAGGTGGACGCGACGGCGAGCGACCAGCCGGCGTCGGCGGCCTCCTCAGAGATGCGCCGCACCCCCGGCCGCGGCGGGATCGTCCCGCTCGCGATGATCCCGGTGTAGATCTCGGTCTTGCGGCGATGCCAGCGCGCCACGTGGTCGGCCAGCTCGGCAGGGTCGGAGGGGAGCCCTGCCGAGCTGATGAACTCAGGCGTCAGCATCGTCGCCATTCGTTCCTTGCCGCCGCCGACCAGGAGCTTCTGGCCGTACTCGGCCTCGCTCCAACGGACCGGCAGGTCGAACTCCTCGAACATCGCATTGAACGCAGGTAGGTGGCCGTAGCGCTCGGTGTCGGCGAGGACACCGTCGCAGTCGAAGACGAGGGCGGGCACCGGTCAGCCGACTCGGCCGGCGCTGCCGAACAGATCCATCAGCGACCCGGTCATGTCGACGGCCTGCTGACGCACCGACCGGAACAGCGACGGCGGGTCCCATTTGTCCTTGGCCGCCGTCTCCTGTAGGAACGCGAGACTCGACTTCATGAAGGTCTCCTTGAGCGCGGTGGAGATGTTCACCTTCGCGCAACCGCGGTCGATGAGATCGCGGAACTGCTCGTCGGAAAGGCCGCTTCCACCGTGCAGCGCGATGGGGATCGGATGGGCGGCGACGATGTCGGACACGCGCTGGAAATCGAGTGTCGGCGCTGCTTTGTACGTGCCGTGCGCATTGCCGATCGAAGGTGCGAAGACATCGACCTGGGTGGCATCGAGGAAGTCGAGGGCGACCTGCAGATCCTGCCTCCTCGCCTCGGTGTCGGAGCCGATCCCGTCCTCAACACCGGTGATCGACTCGATCTCCCCTTCGACGTGCGCGCCGTGCCTGCGCGCCTCCGCGACGACCTCGATGGTCTGCCGGGTGTTCTCCTCGACCGGCAGGTGAGAGGCATCGAACAGCACCGAGTTCCAGCCACGGTCGAGGCACGTGGTGATGACCTCGCGCTCCGGGCAGTGGTCGAGGTGCAGCGTGACCGGGACCTCGATGCCCGCGGTCATGGACGTCCACATGGAATACAGCACGTCGATGCCGATCGACTTCACGGTCTTCACCGACGTCTGCACGATCAACGGCGACGCTTTCTCGACGGCCGCCGCAAGAACCGCCTCGAGAGTCAGATCATTGAACACGTTGATCGCCGGCACGCCGTACCGTTTGTCGAAGGCGTCGGAGAGGATGTCGTCGAGCGACACGACAGGCACGGTTCGATGCTAGCCAGGTGGTATTGCATTTCCAGGCGTGGTTCTCCCCATCTTCGCCTGGGGGAAATCCCCTACCTCGGAGCTTCGGACAGGTCCGTCCAGCGGGCGAGGGCCGTCCGGTTGGGCGCCCCGGTCTTGCGCAGCAGCGCTCCCACATGCTTCTCGACGGTCTTCGCCGAGATCCCGAGCCGGTCGGCGATCTGCTTGTCGCGCATTCCGAGCTCCACCAGCGTGCGGACCTCGCGCTCCCGGCTGGTGAGCCGGTCGTTGCCGACGCGGTCGCGCCCCCGGACGGCGCCGATCACGCTCTCGGTGAGCAGCGCGTCCCGGCGGGCCGCAGCCAGTACGGCGCGGGCGAGCGCGGCGCCGTCCAGGTCGGTCCCGACGCAGCCGCTGGCCCCGGCGTGCACGGCGTCGCGCAGCAGTTCGTCGGAGAGGTCGTCGGTCATCACGAGCATCGAGACGCCCGGTACCGCGGCCCGTATGTAGGAGGTCAGCCGGGCGCCGTCGAGAACCGGCATGCGCAGGTCGAGCAGCACGACGTGCGGGTCGAGCACCCGCACCGCGTCGACCACGTCACGGGCGTCGCTGATCTCACCCACGACGAGGATGTCGGGCTCCGCCTGGCCCAGCAGCCGCACGAGGCCCGCCCGTACGACGGGCCGCGCGTCGGCGACGAGCACTCGCCACGGCACGTCCGCGCGTGCCGCGCTACCCGTGTCGCGTGGCTCGTAGGGGATCCGCGCCCGGATCCGCGTGCCCCACCCCGGCGTCGACTCGATCTCCAGCTCGGCGCCGAGCCGATGCGCCCGTGCGACGATCCCGTGCAGCCCGAGGCCGGACCGACGGCGATCGGTGAGGACCGCGGAGTCGAACCCGACGCCGTCGTCCTCGACGACGACCACGACGTCCTCGGCGCCGTACATCATGCCGACCCGCACGGACGCCGCCCTGGCGTGCGTGATGACGTTGGTGAGCGCCTCTTGGACCAGGCGCAGTGCTTGCTGGCCGATCTCGGGTCGCAACGCAGGCGGCTCGCCGGTGACGACGAGGTCGGTGCGGATGCTCGTGGTCGAGCGGGCCCATGCGAGCTCGACGGCGATGGCGTCCTCCAGCGAGTGCAACTCGAGAAGAGCCGGCCCCAGGCCGAGGACGGTGCGCCTGGTCTCGGCGAGCGCGGCGCGGGCCGCCTCCCGTGCGGCGGAGATGTGCTCCGAGCCCGGCTCCTCGGAGGCGTCGAGGTGCAGGAGGATCGACCCGAGGGCGCGGGCCACGGTGTCGTGGACATCACGCACGACCCGCTCCCGCTCGGCGCTCACGGCCAGTCGCCGGGCCCGTTCAGCGGCTTCGGCGTGCAGCCTCGCGTTCACGATGGCGATGGCGGCGTGGGTGGCGAACAGACCCAGCAGGCCGATGTCCTCGTCGCGGAACCGGACCTGCGGGTCGGTGCTGAACACGACGCAGGCCCCGATGATCCGGCCGCCCCACTCGATGGGCACCGCGACGGTCGCGTGCAGCCGGGCTCGATCGGGCGGGGCGACGTGGCCCCCGCTGACCTGGGAGTAGCTGTCGAACACCACCGGCGCCCGGTTGGCGACGACCGCGCCGGTGGCGCCCTCCTCCAGCGGGAAGACCTTGCCCTCCTGGCAGCCGACGCCGAGATCGACCTCCTTGCGGTAGGTCCCGGCCCGCTCGTCGACGGTGGAGATGGAGCCGGCGTCGCCGCCGAGGAGTACGACTGCACGCCGCAGGATGCGCTGCAGCAGCGGCTGCAAGCTGAACTGGCCCGCGAGGTCTTCGACGGCTCCGGTGAGAGCGTCGACCTGGTCGTGCGGACTGACCCGGGCGTGTCGTCCGAAGGTGGCGGCCAGGGTCTCCTCGCTGCTCACCCCGGAGGCCAGGGCACGCAGTGGCGTGAGGCGCGCATGTTCGGATGGTAGCTGCGATGACGCCTGCCGACTTCCCGCGAACGGCGCCCGCCGAACGGTCCGAGGTGTGCCTCGGCGCGTTCCGTCTCGTTGACGGGTGCGGGCAGGTTTCCTAGTGTCCGGCGCGGGGTGATCGGGGTCACCCTTCCTAGGGGGTCCAGTGGCGGGCAGCGCGGATGCACGTTCGATGGCACAACCTCGCCTGCCCAGCCGGCCTCGTCCAAGCGCATGCGGCGGGCCGTCCGAGCGACACGAACCGCGGTCCGCTCCGGCGGCCGTGGAGAGGGAGCGGGAGCGATGATGCGAACGATCACGGGCGGTAGGCGCTCACTGGCGACAGCCCTGGCCGTGGCACTGGCGGGGATCGTTGCTCTCGCCGGATGCACCCAGAAGAACCCGGACGCCGCGGCGGGCGGGGGAGGCGGCGAGGACCGGGTCACCGTGGCGTTCGTGCCCAAGCTGCAGGGCATCCCGTACTTCGAGGCGATGAACACCGGTGGCCGGCAGGCGGCCGAGGACCTCGGCATCGAGTGGATCTACCGCGGCGGCACCACCGCCGATCCGGGCGCGCAGACCGACATCGTGAACTCGCTGATCCAGCAGCGCGTGGACGTCCTGGTGGTCGCACCGAACGACCCGGACTCGATGGCTCCGGTGCTGCAGGAGGCCAAGGACGCCGGCATCCACGTGATGACCAGTGACACCGACGCCCCGGGCTCCGTGCGTGAGGCGTTCGTCAACCAGGCCACCGCGGAGGGCGTCGGCACCGCGCTCACCGACTCGCTGATGACGGCGATGGGCGGCTCCGGCAAGTACGCGATCGTCTCCTGCGGCCAGACCGCCGCGAACCTCAACTCGTGGATCGAGGTGCAGCGCAGGGTGACCGCGGAGAAGTACCCCGGCGCGCAGATCGTCGACGTCGTCTACGCGGGTGAGGACGAGGCGCAGTCGGTGGCGATGGCGAAGGACCTGATGAACGCCCACCCGGACCTCACCGGTCTCGTCGGGGAGTGCACGGCGTCCGCACCGGGCGTCGCCAAGGCCGTGACGGAGGCGGGCAAGGTCGGGCAGGTCTTCACGGTCGGTCTCGGCACGCCGCAGTCGATGAAGCAGTACCTCGAGAACGGCTCGTCCTCCGCGGCGATCCTGTGGGACGTCGAGCAGCTCGGCTACCTCACCGCGTGGGCGGGCAAGCAGCTCGCGTCGGGCACGCCGTTCCAGGCCACCAACAAGGTCAACGACTCGCTGACCGCGGTGCAGTGGACCGAGAGCGACAAGTCGCTCCTGCTGGGCAACCCGTTGCAGATCACCAAGGACAACGTCGACCAGTACAACTACTGACCCGATGGCCGAGCCGTTGGCCGAGCAGCCCATCCTGCTCCGGTTGCAGGACGTCCGGAAGCACTACGGCGGGGTGCGGGCTCTGCGCGGAGTGGACTTCGAGGTCCGGGCGGGTGAGGTGCACGCTCTCGTCGGCGAGAACGGCGCGGGCAAATCCACCCTGATCAAGATCGTGTCCGGCGCCGAGGTGGCCGACGAGGGCACCGTCGAGGTCGGCGGCGAGCCGCTCGCCGGCGGCAGCACGCAAGCGGCGATGGAGGCGGGGATCGCCACCGTCTACCAGGAGCCGCACCTGTTCGGCGAGCTCACCGTCGCCGAGAACGTGTTCCTCGGCCGCGAGCTGCGCACGGGCGGGCGGATCGACTGGGCCGCTCAGCGCACACGGGTCGCCGAGCTGCTGGCACAGATCGGGCTGGACCCGGGAATCGGCGACGTCCGGGTCGCCGACCTGCCGGTGGCCGAGCAACAGCTCGTCTCGATCGCCAAGGCTTTCGCCCACTCCGCGAAGGTGCTCATCCTGGACGAGCCCTCGGCGATCCTCACCGACCGCGAGATCGAGGTGCTCTTCGGCGTGGTCCGCAGCCTGCGCGCGGCGGGCGTCGGGATCGTCTACATCAGCCACCGGCTCGACGAGCTGGCGCACATCAGCGACCGCGTCACCGTGCTGCGCGACGGCGAGCTGGTGGCCACGCGGCCCACGGCGGAGCTGTCCGTCCGCCAGGTCGCGGAGCTGATGGTCGGGCACGAGTTGGGTGCGACCACCGC
The DNA here is from genome assembly GCF_022524485.1 of Pseudonocardia alaniniphila. GTDB lineage: Bacteria > Actinomycetota > Actinomycetes > Mycobacteriales > Pseudonocardiaceae > Pseudonocardia > Pseudonocardia alaniniphila. The sequence continues at coordinate 101,046 of NZ_JAKXMK010000013.1, forward strand.
GGACCGGCCGGCACCCGCCGGTGAGCCGGTTCTGGACGTCGCAGGCCTCGGCCTGGCAGGCGCGTTCGAGGCGCTGGACCTGCAGGTGCGGCCGGCCGAGGTGGTGGCGCTCTACGGACTGGTCGGCTCGGGCACCGACGCGATCGCGAGGGCGCTCTACGGCATCACGCCCGCCGACAGCGGCACGGTGCGGGTCGACGGCCGTCCCGTGCGGGTGCACAACCCGCGGGACGCGGCGGCTGCGGGCGTCGCGATGCTCCCGGGCAACCGCAAGCAGCAGGGCGTGTTCGCCGACAAGTCGATCGCCTTCAACATCTCCAGCGCCCACCTGCGCTACCTCGCCCGGTTCGGGTTCTGGTTCGACCGCGCCCGCGAGCGCAGCCTCGCCCAGGGCTTCCTGTCCCGCATCGCGATCAAGGCCCCCGGCATCACCACGGCCGTCGCGGCGCTGTCCGGTGGCAACCAGCAGAAGGTCGTGCTCGCGCGCCAGCTCGTCCGCGCGCCCCGCGTGCTCGTGCTCGAGGAGCCGACCCAGGGCGTGGACGTGGGGGCGAAGGAGGAGATCCACCGGCTGGTGCTGGAGCTCGCCGACGGGGGCAGCGCGGTTCTCGTCATCTCGACGGACCTGCCGGAGGTGCTGGAACTCGCCAACCGCGTCCTCGTCGTGCGGCGGGGCCGGGTGGTGCGCGAGTTCGGGCGCGGCGCGAGCCAGGCCGAGGTGCTGGCGGCCGCGGCGGGCGACAACGGCGAGGCCGCGGCCCCGCTGGGTGCCGACGAGGAGGCACACACGTGACGGCCACAACCACGGCTGTGCCGGTCGCCCGCAGGCGGCCGCGCGTGCGCGCCATCGAGGGGCAGGAGCTCGCGCTCCTCGGCGTGACCGGGCTGCTGTGGCTCGTTCTCGCGCTGACCACCGAGACGTTCCTCACCGCGGGCAACGTGCAGAACATCCTCTTCACGGTCGCGCCGATCGCGCTGATCGGCATCGGCATGACCGCGGTGATCGTCACGGCCGGCATCGACGTCTCCGTGGGCAGCCAGGCCGCGGTGGTGATGGTCGTGATCGCCCTGCTCGTCAGGGATGCGGGGCTGCCGTTCCTGCCGGCGCTTGCGGTCGCCGTCGTCACCGGGCTGGCGCTGGGGGCCGTCAACGGGCTGCTCGTGGCCTACGGCGGGATCCACCCGATCATCGTCACGTTCGGCACGCTGAACATCTACCGGTTCGTCGCCCTGCAGATCTTCGGGAACGAGCAGGTCGCGGGGGTGCCCGGCACGTTCGGCCCGATCGGGGGCGGTGCCGAGGGACGGCTGCTCGGGGTGCCCGCGGCGTGGTGGCTCACGGTCGTGCTGGCCGCCGGGATGTGGTGCTACATGCGGTTCTGGGCCACCGGACGCCATCTCTACGCGGTGGGCGGTGACGCGTTCGCCGCGCGGCTGGCCGGCGTGCGTGTGCGGAGGCGGCAGATCAGCGCCTACGTCCTCACCGGTGCGTGCGTGGGCCTGGCGGCCTGCGTGCTCATCGGCAGCGGCGGGCTCGTGCAGCAGAACGTCGGCACCGGCCTGGAACTGCGGGTCATCGCCGCTGTGGTCATCGGCGGCACCAGCATCATCGGCGGGCGCGGCACCGTTCTCGGGACGCTGCTGGGCGCGCTGCTCGTCGGCACCGTCACCAGCGCCGTCACGCTGCTGACCTGGCCGACCGAGCTGACCCAGCTCTTCATCGGGCTGTTCATCCTCGTGGCGGTCGGTGTCGACCTGCTGCGCGAGCGGCGCAGGAGTGCCACATGACCGACACCCGCACCCCACCGGCGCCGGCCGTCGGACACGGCGAGAGCATCGCGCAGCGGGTGCTGCGGGTGGCGCTCACCGAGCGGGTCGTGCTGCTCGCGGTGCTGCTCGTCGTGGTGGTCGTGTGGTTCCGGCTGCTGGGTAGCGGTGGCTACCTCGTCGCGCCCTACGACCTGCGTTACCTCGGCAATGCGCTCGAGTCGATGGTGCCGTTCGCCCTGCTTGCGCTCGCCGAGCTCTTCGTGATCGTCTCCGGCCGGGGTGGCATCGACCTCTCCGTCGGCGCGATCGTGTCGCTCGCCGGGATGGTGTTCGGGTTGATGGTCGGCGAGTGGGGTTGGCCGCTGCTGCCGTCGATCGTCGGCTGCCTCGTCGTGGGGGCCCTGCTCGGCGCGGTCAACGGCACGCTCGTGGCCTACCTGCGGTTCCCGGCCCTCATCGCGACCCTGGCCACCTACTACGCCTACAGCTCGCTCGCCCTCGTCGCCAACGCGAACGCCCCGATCTCCACGCCGCCGATCGTGGCGCTGCACGACCTCACCCGGAACGTGGAGCTGCCGCTGCTCCCGCCCGTCCCGTTGCACGTGTTCACGATCCTGCTGCCGTGCGTCGTGCTGGCGTGGGTGGTGCTCGCCCGATCGACCTACGGCCGGTCGCTCTACGCCGTGGGCACCAACGACGTCGCCGCCGGGTACGCGGCGCAGCCCGTGACGCGCACCCGGTTCACCGCGTACGTCGTCTCCGGCCTGCTCTCGGGCGTGGTCGCGCTGGTGACGGTGGCGCAGTTCGCCTCGGCACGGCCGGACGCGGGCACCGTCGGCAACGGGATGGCGCTTCCCGCGATCACGATCGCCGTGCTCGGCGGCGTCGCCATCCAGGGCGGGATCGGGCGTATCGGCGGCGTTCTCGTGGCGGCGCTGCTCGTCACGTGGCTCAACGCCGGGATGCTGCTCGCCTTCGAGGGCTCGGACGGCAGCCGCTACCAGCTGCTCGCGCTGGGGCTCGTGCTCGTGCTGTCCGCCCTGCTCAACACGCTGGCCCTGCGCCGGTACGGCCGGCTCTCGTGAACGTCGCACGCCCCGGAGGTCCCATGAACCCGCTCGGCATCCACGCGCTCGTCTGGGCCGGTGGGTGGTCCCACGCCGAGTGCGAGCACGCCGTGCGCAACACCAGGGAGGCCGGGTACGACCTGATCGAGATCCCGGCGCTCGACCCGGCCACCATCGATCCGAGCCACACGAAGTCGGTGCTCGCCGACCACGGTCTGCGTGCCGTGTGCTCGCTGGGGCTCGACCTCGACGCCGACATCTCCTCGCCCGACCCGGAGGTGGTGGCCCGCGGCGAGGCGAAGCTCGCGGACGCGCTGGCCGTGGTGACCGGCGTCGGAGGCGACTACCTCGGTGGCGCCGTCTACTCGGCGCTGGCCAAGTACGGCCATCCGCTCGACCCCCGCGGCCGCGACAACATGATCGCGGGCCTGCGCCGTCTCGCCCGCGCCGCGGCCGACCACGGTGTGACGGTCGGGCTGGAGCCGGTGAACCGGTACGAGTCGAACGCGATCAACACGGTGGCCGATGCCCTCGCCGTGATCACCGACGTCGGCGAGCCCAACGTCGTGGTGCACCTGGACGTCTACCACGCCAATATCGAGGAGCGGGACTTCACCGCTCCGGTCGTGGAGGCGGGGGACCGGCTCGGATATGTCCACATCGGCGAGTCGCACCGCGGGTATCTCGGCACCGGCACGATCGACTTCCCGGCGTTCTTCGCCGCGCTCGCGGCGGCGGGCTACGCCGGGCCGGTCACGTTCGAGTCGTTCTCCCGGGCGGTGGTCTCCGCCGATCTCTCGGACCGTCTCGCGGTCTGGCGCAACATGTGGTCCGACGGGATGGACCTGGCGGTGCACGCCCGCCGGTTCATCGCCGACGGCCTTGCGGCAGCGGAGCGAACGAGGTAGCGACCACCTCAGTCCGAGGGCGGTGACTGCTCACCGGCCGACACCGCGGGGTGCTCGTCGCGGGCGTCCCATCCGAGCTCCGCGAGTGCCTTCGCGGTGGAGTAGAAGCCCGCGTCGCCCGGGAGCGGGGCACGCAGCGGCACCTGCGGGTACCAGCGCCGGGCCAGCTCCTCGGACGCCGTGGTGCTGGCGGTGCGCGTCCCGACGATGTTGTAGACGCCGTGGCCGGGTGCCGGGCGGTGCAGGGCCAGCAGGCAGGCCGCGGCCGCCGAGTCGAACGACGTCCAGCCCCACAGGTGGAGCCGTTCGTGCTGGTCGTCGTTGTCGCCCGCCGCCCGCGCGGCCGTGATGTCCTCGCGCAGTGCGTGCAGCCGCAACGCGGAGAACGGCACGTGCGGCCGTCGTCGCGCGAACGCCGCCATCTGCTGCTCGACCAGCCATTTCGAGAGGCTGTAGGAGTCCTCGCAGTACGAAGGGTGCTCCTCGTCGACGGGGAAGTAGTCATAACGCGGATCGGCGCTGTAGATCCCGCCGATCGCGTTGACGCTCGACGCCACGCAGACGGCGCGCAACCCGTGTTCCTCGGCCGCCACCAGCACGTTGTACGTGCCACCGACGTTCGTCCGGTACACCTCGGGCTCCGGGTAGCGGGGGCTGGTGAGCGCGCCCAGGTGGACCACGGCGTCCGTGCCGGAGAGCGCGGCCCGCACCTCGTCGAGCTCGGTGAGGTCCGCCGCTCGCCACTCGACGTCGGTGGTCGTCGCCGGGACCGCGGCAGGCAGATCCACGGCGAGCACGCCGTGGCCTGCCTTGAGCGCCCGGGCGACGACATAGCGACCGAGCCTGCCCGCCGCGCCGGTGACCGCTATCCGCACCGCTCAGCTCCAGAGCCGGTCGTGGCTCGACTCGCCGTCCCACTGCGCCGACTCGGCGAAGAACACGGGGTCGCGCGGGTCGAGCTGCGCCATGAACAGCTCCTCGTTGATGTCGCCGAACCCGAGCCCGGGCGTGTCCGGCACGGCGATGTGGCCGTCCTGGATGAGCGGGCGGGGCAGATCGGTGACGAGATCGCTCCAGAACGGCACGTCGGCGGCGTGGTGCTCCAGCGCGAGGAAGTTCTCCGTGGCCGCCGCGAGGTGCACGCACGCCATCGTCGCGATCGGCGACGCCGCAAGGTGCAGGGCCATCGCGACACCGCGTTCCTGCGCGTAGTCGCCGAGCCTCTTGGTCTCGGTGATGCCGCCGGACGTGGCGGGGTCCGGGTGGATCACCCGCACCGCGCCCGCGTCGAGCAGCGGCTTGAACCCCTCGGTGAGGTAGATGTCCTCGCCGGTACACGTCGGCACCGCGACGGCCTCGGTGAGCTGGCGCCACTGGTCGGTGAACTGCCAGGGGATCAGGTCCTCGATCCACGCCAGCGTGAACGGCTCCAGCGCGCGTCCGATCCGGATGCAGGAGTCGAGCGCGATATGTCCGAAGTGGTCGGTGGCGAGCGCGACGTCGTACCCGATGATCCCGCGCACGGTCTCCACGTAGCTCGCCAGGTGCTCCACGCCCTTGGCCGTGACCTGGATACCGGAGAAGGGGTGCATCACCGTGGTGGTCTCGCGGGCCTCCGGTGGCGCGATCACCGTGCCCGGAACGTCCCAGAGCAGGTTCACGCCGAGGTCCATCTTGAGCATCGTGAACCCGCGCTGCTTGCGCTCCAGCAGCCGCTGCCCCATCTCGTGCGGGTCGGGCACCGACGGGGTGTCGGCGTAGCAGCGGATCGAGTCCCGGAACTGCCCTCCGACCAGCGCGTACGCGGGCACACCGTAGGCCTTGCCCGCGAGGTCCATCAGAGCCATCTCGACGCCGGACACGCCGCCGCCCTGCCGAGCGTGGAAGCCGAACTGTTTGATCTTGCGGAAGATCTTGTCGACGTTGCACGGGTTCTCGCCGACGAGGCGGCTCTTGAGCATCAGTGCGTAGGTGGCGCTCGCCTGGTCGCGCACCTCGCCGTAGCCCACGAGGCCCTGGTTCGTGTCGATCCTGATGATCGACGACCGGAACGGCACTTCGTGCAGGTTGGCCACCCGCAGGTCGGTGATGCGCAACGCGCTCGGCCGCGAGGCCGTGCTGACGTGCTCCTCGGTGACGACGGACGCGTCGCTGCTCGTGGTGGTCACCTCAGCGCTCCTCTCCGGCGCGAGCCGCGCGCCACTGCTGGAAGTCCGCCTCGATCTCCTCGCTCCACGTGGCGACGTCGATCTGCGCGCTCGTCCAGCGCCGTTCCGACAGGCGCTGCTTGCCGAACACGTCCCGCACGCGGGTGTCCTCGCTCGCCGCGGCCACGTCCGCCGCGAGGTGCGCGGGGATCACCGCCACGCCCGTAGGCGTGCCGAGCACGACGTCCCCCGGCAGCACGGTGATGCCCCCGATGCGGATCGGGATGTTGATCCCGGCGAGCGTGACACCGCGGATCGGCGTGGGGTCGACGGCCCGGTGGAAGATGTTGACCCCGCCCTCGAGCTGCTGCAGCCCCTGCAGGTCGCGGATGCCTCCATCGATCACGGCGCCGACGCCGGTGCGGGTGGCCACGGCGGTGCCGAGGTTGTCGCCCACCACGGTGCCCTCGACGATCTTGCCGAAGATGTCGACGACCATGATGTCGCCGCTCTCCAGCGTCTCGATCACCCAGGAGTTCTGCCGGTCGCCCTCCAGATGCCCTTCCCGTCTCCCGGCCTCCACCACCACCGCGTCGAGGTCGGGTCGGTGCGGCAGGAACTGCGCCGTGACGGCCCGTCCGACGATCACGGTGCCGGGGTGGGTCTCGCGCCACTCGCCCGCGAACTGCCGCACGTATCCGGCCTTGAACAGGAACCCCCACGCCTCCTCGGTGGTGGCGAGGCGCAGGCTGTCCAGCACCTCGTCGGGCACTCGGGGCCGGCCGGAGCCGAAGCGCTCACCTGTCCAGGCCGCCGTGAGCTCTTCGAGGTCGTCCTTGCCGGGTTGGATGCGCACGTCCTCTTCGCCTTCTCTCTCGTCGGGTCGTACGGGTCAGATCAGGCCGGCCACCCGCCGGGCGGTGGCCTGCAGCAGCGGGACGTAGCCGAGCAGCTCTGCGCGCTCCACCACGAAGGTGACCGTGGAGACGCTGACACCGCCGCGCGGCCTGCCGGCGCGGTCGAGCACGACGGCACCGATGCACCGCACCGTCGGCTCGTTCTCCTCGTCGTCCATGGCGTAACCGCGCTCGCGCACGAGGGCGAGCTCCGCGTGCAGCGCGGCCACGTCGGTGATCGTGGACGGGGTGCGGGACTCCATCCCGGCCGACATGACGATCGCCTCCACCTCGGGCCGCGGGAGGTGGGCGAGGATCGCCTTCCCGATCGCCGTGCAGTGCAGGCGCAGTTGGTTGCCCACTCGCGAACGCATCTCGTAGGGCTTGTCGCTGTCGACCTTGTGCAGGTAGACGGCGTGGTCGCCGACCCGGACAGCCAGGTGGACGGTGTTGCCGCCCGCGCCCCGCTGCAGCTCCTGCAGCGTCGGCCCGACCCCTGCCGACAGCATCCGGACGATCCGTGCCCCGAGCCCGCCGAGTCGGGTGCCGATCCCGTAGCGCCCGTCACCGCAGTTCTGGGCGAAGCCCTCCGCGCCGAGCGTGGCGAGCACGCGGTACGCGGTGGAGCGGGGGACACCCGCCCGCTCCGCCACGTCCATCAGCCGGTGCGGCCCGTCCTCGACGGCGAGCGCCTCGAGGATCCGCATCGCCTTCTCCACCGAGGTTCCCGCCGGGCTGGACCGCCCCCGTCGCGGCGTCGCCGCCTCGTCCAGCCCAGAACTCATCCCTTGACCGCGCCCGCGGTCAGACCCTCGGTGAGGAACCGCTGCCCGAAGGCGTACATGAGCACCACCGGGATGCTGATCAGCAGCGATGCCGCGGCGAGCTGGCCCTGCGGCACGACGTCGCCGAAGATCATCGACTGCATCCCGACCGGCAGTGTCATGTAGTCGTTGCGCGTGATGAACACGAACGCGAAGAGGAACTCGTTCCACGCGTTGGTGAGCGTGAACAGCGCGACGGCCAGCAGCCCGGGCTTCGCCAGCGGCAGCACGATCCGCACGAACGCCCCGAATCGCGTGCAGCCGTCGACGAGCGCAGCCTCCTCCAGATCGGCCGGGATCGACTTGAAGTAGCCGACGAGCAGCCACGTCGCGAACGGCAGCGTGAACGTCGGATACGTGATCACCAGCGCCCAGAGCGAGTCGTTCAGCTGGATGCCGCTCATCAGCTGGTAGAGGGGGATGAACAGCAGCGCGCCCGGCATCACGTAGGTGAGCAGGATCGTCACCGTGAAGCTCTCTGACCCCCGGAACTTCAGCCGCGCCAGCGCGTAGCCCGCGAGCGCGGCGCAGACCAGCGCGATCACTGTGGAGGCCACCGACACCAGGATCGTGTTGATGTACCAGGTGCCGAACTCCCGGCCCGTGAACAGGTTGGTGAACTGCTCGGTGCTCCACGGAGTGGGCCACAGATCGTTGGTGCGCATGACGATCTGGTCGTCGGACTTGAACGCCGTGACCGTCATCCAGTAGAGCGGGGCGAGCACGAACGCCAGCAGTGCGACGAGCGCGACACCCGAGCCGACGCCGTTGACCAGCCGGGATGCTGCCCGGTTACCGCGGGCGGCGAGCGTGGAGACGATCCGTCCGACGGCGGCGGCGAGCAGCACGCACACGCCGAGCACGAGCGCGGCCTTCCAGATGATGTGCGGGGAGACCCAGGCGAGCACCACGGTGGCGACGGCGACGATCACCCACGGCATCGCCCTGCGCTGGGCCGGGCTGAGCCGGCTGCGCCCGAGGTCACCGGTGCCGGGCAGGTCACTGCGGCGCATCATCCGCACGAGGATCAGCACCAGGATGCCGACGATCGGCACCATCACCAGGGTCACGGCGGCACCGGCGCCCAGCTGCAACTGCTGGATGGCCTTGGAGTAGGCCACCATCACGTACGGGGCGGTGGCATCGCCGGGTCCGCCCTGGGTCATGAGCCAGATGAGATCGAAGTTGTTGAACGTCCAGATGGACGACAGCAAGACCGTCACGATCATGACGTGGCGCAGTCCCGGCAACGTCACGTGCACGAACCGCTGCCACGGCGTCGCCCCGTCCACCATCGCCGCCTCGTGGAGGCCGCTGTCGATCGCCTTGAGCCCGGCGAGGAAGGTCACCGCGAAGAACGGGATGCCCTTCCAGACGTTCACCAGGATCACCGCGGGCATCGCGAGCTCCGGATCGGACAGCCACCCCGCGGGCCAGCTGTCGACGAGCCCGATCGCCGCGAGCACCGGGCCGATGCCGGAGTCGGTGAGCAGGACGTTGACGCTGCCGAAGATCGGGTCGAACAGCGACCGCCACGTGAAGGCCGTGACGACCGTCGGGACCACCCACGGCAGCAGGATCACCCCGGCGACGATGGCCTTGCCGCGGCGCATGTGGTGCAGCATCAGCGCCGCGATGAGGCCGAGGGTGACCTTGAAGATCTCGGCGTACGCCGTGAACACGAACGAGTTGAGCACGCCCTTGTGGAACACCGGGTCGTCGACCAGGGCGGTGTAGTTGTCCAGGCCGACGAAGACGGACTCGGCGCCGTGCCGCTCGGTGGTGCTGGTGAAGATCGAGCTGACGATCGGGAACAGGATCAGCCCGGCGATGAGGATCAGGGTTGGTCCGATGAACACTGCGGCCAGCCGCCAGTCGCGCCCGAGCACCCGCTGCGTGCTGGTGAGCGAGGACGACGTACGAGACGCCGGGCGGACGGGTGCGGGCCGCGGGCGCAGGACGGTCACTGCCGATAGCCCTGCTGCTCGAAGATCTGGACCATGCGCTCGTGGGCCGTCGCCACCGCGTCGGCCGGGCGGGTGCCCTGGATGACCGCCTGCATCATGTCGGTCAGCAGGTAGGCCGCGACCACTGCCTGCTGACCGGGGCTCGGGGGCTGCGGGAACGAGTAGCCGGTCGATGTGGTCAGCGGGAGCGGCGCCCGGGTCTGCTCGCGGATCGCGCCGAAAGCCGGGTCACCGCTGGTGTAGTACGGGTCGGAGTCCCACACCTTGTCCCATGACGGGTTCACCAGGCAGGGCGCCTCCTTCGCGACGCCGAGCAGGGCGGAACCGCTGACCATGTACTTCGCCACCTGCTTGGCGAGGTCGGGGTTCTTCGCCCCCTTGAACACGACGAAGGAGTTCGACTGGCCGTACGCGAGCGGCTTGTCGATCGCCGGGCCGAAGGCGCCGTTGAACGGATGGGTGTTCGCGTAGACCGGGTTGCCCTTGGTCTTCGAGTCGGCGTAGACGCTGTACTGGTTGAGGGTCAGCCCGAGGATGCCGGCGAGCCAGTTCTCGTTGTTGCTGGAATCGGTCCAGCTCTCGATCCCGGGCGGGCGCATCGGTTCGTACTTCGGGTTCGTGTAGATGTCGCCCATGAACGAGACGGCCTCGACGGTCTCCGGCGAGTTGAACACCACCTTCTGCCCGGTGTTGTCCGCGATCGCCCCGCCGTAGGTGTTGATGACGTTCTCGATGAACCCGTTGGCGTCGCCGGAGCGGTTCACCGTGAGGCCCCACCCGAAGCGCCGCTTCGCCGGATCGGACACCTCCAGCGCGTTGTCCCGCAGCTCCTCCCACGAGTACGTGGGCTTGAGCTCGATTCCCTTCTCCTGGTACCAGTCCTTGCGCAGGTACATCCCGGACGCGATGAAGTGGTACGGGATTGCGTACCAGCGCCCGTCGAAAACGCAGTAGTTCGTCGCCTCGGTGGCCGGCTCGCCGTAGAGCCCGCGCATCTCCTCCACCACGTCGGTGAGGTCGGTGAGGTCGCCGAGGTTCTGGAGCTGGCCGACGAACCGGGAGTCGCTCATGAACGCCAGGTCACGGGCGTTGCCCGCCTTCACCTCGGCGTCCATCTTGGCGACCATGTCGCCGGAGTCGCCCTGCACCAGGTCGTTCTGGATCGTGGTGCCGGTGGCCTGCGCGAACGCCTGGAGCGACCGGTCGAAGGCCGCGTTGGCGGCCTCGGAGTAGAGCTTCTGGGAGAGCGATCCCATCGAGCCGCCGCGGAACTGGGCCGCCGCGTCGATCACCTCCTGCGGGACCTGGACCTGCACCTGCGGGGCAGCGGGCTGGCCGCCGCATGCGGTGAGACTCAGGATTCCCAGTGCGCTCGTTCCGAGGAACTTCCTCCGGGACCATTCCGAACGCTGGGCCATGACCACTCCTCCCGCGTCCTGCCGAAGGGGACGCGTGCCGACGGGGCGACGGTGCAACCGACGGGGGCCGGGAGGCGCTGCACCTCCCCGGGCGTGCCAGGAACGGGCCCGCATGCAGGGCCCACCGCGCTTTCCCCGAGAAACGGACACCGGGCCGGCGCGGAGCGCAGCGATCTCCGGCCCCCTTGCCGGAGAGAGCGCTGTGCCATATTGGGTTTCATGTAGCGGAACGACGTATCGCGTAATGCGACGCGGATCACAGTAGGAGGGTGATCAGGGACTGTCAACGGTGGAGATCAGCGGGTGATCGATACCGGCCGAAATGTCCGTGTTTCGTGAGCGATCACCGGGCAGGCCGTCGAACAGCCCCGATGCGCTGCGCGGACGCCACAGCGGGACCCCTCCGGTCCCGCGCAGCTCGTCGAGCGGCATGACCGCGTGCTGCTCGGCCGAATCCAGCGCCCGCAGGACCACCAGCATGTTCGCGACGCTCTGCCCGACGGTGCCCACCACCGGCTCGCCGTGCCGCACGGCATCGGAGAAATTGCAGAGCTCCGCGTAGTAGCCGTTGTCGATCCCGCGGAACACGTCGGTCTGCGACGTCCCGTCCGGACGGCTCAGCGTCACCCGCCGCTCCGCCTCCGGGCCGGACAAAACGAGCACGCCCTCCGTCCCGTAGAGCCGCATGTCGTTCGGCTCCTCGGGAACGGCGATCTCCGAGTACGTCGACGTGTAGTTGCCGATGGCGCCGCCCGCGAAGGCCAGGTTCAACGTCAGGTCCGATGGCGAGTCGATCGTGCTGTTGACCCACTGGACGGCGGCGTGGACCCGGGTGATCTCACCGCAGAGCATCCGGATCTGGGCGATGTCGTGCACACCCGCATCCAGGTACACACCGCCCCGATACTGCGGCCGGTGCCGCCAGGGCGTGCTGGTGAACGAGCCTTCCCGGGGCACGAGATGCCCGGCGCGGCGCCAGGCCATCAGGTGTAGCTTGCCGATCGCGCCGTCGTCCAGCAGGGCACGCGCGTGGCGGATGTCGTCGCGGTAGAAGTAGTTCTCCCCGATCAGGATCGTGCGGTCCGGATGCCGGTCCTCCAGTGCCAGGAACGCCTGCGCCTGCTCCTCGTCGGTGCCGGTCGGCTTCTCGCAGAGAACGTCCTTGCCGGCGGCGAGCGAGTGTTCCGCCACCTCGTACAGGGAGGGGATCGGCACCGAGATCAGCACCGCGTCCACGTCGTCACGGGCGAGCAGCCGGTGGTGATCGGGAGTGAAGCCGGCCATGTCGACGCCGCTGTAGGACGAGAAGCGCTCGCCCTGAGCGGCCGACCGGTCCGCGAACGCCGTGACGACGAATCGGTCGGGGAGCCGGCGCAGCGCCGGCCAGTGCAGCTTCTCGACGGCCAGCCCGGTGCCGATCAGCCCGAGCCGGATCGGCCCTGCCTCGCTCGCTCCCAACTCGCACCCGTCCCTCCGCCCCGACGCCGGGGCATCGAAAGGGGACTCGCCGCGGCCTTGCGGTCGAGTCGTCGTCTCCTACCGCTTCGCCGTCCGGGCCTTCGTCTTCTGCTCCTTCTCCGCGAGGATCGGGATGTTCCGTTGCAGGTGTGATCGCATCGCCTCGCGTGCGGCGTCCGGATCCCTCGCCATGAGCGCCGCGAAGATCCGGCTGTGGGCATCGGTGGCGCGGTGCAGGCCGCCGGGCACCTCGTTCGTCACCCGGCGGCTCGCGGTGCCGAGCCAGCGGGCCGAGTACATGATCCGGTCGAGGATCCGGTTGTCGGCCGCGCGACAGATCGCCATGTGGAACTCGTGGTCGACCTCGAGGTAGTCGTCCGGCTCGTCTTCGAGGCTCGCCATCCGGTCGAGCTCCTCCCGGAGCCCGGCGAGTGCCTCCTCGCTGATGTTCACCGCAGCCATCGCGGCAAGCTCGGGTTCGAGCAGCAGGCGCATCTGATGCAGCTCCTGCAGCAGCTCGACGACGTGCTCCTCCGGCAGCCACTCGGCCAGGAGCGGATTCAGGTAATCCCACTCGGCTTGCGGCCGGACGACGACGCGACGGCCCTGCGCGATCTCCACGATGTCGAGCGACGCGAGGATCTTGAGCGTCTCGCGCGCGACCACGCGGGAGACCCCGAACTCCTGCGAGATGTCGAGCTCCGACGGGGCGCGCTCCTCCTCGAACTCCCCGTTGACGATCCGGCGCGTCAGGTGGGCGGCCACCTGCACCGGGAGCGTGCGGACCTTGACAACGTCCGCGAGCTCTTGTCTCCTAGCCATGTCAGCAGCTTATAGGACAAGTTCCGATCCTCCGTCCGAATTCGAAGACCACGACTGGTCGCTGCGCAAAGCGGTCCGAGAGCGAACGTTTCGACGTCGCCACGGTGTGGGCTTCCTGGCATCCGATCGCGCGCAGCGCGCCGTCGGCATCGAGATCACCGTGTCCGACGGCCAGCTGATCGCCTGACCTGCAGGAATCCCGTCACCGGGCCAGTGGGCCGGAAGGAGACACATGAGGATCGTCAACGTCACGACGGCCGTCGTCCGCTATCACGGCGAGGCGACGCTGGTGCGGATCGACACCGACGAGGGCATCAGCGGTTTCGGCGAGGCCAATCCCGACGCCGGTGCCGGAGGCGTCGTCGGAATGATCAACTTTCTGAAGGGCCTGCTGATCGGAGAGGACCCGCGCAACGTCGAGCGGTGCTGGGAGAAGCTCCGGCGCAGGAAGGTCTTCGCCGGTCCGCAGGCAGGCGTGTTCGTGATCGCCCTGAGCGGCATCGAGCTGGCGCTCTGGGACATCGCGGGCAAGGCCGCGGGCCAGCCCGTGTACCGGCTGTTGGGCGGCAAGTTCCGTGACCGGATCCGGCTCTACGCCGACTGCGGCGACGGCGACGACCCCGACGGTTCGGTGTCCGGCTGCGTCGACCGGGCCCAGCGGATGGTCGAGGAAGGCTTCACCGCGATCAAGTTCGACATCGACGACCTACAGCACCCGGCGAAGTTCGACGAGTTCAACCACACCGTGGGCGCCGCAGAGCTGCGCTCGATGGTGGAGCGGGTGGCGGCCGTCCGGGAGGCGATCGGTCCGGACGTCGACCTGGCCATCGACCTGCACGCCCGTTACGACGTGCCGAGCGCCTGCCGGATCGCCTGGGAGCTGGAGCCGTTCCACCTGATGTGGCTGGAGGAGCCGATCCCGGCCGAGAACATCGACGCGCTCGTCCGGGTACGCGCCCAGACCCGCACGCCGATCTGCGCAGGCGAGAACCTCTACCTGCGTTGGGGATTCCGTGAGCTGCTCGAACGCGGAGCGGTCGACGTGATCGAGCCCGACGTGCCGAAGTGCGGCGGCCTGGCCGAGGCCAAGAAGATCGCCAACCTCGCCGAGATGCACTACGTGCCGTTCGCGCCGCACCTCGTCTCCACGCCGCTCGGCACCATGGCCACGGCCCACCAGTGCGGCGCGATCCCCAACTTCCTGGTGCAGGAATGGCACGCGCTCGAGGAGCGCGAGGTCTGGGACAGCTACGTCACGGCGCCCGACGGCAGCGGCTCGATCGTCAAGGACGGGTACATCACCCTCCCCGACAGCCCTGGCATCGGCGTCGAGCTCGACATGGACGGCGTCCGCGCGCACGCCGTACCCGGCTACGGGATCTTCGAGTAAGAGGGGGAACGCACGACATGACGAACGGAACCGCACGTCCCGATCCCGCCTGGGTGGCGCAGACCGCGAAGCGGTTGAAGGCGCTGTACTCGGCTGTCGTCTACGACATCATGGACGAGATGGGCCTGCCCCATCAGTGCCTCGACCTCGCCATCGCGCCGCTGGACCGCTCGATGCAGGTGGCAGGCCCCGCCTACACCGTGGCGGCCGGCCCCGACATGCGGGAGCGCGCCGAGATGCCGCCGAACACGAAGCTGGCCGACTTCGGCGTCTTCACACAGATGTACGACGGCTGCGTCGTCGTGGTCGCTGCAGCGGGCGAGCGCCAGAGCGGCATCTGGGGCGAGCTGATGAGCAACGCGAGCCGAGCCCGTGGAGCCACGGGCGTCGTCATCGACGGCGGCATCCGTGACGGTCGGCTGGTGCGTGAGATCGACGGACTGTCCGTCTTCGCGCGGTACACGTCTCCGATCGAGTCGCTGCGCCGCTCCCGGATCCACGATCTCGAGGTGCCGATCTCGATGACCGGCACGATCAGCAGTCAGGTTCGGGTCGACCCCGGCGACTGGATCTTCGGGGACGAGGACGGCGTGCTGGTGATCCCGAAGGACGCGCTGGACGAGGTGCTGGCGAAGTCCGAGGAGGCCAAGGACATCGAGGACAAGGTCCGCGAGGAGGTCCAGTCGGGCGTTCCGGTGATCGACGTCTACAACAAGTACGGCCGCCTCTGAGAACGATCTCCCACCGCACACCTCGCGGCGCGGTCCGTGGGGTGTGCGGTTCCGGGGGCTACGCCTCGCGGGGCAGCGGGGGCACCTTCGCGCTCGTCATCATCATCGTGATGCCGTCGTGTTCGCGGCTCACCCCGACGTCGTCCATGCACGAGTGGATCATCAACAGGCCCTGCCCGCGGAAACCCGCAGGCTCGGGGCGCCACAGCTTGCCGCCCGCCACGGCGACGAGCACGCGCCTGCCGCCGTCGGGCTCGGCGTACTGACGGGCCGCGACGCGCACCTCCGCGCCGATCTCCGACGGGTGGATCTGCTCGATGGCGTTCGACACCGCCTCGTTGACGGCCATCACCACATCGTCGATCTCCTCGTCGGGCCATCGCAGATTGCCCAGCCATCGACGAAACCGCTGGCGTACGACCGACAGCGACACCGGATCAGCCATGAGCACCATGGAGATCACGGCGTCGAGGTCCTCGGAGTACACCATCGCCCGTGCGCCGATCAGGCCGTGATGGCCTCGTCGAGGGAGCCGAACAGCGAGAGCACCTCGTCCAGCCCCATCGTTCTGATGGGCCTGATCACCGATCGCGTCTCGTCGACGACCACCCGCAGCGGGGTACGTGTCGCGCGGCCCTCGTCGTGCAGCGCGACGAGGAGCCCCATGCCGGACGACGACAGGAAGTCGACGCCGGAGAGGTCGAGCACCACAGGCCGTCCCGCCGCCTGCTGGAGGGCCTCGCTGCCCGCCTCGAGCAGCCGGCCACCGGTGCTCAGGTCCACTTCCCCCTGGACCATGAGCACCAGGCAGCCGTCCCGGTCGTCACGGTTGAGTGTCATCAGCTGCTCGGCCGGCGGCATCCCGCCCAGGAAGCCGTTCATGTTGGCGCAGCGTACAGATGGTCCGTCAGGAGTCACCTCCGTGAGGTACCGCAATGGTGTTCGGTCGCCACTGCGTGTCGCACAGGACGCGTTTGGCCAGGGCGACGATGTCCTTGAGGCCGCGGCGATCGAGCAGGCGCGCGACGTCGCGGGCCGCCGCTTCGGCGACCTCGTCGAGCTCGGCCATCGTCGGCTCTCGCACCGTCGATTCCTGCCCCATCGGCCCCCCGGCTGCCCTCGTCCCCACACCCATTGATCATGCCGGTACCCGTTCGATGGCGGAATTCAAACCTCGGTGGTGCCGGCCGAGGTAGCCGACTCCTCGCGTCGCCGCGGCGGCTGGGACAATGTGCGTGACGAGGTGGGCCGAGGTCCGCCGGGAGAGGGGAACGGTGACGGCGACCGACGAGGCGCTCGACATGGCCCGTGTGGCGGTAGCCGCTGCAGCCGACAAGAAGGCGCAGGACATCGTCGTGCTCGACGTGTCCGACCAGCTGGTGATCACCGACTGCTTCGTGATCGCCTCCGCGCCCAACGAACGGCAGGTGCAGGCCATCGTCGACGAGGTCGAGGAGAAGCTCCGCGAGCACGGGGCGAAACCCACCCGCCGCGAGGGCACCCGCGAAGGGCGCTGGGTGCTGCTGGACTTCGTCGACGTCGTGGTCCACGTGCAGCACAGCGAGGAGCGCGGGTTCTACGGGCTCGACCGGCTCTGGAAGGACTGCCCGCGCATCGCGTTCCCCGAAGCCGAGGTCGGCGCGGACGGTTCCGGGCCGGGCAACCTCGACGGGGACGGCATCGGGTGAGCCTGCGGCGACTGGTCCTGTTGCGGCACGGCCAGACGGACTACAACGTCGAAGGCCGGATGCAGGGCCACATCGACTCGATGCTCACCGAGACGGGAGTGGCCCAAGCCGCCGCCGTCGCCCCGGAGATCGCCCGCATCGCCCCGGATCGCCTCATCAGCTCGGACCTGCGGCGGGCTGTGGACACCGCCGACGTCGTCGGCGCCGCGTGCGGCCTGCCCGTCAAGTTCGACTCCCGGCTACGTGAGACGCACCTCGGTGAGTGGCAGGGCCGCACGGTGCCGGAGATCGAGGAGGGCTGGCCAGGCGCCATCGCCGCCTGGCGCTCCGATCCCGCGTGGCGCCCGCCCGGAGGCGAGTCGCGGATCGACGTGGTTCGCCGCGCGCAGCCCGTGGTCGACGAGCTGGACGAGGAGTACGCCTCGGCGCCGGACGGCACCGTGGTGCTCGTCGCGCACGGAGGCCTGATCGGAGGCCTGGTCAGCGGGCTGCTGGCATTGCCGACGTCGTCATGGCCCGCAATCGGGGGGATCGGCAACTGCCACTGGGCCGTGCTGGCCCGCCGCGCCGACCACCCACGCTGGCGGCTCGCCGGTTACAACGTCGGCACGTAGTGACCGGTCCCGACAGTCAGGAATGACCGGCCCGCTCCTCCTGATACTCGGCGACTCGCTCACCTTCCACGGCCCGCAACGCGCCGAGCCCGCCGATGAGCCCAGGCTGTGGCCCAACGTCGCGGCGACCGCGCTCGGTGGTCGCGCGGAGCTCGTCGCCGGGATCGGATGGACGGCCCGCCACGCCTGGCACGCGCTCATCAACGACCCCCGCGTGTGGGCGGTCATGCCGAGGGTCGACGCGCTCGTGCTGGCCGTCGGCGGGATGGACAGCCTGCCGTCGCCGCTGCCCACCGCGTTGCGCGAGTTGATCCCGGTGCTGCGCCCCGACGGGCTGCGCCGGGCGGTGCGGGCCGGGTACCGCACGGCCCAGCCCGGTCTTGCCCGGGCGTTCGCCGCGACGGTCCCCGGCGGCGGGCCGGTCGCGCTCCCGCCGCGGTTGACCGTCCGCCACCTGGAGCGATGCCGGCAGGCTGTGCTCACGATCCGGCCCGGGATCCCCGTCGTCGCGATGCTGCCGTCGGTGCACCGTGCCGCGGCCTACGGGGCGGTGCACGCCGGTCGGGCCGCGGCCGAGCGCGCCACCCGCGGGTGGGCGCGCGAGCGCGGGGTGGCGCTCGTGGACCTGGCGGCCCTGGTCGGCGAGCACGTCCTCGGTGGGCACGGCAACCCCGACGGGATGCACTGGGGATGGCAGGCGCACGCGGCGGTCGGCGCGGCCTGCGCCGACGCGCTGCGTCCCACGCTGGGCCGCGCGCGAGCGTGACCATAAAGTTCGTCGTCGTGCCCGTCGCTGTCGTGACCGACTCCACCGCGTACCTGCCTCCGGGAGTTGCGGAGGAACGCGGGATCCGGGTGGTGCCGCTGGAGGTCCGGCTGGGGCAGCGCGTGGGGCGGGAGGGTACCGACATCGACACCGCGGAGCTGTCCGCCGCACTCGCCGACCGGCACCTCGACGTGCAGACCTCCCGGCCGGCCCCCGCCGACTTCGCGGACTGCTACAGCGGAGCCCTCGCCGCCGGTGCGGACGGAATAGTGTCGGTACATCTGTCCCGGGAGCTCTCCGGCACGTGGGACGCGGCGCGGCTGGCAGCGGAGCAGGTGTGCCGACGGCGCATCCGGATCGTCGACTCCCGGGCGGCTGCCATGGGACTCGGTTTTGCAGTGCTGGCCGCCGCGGACGCGGCGGACACCGGCGGCGACATCGAGGTCGTGGAGGAGGCGGCAACCGACGTCGCGGACCGGTGCCGCGTCTTCTTCTCCGTCGACACCCTCGATCGGCTGCGCCGTGGTGGACGGATCGGGCCCGCGGCGGCACTCGTCGGCACGGCCCTTGCGGTCAAGCCCTTGCTGCACGTGGCGCAGGGCCGCATCGTTCCGCTGGAGAAGGTGCGGACCACCGCGCGCGCGGTCCAGCGGCTCGTGGAGCTCGCGGTGCGGGCCGCGGGCGACGGGCCGGTGGACCTTGCGGTGCATCACCTCGGCGCAGCCGCCCGCGCGGAGGAGGTGGCCGCGCTGTTGCGCGAACGGCTGCCCCAGGCGACACGGCTGCTCGTGTCGGAGGTGGGCGCGGTGATCGGGGCACACGTCGGGCTGGGGTTGCTCGGGGTGGTCGTGGTACCGAAGGGCGATCGGTGATCGCGTTGGGCGGGCCACCGGCATGGTTGCGCGCACCCAGATCGGATGATGCAACCCGGCCTCGGTCGCGGTCGCCCCTACGGGCGGTATTCGAATCTGCCGGCTGAACCCCGGTGGTCGAGTGAAACACCTCTGCCGGGTGAACATTGATTCCCCGGTTTTGAAGCCTTCGTTACTTGTGCATGGCAAGTATGAGCACCAGATCCGGCCACGGGTGGAGGCGCCGCCGCATCGCGTTGGCGTTCATGGCGATTTCCGCATTGCTGGCGTTCGCGCCGCAAGCCTCGGCTCAGCCTGCACAGTCGTCAACGGTAGCGGGGGCATCGCCCGCGGCGGCGGCCGTCGGGGAGCGGGTCGTCCTGACGGCAACGGTCACCTGCCCAGGATCGCCCGAGGGCGGGCTCGGCGTGACGTTCTTCGACGGTCCGAATCTGCTGGCCACCGCGCCGGTCGACGCCGAAGGGAATGCAGAGCTGGCGACGTCGTTCGTCACTACTGGCACCCACGACATCACGGCCGCCTACAACGGAAACGACAACTGCGGGGCCTCGTACGACGAGACGACGGTCGAGATTTCGGATGCACCGCCGCCTACTCCGCCGTCCGGCGGTCTGATCAGTTTCGACCGTATCGCCAATGGCAACACGTTCAACAACATCGGCAACAACTACTAGCGGTACCCGATCCTGATGACGTTTCGGGCGTGATGCCCGCCGTCCGGGTGTGCCCGACAGATCACAGCAGGCGAGGTGGTGGTGGGGGCGAGTTGTCCCCATCACCGGCCGGCTGTCCACAGGTTCGGAAGTCGCCCGGGCCAGGCGCCATTCCGGACCTAGCGTCGATCCGTGGCCCGACCCGACCCTCCCTCCCCGCCCGCACGGTTGGCGGCCGTGCTCGCCGCTCCGCACGAGGCAGCGCGCCAGGGGGCCGGGGCCTACGGGCCGGTTGATGCCGGGCGGGCGTGGAACGCGGGCCAGGCCGGTGAGCCGCCCACGATGCCGGTCCCGTTGGCAGGGCCCGTCGAGCCCCACCCCCCGCCGGACGACCGCCGCGCAGGCGGAGCGCTGCGCCGCCTGTTGCCCGCCGGCTGGCAGGGCGCGCGGATCGATCCGGGTCGGCCAGGAGCCACCGCGTTGGCGCTCATCGCGGCAGCGGCGGCGGTCGTGGCCGCCATCGGCGTCTGGGTGGAACGGCCGCGCGCGGAGCCCGTCGGCGCGCCGCCCGGACTGGCCGTGGTCAGCGACGAGGCCGCTGGTGAGCCGCCCGGTCAGCAGGTCGCCGACCCAATCGTTGCCGGGCCGATCGCCGCCGGGCCGCCGGCCGGGGCCGAGCCGGGCGCCCCAGCTGATCCGGCCCCGGCCGCCGGTGCGGGCCTACCGCAGCCGTCCGTGCCGCTCGTCGTCAGCGTCTCGGGCCGGGTCCAGCGGCCGGGGCTCGTCGAGGTTCCCGCAGGTGCCAGGGTCGCCGACGTCCTGCACGCGGCGGGCGGCGTGCTCCCGGGCACCGACCTGGCCGGGGTCAACCTCGCCCGGCGGGTGGTCGACGGCGAGCAGGTTGCCGTTGGGGTCCCGCCTGCCCCGGATGCCGTGCCCGCAGCCGGCGCCGGCGGCCCGGTGCCGCCCGGCCCGGCGCGTCCCGGCGTCCCGCCCGGCCGGGTGGATCTCAACGCCGCCACAGTGGAGCAGCTCGACGTCCTGCCGGGAGTCGGGCCCGTCACCGCCCAGCGCATCATCGAGTGGCGCACGCGCCACGGCCGGTTCGCCCGCGTGGAACAACTGCGGGAGATCGAGGGCATCGGCGAGCGTCGGTTCGCCCAGCTGCGAGAACTGGTCAAGGTCTGATGCGCGCCCGCGATCCCGGCGAGCCCCGGCGCCCGCCCGATCTGCGGCTCGTGCCCGCTGCCTTGGCGGTGTGGGCCGTCATGCTGATCGGAATCGGCTTCGGGCCCGTCGCCGCTCTCGGCACCGGTGCAGCCGCCGTGGTGATACTCGCCGTCTTCGCGATGCCGGCGTTGCGACCGAGGCGCGGCGCACCCGCCGTGCTGGCCGCCGCGGGCTGTGCGGCAGCCGCCGCTGTGGTGGCCACCGCGCACACCCTGCTCCTCGTACAGCATCCGCTGCCGGAGCCGGCCGAGCGGGGAGCGGCGGCGACGCTGCGGGTGGTGCTCCGCGACGACCCTCGGCCGATCCGCACCGAGGCCTACGGTTCCACCCCGGGCATCGCCGGGCAGGTCCTGATCCCGTCCGTGTTGGCCGGGGTGCAGGTCGATGCGGGCCACTGGAGCGCGGGCGGGAGGGTGCTGCTCATCGCGCCTGCCGAGGGCTGGGCCGGGTTGCTGCCGGGGCAGAGCGCCACTGCCGAGGGCCTGCTGGCCCCCGCCGGGCGCCGGGATCTCACGATCGCCGTGTTGCGGGTGCGCGGGCCGCCCCACGAGGTCACGCCTGCGCCGTGGTGGCAGCACGCGGCCGGCGGGTTGCGCAGCGGCCTTCGCGAGGCCGCCGCCGCCGTGCTGTCGCCCGCACCAGCCGGGCTGCTCCCCGGGTTGGCGGTCGGCGACACCGCCGGTCTCACCTCCGAGGTGGAGGCCGACTTCAGGGCCGCGGGTCTCACCCACCTGCTGGCCGTGTCCGGGGCGAATCTCGCCATCGTCGGTGGCGCGGTGCTGGCCCTGCTGCGGCTGCTGCGAGCCGACCCGCGGCTCGCAGCAGCACTGAGCGCCGCGGCGATCGCAGGGTTCGTGGTGCTCGCCCGGCCGTCGCCGAGCGTGGTGCGAGCGGCGGCGATGGGCGCAGTGGTACTGCTCGCGCTGGCGCTCGGCCGGGGCCGCTCCGCGCTCCCGGCGCTGGCAGTGGCCGTGCTGGTGCTGCTGCTGATCGATCCGGCGCTGGCCGTCGACCCCGGGTTCGCGCTGTCCGTGCTGGCCACCGCCGCTCTGGTGCTCCTCGCACCCGGCTGGACCGATGCCATGCGTCGGAAGGGCGTGCCCACATGGGCGGCGGAGGCGCTCGCGGTCCCCGCCGCGGCGTTCCTCGTCACGGCGCCCCTGGTGGCCGGGCTCAGCGGAGCGGTGAGTCCGATCGCGGTGGTCGCCAACCTGCTCGCCGTGCCCGCAGTCGCCCCGGCGACCGTGCTCGGCGTGCTCGCCGCAGTGCTGTCTCCGCTCGGTTCCGCACCGGCGCAGGCGTGCGCTTGGCTGGCCGGGCCTGCGGTGGGATGGCTCGTCGAGGTCGCCGACCGAACAGCGGCCGTGCCGGGCGCGGTGCTCCCGTGGCCGGACGGGCTCACGGGCGCCCTCCTGCTCGGCGGACTGGTGCTGGTGCTGCTCGTGCTCGGCCGGTCGCGGCGGTGGAGAGCGATGCTGCTCGCGGTGCTCGTCGGGCTGGGGCTGGTGCTCGTTCCCACGCGGCTCGTTCCGCCGGGATGGCCGCCTGCCGGTTGGGCCGTGGTGGCGTGCGACGTCGGACAGGGCGACGCGGTGGTGCTCGCCACCGGCCGTCCGGGCTGGGTGGTGCTGGTCGACGCCGGCCCTGGTGACGGACCGGTCGATGCGTGCCTCGACCGGCTCGGCGTGGAGGGCATCGCCATGGTCGTGCTCAGCCATCTGCATGCCGACCATGTCGGTGGCCTGGCGGGAGCATTGCGCGGGCGGCCGGTAGGGGCGGTCGCTGTCGGCCCGGTCCATGAGCCGCACTGGGCGTTGCGGACCGTGGCACGCCAGGCAGCAGAGGCCGGCGCACCTCTGGTGGCGCTGACGGCGGGGCAGCGGCTCCGGTGGCCAGGGCTCACCGTGGACGTGCTCGCTCCCCGGCATCCGGCGTTCGGTGTCGATCCCGACGACGGCACGGCGGTCAACGACGGCTCGCTCGTGCTGCGGGCCACCATGCCGGCGGCCACCGCGTTGCTCACCGGCGACGTCGAACTCGCAGCTCAGGCAGATCTGCTGGCGTCCGGAGCCGACCTGCGCGCAGACGTGCTCAAGCTGCCCCACCACGGCTCGCGCTACACGTCGGACACCTTCCTCACCGCCGTCGCTCCGCGCACGGTGCTGGTGAGCGTCGGTGCGGGAAACCGGTACCGGCACCCCGATCCCGGCCTGCTCGGCGGGCTCGAGCGGCGGGGAGCGGCGGTGCGGCGCACCGACATCCATGGCGACATCGCAGTCGTGGCCGACGTGGCAGCGGGTGCCGGCGACGCGGAGCGCGCACCCCTGCAGGTCGTCAGCAGGGGCAGCCCGTTGCCGGCTCCACGCCGCGGCCCGTCATGGCGCCCGCCGCTCCGCCCCGTGCCCCGCCCGCACCGCTGCGCCATCGGCGTTCCCGCCGGTGCCGGCCGGCGGGGCCGCCGGCCCGTCGGGTGGACGTGCCGGCGGCGCCGTCGCGATGCGGTCCCCGGTCAGCGTGATCCCCCCGGGGGCTGCGTCCACCGGGTCAGGGCCACGGCTCGGCGAGTGGGCTCAGAGACCGCGCTGACCACCTGTGCCGGGCGATCGTGTCGGGGTGTACGGGCTGCACCACGTCGTGGCCGTCCTCGCCGTCCGGGCTGGACGACTCAAGCCCGCGGGCGGTCGACTCGCTGAGGTGGGATGCGGAGGTCAGGTGAGGCTTCTGAGTTCAGCTGTGCGTTCCTCGCCGGGCTCGACGCCGCCGCCGAGACGGAGGCAGGTGAACGAGACCAGGCTCGTCAGGGAGATCCCGATGACCCAGACCGCCACGGCGAGGCCGTTGCCACCGCCGGCGGCCAGGAGGGCCGTCGAGGCAATGGGGGTGAGTGCGCCACCCAGCACGGATGAGATCTGGAAGGCGACGGACGCTCCGCTGTAGCGCACATGCACGGGGAACAACTCGGCGAGCAGGGTGGCCTGCGGCCCGTTCACCGTGCCGACGGTGAGACCGGAGACCGCATACGCGATCAGCGCCGCCGGGTACGAACGGCTGTCGAAGAGGAGAAAGAACGGGATCGCCCAGACCACCATGGACACCAGCCCGAGCACGGTCAGCGGTCTCACGCCCCGGTGTTCGGAGACCCTGGCGGACACGAGGATCCCCAGGAAGAACGTTATTCCGAACATCCCGGAGAGCAGGAGCATCGCGGTGGGGGAGAAGCGCAGGATCTGCTGTCCGTACGGGATGAGGTAGACCGCGAGCAGCAGCCCTACCGCGGGGGACGCGGTGACGGCGAGGGTGCCTGCGACGAGTGCTCTCGGGTGCCCGCGGACGAGTGCCCCGAGGGGAAACCGCACGAGCTGTCGGGACTCGCGCACGCGATCGAACGCCGGGCTCTCGCGCAGGCACAGGCGCACGATCAGCCCCGCGACGACCAGCGTGATGCTCAGGAGGAACGGGATACGCCATCCCCACGCCTGGAACTGCTCCCTCGATATCAGCGAGCTGCAGAGCAGCGTGATCGCGGTGGCCAGCACCAGGCCCGCCGGGTTTCCCAACTGGGGGAGTGAGCCGTAGACGATCCGGCGGTTCGGCGGTGCGTGCTCGACGGCCATGAGCACCGCACCGCCCCACTCGCCGCCGAGGCCGACGCCCTGGATGATCCGGCAGAGCACGAGCAGCGCAGGTGCCGCCGCGCCGATGCTGGAATAGGTGGGCAGCAGTCCGGTCACGAACGTCGCGCCGCCCGCAGTGACCAGGGAGACCACGAGCAGGCGCTTGCGCCCGATGCGGTCACCGAAGTGGCCGAACAGTACGGCGCCGACCGGGCGCGCCAGAAAGCCCACGAGAAACGTGCTCAGCGATGCCAGCGTCCCGGCGACGGGCGAGAAGGACGGGAAGAACCGGCTGGCGAAGACCAGGCTGGCGGCCAGCCCGTAGATGAAGAAGTCGTAGAACTCGATCGTCGTGCCGATGAGACTTGCGGCTGCGGCACGACGGGCCTGACGCGAAGAGCGCGACTGTCTATCCGGAAAGCGCGGAGTTTCGCTGTCGGATCCGGAACTGCAGGCACATTTGTCGCTCCCGTCGGCCACGGTGACCCCTTCTGTCGTCGGCACTGCGCTACTGGATGACTCTTGTCGAGTGCCGGAACCGACCTCGACGCCGGTAGGTCTCGGCGATTCAGGTGAATCCGATCGGTCGGATGGAAATCTTTGCAGCGAATACACGGTACTGACGCGAGTGTGTTGCGGTTGAATGTTCTGGATCACACCCGGGAAGGTGTCCAGGTCGTCTTACGTGGCCGAAACGGGAGTTTGCTCTGCTTTGTGACGCCAGGCGACGCGCCGTCGTGTCGTCCGTCTGCGGAGCCGGCCGACCGGTCGCCCTTGGTAGCCCATCGGATTACGCGGCGAATGCGTGCTTCTGTGGGCAGCGCCTCTGGCCTGAGCCGCGGTGGTGACCAGCTGCGATCGGCGAGGGCCGGCCGACGCCGGAGGTATCTTCGGCGGGGAGGGTGAAACGCGGCCGCTCAGTCGCAACAGGCTGTCCGCCGTTGTCTCGAACTGCGGATCCGCCGCGCGCAACGGGAGCACGAGGAGACCGCGCGCGGCGGAATGCGGGCACTCGGGCCGTGATCCCATGGAATTTACCGAGCCAGGACTGGACGCAGGTTCTTGCAGCTCCGGGTGCCGGTGACGGTGTGGAGCGCGGCATTGCTTCGGGTGATGTGACGACATCGATATCGCGGTTGCCCGGCGATTGTCAGAACGGCTCGGGGTCGAGATCAGCGCGGCTGATGATGGGGAGCAGAACGCCGCCGCCTCGTTCACTCGCCCCGCGAGGCTGAAGGAACAACACGTGAACGAGCACACCACGTCCGTGCCTGCCGCCGACCGGAAACCACTGAACAACCGGTGGCCGTGCGGCTGCGGGGCTGACGCCGGGTGGGCGGGTCACCCGCGCGATCTCCCGTTCCTCCGGATCGATGATGTACATCACGCTCGCTACGAGCAGCAGGCGTCGAAGGACCTCGCCACGTTCGTGCTCGTGAGCCGGGCGTGGATCGATCTCGGCGCCTGCTACGTCGGGATCCGTGTGTGGCGGGTGCGCCGGGCACGAGCTCACTACATGCAGGAGCCGCTCGGACAGGTTCCCGCCGCGGAGGTGGTGGAGGCGGGCAAGCAGTTCTCCAGCGCGGCGCTCGAGAACCCATCGCCGCAGCAGCCCTCGCGATGACCGCGGCGTCCCGAAATCGGGTGAACCACACAGGCCCGGCACACGCTCGCTACCGCCGTGTCGCGGGTGCGCCGGGCACGGTGAGGTGACCAGCGCGGTGGCCGGGGTGGCTCGCCGACCGTCGGACGAGCCGTCTCATCACGCTCGCTACCGCGATCACCTTGCTCTGTGCCGGCGTCGACATCGTCCTGATCGAGGGTGACGACCACGTCCAGAACCTCGTGCGGACGTGCGGCGTGGTCACGGTGCTTCTCGCGTGGGCGATCCTGCGCCTGAGCTGCGCGGGGCGTTACGGCCGGCCCCACCTTGCCGCCGGCGAGCCGCCGTTCTCCTCTCCGGGCACGCCGAGGCCGGTGCTGCTCGAGTTCGTCTGGCTGCAGCCGACTCGCAGCGCCCACCCCTGCAGGCCGTCAGCAAGGGCCGGCTCGGTTGCCGGTTCCCTGCCGCAGCCCGTCATGGCGTCTATCGCTTCGCCCGTGCCCCGCCCGCAGCGCTGTCGGGATGCAGGGCCCTGTCAGCGTGATCCCCGGTGCTCTACGTCCACCGGGCCAGAGCCGGGCCCCGACGCCCGGCCGATGGACTCAGAGCCCGCGCTCGGCGAGGGCCTCGCGCACGGCCTTGCTGGTGGACGGCACCGTGGCCGACGGGCCAATCTGACCGGCCACCGCGTCGAGGGTCTTGAGACCGTCGCCGGTGATCAGCAGCACGGTCTCGGCGTCGGGATCGAGCGCTCCCGACTCCACCAGCTTCTTCGTGGTGGCCACGGTGACCCCACCGGCGGTCTCGGCGAAGACACCTTCGGTGCGTGCGAGCAACCGGATGGCGTCCACCACCTCGGCGTCGCTGACGTGCGCGATCGCGCCACCGGTGCGGCGCACCGCGTCGAGGACGTAGGGGCCGTCGGCGGGGTTGCCGATCGCGAGCGAGCGGGCGATCGTGTCGGGGCGTACGGGCTGCACCACGTCGTGGCCGTCCTCGAAGGCCTTGGCCACCGGCGAGCAGCCCGTGGCCTGCGCACCGAACACGCGGTAGGGCGTGGCGTCCACCAGGCCCAGCTTCCCGAGCTCGGTGAAGCCCTTGTCCACCTTGGTCAGCTGCGACCCCGACGCCACAGGCACAACGATCTGCTGCGGCAGGCGCCACCCGAGCTGCTCGGCCACCTCATAGCCAAGAGTCTTGGAGCCCTCGGCGTAGTACGGCCGCACGTTGACGTTGACGAACGCCCAGTCCTCGTGCTCGGCGGCAAGCTCGGTGGCCAGCCGGTTCACGTCGTCGTAGTTGCCCTCCACCGCGAGCAGCGTGCCGTCGTACACGGCGGTGGTGAGCACCTTCGCCGTCTCCAGCGACGACGGGATGAGCACCACCGAGTCCCACCCGGCACGGGCCGCGGCGGCGGCCACGGCGTTGGCGAGGTTGCCCGTGGAGGGGCAGGCGAGCACCGAGAAGCCCAGCTCGCGTGCTGCGGCGAGCGCAACGGCCACCACGCGGTCCTTGAAGGAGTGGGTCGGGTTGCCGGTGTCGTCCTTGACCCAGAGGTTGCGCAGGCCCAGAGCGGCGCCCAGGCGGTCGGCCTTGATCAGGCGTGTGAGGCCCGGCTCGGTGTTGGGGTGCTCCTGCACGGTGGAGGGCACGGGGAGGAGCTGCCGGTAGCGCCAGATCGACTTCGGGCCGGCCTCGATGGACTCGCGGGTGACGGTGCCGAAGTCGTAGGCGACCTCGAGCGGCCCGAAGCACTGCGGGCACGCGAACTCCGCGGCGAGCGGGATCTGGTGGCCGCACTCGCGGCAGGAGAGGGCGCGTGCAGGCCCGAGGTCGTACGAGGTGGTGGCCGAGGCGTCGGCAGTCAAGGTCATGAGAAGTCTCCTCATCTTTCCCGCATCGTGCGGGTCGGAATTGGCACCGTGATCGAACGCGTGAACGCGCATCGCCGGTTGCCGGGGCTTCGCCGGGCCGTTCCCTCTGCCCCTCTGGATGAGCCATGTGAAGTTGTGTCCGGCGGATCGGACCGCCGGATGCAAGACACGTTACGACACGATCGACTCGAATCCCAACCCGTGGCCCAGGATCTGGGAGCCGGCTCACGTGTTGTCGGTGCCGTGCGCGAGCATGGACGCCGTGCCCGCGCCATCCGCACCTGCGCCGCTGCACCTCGTCCTCGGCGAGGAGGAGCTGCTGGTCGAGCGCGCTGTCGAGCAGGTGGTGGCCGAGGTCAGGATCGGCGAGCCCGGTGCCGAACTGCGCCGGTATCGAGCGGCCGACCTCACACCTGCCGACCTGGCCGACAATCTCAGCCCGTCGCTCTTCGCCGAGGGCCGGGTGATCGTCCTGCAGGCCGCCCACGAGGTGGGCAAGGATCTGGCGGCGGCGATCGTCCAGCAGTCCGCCGATCCGGCCGAGGGCATCGTGCTGGTCGTGGTCCACGCGGGGGGCGCGCGCAACAAGCCGCTCGCCGACGCGCTGCGCAAGGGCGGCGCCGTCGTCACCACGTGCAACAAGATCACCCGCTCGGACGAACGGGCCGACTTCGTGCGGGCCGAGGCCCGGCGGGCCGGCGGTCGTATCGCGCCGGATGCCGTGGGCGTCCTCATCGAGGCGGTGGGGTCCGACCTGCGGGAGCTCGCCGCCGCGGTGGGCCAGCTCGTGGCCGACACAGGCGGCAAGGTGGACGAGCCCGCGGTGCGCCGTTACCACCGGGGCCGGGCCGAGGCGTCAGGGTTCACGGTGGCCGACAAGGTGATGGCGGGCGACCGCGCCGGGGCTCTGGAGGCCCTGCGTTGGGCGATGGTTCTCGGGGTGGCGCCGGTGCTGGTGGCCGACGCGTTGGCCGACGGGGTGCGCACGCTGGCCAAGGTGGGTGCGGCAGGCCGCGGCGATCCGAACCGGCTCGCGGGCACGCTCGGAATGCCGCCGTGGAAGATTCGCAAGGCCCAGTCGCAGGTTCGAGCCTGGCAGCCGGAGTCGCTCGCACTGGCCTTCGAAGCCGCCGCCGAGGTGAACGCCGACGTCAAGGGCGCGGCAGCCGATCCTGGCTACGCCCTTGAACGGGCGGTGCTGCGCATCTGCGCGGCTCGTGAGAGCCGCTGAGCGCATCCCTCAGGGAGTTGTGTCGAACACACCACAACGGCGCCGCCCCGAAGGGCAGCGCCGTTGGGAGAGCCTGATCAGAGCGCGGCGACGCGCTTGGACAGCGCCGACTTGCGGTTGGCCGCCTGGTTCTTGTGGATGACGCCCTTGCTGGCCGCCTTGTCCAGGGCCCGGGCCGCCGCGCGCTGCAGCTCGGTGGCCTTCTCGTTCTCGCCGGCCTCCACAGCCTCACGGAAGCGCCGCACCGCGGTGCGCACGGAGGACTTGACCGACTTGTTGCGCTGGCGGCGCTTCTCGTTGGTCTTGACCCGCTTGATCTGGGACTTGATGTTGGCCACGCGAATGCCTCGAGTTCTTCTTCGCCTTGTTCCGGTCCGCACCGGCGGCGGGGATCGTGCGTTCACGCCGGGCGCTCAGCTGTCCATGCTACAGCCCGGCGGCGACCAGTCGGAAATCGGCCCGCGCCCCCGCACTGAGAGTGACGCCTAGGCTGCGTGCGTGACTGTGGTTCTGGTGCATGGCAATCCCGAGACCGAGGCGATCTGGGACCTGTTGAGCGAGCGGCTCGCCGCCCGCGGTCGGACCGATCAGGTGCGGCTGTCGCCGCCGGGATTCGGCGCTCCGGTGCCGGACGGGTGGACGGCGACCGTCGACGAGTACCGCGACTGGCTGGTGGCCGAGCTGGAGAGGATCGGGGAACCGGTCGACCTGGTCGGTCACGACTGGGGCGGCAGCCATGTGCTCAACGTCGCGATGAGCCGTCCCGACCTGCTGCACAGCTGGTGTTCGGACGTCATCGGTATCTACGACCCCGACTACGTGTGGCACGACCTCGCGCAGGTCTGGCAGACACCCGGCGAGGGCGAGGAGGAGATCGAGGCTCGCCTCGCCACGCCCGTCGAGGAGTTCGCACAAGGCCTGGCCGACCGCGGCATGGACCCACGGGTGGCGCAGCGCGTCGCTCCCGGCTTCGACGCGGAGATGGGGCGGTGCATCCTGGGGCTCTATCGCTCGGCTGCCCAGCCGGTGCTCCGTGACCTCGGCGCCCGGCTGCCGGACGCGGCAGCGCGCCCGGGCCTCGCTCTGATCTCCACCGAGGATCACTTCGTGGGTACCGACGAGCAACGCCGGCGCGCCGCGGCTCGGGCGGGCGCTCGCGTGGCGGTGCTCGACGGGCTCGGACACTGGTGGATGGCCCAGGATCCCGACCGCGGCGCGGCCGTGCTCACCGAGTTCTGGGACTCCCTGTGACCAGCGGGCGACTGTCGGCTACTCGGACCGGATGGTAGCTGCGCTCGGCCGTGCCGCTCGCGAGCTGACCGTCGCCGGTGTCACGGAGTTCGACGCCGTCACGGACGTGGACGCCACGGTGGACATGACGCGGTTGGAGTGCACGGGCCCGGACTCCGCCGCGGTGGCTGCGGCCGGGGCGACCGCGCCGGAGACGACGGTGTTGCCGCCTGCGTGCTTGGCCCGGTACATCGCGGCGTCTGCGGCCGCGAGCGCCGCAGCGGGGTCGCCGTCCAGCGGCGCGCGGACCACGCCGACCGACATCGTGACGCCGGCGGCGACCTCGACCGGCAGCGCCGCCACGGCATCGGCGGCACGCTGCAGCGCCGCCCGGGCCTCCGCGGGCGGGGTGGCAGGCATGACGACGACGAACTCGTCGCCGCCGTAGCGGGCCACCATGTCGTGGGAGCGCAGGATCGTGCGCAGGCACGTTGCCACCTCGCGCAGGACGGCGTCACCCGCGGCGTGCGAGCGGTCGTCGTTGACGTCCTTGAACCGGTCGAGGTCGATCAGGGCGACGGCGCAGGGCTGGGCGGACGGCGTGGTGACGGCCTCGGCGAGCCGCAGGTCCAGGGCACGTCGGTTGGGCAGCCCGGTGAGCGGATCCTGCAGGGCCTGCGCGGCCACCGCGCCGTGCTCGAGGGCCAGGCGGTGGTGCTCGGAGTGGCTGCGCAGGGCCGTGAGCCGTGCCTCGCGCAGCGCCCAGAGCTCGGACTCCAGGGCCTCGGCGTAGCGGGCGAGCGCGTCGGGCCGCCGGGGCGCGCCGTGGGCGAGGCCGTCCATCTTCGCGAACTCGCGGTGCAGGGCGAGGGTGAGCACCGCATCCGGGGTGGCGATGCGCAGCTCCGTCTGCAGGGGTGCGAGTGCCGCGGCTGCGGCCGCGGGACGGCCCGCGACCAGCAGGCAGCGCGCCGTGGCGATGGCGAGCATGATGCGGTCCTCGGTGAAGTGGGTGGTCGGCTCCAGGGAGACGAGCAGGTCGATCTGGTCAGGGGTCGGCTGCTTCAGGGCGTAGGCGGTGCTGATGATCGAGCACCCCGTGATGGCGGCCGACCCGTCGTCGTGAATCCCGTGCGCGGGACCCCAGAGCTGTCCGGCGGCGTGGGCGGCCTGAGCGGCCCCGACGAAACGGGTGGCTGCAGCCGCGTCGCGTCCCCCGCGCTCGAGGCGCAACGCCCAGGACAGCTGTAGCCGCACGCGGTTGAGCTGATGGATGAGGCGGTCCATCGCCGGAACCCCGCCGCTCTCGGCCACCGCGATTCCCCGCTGTGAGACCTCGTCGGCCAGCTCGTGCGAGCCGAGCTTGAGGAGCACGAGGACCAGCCCGTTGAGGCTGCGCGACAGCAGGCGCGCCCATTCCTTCGGATTTTCGCCCGGCATCGGGGCAACGAGGTCGGTGAGGATGGCGTGCGCCGCTGCGGTGTCGGCGAGGGCGTTCTCCCCTTGGCAGAAGGTGCCGGTGCGAAGGGCGCGCAGAGTGGCTGCCTCGCCGAGCCTGCGGGGGTCGTTGTCGAGCTCGGCGAGCTCCGTGTACTCCTGCAGCAGCGTCTCGACCTCCGTCCGCACGGTGTCCGTCTCGACGTGGGCCGGCACCGTGAGGTCGGGGTCGTAGATCCGGATCATGATGCACATCCGGAGCAGCTCGGACACCACCGTGGACGGGCGGTCGTGACGGGCGGCGACGAGTAGCGCGTCCAGCCCGGCACGGGCGGCGGTTCGTCCCTCGGCCGCCGCCCGCTGCTGCCAGCGGAACTTGTCGGTGGCTCGGACGATGAGCTGCTCATCGCTGACCTGGTGGACGTCCTGCGGGCATCGGCAGCTGGGCGCACCTGCCACGAGGACGCACTCGCTCGGGGCAGTGATCGCCGCGGACGAGCGCGATGTCACGGATCGCTCCCCTGGAGGGCCATCGGGTTGCTCGGGTGAGAACGCCGGAGCTGGGGTTCCGGCGCGCGTGAGGCTCGGGAGCTCCTCCGTCGCTCCGCGACCGCACGATCTCGCCATGGTGGCACGTGATCCGCTCGAGCGGGGAGTTCGGGTTTCGGCGGTGCTGCACTCTTCGCGGAGAGTGATCGAAAAACAACCGATCGTCGTAATCCGGCGATACTCCTGGTGCAGGTGAAACGGATGGTGATGATCGACCGGATCGATATGCCGGATACGTTCCGGTCGTGAATGCGACGGACCTGAAGGAGGCAGCGGCAGTCTGCGCTGCCGTGCTCGGCGAGGCCGTGGACCGGGACTGGTCGGGACCGGCGGGTGACCTTCGGATGAGCGTCGCCGAGACCGTGGCGCACGTCGGGGACACGCTGCTCTGGTATGCCGCCGATGCAGCGGCGGGGCCCGTCGAGCTGTCGACCATGGACCTGCGGGTGCGCCCGGAGACGCCCCCCGCCGGGTTGCTCGCGACCGTGCAGGCCCATGCGGCCGTGCTTGCCGCCGTCGTCACCGTGACTCCCGTGGAGGGGCGGGGCTGGCATCCGGCCGGGCTCGCCGACGCGTCCGGCTTCGCCGCGATGGGGTGCGACGAGATCCTGGTGCACACCGCCGATGCCGCGGCCGGCCTCGGCGTGTCGTTCACACCGGACCCGGCGCTCGCCGCCCGCGTGGTGCACCGGCTCTTTCCGTGGGCCCCCGGCCACCCCGATCCGTGGGCCGTCCTGCTGTGGTGCAACGGCCGTGCGCCGCTGGGCGAGCGGCCGCGGCGCGAGGGCTGGCGATGGCACTGCGCGCCCCTCGGCGAGTGGGACGGGAGCGACCCGGCGGCGTAGTCGGACCGTCGGCATCGTCGCGCTGACCGGCACCGTCGTGCCCGCCGCGCCGCATGGGACGATAGAGGGACCCGTACTGAATGGATCCGTGAGTGAGCTCGTTCGCCGACCAGACCTTCACGCCTCCGGAGCTGATCCGGAACTTCTGCATCATCGCCCACATCGACCACGGCAAGTCCACCCTGGCCGACCGCATGCTGCAGCTCACCGGTGTGGTCGAGGAGCGGGCCATGCGCGCCCAGTACCTCGACCGGATGGACATCGAGCGCGAGCGCGGCATCACGATCAAGGCGCAGAACGTGCGGCTGCCGTGGCAGGTCGACGGGCAGAACCATGTCCTGCACCTCATCGACACCCCTGGCCACGTCGACTTCACCTATGAGGTGAGCCGCGCCCTGGAGGCGTGCGAGGGGGCGATCCTGCTCGTCGACGCCGCTCAGGGCATCGAGGCCCAAACTCTCGCCAACCTTTACCTGGCGCTGGAGAAGGACCTCACGATCATCCCGGTCCTCAACAAGATCGACCTGCCCGCCGCCGATCCCGACCGTTATGCGGCGGAGATCGCCCACATCGTGGGCTGCGAGCCCGGCGACGTGCTGCGGGTGAGCGCCAAGACCGGGCTCGGCGTGCGTGAGTTGCTCGACGAGGTGGTCCGGCTGGTTCCGGCGCCGGTCGGCGACGCCGATGCCCCGGCCAGGGCGATGATCTTCGACTCGGTGTACGACACCTACCGCGGCGTCGTCACCTACATCCGCGTGGTCGACGGGAAGATCACCCCGCGCGAGCGCATCAAGATGATGTCCACCGGCACCACCCACGAGCTGCTCGAGGTGGGCATCGTCTCGCCGGATCCCAAGCCGAGCGCCGGGCTCGGGGTCGGCGAGGTGGGCTACCTGATCACCGGTGTGAAGGACGTCCGCCAGTCGAAGGTGGGCGACACCGTCACGAGCCAGCGGGGCGGCGCCACCGAACCGCTCACCGGCTACCGCGAGCCCCGGCCGATGGTCTACTCCGGGCTCTACCCGGTGGACGGCTCGGAGTATCCGGACCTGCGCGAGGCGCTGGACAAGCTGCAGCTCAACGACGCCGCGCTCACCTACGAGCCGGAGACGTCGGCCGCGCTGGGCTTCGGCTTCCGCTGCGGCTTCCTCGGGCTCCTGCATCTGGAGATCACCCGCGACCGGCTGGAGCGCGAGGCCGGCCTGGACCTCATCTCCACCGCGCCGAACGTGGTGTACCGGGTGATCAAGGACGACGGCACCGAGATGACGGTGACCAACCCATCGGACTGGCCGACGGGCAAGGTCGCGCAGGTCTTCGAGCCGGTCGTCAAGGTGACGGTCCTGGCCCCGTCGGAGTTCATCGGCACGATCATGGAGCTGTGCCAGGGCAGGCGTGGCCAGCTCGGCGGAATGGACTACCTGTCGGAGAGCCGGGTCGAGCTGCGCTACACGATGCCGCTCGCGGAGATCATCTTCGACTTCTTCGACGCCCTGAAGTCGCGCACACGCGGCTACGCGAGCCTCGACTACGAGGAGGCGGGCGAGCAGGAAGCCGATCTGGTCAAGGTCGACATCATGCTGCAGGGAGAGCCGGTTGACGCGTTCTCGGCGATCCGCCACAAGGACGACGCCTACTCCTACGGCACGGCCATGACCACGAAGCTGCGCGAGCTGATCCCGCGCCAGCAGTTCGAGGTGCCGATCCAGGCGGCGATCGGGTCGCGGATCATCGCGCGCGAGAACATCCGGGCGATCCGCAAGGACGTGCTCGCCAAGTGCTACGGCGGCGACATCACCCGCAAGCGCAAGCTGCTGGAGAAGCAGAAGGAGGGCAAGAAGCGGATGAAGACCATCGGACGGGTCGAGGTGCCGCAGGAGGCCTTCGTGGCGGCGCTGTCCACCGACTCCGCAGGCGACGCGAAGTCCGGGAAGAAGTAGCACCTCCCCCGGGTTCGGGCCCTGAATACTGATCGTCGCTGATCAACGATCAGCCTACGATGGGCGCCATGACGGATGCGCCGGTGTTCCCCGGTGGGGGATCACCGGGCGTCGCGGGGCTCGTACTGGTGCTCGTGCTGCTCGTCGGGGTGGTCGCCGGACGCACGAAACGGCGGTGGGCGCTGTTGCTCACCGGGCTGCTCGGGGTGCTGGTGTTCGGAGTCCTTGTCATCGCGGTGGCCGGGGCTCCCGATCCGGCGGTTCCCGGCGATCGGGCCGCCGAGATGACGGCGTTCTATACCGTGGTGGTGCCGCTCCTCGTGGCGTTTGCGGCTGGATGGCTGTGCGGGAGGGCAGGCTGGATCCAGCGCGTGGTCGTGGTCGGGGTGGCGGCGCTGATCGTCGCGGCCTTCCCGTATGCCGCAGCAGGCGGGGTTACGGCCGACACATTGCCCGGTGCGCCGGTCGGAGTGCCGGGAGGAGAACAGGGGGGACCGTGATGACGACATCGACCGGGCCGGGGGTGGAAGGCCGTGTCGAGTCCGTGAACCTGGCCGTCGTTCGCACCGGCGAGTGGACGATGCAGAAGGGGCGATCCGGCATCGACAAGCGCCCCGTGGATCACTCGGTGCTGCTCACCGCCGACGGTGTCGAAGGCGACACCATCTGTGATCTCAAACACCACGGCGGGCCTGACCAGGCCGTCTATGCCTACTCGTGTGACGACCTGGCGTTCTGGGCGGCCGAGCTCGGACAGCCGCTGTCGCCGGGCGCGGTGGGGGAGAACCTCACCCTCTCCGGGGTGGACTGTTCCGGAGCCGTGGTGGGCGAGCGCTGGCAGATCGGCGCGGCCGTGCTCCAGGTGCGGGGTCCACGCATCCCGTGCCGGGTGTTCGCCGGGTTCCGCGGCGTGCCCGACCTGGTGAAGCGCTTCATCGCCGCAGGAAGGCCGGGCGCGTACCTGGCCGTCCTGCGGCCCGCAGCGGTGAAGGGGGGCGACACCGTGCGTGTGGTCGACCGCCCCGCCCACGGCGTCACCGTGGCCCACATCCTGGCGGCACGCACCGGCGAGCGAACGCTCCTGCCGCAGGTGGCAACCGCCCGCGAGCACCTCGGTGTTCGCGGACGAGCTTGGCTGGACAGGACGCTCGACGTGACGAGGACCTGATCGGGGCTATGGGGGAAGCGGTTGGGGTGGGGAGACGGTCGATGGGGGGAGGCTTGCGGGGGGCGAGGGGTCTGATCAGGCTGTGACGCCCTGGCTTGCCAGGGCCTCGAGGAGTTCGGCGAGCTGGGCACGTTCGGGCGTGTGGGGGGAGCCGAGTGCTTCACCTGCGCGGCGTTCCACTCGCCCGCAGACCCGCTCGACCACTGCCCGCCCGTCCCCCGCGAGGTGGACCAGGACGCGGCGGCGGTCTACCGGATCGGTGCGCCGGTAGGCCAGCTTGGCCGCGACCAACCGGTCCACGACACGGGTTGCCGTGGGCGCCGGCAGAGCAGTGTGCGAGGCGATCTCACCCATGCTCCGGCCGCCGCCACGGGCCAGCATCAGCAGCACTCGCCAGCCGTCACGGCTGACGCCCTCTGCCGAGGTGACCGGTGACAGCGCGGCAGCAACCGCACGGTCCAACCGGTCGAGTAGCTCGACCAGACCTGTCACTCGTGGCACCGGGATGTACACGGACCCCGGCGCCATTCGACTTGGTGGCTCAGACACGGTTACTTACTGTACGTCCTGAGAGGGCCAAGCGGGTCTCTCAGGAACCACTTGCCATAGACGAGCGGCTGATCCAACGCGACGGATGGCGTCATCGACGGAAGACGATCTTGCCGGAAGTGTCGCCTTCGAGCATTGCCCGGAACCCCTCTTCTGCCCGTTCCATGGGCAGTTCGAGCCCGATTTCAGGGCTGATTCGCGCGTTGGAGACGAAAGTGAGCAGGTCGGAGAGCTCTTCCCGGGTGCCCATGGTCGAGCCGATGACGCGCAGCTGGAGGAAGAAAAGCCGCTGGAGATCTGCCCCAGGATTGGGACCGCTCGTCGATCCGCTGACCACAACCACCCCACCGGGCTTGAGTGCCCGCATCGAGTGTGACCACGTGGCGTCACCAACAGTCTCGAACACGGCGTCGACACGCTCGGGCAGCCGCTCGCCCGACGGGAACGTGGCGTGCGCCCCCAGTTTCTCCGCCACCGCCCGCTTCTCCTCCGTGCGACCGGTGACCCAGACGCGCATCCCGGCCGCGCTGCCGAGCTGTACCAGGGCCGTGGAGACGCCACCGGAGGCTCCCTGCACGAGCATCGTCTGGCCCGGCCGCAGGCCCGACTTCACGAACAGCATCCGGTAGGCGGTGAGCCAGGCCGTACCCATGACCGCCGCCTGCGCCGCCGTGAGGTTCTCGGGCTTCGGCAGGACGTTGCGCTTCGGGACGACCACGGTGTCGGCGAACGTGCCCTGGTGCTTCTCGGTGAGCAGCGAGCGCTTCGGGTCGAGGGTCTCGTCGCCGAACAGCGAGGCGTCCCCGATCACCGAGTGCAGCACGACCTCCGTGCCGTCCTCGAGCGTGCCGGCACCGTCACAGCCGAGGATCATCGGGAACTGCTCGGGCTTGATTCCGACGCCGCGCAGCGTCCAGAGGTCGTGCATGTTGAGGCTCGCGGCGGAGACACGGACGGCCACCCAGCCGTCGGGAACCTCGGGCTCGGGGCGCTCGCCCACGGTCAGGGAGTCGAGGGGAGCATCGGCATTGGGCTCTGCGGCGTAGACGGCGAACATGCCACGGAAACTAGTCGCATCGGTGAGCCGCTACCGTGTGGATGCAGAGAGAGGGAGAAGGTGAGCTGATGTTGCGCGCAGTGGCCGACTGGTGGGATGCCGTCGAGCTGTGGATCACCCAGCTCCCGTTCCCGATGCAGGTGGTGCTCGCCATCCTCGTGGTGCTGCCGCTCTGCTGGGGCACAGCTGCCGGTGTGGACCGCCTGGTCGACCTGGCGGCCGCCCAGCTGGGGCGCGACCGTACGAACGGCCCGTCGGCCCGCTAGGAACGCACGGGAGTGCCGTTCGTCCGGCCGCCGTCGGTCCAGCTGAGCCGCGCCACCGCGGCGATCGCGGGGAGCACCTCCGAGCAGCCGCCGTCCACCAGCACGTCAGCGAGGTCGTCACCCCTGGTGCGACCGCGGTTGACGATCACCACGGGCGTTCCGATCTTGCGCGCGTGCCGCACGAAACGCAGCCCGGACATCACCGCGAGCGAGCTGCCCGCGACGAGCAGTGAGCCCGCCGCGTCGACCATCGCGTAGGCCCGTGCCACGCGATCGCGCGGGACGTTCTCGCCGAAGAAGACGACGTCGGGCTTGAGCGCGCCGCCGCAGCCCGCGCATTCGGCGAGCCGGAACCCGTCGGTGGCCTCGAGTGCCGCGTCACCGTCGGGGGCTGTCTCGACGTTCTCGCCTGCTGCGTCGACGAAACCCGGGTTGAGCGCGGCGAGGCGGCCCTGGAGCTCGTCGCGCGGGCTGCGGCGGCCACAACCGAGACACACGACGTCGGCGATGCAGCCGTGCAGGTCGATCAGTGTGCGGCTGCCGGCGGCGGTGTGGAGCCCGTCGACGTTCTGCGTGATGAGCCCGTGCAGGGCGCCGGCGCGTTCCAGTTCGGCGAGAGCGTGGTGGCCCGGGTTGGGTTCGGCGCGGGCCATCCGGGCCCAGCCGACGTGGCTGCGGGCCCAGTAGCGGCGCTGGGCGTGTTCCCCGGAGACGAACTCCTGGTAGGTCATGGGGCTGCGGCGGGGGGAGCCGGGGCCGCGGTAGTCGGGGATGCCGGAGTCGGTGGAGAGCCCCGCGCCCGTGAGCGCCACCACCGGTCTCCTGGCGAGCACGCCCAGCGCCCGGTCCAGCGCCTCGTCCAGAGCCTTGCCGGGGGTGTCCGGGGCCCCCTCCAGCACGTCCACGTGACCAGGCTAACCGTCGGCTGCAGGGGCCCAGGCTGTCGCGTTCGTGCAATACCGGGATGAGGGCATCGCGGGAGATTGACGACGTGGACAGTGCCGATCACCTCAGCCGAAGCATCGATCTCGCGGTCGCCGCGATCAAGGGCGCAAGCCTCGCCCGGTACGACGATCCCTCCCCGTGCTCCGACTACAGCGTCCGCGAGGTGGTCAACCACCTCGCGTTCGGTTTCCTGCTGGCCCACCGCTCGGCCACCAGGCAGGCCTGGGACTCGTCCTGGACGGCCGCGGACCGCACGCCCTACCTCCAGGGCCGTCCGGAGAGCGAGTGGGCACAGGCCTGCGTGGAGGAGGCCACGGCCGCGGCGCAGGCGTGGGCCGCTCCGTCGGCGTGGGAGGGCGAGTCACAGATGGGCGGCTCGCCGATGCCCGCGGCGATGATCGGCTCGATCATGACGTCGGAGTTCGTGGTGCACGCCTGGGACCTCGCCGTCGCCACCGGGCAGCCGATCCACGTGCCGTCCGGCCTCGACCAGGTGGTGCTCGACGGCGTCGAGGCGATGGCGCCGATGGGACGCGATGGCGGCTGGTTCGGCGCCGAGGTCACGGTGGCCGCCGACGCGCCGGTGTTCGAGCGGGCACTCGCAGCGTCGGGTCGCGACCAGCGCTGGACCCCGCCGGCACCGGCGGGGTGATCGTCGGGCCGCGCCTCGGCGCCCTGGCCGCGCTAACGCGCCCAGGAAGGCGCGCGCTTCTCCGCGAAGGCCCGCATCCCCTCCTGGCCCTCCTCGCCGGCGAAGAAGCGGGCCGAGAGCTCCTGCATCTCGGCGAGCTGGTCGGCCATCGCGGCCGGCCGCTCGCGGCGCAGCATCTCCTTGGTGGCGGCCAGCGCGCCC
The DNA here is from genome assembly GCF_022524485.1 of Pseudonocardia alaniniphila. Classification (GTDB taxonomy): domain Bacteria; phylum Actinomycetota; class Actinomycetes; order Mycobacteriales; family Pseudonocardiaceae; genus Pseudonocardia; species Pseudonocardia alaniniphila. The sequence continues at coordinate 141,428 of NZ_JAKXMK010000013.1, forward strand.
GGGGCCCCCATCCGCAGGGCCTCGGTGTAGCGGTGCACCTCCGCGTCGAGCGCCGCAGCAGGCACGGCGGTGTTGATCAGGCCGATCTGCGCGGCGCGGGTGGCGTCGAAGGTCTCGCCGGTGAGGAACAGCTCGTGCGCGGCGCGCGGCAGCAGGCGCGGGAGCACGGTGACCGAGATGACCGCCGGGACGACGCCGATGCGCACCTCGCTGAACGCGAAGGTGGCGTTCTGGGCTGCCACGGCGATGTCGCACGCCGCCACGAGCCCGACGCCACCGGCTCGGGCCGGACCCGCCACCCGCGCGAGCACCGGGGTGGGCGAGGCCCAGATCCGTTCCAGGATCGCGGGGAACTCGTTGATGCCCTGGTTCTGCGCTCCCGCCCCGCGCGACTCCTTGAGGTCCATCCCCGAGCAGAAAACCCGGCCGGTGTGGGTGAGCACGACCACCCGCACCCCGTCGTCCGCGATGGCCGTGCCGAGGTGCGCCAGTAGCTCCCGGCGCACCTGCGCGGAGAGCGCGTTGCGGTTGGCGGGGGAGTCCAGCGTGATCGTCGCGACGCCCGCGGCGACGTCGAGGTGCACCAGCTCGTCGGTCATGCTGGGACGGTATCCGGCTCGCCCGCGGACTCGGCGTACGCGCGGGCCTGCAACGTGAACAGCTCGTGGTAGGTGCCGCCGTGCGCCATCAGCTCCTCGTGGCGGCCGTGCTCGATCAGCCTGCCCTGTTCCAGCACCAGGATCTGGTCGGCGTGGCGGACGTTGGCCAGCCGGTGTGTGACGAGCACGGTGATGCGCTGCGCACCCGCCCCGGAGCGCCCGTGCAGCGTGCCGAAGACGGCGTGTTCGGCGCGGGCGTCGAGGGCCGCGGTCGGCTCGTCGGCGACCACCAGCGGCGCGTCGCGGTACAGGCCACGGGCCACCGACAACCGCTGCCACTGTCCGCCTGAGAGGTCCCGCCCGGTCTGGAACATCCGGGAGAGCACAGTGGCCCAGCCGTTGGGGAGGTCGGCCACGACGGTGTCGGTGCCGGACAGGCGGGCCGCTGCGTCGAGCTGCTCCGAGCCAGGGTCGGCGCGCTCCAGCCGTCCGATCCGCACGTTGTTCTCGGCCGTCATCGGCCAGTGCACCGGATCCTGCAGCACAACTGCTACCCGGGCGTGCAGAGCGCCGGCGTCGACCGCTGCTGTGTCGACGCCGTCCCAGGTGACGCTCCCAGCGGTGGGCAGGTACAGGCCGGTGATCAGTTTCGCCAAGGTGGACTTGCCGGACCCGTTCTCGCCCACCAGCGCGATGACCTCGCCACGGCGCATCGTGACATCGACGTCGGCCAGGGCGTACTCGTCCTGACCGGGATAGCGGAACGACGCCCCGGCCAGCGTGATCACCTCCGGGTCACCGTGCAGCTCGGCAACCGGCGGGAGGCGGCGGCGGGAGGCGGCGTCGGTGAGCGCGCTGCGGTAGAGGTCGAGGTAGAAGGTGGCCTCGTAGAGGCGGTTGGCCTGGAAGATCGTGGTGGTGGCCGCTTGGGCAGCAGTGCGCATGGCCAGCGCGGCTGCGCCGGCCAGGGCAAGCTCCAGGCTTCCGGCATAGATCAGGAACGCGAGCACCAGATAGGCCGCGGCCGTGCCGACGCCCGCGAGCGTGCGCCCCACGAGCTGGACCGAGGTCCGGTCGCGCTCGAGCCTGACGGCGTCGCGGGTGATCTCGTCGGAGATGCGGCGGTGCTCGCGAAGCAGCACCTCCTGGGTGGTGAACGCGCGTACCTCGGCGGCTTCGTCCCGCCCGGTGATCAGGCCGCTGGTCACCCCGAGGCGTCTGCGATGCGAATTCGTGCGCACGAAGTTGCTGAACATCAGCCGCGCGGTCCGGATCGATGCCCAGCCTCGCGGCAGCGCAGCGAGCAGCACGACCGGTGCCAGCAGCGGGTGCAGCAGCCCTGCTGTGACGACGGCAGCCGTCACCGACACCAGCGAGGCGAGCAGATCGCCGGTGTCCCGGACGACGGCCCGCACGCGGTCCGGGCCTTGGGTGGTGGCTCGCTCGACGAGTTCGGCGAAGTCCGGGTCGTCGAACGCCGCGAGCTCCACCCCGATCACCGCGGTGTGCAGCATGTCCTGTGCCCGCTGCTCCACGCGCGGCACGAGCGCGCCCGAAACTCCAGCCACGGCGGCGTCCAGCAGGCCACGGGCCGCGGCCGCAGCCACCACGACGGCGAGCGCGGGAAGCGCGGCCACCACGCGCTCCGGGGTGGGGCCTTGCTCCAGGAGCCGACTGAAGACGTTGGCCGTGGCCAGCAGCCCAAATGCCGTGATCACACCCGCGAGCAGCTCCAGCACCGCCGTGGCGATCGTGAGCGGCCGCGACGTCTGCCACGCCCACCGTGCGGCCAGCACCGCCGTGCGCGGTGCTGCGCGCGCCACGGCCGGCAGCCCGGCTTTCGCCACGGACTCGTAGCCCTGCGCCCACGAGGGCGTACCGATGTCGTCGACCCCGATCAGCGGGGCAGGCCCCGGCTTGTCACCCACGCGCTCCCCCGTCACGGATCTCCATGATCCATGACAGTGCAGGCAAGGGGGAGAGATCAGGCGAACCGCTCACGCAGGTACGCGGCGGTGGCGTCGTCCGCGGGGAAGAAGCTCTCGATGGCCACCTCCTCCAACGTCACGTCGAGCGGCGCGCCGAGCACGGCGACCGTGCTGAAGAGCGTGAGCTCCTGATCGGGGTGGCGCAGCCGCAGCGGCAGCACGATCCGGTCGCGCGGCTGTGCCGTCGGGTCGAGCCCGGCGTCCCGGCAGTACCCGACGAGCTCCCCGAGCAGCGCACGCAGCCCCGTGGAGGCCGCCCGCTCGGCCTGCCGGCGCACCCGCGACACGAGGTGCGCGGCGTACTCCTCCAGGTCGACGACGTGCGGCGCGAGCCCGCGCGGATGCAGGCTCACCCGCAGGACGTTGACGGGCGGGACCAGCAGTTCGGGGTCGACGAGGTCGGTGAGCAGTGCGATCCCCCGGTTGGCCGCGATCAGGTTCCACGAGCCGTCGACGAGGACGGCCGGGTAGGGCTCCTGACCGTCGAGGATCCGGCGCAGCGAGCGCTGCACCTCGCCCAGTTCGGCGTCGTCGAGGCCGTGCTGGGAGTAGGCCGGGGCGAACCCCGCCGCGATCATCAGCTCGTTCCGTCCGCGCAGTGGCACGTCCAGCTCCTCCGAGAGGTGCAGCACCATGTCCCGGCTCGGCTTCGACCGGCCGGTCTCCAGGAAGCTCAGGTGCCGGGCGGACACGTCGGCCTGGATACCGAGGTCGAGCTGGGTCAGCCGGCGGCGCTGTCGCCAGTCGCGCAGCAGCGAGCCGAACGCGGTGCCGGTGGTTGTCGCGGCGGTCATGGCGGGCACGTTAGCGGCGCCGGTGGGGTTGATCGATAACGTCCGGGGTAATGGACCGGCGGCCATGACCGCGACAGTCTCAGCACGTGACCGGATCACTCGAAACCGACGACCCCACCGCGCTGATGCACCGCCTGATGCCCTTCACCGCTCTGCTCGGCGCCACCGCGCTGCGCGCCGAACCGCAGGAGGTGGCGCTGCGGCTGGACTGGGACGAGTCCAGGTGCACGACCGCCGGGCTGCTCCACGGCGGAGCGCTGATGGCCCTCGCCGATGCCGCAGGTGGCTGGTGCGCCTTCCTCAACCTGCCCGACGGCGCGACGGGCACCGCCACCGTCACATCGGCGACGAACTTCCTGCGCCCTGTCACGTCAGGGCACGTCGAGGCCGTGCCCCGGGTGCTGCACCGTGGACGCACCACGATCATCGTCGACACGGAGGTGCGCGACGCGGCCGGGAAACTCGCGGCGCGGGTGACACAGACTCAGGCGGTGCTGCGCTGAGCCCCTGCGTGATCGGCGGGGCCCAGCGCGTCGCCGGTATGTGAGACGGGTCAGGCGGGCACAGCGGTGCGCGCCTCCTCGGCGTCGCGCCTGGCCACCTCGGCACGCACGAGCGGGATCACCTCGCGGCCGAACTCCACGGCGTCGGCGAGCAGGTCGTAGCCGCGGGCGGACAGGATCCGGACGCCGAGGTCGTAGTAGTCCAGCAGCGCCGCGGCCACCGTCTCCGGCGTGCCCACGAGCGCGGTGGAGTTACCGGCCCCGCCGGTGGCCTTCGCCGTGACGGTCCACAGTGCACGGTCGAAGCGCTCGCCCTGCGCGGCCACCTCCAGCAGCCGCTGCGAGCCCGCGTTCTCCGGGTCCGACAGCTTGTGGCGGCGGGTGAGCTGCGCCGTGCCGCCCTTCGTCCGGTCCTGGATGCGGGCCACGGTGGCGTAGGCCTTCTCCCAGGCCTCCTCCTCGGTGCGGCCGAGGATCGGGCGGAACGCCACCTGGAACGTCGGGACCGGGCGACCCGCCGCTCGGGCGAGCTCGCTGATCGTGGCGATCTGCTGGGCCGTGCCGGCGAGCGGCTCACCCCACAGTGCGTAGATGTCGGCCTCCTCCGCCCCGACCTTGTAGGCCGCGGGGGAGGAACCGCCGAAGGAGATGCGCGGGCGGGGCTTCTGGGCGGGCTCGACGTCCAGCACGAAGTCGCTGAAGTCGTAGTGCTCGCCGTGGAAGTCGAACGGCTCGCGTGACGTCCAGGCCTTCTTGAAGATCTGGATGGCCTCGCGGGTGCGGTCGTAGCGCTGGTCCTTGGGCAGGGTGTCGCCTTCGCGCTGCTGCTCGTGGTCGTTGCCGCCGGTGATCACGTGCAGGGTGAGGCGCCCGTCGCTGATCTGGTCGAGCGTGGCGACGGTCTTCGCGGCGAAGGTGGGGTAGGAGACGTTCGGCCGGTGGGCGAGCAGCAGTTGCAGCCGCTCGGTGTGGGTGGCGATGAGCGCGGCGGCCTGAGCGGGGTCCGGGCTGCCGGAGCTGTACGCCGTGAGCACCCGGTCCCAGCCGCTCTCCTCGTGGGCGCGGGCGAGGGCGAGCGTGTAGTCCTTGTCGAACGCGGGGCCGGTGCGCGGTGTCGTCTCCGTGCCGTTGTTGGTGGCGCCGATGCCGAGGAACTCGACGGGCATGGTGGTCCTTCCGGGTGGATGGGATGCGGGCTGGGGGCTCAGCGGCCCGGACAGGCCGCCGACCACACCCGGCCGAGGTCGATGTGTGCTCGCGTCACCAGGGGAACCCGGATGGTCACGTCCTCCACTGCAGCACCGCGGAGTGGGTCCGTCAACAAGACTTCGAACCGGTCACACGGGAGGAAGCACCGCAGGCGTGCCGGCCGACGGGCAGGATGGTCGGGTGCCGGATCCCCGCCTCCCGGACGCCCGTGCGGGCGATGCCCGGAGCCCCGTGTTGCTGCACGTCCCGCATGCCGGCACCGACATCCCTTCGTGGACCAGGCCGCACCTCGTGCTCGACGACGACGAGCTCGCGTCCGAACTGGCCGCGCTGACCGACCACCACACCGACCTGATCGCGACCGTCGCCGCGGAGCGGGCACGCGTCCGGCCCTGGGTGCTCGTGAACCGGGTGTCGCGGTTCGTGGTCGACCCGGAGCGGTTCCCCGACGAGCGGGAGGAGATGGCCGCGGCCGGCATGGCCGCCGTCTACACGCGGGGCACCCGCGGCCAGCCCGTCCGGGCGGACGATGCGGCGCATCGGGACCTGCTGCTCGCCGCCTACTACACGCCGTGGGCCGCCGCGGTCCAGGCCGCGGTGGACGACCGGATCAAGGCCACCGGACGCGCCGTGCTCGTGGACGTCCACTCCTACTCCACGACACCGCTGCCCTACGAGCTGCACGCCGACGGCCCGCGCCCGGCAGTGTGCCTGGGCGCCGACCCCGTGCACACGCCGTCGTGGCTCGTCGCGGCGGCGGAGACGGCGTTCGCCGCGATCGGGTCGGTCGCGGTGAACTCCCCGTTCGCCGGCACCTACGTCCCCCTCGCGCATTACGGCACCGACCCGCGGGTGCTCTCGGTCATGATCGAGATCCGCAGGGACGGGTACATGGCCGAACCGGGGGGCGCTCCCACTCCGGGCGCAGCTCGGGTTGCCGCCGCACTCGCTCACCTCGTCGACGCGGCCATGGAGTCCGGGACGTGACGCGAGACCGGTTCGCTGGCCGTGCCGGATCCACCGATCTACAGTCGAGGTATGGGGTTCCAGCTGTCGCGCCGGTGGCACGTGGACCTGTGCCGCACCAGCGCAGCTCTCTGAGAGGCAGGCCCGGACCGTCTTCCGTCCGCCTGCCGAGAGGAACCCTTTGTGACGTCCGCGATCGCGATCGTCGGCGCGGGACCGCGGGGCGTCGGCCTGCTCGAGCGCCTCGGCGCGAGCATCCCCGACCTGCTCCCTGCCACCTGCTGCGGGTCAGATGTCGACGTGCACCTGATCGATCCCTACCCGGCGGGTGCCGGGCGGATCTGGCGCCACGAGCAGTCCCCGTTGCTGGCCATGAACTCGATGGCCGCCGACGTCACCATGTTCACCGACGACACCGTCGTCTGTGACGGGCCGATCCGGCCGGGCCCGTCGTTCTGGGACTGGGCGCAGGAGCTGCGCGCGAGCGGTGACCCCGACGTGCTCGGCCCCGAACTGGCCGCCGAGCTGCGCGCCGTCACGGCCTCGACCTTCCCGAGCAGGCGGCTGCAGAGCGCGTACCTGAGCTGGGTGCTCGACGAGGTGATCGCGGGGTTGCCCCCGGGTGTGCGGGTGCACATCCACCGCACCCGGGCCGTCGAGCTGACCGAGGAGGGCGAGACACAGGTCGTGCACCTGGAGGACGGCTCGGCCCTGCACGTCGACGCGGTCGTGCTCGCCTCCGGGCACCTCGACGCAACGCCCACCGACGAGGAGCTCGCGCTGGTCGCCCGGGCCACCGGGCTCGGACTGCGCTACCTGCCGCCCGAGCAGACCACCGACTCCGACCTGTCGGTGATCGAGCCGGGGGAGACGGTGATCGTCCGTGGCATGGGGCTCGCGTTCGTCGACCTCATGGTGCTGATCTTCGAGGGCCGCGGTGGCCGGTTCGAGCCGACGGGCCCCGGCGAGGACACCCTGCGCTACATCCCGTCAGGCGCCGAACCGCGGCTGGTGGCGGGCTCGCCGCGCGGCGCGCCCTACCACTCCAAGACCCACTACGAGCTGCGCGCCGGACGTCCACCGCTGCCGCGATTCCTCGGACCGGCCGAGATCGACCCGCTGATCGCCGAGGGCGGTCCCGTCGAGCTGCTGGCGCAGGTGTGGCCGCTGATGGCCAAGGAGATCGCCTGGGGCTGGTACCACGAGCTGTTCCTCGGCCACCCCGACCGCGTCCGGCTTTCCTGGGACGAGTTCGCCGTCCGGTACGCCGAGCCGGCGTGGGGCACGCCGGAGATGGACGAGCTGCTCGCCGCCGCCGTGCCCGGCCCCGTCGACAGGATCGACTTCGCCGCTCTCGACCGCCCGCTCGACGGGTTGCACGCCCCCGACCTCGCCACCCTCCAGCCGCTCGTGCAGGAGCGGATAGCCGAGGACCTGCGCCAGCACGTCGATCCGGCCCACACCCCGCACCTGGGTGCCTTCGTCGCGATGCTCTCCGTGTACGGGCAGGTCGGCCGCCTGGTCGGCGCAGGCGCGCTCTCCGGGCGCTCGCAGGCGTTCGACCTGAGCTGGTGGCAGGGCTTCTTCAGCTCCGTCGCGAGCGGGCCGCCCGGGTTCCGCGTGCGGCAGCTGCTGGCCCTCGCCCGGGCGGGGTTCGTCCAGTTCCTCGGCGCCGGGATGTGGGTGGACATCGCCGACGGCATCTTCCACGCGGGCAGCGCGACGCTTCAGGACGCGCCGCCGGTCACGTCCACCGTGCTCGTCGATGCCCGGCTGCCCCACGCCAGCGCCGCACGTACCGTCGACCCGCTGGTGGCCGGCCTGATGCGCAGCGGGGCCGCCAGCGAACTCGAGCTCGTCGACGACGACGGCACCGTCCTGCGCAACACCGGTCAGCTGCGCGTGCGTCCGTCCGACGGTGCGTTGATCGATGCGTCGGGTGCGGTGCACCCGCACCGCTTCGCGGTCGGCCCGCACACCGCCGTGAAGCTGGCAGGTGCGTTCACCCGGCCGGGGATGAACTCACAGAGCCTGCGCTACAACGACGCCGTGGCACGCGCGGTGCTGCGCAGCCTCCCGAACAGCGCGGCTGAGGCCTCCGCGGCATAGGAACCGACGTCCGTCACGGCGGGGCCACGGCCACGCGGCCCCGCCGGTCCGATCAGGTGGCGCCCAGTGCCGGGTGACGGTGCAGGGCGCTGCGGGCCATCGCGAGTTCGTGTGCCACCTCGGCGGCGATGAGCTCGGCGTGCAGAGCGGCTTTCTGCGTGTCGCACGATTCCTGCAGCGCGAGCGCCCGGTGCCTGCGGACCAGGTCTTCGAGCGAGTCGAGCAGGCGGTCGGCGACGCTCGGACGGACGGACTCGCCTGCGGGTGGGGACGCGGACCCGGACGCGGAAGGGGACATCGTTGCCTCCTGGAGATGGAAGTCGGACGGGACGGGTCGACGGCCCGTCCGACAGAGCGCGCTCGCGTGGTGGGCCAGATCCCGATCCCATCGCCTCGTGAGCGACGACGACCGGGTTGAGGGGGGCACCGGTACCCCTACGCGGCGGTTTTCACGATCGTGGCGATCAGCTGGTCCTCCTCGCCGACGATCGCTCCAGCGGCGCTCACCGCCGCTCTGCTATCGATATTGCCATCGATCGACGCTGCGCCGACGGCCTGGCCGAAGCGCACGTCGGACGGCGGATACTGGTCGTTGCGCGGTTCGGTCATATCCACGGTTGTCCGTCCTGTCGCCGGGATCGCAGCTCGGTGCGCCATGCGCCACCGGAGGGGACGATCAGGACGGACAACACGTGCTGGGGACGCGGCAGAAGTCGATGTGCCGGCGCCGGGCGAACGTCGGCGCTCCGATCGACCGCCGCGCCATCACGTCGCCGAGGCGAGCCCGCGGGCCCGCAGGACGCGGCGCTCCAGCGGCCGGAACGCCAGGAGCTCGATACCGATGCCGACGAGCAGGATCAGGAAGATCGCCGCGATGACCCCGGGCATGCTGTTGAAGTCGCTGCCCTGTTTGAGGTAGGCGCCCAGCCCGATGCCCAGCTGCGGGGACGTGGCGATGATCTCGGCGGCCATCAGCGAGCGCCAGGAGAACGCCCAGCCCTGCTTGCAGCCGGAGATGTAGCCCGGCAGCGCCGCGGGCAGCAGGATCAGCCGCGCCGAGTCGATCCGCCCGGCGCCCATCACCTGACCCACGCGCGGCAGGATCGGCGGGATCTGGTCGATGCCGGAGACGAGGCCGTTGGCGATCGAGGGGACGGCGCCGAGCAGCACCACGAAGTAGATGGTGGTGTCGGTCAGCCCGAACCAGAGGACTGCTGCGGGCACCCAAGCGACCGACGGCAGGCTCTGCATGCCGGCCAGCAGCGGACCGATCGCAGCCCGCACCACTGGGACCTTCGCGACGAGGAGCCCGAGCGGCGTGGCGATCACCACGGAGGTGAGGAACCCGAGCACCGCGCGGTGCAGCGAGACCCACACGATGCTCCAGATGCTGCCGTCGGCGACCGTGCCGGCGAACTCGTGCCAGACCGTGAGCGGAGCGGGCAGCTGGTACTCCGGGTAGATCGCCGACGCCCAGACGGCCTGCCACACGGCGAAGAACAGGGCGATCGCGACCAGCGGCGGCAGCCCCGTCGCCAGCACCCGCCGGAGCACGGGCTTGCGCGCCTCGGTGGGGGTGTCGAGCGCGTCGAGCCCTGCCCCGACCGCGGCGGTGTCGGGGCGGGAGACGACCTCAGGCACGGCCATGCGTCGAGATCACCTCCCGGAGCCTGGCCGTGATCTCCTCGGTGAGCTCCTCGCGGTCGGCGCCGTCGGCGCCGAGATCCCACTCGCGCACGACGGTGCCCGGGCGGGACGACAGCAGCACCACCCGCTGCCCGAGCCGGACGGCCTCGCGGACGTCGTGGGTCACGAACAGCACGGCTGTGCCGGTGGCCTGCCAGATCCGTTGCAGCTCACCCTGCAGGAAGTCGCGGGTGATGGCGTCGAGCGCGGCGAACGGCTCGTCCATCAGCAGCAGTCCGCCTTCGGGGGCACCCGTGCCGTTCGAGGTGGCGGCAAGCGCGCGGGCCAGCGCGACACGTTGGCGCATGCCGCCCGACAGCTCGTGAGGACGCTTGCGCGCCTGACCGCCCAGACGGACGAGGTCCAGCAGTTCGGCCGCCCGGGTACGCCGCGCAGAGCGCCCGACCCCGGCGAGCCGCAACGGAAGCTCCACGTTGCGGCCTGCATCGAGCCACGGCAGGAGGGCAGGCTCCTGGAACATGACCGCCGGCCGGCCGCTGTCGACCGTCACGGTGCCGGACGTGGGCCGGTCCAGCCCGGCGACGAGGTTGAGCAGGGTGCTCTTGCCGCAGCCCGACGCCCCGAGCAGCACCACGAACTCACCCGGCCGCACTCGCAGGTCGACCTCGGTGAGCGCGGTGACCGTCTCGCTTCCGCGGCCGAAGACCTTCCCGACGCCCGTCAGGTCGACGGCCGCCTCGTGCTGGACGCCGACGGCATGATCGAGGATTGCGGTCATGAATTGCCTCCGGGCTTGTCGAGTCCGGCCGCGTCCACAGCGGGCTTGCCGGCGGCCTGCAGTTCGGCGTTCAGCGGCGCGACATCGATGAAGCTGGCCAGATCAGTGGGCTGCTCGGTGATCCCCGCCGTCACGCTGTCCTGCGCGAGCTGCGGGAACGTCGAGGCCAGCGGGTCGGGATCGAGCGTGATGTTCTCGAAGGCGCGGTCGATCACCGGCCCGGCGAGCGCGCTGCCGGCGAGCTTCTCCAGGCCCTGGTTGACGATCGTCTTGGCCTGTGCGGGATCCCGCTGCGCGAGGTCGATCGCCTTCAGGTGGGCCCGCAGGAGCGCACGTACGGTCTCCGGGTACTTCTGCAGGAAGTCGGCACGGACGAGCAGCACCGTGGTGGGGAAGCGCCCGTTCGGCCAAAGGGTGCTCTCGTCGACGAGCACCTTCGCCCCGGCGTCGAGCACGAGCCGCGAGCTCCACGGCTCGGGGAGCCAGCCGCCGTCCACGCTGCCCTGGCGGAACGCGTCGAGGGTGCGGGGGTTGTCCAGGTTGGCGATCTTCACGTCGCCCGGACCATCGCCCGCGGTGAGCCCGTTCTTCTTCAGCCACACCTTCAGGGCGATGTCCTGGGTGTTGCCGAGCTGCGGGGTGGCGATCGTGCGGCCCTTGAGCTGCTCGGGACTGGCGATATCGGGCTTCACGACGAGCTGGGCGCCGCCCTCGGTGGCGCCGGCGATGATGCGCACCTGGCCGTCGGACTTCGCGAAGGCGTTGATCGCCGGGCCGGAGCCGATGTAGGTGGCGTCGAGCGAGCCGCCGAGCAGCGCGTTGACCGCGTCGCCACCGGCGTTGAAGGTCTGCGGCGTGAGCGTGGTGCTGCCCAGCTCAGCGGTGAACAGGCCCTGTTCCACGCCGATGATCGCCGGGGCGTGGGTGACGTTGGGGAAGTAGCCGAGCCGTACCTCCTGCGCCTTCCCTCCGTCGACGGGTGCCGCCGCGCTGGCGGAGTCAGGGCGCTCGGCCCTCGAGCAACCGGTGGCGGCGAGCAGGGCCATGACGATCACGGCCGATAGCAGGGCGGAGGCGCGGAGCCGGGGCATCGGATGGAGTCCTGTTCTGAATGGGGGTGCCCGGCCGGTGCGCGGGCGGGGACACGCGTGCTGACGGCGCGCGGGATCGCGGCGGCTGATCAGCAGGGGGCGTGGTGGTTCAGCGACAGAACTCGTCGAAGGCGTGGCCGCGGCGGGACGGCCAGAACCTCTCGAGATCGGTGAAGAGCAGGTTCGACATGGCCGCTAGACGGGCACGCCGGGACGCGGCGCGGCCCGGCGGGCACTGCTGCGTCGACCTCACCCCACCATCGTGCGTCGCCGCCCGGCGGAGGACAACAAGGTGTCCGAGCAGCGGGAAGAGCCCAAAATGTCCGGACACGTGAATCACTGGACGCGCGCGTTCCGGAGCCATCGAGCTGTTCATGCGCCCGCCTCCACAGCAGTACGGCTCCATGGTGCGGAGGGTCAGCCTGCGGCACGGGAGGCGGCGGGAGTTTGTGCTGACGCGTATCTCTCCGCCACCAGGGTTGCCACCGCTGGGTGTGCCGCTAGTGGGCCCGCTCGCAGTACGTCCGGGCCCGCCGCGTGAGCGGAGCGCGCGATCGCGTCCGGGAGCAGGCCCGGGGCGAGGATCCACTGCGCCACCGCCACGCGCTCCGCCCCCTGCTCGCGGAGGGCGGCGATCGCCTGCGGCACCGTCGGCTCCGTTGCGGTCGCGAACGCCGCCGTGGCGCCTGCCCAACCGAACTTCCGGTGCCAGCCCTCGGCTACCTGCGCCACGGCGGCGTTGGCCGGTGCGTGCGAGGAGCCGATCGCGGCGAGCACGACGCCCAGCCCGGGGTCGTCGAGCGGTCCTGCGACAGCGGTGAGGCGATCCAGCGCGGCGGCCTCGAGCAGCGGGCTGCCGCCGAGCACGCCGGCCGTCGTGATGTGGAGCTGCGGGTGCCGTCGAGCAGCGCGAGCGACCTCGCCGGGGACGTCGACCCTGGCGTGGAAGGCATGACCGAGCAGCAGCGGGACGACCACCGCGGCCCGGTGGCCTTCGGCGGCGACCCCGGCGAGCACGTCCGGCAGCCGGGGCGCGGACAGGTCGAGGAAGCTCACGCGCACGTCGAGCTCCGGGCGCTGCCGGCGCACCTCGTCGGCGAGTGCTGCCACCGTGGCTGCCGACCGCGGATCGCGGCTGCCGTGCGCGACCGCGACCAGCACGGGAGCCTGCCCCCCGTCGTCGGCCGGTTCGGGCCGCAGGGCGGCGCGGGACCGGCGGACGAGGACGGGTTGGAGCGGCACGGCCTACCCCGCTAGCGAAAGCGGATGGCCGACGAGGCCCGCCGCGAGCGTGTTGCCGGTGGGCGGGTCGATGAGCAGGAAGCTGCCGGTGGCGCGGATGTCCGCGTACTCGTCGACGGGGAGCTGGTCGGCCGTGCGCAGCGCGACGCGCGCGATGTCGTTGATCCCCAGCTGCTCGGGCGCGTCCACATAGGACACGGTCTCGGTGTCCAACCGCTCGCCGAGCGCGCCGACGATCACCTGGGTGGTGCGCGCACCGTGCTTGAGCAGCAGCCGGGCGCCCGGCCGCAGCGGCTTGTCGGCCAGCCAGCACAGCGTGGCGTCCAGCTCGCTGGTCAGCCGCGGCGGAGCGCCGGCCGAGGCGAGCAGGTCGCCGCGGGAGATGTCGATGTCGTCCTCCAGCAGCACCGTGACGCTGCGCCCGGCACCCGCTGCGTCGAGCGGCCCGTCCGCGGTGTCGACGCGCGCGACCCTGGTGCGGGCACCGCCGGGCAGCACCACGACCTCGTCACCCGGGCGCACGGTCCCGGCGGCCACCTGACCTGCGTAGCCGCGGTAGTCGTGCAGGTCCTCGGTGCTTTCCCGCGGACGGATCACGTACTGCACCGGCATGCGGAACGGCGCCGCAACCTCCGGCCCGGCCACGGGAACCGACTCCAGGTGCCCGAGCAGGGTCGGCCCGTCGTACCAGGGGGTGCGCGCCGAGCGTTCGACGACGTTGTCGCCGACGAGCGCCGACACCGGGATCGTCACAACGGCGTCGTCGGCGAAGCCGAGCGAGCGGGCGAGCCCGGCGAAGTCCTTGGCGATCGCGGCGAGCACAGCCTCGTCGTAGTCGACGATGTCGATCTTGTTGATGGCCAGCACGAGCCGCGGCACCCGCAGCAGGGCGAGCACGGCGGCGTGCCGACGGGTCTGCTCGACCACGCCGTGGCGGGCGTCGACGAGCAGCACCGCGAGCTCCGCGGTGGACGCGCCGGTCACCGTGTTGCGGGTGTACTGCACGTGGCCCGGCGTGTCGGCGAGCACGAACTCACGGGTCGGCGTGCCGAAGTAGCGGTAGGCCACGTCGATCGTGATGCCCTGCTCGCGCTCCGCGCGCAGGCCGTCCACCAGCAGCGAGAGGTCGGGGGCGGAGAGCCCCTTGTCGACCGAGGCGCGCTGCACGGCCTCGATCTGGTCGGCCAGCACCGACTTGGTGTCGTAGAGCAGGCGCCCGACGAGTGTCGACTTCCCGTCGTCGACGCTGCCTGCGGTGGCGAAGCGGAGCAGATCCCGAGCTCTGCCGTGTGATTCGCTCGTGACCTCGCTCATGTCAGAAGTACCCCTCGCGCTTCCGGTCTTCCATCGCCGCCTCCGACAGGCGGTCGTCGGCACGGGTGGCCCCGCGCTCGGTGAGCCGAGACGCGGTGACCTCGGCGATCACCTCGTCGAGCGTGGTGGCGGTGGACTCGACGGCACCGGTGCACGAGCCGTCGCCGACGGTGCGGTAACGCACCGACCTGAGCTCCAGGGCCTCGGCCCCGCGCGGTCCGCCCCACGGGCCCTCGGCGAGCCACATCCCGTCACGCCGGAAGACCTCGCGCTGGTGGGCGAAGTAGATCGAGGGCAGCTCGATCCCCTCGCGCTGGATGTAGCGCCAGACGTCCAGCTCGGTCCAGTTCGAGATCGGGAACACCCGCACGTGCTCACCCGGCGCGTGCCGGCCGTTGTACAGGTTCCACAGCTCCGGGCGCTGGCTGCGGGGATCCCACCGGCCGAACGCGTCGCGCAGCGACAGGATCCGCTCCTTGGCCCGCGCCCGCTCCTCGTCGCGCCGCCCACCGCCGAACACCGCGTCGAACCGGTGGTCGGTGATGCTGTCGAGCAGCGGAGTGGTCTGCAGCGGGTTGCGGGTGCCGTCCGCGCGCTCGACCAGGCGACCGTCGTCGATCCACTCCTGGACGTGCGCCACCTCCAGGCGCAGCCCGAGCCGGGCGACCAGCCGGTCGCGGAAGTCGATGACCTCCGGGTAGTTGTGCCCGGTGTCGACGTGCAGCAGCGGGAACGGCACCGGTGCCGGCGCGAACGCCTTGACGGCGAGATGCACCAGCAGCGTGGAGTCCTTGCCGCCGGAGAAGAGGATCACCGGACGGTCGAACTCACCCGCCACCTCGCGGAAGATGTGGATCGACTCGCTCTCCAGGGCGTCCAGCGCGTCGAGCGCCGAAGGGGCCGTGAGGGGCAGGGTCGCGGTCACTTGTGGGCCTCCACGGTCGAAAGTGCGTGGATGCGGGTCATGAGACGTGAAGCCCGCACTCGATCTTGCCCGTGCCCGCCCACCGGCCCGAGCGCTTGTCAGCGCCGGGCGCAGGCTTCGCCGTGCAGGGCGCGCACCCGATCGACGGGTAGCCCTCCGCGACGAGCGGGTTCACGAGGATCCCGTGCTCGGCGATGTAGCCGTCCATCTCCTCATCGCTCCACGCGGCGATCGGGTTGACCTTCACCAGCCCGAACTTCTCGTCGTAGGTGACGAGCGGCGTGTTCGCCCTGGTCGGAGCCTCGATGCGGCGCACCCCCGTGACCCACGCGTCGTAGCTCGCGAGGGTGCGAGAGAGCGGAGCGACCTTACGCAGCGCGCAGCACTGGTTCGGGTCGCGCGCAAAGAGGTCCTTGCCGAGCAGCGAGTCCTGCTCCGCGACGGTGTGCTCCGGCGTGGCGTTCACGATCCGCACGTCGTAGGTGAGCTCGACGGCGTCGCGGGTGCCGATGGTCTCGGCGAAGTGGTAGCCGGTCTCCAGGAACAGCACGTCCACACCGGGCCGCGCGCGGGCGGCCAGGTCGACGAGCACCGCGTCCTGCATGTTCGACGCGACGATCAACCGCTCGCCGAACGTCTCCGCGGCCCAGGCCAGCACCTGCTCGGCGGTCGCGTCCGGTCCGAGCTCGACCGCTCCCCGCTCCGCAAGACCACGAAGATCGGTTTCCGCCGCAACACTCATCGCGAGACCTCCGGCACTCCGATTCCGACGAACTTCAGTGAGAACGTCCGCAGACAGGCCGCGCAGTACCAGGCGCCGTGGGGCACCCGCTCGGTCTGCTCTGCGGGTCGTAGGTCCTCCTCGCCGCAGTACGGGCAGTAGAAGGGGACCGCGCGCTCGCTCATGTCGCCCCCAGCTCGGTTATACCGGCGATCATTTGAGGTCGTCCTCGTCGGCGCGTGTGACCCACTGCGCAAACCGCTCGCCGTCTTCGCGTTGGGCCACGAAACGCCTGACGATCCGCTCGACGTACTCGCCCAGCTCCGCGCTGGTGACCTTGAGGCCGCGCAGCTTGCGGCCGAAACCGGCGTCGAGACCGAGGCCACCGCCGAGGTGCACCTGGAAGCCCTCGACCTGGTTGCCGCTCGCGTCGGTCACGAGCTGGCCCTTGAGGCCGATGTCGGCCACCTGCGTGCGGGCGCAGGCGTTCGGGCAGCCGTTGAGGTGGATCGAGATCGGGACGTCCGGGCTGACGTCGGCCAGTCGCAGCTCCAGGTCCTCCACGAGCCGGATCGCCCGCTCCTTGGTCTCGACGATGGCGAGCTTGCAGAACTCGATCCCCGTGCAGGCCATGGTCGCGCGCCGCCACGGCGACGGCTCGGCCTGCAGGCCCAGGGTGGCGAGCTCCGCCACGAGAGCGGCGACGTTCTCGTCCGGCACGTCGAGCACGACGATCTTCTGCTGCGGGGTGAGCCGCACCCGCTGCGACCCGGCCGTCTCTGCGGCCTTGGCCAGCGCCACCAGAGTGGCGCCCGAGACGCGCCCCGAGGCGGGAGCCACGCCGATGTAGTTGCGGCCGTCGACCTGCTTGTGCACGCCGACGTGGTCGATCGGGCTCTCGGGGATGGCCGGCGCGGGGCCGTCCACCATCTTCTTCCCGAGGTACTCCTCCTCCAGCACGCGGCGGAACTCCGCCACGCCCCAGTCGGCGACGAGGAACTTGATCCGGGCGCGGGTGCGCAACCTGCGGTAGCCGTAGTCGCGGAACACCGAGACGATGCCGGCCCAGACGTCGGGAACCTCATCGAGCGGCACCCACGCCCCGAGTCGCTGGGCGATCTTCGGGTTCGTCGAGAGCCCACCCCCGACCCAGACGTCGAAGCCCGGGCCGTGTTCCGGGTGCTCGACGCCGATGAAGGAGACGTCGTTGACCTCGTGTGCCACGTCCTGCTGCCAGGAGATCGCGGTCTTGAACTTGCGCGGCAGGTTGGAGAACTCGGGGCTGCCGATGTAGCGCTCGATGATCGCGTCGATCGCCGGACGCGGGTCGATCCGTTCGTCCGCGGCGATCCCGGCCACCGGCGAGCCGAGGATGACGCGGGGGGTGTCGCCGCACGCCTCGGTGGTGAGCAGCCCGAGGCCCTCCAGCTTGCTCCAGATCGCGGGCATGTCCTCGATCTGGATCCAGTGGTACTGGATGTTCTGCCGGTCGGTGACGTCCGCGGTGTTGCGCGCGTGGTCCTGCGAGATCTCGCCGACCGCCCGGAGCTGCTCGGTGGTGAGCGCCCCGCCGTCGATGCGCACGCGGAGCATGAAGTAGCGGTCGTCGAGCTCCTCGGGCTCCAGCACCGCGGTGCGGCCACCGTCGATCCCGGGCCGGCGCTGGGTGTAGAGGCCCCACCAGCGCATACGGCCACGCAGGTCGGCGGGATCGATCGAGTCGAACCCGCCCTTGGCGTAGATGTTCTCGATGCGGGCGCGGACGTTCAGCCCGTCATCGTCCTTCTTCGTGCGCTCGTTGGGGTTGAGCGGCTCTCGGTAGCCCAGCTTCCACTGGCCTTCGCCGCGCTTGCGCTTGCCGGGAACGGACGTGGTGGGGGGCAAGACGAGCCTCCGGATTGCGGCACAGGGCGGCCGCGGGCGTGCGCGACTGGCCTCTGCGCCGGCTGTGTGTGGTGGTCGGGGCGCGAGATCAGCGCTGTCGACAGAGCGCGCTGCTCACCCGGTGCAGGTCCACGTGGCGCCGGGCCACGAGTCGCAGGGTCAGCGCGGTCACAACGAACAGCGTGCCACTTGTCCGGTCCGCGATCCATCGACGTCCGCATGCTGGGAGCGGGCTCACACGGTTTGCCGAACGGCCCCACCGCGTCACGCGCCCTGCGTACCGTCCCGCGCGTGGAGAGTGGAGTGATCGACCTGCGCAGGCTCAACGGACGGTGGCTGCTGCTCGGGGCGCCGATCCTGTGGGCGCTGAGTGCGGTTGTCGTCGTCGCCGCGATCCGTGGCGACGTGGACGGAGGGCCGGTGGCCCGGGTGGTCGTCGGGGTGCTGGGAGGGTGCTTCGGGCTGCTCGCCCTTGTCGTGTCGCTGACGTTGCTCGACCTGCGACGGCCGCGCCGGCTGCTGATCGACCACGAGGGAATCCGGCTCGACACCGGTCGGCGCACACCGGCGTTTCGCCTGGCGTGGACGGAGATCGGAGCGGTCTCCCTGCGCCTCTCCGACAGACGACGGAGAATCCACGCCCGGATCTACTACCGGTGGCTCGATCTACCGCCGAAGGCGACGCCGATCGTTGCGGCGCTCGAGCTCTACCCGGCCGATCAGGAGGCCGTGCGCCGGCACCCCGAGCTGCGCGGGGCATGGCGGCTGGGTCGCGAGCGGTGCTGGCTGCTCGTGATCATGGGCGGCGCGGGCGCTCCACCACCGGTCGGCGCGCTCGTGCAGCGGTGGCATCCGGAGCTCTGGCGGGGGGAGCACTCGGCGTCGCTGCTGGCGGATCCTCGATGAGATCCGCACGTGCGTCTCGGCGTCAGGTCGCCTCGTCCGGAACGCGGTCGCGGCCACGGAGTTCGTTCACCCGCTCGGTCAGCCACCCCAGGCCCTGCCGGGCCGTCGCCTGAACCCGGCAGGCCGCGTCCCGTCCGTGCGCCACCGCGGCCCGGGTGATGACGGGCGGTGAGAGCAGCGCATCGGGGTGCACGAGCATGAAACCGGCGGCGGTCGCCGTCGCCTCCACCGTGGTGTCGAGTGGCGCGGCCGTCAGGACGAACCGGGTGAGCAGCCGAGCGATCCGCTCCTGCATGGTGTGGTGCAGCGGGATACCGACACGGAGCTCGTCCATGATCGTCGACATGCGCCAGGCCGCATCCACCACCAGGCGCTGGCGCTCGAAGAACCCGTGCGCGGGAGCGTCGAGGTCCGGCTGGGTGGCCAGGAACGACTCCAGGCACACGGCGTGCAGCGCCGCAGACGAGATGCCCTGGCCGTAGGTGGGGTTGAACGACGCCACCGCGTCGCCCACCGCCACGAGCCGCGCCGGAAACCGGTAGGCGGAGGCGAACTCCCGGCGGCGGCTGTCGCCCATGTGATAGAGCCGGATCGGGCCCAGCGGCTCGCCGGCTGCCGCGCGGGTGAACTGCTCCGGAAGATCGTCACGGATCTGTGCGCGGAAGTCGTCGATCGTGGTGGCGGGGCGGTCCTCGCCGTAGCCGGACAGCATCACGATGAACCGCTCGCCCTCGATCGGCCCGTAGACAGCGACGTTCGTCCGGCCGGGGAGGTCGCGCAGCAGGGTGATCGGCGGCTCGGGCGGTTGGTCGCTCGGTGCGAAGTACCCCGTGGCGTAGGTCAGCGCGATCGGCAGCCGGACGAGCTCAGGGCGCTCCCAACCGGCCTTCTCCAGCCACTCGCCCAGCCGGCTCGAACGCCCGGTCGCGTCGACGACCAGGTCCGCCTGCTCCACGCGCTCGACGCCGTCGACCTCGACGCGGACGCCGGTGACGGTCTCGCCCACGAGTTCCAGCCCGGTGGCCCGCCCGGTGAGGACGGTGACGGCGGGAAGCGCGAGCACCCGACGGCGGATCATCGCCTCCAGGAACGGGCGGCTGGCCGACATGATCCCTGGGTGGACGCTCCGGAGCCGCCGGTTGCGCCCGGTCAACGCCGGACGCAGATCCGCCGGAGGCGCCACGAAGGCGCCTTCCGCCACGCACGCGTCCGAGAACCCGGGGAACCAGCGGTCGAGCTGCATGCGTCCCGCCGCCAGCAGCGCATGCACCTGCTGTCCGTGCGGCACGCCGTGGCGGGCCTCGGCACCCTGGCCGAGCTCGTCGCGCTCGACGATCACCACCTCGGCGGCCGCCCCGGAGAGTGCTCGCGCCGCGAGCAGTCCGGCGACGGAGCCGCCCATCACCACGACCCGCTTCAGCAGGGGCCGCTCCGGGGCGGGAGTCGTCGTCCCGACGAGGTCGGCGAACATGCGGGCCGGACTGAGCGGCCGGGAGATCGGCATTCCTGCGGTCCTGTCCCGGGAGCGGCGCCCCGGGCAACCGGAGCTTGATCGGGACGTTAGGCCACGATCACCGGAGTCGTCGCGACCCGCTCGGGTGATGTGATCGAGGACTCCGGGGCGAATGGAGCGAGCCGTGGGGAAGGGGACGGACCGGCGAACCCTGCGCCGTCCACCCGACTGGCAGACTGGGATGCCGTGCCCACTCGCTCGCCCTTCGGGGTCTACGTCCACGTGCCGTTCTGCGCGGCGCGCTGTGGGTATTGCGACTTCAACACCTACACACCGGTCGAGCTGGCGGGCTCGGGAGCGTCACCGGACGGCTGGCTCGACGCGGTCCGCCGCGAGCTCGATCTCGCTGTGCGCACCGTGGGGCCGCGGGCCGTCGACACGGTGTTCGTGGGCGGCGGCACCCCGTCGCTCCTGGGGGCGGATCGGCTCGGTGAGGTGCTCGACGCCGTCCGGGAGAGCTTCGGGCTCGCCCCGGGCGCCGAGGTGACCACCGAGTCCAACCCCGAGTCGACGTCACCGGAGTTCTTCGCAGGCCTCGTCGAGGCCGGGTTCACGCGGGTGTCGCTGGGGATGCAGTCCGCCGCGCCGCACGTGCTGCGCGTGCTGGAGCGCCGGCACACCCCGGGCCGGGCGGTAGCCGCCGCGCGAGAGGCCCGGGCTGCGGGGATCGTGCACGTCAACCTCGACCTCATCTACGCCACACCCGGCGAGACCGACGACGACCTTCGTGCCTCGCTCGACGCGGTGCTCGATGCGGGAGTGGACCACGTGTCTGCCTACGCCCTGATCGTCGAGGACGGCACGGCGCTGGCTCGCCGCGTGGCGCGGGGAGAGTTGCCCGCCCCCGACGACGACGTGGCCGCAGCCCGCTACGAGCTGATCGACGAGCGCCTCGATGCAGCCGGACTGCGCTGGTACGAGGTATCGAACTGGGCCGCGTCCGGGCCGGCGGCCTGCCGGCACAACCTCGGGTACTGGCTCGACGGGGACTGGTGGGGGCTCGGGCCGGGCGCGCATTCGCACCTGTCCGGCGTCCGGTGGTGGAACGTGAAGCACCCGGCGCGGTACGCGTCGCTCCTGGCTGAGGGAGAGTCGCCGGAGGCCGGGCGCGAGGTGCTGACCGAGTCGGAACGCCACACCGAGCGCGTGATGCTGCGGCTACGCTTGGCGGCGGGCCTCCCGCTGGACCTCCTCGACGACCAGGGTCGTGCCGCCGCCGTTCGTGCGGCCGAGGACGGGCTGCTCGACCCCGCGGCGCTCCCCACCGGCCGCGCGGTGCTGACCCGGCGCGGCCGCCTCCTCGCCGACGGGGTGATCAACTCCCTCCTGGCAGGAGCCCCCGTGTGACACCCCCCGCGAGGCACCCCTTCCCTGAGCGCGAGTCGCCCGGTCCGCGCGGGCAGGCCGCCCCGCTCGGGAGCATGCAGCTGTGAGCCCGGACGTGGCCGGGGGATCCGGCTCCTCCCGTGCGATGGGCAACTTGCGGGGCCGGCGCGGGTCGCCTGGATTCTGCGGAGTTACCCCTGGTCGTAAACGTGTGGTTGTGGGGCCTGGTGTGCGCGGGTGGGTGGCTCACCGATGAGTCCGCGGCGGCGGTTGTTGGTTGCGCTGGTCGGGGTGCTCGTCGTCGCACTCGTCGTGGTGGTCGGGATCCGGTTGGTCGGGCGTGGTGGCGCCCCCGCCGGGCCTGCTGCGGCGCCACTGCCACCCCAGGACAGGCCCGGCCCCGTGCTGCTCGTTCCCGGCTACGGCGGTTCTCGCGACAGCCTGCTCACCCTCGCCCGGCGGATCGAGGCGACCGGCCGTACCGCCGAGGTGCTGACGTTGCCGGGCAACGGCACGGGGGATCTGTCCGCGCAGGTCGACCTGCTCGACGGGGCCGTGGGGAACGCGCTCGCGGCGGGGGCGCCGTCGGTGGACGTGATCGGATACTCGGCGGGCGGGGTGGTCGCCGGGCTGTGGGTCGCGCGCGACCGCGGCGCTACCAAAGCCCGTCGGGTGATCACGCTGGGCTCGCCCCTCGCCGGCACGACGCTGGCGGCGGCCGCAGCGGCGAGCGCGCCGGACGCCTGCCCGGCCGCGTGCCGCGAATTGGCCCCGGACAGCGCCGACCTCGTGGAGCTGGCGAACGCGAAGGTCGGGACGGCGCTGCCGTGGCTCTCGATCTGGACCACCGACGACCAGGTGGTCACCCCGCCGGACTCGGCGCGACTCGACGGCGCGGTGAACGTGCCGCTGCAGTCGATCTGCCCCGGCGCCGCGGTGAGCCACAGCGGACTGCCGACGGATGCCGCCGTCACGGGCCTCGTGCTGGAGGGGATCTCGCCGGCCGCCCTCCCGACGGGCGGGGACTGCGCAGCTCTGCGGGCCGCAGGCGCGGGCTGACGGCCGCGCCAGACGCCGATCGCCGCGACATGGACACCTGACGTGGAACGAACCCGGCGCGCAACAGCGACATGTGACCATGTCGCGCCCGGGCGGGGTTGTCGGCGGTGGGGTGTTCCCCACCACCGGACGGTGGCGCACCGGCGTGTCGGCGAGCCACTGTGAGCGGAGGGTGAACGCACTGCTCCCGAGCTCGGAGGTTCCCCCGGTGTCCGCCACATCCACCGTCCGCAGATTCCGGACGCTCGCCGTCCCGCTGGCCGTGCTGACCGTCGTGTTCCTCGTGATCTCGCTGCCGCCCTACCTCGGGCTCGATCCCGCGAAGGCCCGCCTGCC
The DNA here is from genome assembly GCF_022524485.1 of Pseudonocardia alaniniphila. Taxonomy (GTDB): domain Bacteria; phylum Actinomycetota; class Actinomycetes; order Mycobacteriales; family Pseudonocardiaceae; genus Pseudonocardia; species Pseudonocardia alaniniphila. The sequence continues at coordinate 164,338 of NZ_JAKXMK010000013.1, forward strand.
CGTCCCCGAGGACGTGCCGTGGTTCTACCCCGCGCTCGTGGCGCACATCGGGTTCGGCTCGATCGCGCTGCTGACGGCGGCGCTGCAGGTGTGGCCGTGGCTGCGACGGACCCATCCCGCCGTGCACCGCTGGAGCGGCCGGATCTACCTCGGGCTCGGCGTCATCCCGGGCGGGGTTGCCGTGCTGGCGGTCGCACCGTTCGGGCAGACGGGCGGGCCGACCGGCCAGGTCGCGAACACGATGCTGGCGCTGCTCTGGCTGGCCACGGCGGTGGCGGGCTACAGGGCTGCCCGCGCCCGGCGGTTCGGCGAGCACCGCGAGTGGATGGTGCGCAACGTGGCCCTGACGTTCTCCATCGTCGCGAACCGGCCGTGGAGCATGCTCTGCATCGCCGTGTTCGCCCCCGAGGTGATGGGCACCGGCCCGGTCGATCCGGCAGTACTCGCCCAGGCCGCCGGCGTGTCGATGTGGCTGAGCTGGGTGGTGAACCTGCTCGTCGCCGAGTACTGGCTGCATCGCACCCGCACGCGGCGGGGCGTTCGGGGCGGCCCCACGGCCAAGCACCGGCAGCCGGTGCCTGCCACGTCCTGATCGAGTCCCGATGCGGAGTCAGGTGACGGTCGCGAGGAAGACGTATCGGTTGAGACTGAACAGGTAGTCGCCCTCGTCGGCACGGGCGCGCAGGTCGTCGAGCCAGGCCTGCGCGTCCTTCGCGGTGAGGCCGCGGCGGCCCACCACGAACTCCGCGATCAGCTCCATGATGTTGGCGCTGAACGTCTCGCTGTGCAGCCGCGGATTGAACAGCACCACGACCCGCTCCTCGGGCACGGTGAAGCCGGCTCGCCGCAGCAGCCCCGCCAGCGTGCTCGGCAGGTGTGGATGGACGAGGTGCTCCTCCCATGCCGCGATGACCCGCTCGTGCAGCTCACGGTCCGCCACGTGCCACACCGCCGAGTCCCAGTCGGTGTCCAGGATCAGCGCGCGGCCGCCGGGTCGCAGCACCCGGCGCAGCTCAGCGAGCGCCCGGGGCATATCGGGCACGTACTCGTAGACCTGCGTGGAGACGGCCGCGTCGAACGAGGCGTCCGGGTAGGGCAGGTTCGCCGCGTCACCGTCGTCGATGTGGATCCAGGCCCTGCTCGCACAGCGGGACCGGGCGATCGTGTTCATCGCCTCGCTGACATCGAGCCCACACACGGTGCCCGTCGGCCCGACGGCGTCAGCGAGCGACACGGCCAGGTATCCGGGCCCGGAGCCGATGTCGAGCACCCGCTCGCCGGGCTGCGGCGCGAGCAACGCCAGTACCTGTGCCCGCTGTGCCACGACGTCGGGAGTGGCGTAGGTCCGCTCGACATGGCGAGCGGCCTGCTCGTCGAACTCCAGCGCGGCCATGGTGCCGAGGTTATGCCCGTCAGCTCGTGACGTCCTTGGTCGCGAAGTTTGCCTATGCTGCTCCGAACGCGACGAGCACGTACGACAGCTGGACCTCCACCCCCTGACGGACGGCTGTCCAGAGGATCGGCACGCGGTAGAGGTCGATCCACGCCAGCCAGTGCGTGGTCGGCACCGGCCCGGGTGGTCAGCACCTTCGCCGGTTCGGAGAGGCCCCATTCGGTGGGGGCCCGCGGCCCGAAGCGCCCTGATGATGGGGACGGTGGACGGGCCGCGGGGAAGGCGGCCACGTCCCGGGAAGCCGCGGCTGCTCCCAAGCGATGATCATGGGGAGCGGTGGGTGGGCCGCGGGGGATCCGGGCGGCTCAGCCGCGGACGGCGGCTCGGACTGTTGGCCTGATCGCTGCATGGGCGTCGGCGGCCACGTCCCCGGGGAGCCGTGGTTGGCCCATGATCACCGTTTCGGGGTCGGTAACCGCTCAGGGCGCGGCTGTGCGTCCCCGTTCGTTGATCATGGTTGCTGGTCGCCCGCCGGCTGATCCGTGCGAGGTTCATGATCAGCGTTTCGGGACCCGCCGCCGCTTTCCGCGCGGTTCCGTGGCCCCAATCGATGATCATGCGGTTGCGGGGCTTGGTGCCGGGGGCCGCGGGGCATCCGGACGCGCCGATCCGCAGACGGTGGCTCGGACTGGTGGCCTGGTCGCTGCACGGCAATCGGTGATCATGTCCTGGGAGAGCTGCGGCTGCTTCATGATCACTGTTTGGGCCCGGCAACCGCTCGGGGCGCGGCTGTGGGTCCCCGCTCGTTGATCATGGTCGGTGGCGACCCGCCGGCTGATCCGTGCGTGGTTCATGATCACCGTTTCGGGACCCGCCGCCGCTCTCCGCACGGTTGCGGGTCCACAACCGTTGATCAAGCGCCCGGGGAGGCACTCAACACGAAGTCGGCCGGTCCTGCCGGTCCGGTGACCGGCCGATGCCGAACGGACCACTCCGGGTCGTCGAGGCCGGGCGCATGTTCGCCCAGCCTGCGCCCTCGGACCGTCGGCGCCGGTGCCTGCCGACCCACTGGGAGGCCCAGCGGTGGCCGCACCCCGCGGCGCCTGCCACCTCGGGCACGCCCAGAACGTGCGGGCCCAACCCCGTGCGGTGCTGCGCTCGAACCCGGAGCTCCCCTACCCGCCTCGGAGGCTGATGGACCGCAAGGATCTCGGGAACCGGGTCTTGCGCTGCGCGTCCCCCGGCCGGCGTCAGCCGCGGAGGTAGGCCTCGCCGCGCGGGGAGAGCCGGTAGCCGACCTGGAGGCTCTCGGTCAGGCCGAGCTCCTTGAGTTTGCGCACGTCACGCTTGAACGGCAGCGTCTCCCGGCCCAGCCGTGCGGCGAGGTCGGGGGCGCGGGTTCCGGGGTTGCCGGCGATCAGGTCGAGCACCGTGGCGGTCCACGGGCCGGTGCGCGACGCGCGGTCCAGCCGGTCCAGCCGCCTTGTCAGCTCGGCGCGTTCATCGGCGTTCAGCCTCGCCCGGGATCGCAACTCCACGCGCGGATCCGGACCGGCGACCCGCAACCGGATGCGGAAGAGCTGCCCGTGGCCCGATTGTGCCGCAAGCAGCGCCGGGAGGTCGGCGAAACCGGCGGCGTGGGCATCCCGCTCGGTGAGAGCGGTGGGGTCCACCGGTTCGACCGCGGTGAACTCCAGCACGCCGACGGGCGTGCGCTGTGTGCCGCCCGGGCGCACCCGGGGCCGGTCCCAGCGCCGGAAAACCGCGGTGACGGTGCCCGCCGCGATTGCGTCCAGGGTGATGCGCCGGATCAGCACAGGGCGAATCCTCCCAGCAGCCCGTGCGCGGTGACCAGCGCGAACGCCCGTCACCGCGCACGGGCGAGGGTCAGAACTCCTCGCCGCCGAAGTCCTCGGCGCCGCCGAACTCCTCACCGCCGGCGAATTCCTCCTCGCCGCCGGACATGTCGTCCTCGTCGTCGTCGAAGAAGGCGTCGGCGATGGCGGTGCCGATGAACGCGCCTGCGACGCTGGCCAGGAGCGTGCCGGCGATCATGCTGCCCATGCCCGGCCCCTGACGGCCGCCGCCGAGCGTGCGCTCCATCGTGCCGGGGTTGTGCATCTCGGCGCGGGTGGCCATCCGTGCCATCTCCCGCGGGTCGGTGGAGCGCGCCCGCTCCGCCTCCGGCACGTTGGTGCTCATCTCGGCGAGCACCCGCGAGCGCTGCTCCGGGGTGAGCTTGGCGAACGCCTCGGCGTGCGCCTGCTCGATGGTCTCGGGGGGAGCGGTCTTCAGCATGTACCTGTAGCGCTCGACGGCGACCTCGTCAGGGTCGCGATCGTGCTCGTGGCCGTACTGCGGCCGGTGATGATCGTGCGCCCGGTGATGGTCGTGCGTGGGGTGTGCGGTGTGCGCCGGCGGAGCGAAGCGTTCCTTCAGCTTGTCGAAGAGGCCCATCAGCGCGCGGCTCCCTGGCGTCGTTCTTCGCGAAGTTCGCGAAACGGATGATCCACGCCAACCCAACGATCACACCCGGCCGGGAGTTCCGCGGAACCTGTGCGGGTAGCCGACCGGTAGCGGTGAGGTGGCGCGCCGGTGTCACCACGCCCTGCGCGGATGTCCTGAAAATCCTGTTTCGTTAATTTGACTATCCATTCCGATATGGTCGCTATGGGATCATTCGGGTGATCGAAATTGCCTCTTCCGTGAACGCTGTCACGCCAGTAGTCTCACGGCGGACATCATTTCGGGCACCGGACAGTGCGGACACCAAAGTGATCAACGACGATACTGAAACTTTCGACGAGGTCGGCTCTGATGCCGACGTCGGAGAAGTGCTTCTCGCCCTCGGCGGGCGGCTCACCAGGTTGCAGACCGAGATTCTCGCCGGGCTCGACCAGTCCCTCACTATTCGGCAGTATCGAATTCTGTCCCGGGTCGGGAGCGGGCACACATCGCTCACCGCCTTGTGCAAACTTGCGCACCGCAACCCGTCCACGATGTCCGAGAGCGTGGACAAGATGGTCACCCGCGGATTCCTCATCCGCGGCACGTCCGACACCAGCCGTCGCACGATGCGGCTCGCGCTCACCCCGCTGGGCGTGGAAGCCCGGGATGCGGCGCGGCGGGCTCTCGAGAAGTTCGCCGCCGAGCTCACCGCAGGGCTGCCCGCGGAGATGCGCTCCCCACTCCTTCCGGCGCTGCGCCGGATCTACTTCGACACCCAGGGCCACCTGGACGACCGCTGATCGCGCGGCCCACCCGAACGGCCACCGCGACACACATTCAGCTTCGCGCCACAAGGAGGTGGTATCTCCATGTCCCACCACGCCGCGACCGTCCCCGGTTCCAGCTCCCTGCTCACCCGGCTGGACGAATCCGGATTTACCAATCGGCATCTGACGCTCTACCTGACGGTACTGGCCGGGCATTTCCTGTGCGGTTTCGTCATCAACGTAACGGGGGTCACACTCCCCGGAATCATCGGTACGTTCCATCTCTCCAGTGAGCAGGCCGGCTTCTACTCGTCGGTCCTGTTCGCGGGAATGCTCGTGGGCGCGGCGCTCGCGGGCTCGGTCTCCGACAGGTTCGGGCGCCGGGTTCCGCTGGCCGCCAGCATCGCGATCTACGCCGTGTTCTGCCTCGCGGCGGTGTTCGCCTGGAGCTTTCCGTCACTGCTGGTGTTCCGCGGGCTGCAGGGTGTCGGCCTCGGCGCGGAGATCGCGGTGGTGCTGCCCTACATCGCCGAGTTCGCACCCTCCCGCCACCGCGGCCCGATGGTCACCATGGCCACCTCCGCGTGGCTCATCGGCACGCCGGTGGCCGCCGCGATCGGGGCGCTGGTGGTGCCCGCGTTCTCCTGGCGCGCCATGTTCGTGATTGGGACGCTGCCGGTCATCGTCAGCCTGTTCATGCTGGCCCGGCTCCCGGAGTCGGTGCGCTACCTGTTGCGCAGCGGACGGGCACAGGATGCGCTCCGGATCGTCGACCGGCTCTGTCCGGAGTCACGCGGCGCCGCGGGGGACCTCACCGCCGTGCGCGGCGCGCAGCCCGAACCCGCCGGATCGATCGGGTCACTGCTCGGACGCTCCTACCTCCGCTACACCATCGCGCTGTGGATCATGGAGGTCTGCGGTGGGGCGTTCCTCTACGGGCTCTCCGGCTGGCTGCCCTCCGTGCTGGAGGGCCAAGGCGTCGGCTTGCTCAAGAGCTTCGGCTACACCGCGATCATCACCGCGGTGGGTGTGGTGGGCAGCATCCTGGCGGGCCAGCTGATCAACCGGATCGGCCGCCGGGTCGTGCTCGGCGTGTCATTCCTGGTCAGCGGGCTGCTCTGCTTCGTGTGGGGCACCGCGTCGGCAGCCGTCGCGGTGGTGGTGCTCGGCTCGCTCGCCACCTTCTTCGGAAGCGGGCTGGGCGGTGCCACGCTCTTCGCCTACGCCAGCGAGCTGTACCCCACGGCGAGCCGGGCCACCGGCATCGGCTGGGCCGCCGCGATGCAGAAGGTGGGCGGGCTCGTGATGCCCGTGCTGGTCGGTTTCGTGCTGGCCATGCACACCTCGCACTACGCATTCTTCGTGCTCTTCGGCGTCATCTCGATCGTCGCCGGCCTCATCGCCCTCGCCGCCACCTTCGAGACGAAGGGCAAGACGGTCGAGGAGGTGGCGCGCGAGGTCGCCGCAGGTCGGGGTGCCCCGGTCGTCGCCCCGGCGGCATTGGCGGATGCGGGGCCGGCAGGCTCCTGACGTCCCGGACAGGCTCACCACCCCCCCCGCCGGAACGTGCGGTCGGCCACCGGCGGGGCGATGATGAGCGCTCAACTCGTGGAGAACACCTAGACTGGTGAGAACACCACGAACCGGGGAGGAACGCCGCGTGAACGCCGACGAGCGTCGCTTCGCGGTCCTGCGGGCGATCGTGGCGGACTATGTCGCCACGCATGAGCCTGTGGGCTCGAAGATGATCGTCGAGCGCCACAACCTGGGCGTCTCCAGCGCCACCGTGCGCAACGACATGGCCGTCCTCGAGGAGGACGGACTGATCGCCCAGCCGCACACCAGCGCAGGGCGGGTGCCCACCGACAAGGGCTACCGCCTGTTCGTCGATCGGCTGGCGCAGGTCAAACCCCTGTCGCTGGCCGAGCGGCGTGCGCTGCAGGCGTTCCTCGACGGCGCGATCGACCTCGACGACGTGCTGCGGCGTAGCGTGCGGCTGCTCGCGCAGCTCACGCGCCAGGTCGCCGTGGTGCAGTACCCCACGCTCACCCGCTCCACCGTGCGCCACTGCGAGATCGTGGCGCTCACCCCGGCGCGGCTGATGCTGGTGGTGATCACCGACAGTGGCCGGGTGGACCAGCGGGTGGTGGATCTCGGTGAGGTGCTCTCCGACGACCAGGTCGCGCAGCTGCGCAGCCTGATCAACGGAGCGCTTGCCGGCCGCAGGCTGGCGGCCGCGTCCGTCGCGGTGGCCGACCTGCCCGAGTCCGTCCCGCCCGAACTGCGTGACGTGATCGTCACTCTCTCCACCGTGCTCATCGAGACCCTCGTCGAGCACCCCGAGGAGCGGTTGCTGCTCGGCGGCACCGCCAACCTCACCCGAAACGCGGGCGACTTCCCGGGATCTCTGCGGCAGGTCCTCGAAGCCCTCGAGGAACAGGTGGTGGTCCTCAAGCTGCTCGCCTCCGCGCAGGATCCCGGCACCGTCACGGTGCGCATCGGCGAGGAGAACGAGGCCGAGGAGATGCGCGACACATCCGTGCTGTCGATCGGATACGGCCCCGGCACCGTTCTGGGTGGCATGGGTGTTGTCGGCCCCACCCGGATGGACTATCCGGGCTCGATTGCGGCGGTCCGTGCGGTGGCGCGGTACGTGGGTGAGATCCTGGCAGGGCGCTGACAGGGCATTATCGATCCGGCACGAGTTGTGAACGGTTGAGCGAGAAGGACCATGGGGAACGCCAGGGTGGCACGGGACTACTACGGGATCCTGGGCGTCGACAGTGACGCCGGGCCCGACGAGATCAAGCGGGCGTACCGCAGGCTCGCGCGCGAGCTGCATCCCGACGTCAACCCCGACGCGGCGGCACAGGAGCGGTTCCGCGAGGTGAGTGCGGCCTACGAGGTGCTGTCCGACCCGGAGAAGCGCCGCATCGTCGACCTGGGCGGCGACCCTCTGGGCAACGGCGCCGGCGCCCGCGGTGGCGGCGGCGACCCGTTCAGCGCCTTCGGCTTCGGCGACATCATGGACGCCTTCTTCGGCGGCCAGGGCGGTGGCCGTGGACGTGGCCCGCGCAGCCGTGTGCAACCGGGGGCCGATGCGCTGATCCGGATGCACCTCACGCTCGAGGAGTGCGCCACCGGCGTCACGCGTGACCTCACCGTCGACACCGCCGTGCTCTGTTCGGTGTGCACCGGTTCGGGCTGCGCACCCGGCAGCGTGCCCACGATGTGCGACATCTGCAACGGCCGCGGCGAGGTGCAGAGCGTTCAGCGCTCGTTCCTCGGCCAGGTCGTCACGTCGCGGCCGTGCCCCAACTGCCGCGGGTTCGGCGAGGTCATCCCCGAGCCGTGCCGGCAGTGCGGCGGCGACGGGCGGGTGCGTTCCCGGCGTTCGGTCGGCGTGCGGATCCCGGCCGGTGTGGCCGACGGCATGCGGGTGCGGCTGGCCGGACAGGGCGAGGTCGGGCCCGGCGGCGGCCCGGCGGGCGACCTGTACGTGGAGGTCGAGGAGGAGCCGCACGAGCTGTTCACGCGCGACGGCGCCGACCTGCATTGCACCGTGGAGCTGCCGATGACCGCGGCTGCCCTCGGCACCACACTGCCGCTGCCCACCCTCGACGGGATGGAGGAGCTGCACGTCGAGCCGGGCACGCAGGCGGGCACGGTGCGCACGCTGCGGGGCAAGGGGATGCCACGGCTGCGCTCCAGCGGACGGGTGGACGGCCACGGCGACCTGATGGTGCACGTCGACGTCGCGGTGCCGACCAGCCTCACCAAGGAGCAGACCGAGCTGCTGCGTCAGCTCGCCGCGTTGCGTGGGGAGGAACAGCCCGACCTGGCCGCGGGCAACCGCAACGGCCACGGCATCTTCTCCCGGCTGCGCGACTCGTTCCGCTGACCTGCCCGACCGATGAGCGCCGGGTCCGCGCCCGGTCCCACCGAGGTGGCCACACTCGTCGATGTCGGTGGCCTGCCCACTGAGCCCGCTGCCGCCCGCCCCGGTCCCGGGCGCGGGAGGATCGTCTCGTGAGTACCGCACCACTGTTCCTCGTCGACGCGTTGCCGTCCGGCGACCGCGCTGTCCTCGACGGGCCCGAGGGGCGTCACGCGGCCACGGTCAAGCGGCTGCGTCCGGGCGAGGCCGTGCAGCTCGCCGACGGCCACGGCGGGCTCGCCCATGCTGTCGTCGACGCGGCGGGCCGTGACACCGTCGACCTGACCGTGACCTCGCGGGTCGTGCTGGAGCCGCCCGCGCCTCGCGTTCTGCTCGCCCAGGCCCTCGTCAAGGGTGACCGCGGCGAGCTGGCCGTCGAGATGGCCACCGAGGCCGGGATCGACGGGGTCCTGCCGTGGCGCGCGGCGCGGTGCATCGCGCGCTGGGACGACGGGCCGCGCGGGGAGAAGGCGCTGGGCCGTTGGCGCAGCACGGTGCGCGAGGCGGCCAAGCAGTCCCGGCGCCCGTGGTTGCCGGACGTCGAGGAGCCAGTGACGACCGGGGAGCTGGCGCGGCGGGTGGGTGCCGCGGCCGGTGCGCTGGTGCTGCACGAGGGCGCGGGCGACCGGCTCGCGGACATCGCCGACGAGATTCCGCGCACCGGCGACCTCCTGCTCGTGGTCGGCCCGGAGGGCGGGATCACCGACGAGGAGATCGAGACGCTCGTGGCCGCGGGTGCCCGGCCCGTGCGGCTGGGCCAGGAGGTGTTGCGCGCCTCGACCGCGGCCGCCGTCGCGCTCGGTGCGCTCGGTGTGCTGACCGATCGCTGGAGCTGACCGGTCGGAAACCGGCGCGGCGCACCCGTTCGTTCGGTCAGTACCGATCCGCCGATCGCTCGGCGGGCCACCGGCGCTCTCATCAGCATTGACGGCCCCGAGCGCCCCCGTCCGGGTCCAGATACGTCGGACCTGCGGGTTCATCCGGGTGAGGACGGCTTTCACGGTTCGTTCCTCGCGGTACCTTCTGTCGGAATCCGGCCGTGCAGACGGCCGGCCCGCACCGTGAGCGTGCTCGCCCACGGGGCCGCCGGTGGAGTCCCCCTCAACCGGCGGAGTCACGTCGCGGTGGGTGTCCCCCCACGTCCACCGCGACGTGACGAATCGGTTTCCCGTGTCATGATCCCGTCCGTGAGTCGCCCAGAGGCCCCACTCCGGTTCGAATACGGCATCCACCCCGCCCAGTTCGGCGAGCTGACCCTTCCGGCAGGCGATGTCCGAGCGGTCGCCGTCGTGGTGCACGGTGGTTTCTGGCGGCAGGCCTACGGACTCGAGCTGGGTCGCCCGCTGGCCGCCGACCTCGCGGACGCCGGGCTCGCCGCATGGAACATCGAGTACCGGCGGGTGCCGGTGCCGGCCGACAGCACCGGCTCCGCCGACGGCGACAGCGGTGGCTGGCCCCGCACGTTCGACGACGTCGCGGCGGCGGTGGATGCGCTGGCCGGTCCGGTGCAGGACGCGGTCGGTGGCCGGTTGCCGATGGAGCGCGTCGTCGCGGTCGGGCACTCCGCAGGCGGACACCTCGCCACGTGGCTCGCCGCCCGTTCCGGGCTTCCCGCGGGTGCGCCCGGCGCGGGGCCTCTCGTCGAACTGCGTGGCGTCGTCAGCCAGGCCGGTGTACTGGACCTCGTCGACGCCGCCGAACGCCGGGTGGGCAGCGGTGCGGTGCAGGCGCTGCTCGGCGGTGACCCGTCCGATGTCCCGGACCGGTACTCGCTCGCATCGCCCATCGCCCGCCTCCCGATCGGCGCGCCGGTGGTGTGCGTGCACGGCACCGCGGACGTGAACGTGCCGATCCGGCAGAGCGAGCGGTTCGTGGCTGCGGCCGGGGACGCGGCCGAGCTCGTCACGCTGCCAGGGGTGGACCACATGGCACTGATCGACCCGTCGAGCGCCGCGTGGCGCGCCTGCCGCGACGCCCTGGAGCGTCTCCTCAAGGACTAGTACTTCGCGCACTGGGCGGATATGCAGTCATACGCAAGGATCATTGGGGATCGCGATACGCCTACGACCACATGCCGATCTCGGAGGAACCTGCCATGCCGGTGCTGCAGAACCTGCTCGACGCGCTACGCACGCGTGCCGTCGAGGTCATCGACCTCACCGCGCCGCTGCACAGCGGAACCCCGGTTCTCCAGCTGCCTCCGCAGTTCGCCAACGCCTCGCCGTTCGGGCTCACCGAGATGAGCCGTTACGACGACCGCGGCCCCGCCTGGTACTGGAACAACATCCAGACCTCTGAGCACACCGGCACGCATTTCGATGCGCCGGTGCACTGGGTGACCGCGAAGGACGGCGAGGACATCGCGCAGGTGCCGGCCGCTCGGCTGGTAGCGCCCGCCGCCGTGCTGGACTTCTCGGCGGAGTGCGAGAAGAACCCGGACTTCCTGCTGGAGATCGACCACGTCCGTGCGTGGGAGTCCGAGCACGGGCCACTCCCGGAGGGTGGCTGGCTGCTCTACCGGACGGGTTGGGACAGCCGCAGCGATGATGCCGACGCATTCCTGAACGCCGACGAGACGGGGTCGCACACGCCCGGCATCTCCGTCGAGTGCGCGAAGTGGCTCGCCGAGGAGGCCCCGGTGATGGGGCTCGGCGTGGAGACCGTGGGCACCGACGCGGGTGCGGCGCACTCGTTCGACCCGCCGTTCCCGTGCCACTCCTACATGCTGGGGGCGGGCAAGTACGGGCTGACCCAGCTGCAGAACCTTGCGCAGCTGCCGCCCACCGGCGCGGTGGTGATCGCGGGTCCGCTGCCGATCGTCGGCGGGTCGGGGAGCCCGGCCCGGGTGCTGGCGCTGGTGGAGCCGTGATGGCGGACGGCGAGGGCGCCCGGCTGAACGGGCTGTATGAGCCCTGCGATCGGGAGATGACCACATGATCGTCGCCGAGCTGGTGGGCCGCGCGCTCACCGAACTGGGGGTCGGGCACGCCTTCGGGGTGGTGGGGAGCGGGAACTTCCACGTCACCAACGCATTGCGCGCCGGTGGCCTCCCGTTCGTGGCGGCGCGCCACGAAGGCGGCGCGGCGACGATGGCCGACGCCTATGCCCGCACGAGCGGGCGCGTCGGCGTGCTCTCCCTGCACCAGGGCTGCGGGCTCACCAACGCGATGACCGGGATCGCCGAGGCCGCGAAGAGTCGCACGCCGATGCTGGTGCTGGCCGCCGACACGGGCGGCGCCGCTGTGCGGTCGAACTTCCGGATCGACCAGGACGCGCTCGTCGAAGCGGTCGGTGCGGTCGCGGAACGCGTCCACTCGCCGGAGTCGGCAGCCGCCGACGTCGTCCGGGCCTTCCGCACCGCCGTCGAGCAGCGCCGCACCGTGGTGCTCAACTTGCCCCTCGACGTGCAGGCCGCCGCGGCTCCACAGCCGATGCAGGTACCCGCGCTGCCCGCACTGGCGCCGGTGCGGCCGTCCGCTGCGTCGGTGGCGGAGCTCGTCACGCTGCTGACGGCGGCGCAGCGCCCGGTGTTCGTGGCCGGTCGGGGCGCGCGCGACGCACGGGAGCAGCTTCGCGCGCTGGCCGAGGCGTGCGGCGCGCTGCTGGCCACGTCGGCCGTGGCGAACGGGCTGTTCCACGATGACCCCTGGTCGCTGGGGATCTCCGGCGGGTTCGCCTCGCCGCTGGCCGCGGAGCTGATCACGCAGGCCGACCTGGTGGTGGGCTGGGGCTGCACGCTGAACATGTGGACCATGCGCCACGGCGCGCTGATCGGGCCGGGCGCCAGGGTCGTGCAGGTGGACCTCGACACCGACGCGATCGGGGCGAACCGGCCGGTGGACCTCGGCGTGCTGGGTGACGTGGGCGCGACGGCTGCCGACGTGCTGGCGGTCTACCAGGAGCGCCGCACGGGCTACCGCACCGGCGAGGTCCGGGCGTCGATCGCCGAGCGCGGCCGCTGGAACACCGTCGCCTACGACGACCTCACCGGGCCCGACGGCATCGACCCCCGCACGCTGTCGATCGCACTCGACGATCTGCTGCCCGACGATCGGACGGTGGCCGTCGACTCCGGGAACTTCATGGGGTATCCGAGCGCCTACCTGCGCGTTCCCGACGAGCACGGGTTCTGTTTCACGCAGGCGTTCCAGTCGATCGGGCTCGGCCTCGCCACGGCGGTCGGGGCGGCGCTCGCCCGCCCGGACCGGCTCGCCGTCGCCGCGCTGGGCGACGGCGGAGCGTTGATGGCCGCCGCGGAGCTGGAGACCGTGGCGCGGCTCGGGCTCCCGATGGTCGTCGTGATCTACGACGACCGCGGCTACGGCGCCGAGGTGCACCATTTCACCGGCGCCGACCACACCACCGTCACGTTCCCCGACACCGACATCGCCGCGATCGGGCGGGGGTTCGGCTTCGACGCCGTGACGGTGCGTACCCCGGACGATCTGAAGCCGGTGGCGGAGTGGGTGAACGGTCCACGCACCGCCCCGATGCTGGTCGACGCGAAGATCGCCTCGGACGGTGGCTCGTGGTGGCTCGCGGAGGCGTTCCGCGGTCACTAGTGCTCTGCCGCTACCGCGCCCGGCGGCGGCTCCGCAGCACGAGGCCGGTGCCCAGGGCCACCACGAGCGCGGCACCGCCCGCGATCGTGGCCCAACCGCCAGGCGAGACCACTGTGGTGCTCGCGGCCTCGCCCTGGGCAGCACCGGGGGCGACGGCCACCGGCGGGGTCGCGGGTGTGCCGGGCTCGCCGAACGGCCCGATCCGCTGCGCCTCGGGCGAGGAGAACGCGTACGCCGGGCCGGGCTCCGGGTCGCCGGTGACGGTGAGGTCGAGCTGGATCGGCACCGGGGCCGCGGTGCCGGTGTCGGTGTGGGGCGCGCCCACCTGAACGGAGATCGAGTACCAGCCGGCCACGCTCTGCGTGCGGGTCGCCACCACATCGGCGTTCCGGTTGCCGTAGCGCACCGGCACGGTGGTGAGCGCGGGTGTGTTGCTCGGCAGCTGGCGGGCGTCCCCGTTGTACGACGCGAACTCCTCGCCGATCTCCTCGCGCGTCGGCGTGTACACCCGTGTGGAGACGGGAGAGAGGTTCTCGGTCCCTCGGCCCGGTGTCTCGCCGAGCCGCACGCGGTAGGTGAGCCCCTGCCCCCAGTCCAGCCGCACCCGGTAGAACACGAACTCACCGCGCTGCAGAACGTCCGAGTAGCTGCCGGAGCCGTCCAGCGTGCCGGCGACGTTGAAGGAGCCACCGCCCACCACAGGCCGGGGTGTGCCCGTCGGCTCGACGAACGCGCCCAGAGGCAGTACGGCAACTGGCCCCGGGTCGGTCACCGCGGGCTCGACGCCGACGAGGAGCTCGACAGGGAGCCGCTCGGGCACGCCCGCCGACACCCGGTCCCACTCCAGCGCGAACCAGTAGCGGCCACCTCCCTTGCACGCGTCGGCGGCCGGGCTGCTGCCGGTGGCGTCCTTGGTGGCGCCGTCCCAGGTGGTGGCGACGGTGAGCGCGGCTCCGTCCGATGACCTGCTCGTCTGCTCGGACACGAACTCGTGGCAGTCCTCGCCGCCGTCGCCGTAGGTGCGCAGCTGAAGGGTGTTGAAGTCGCTGACCAGATCGATCCCGCGCAGGCGCGGGAAGGAGACCGTCGCGCTGAAGTAGGCCGTGGCGCCTGCGGGCACGTCGACCGCGTAGTAGCGCTGCTCGTGCTGGCCGATGGTGTCGAGGTGCTGTCCCGGGCCGGCCACCGGCGCGGCGTCGAAGGTCGGCGTGCCCGTGATGGGTGTGCCCGCAGGCTGGTAGTTGCGCAGCGCTGTGGCTGTGACGCGGGGGAGCACGCGTTGCAGTGCGCCGGCGTCGGGCGCGTCGGTGTAGGTGCCGCCGGTGGCCTGGGCGACGCAGGCGAGTTGGGCGCGGGCGACGGCGTCGACACCGAAGCCGACGGCGTCGACACCGAAGCCGACGGCGTGGACGACGAGGTCGACGCCCTGCCCGGAGAGCGTGCGCACCACATCGCAGGGCTCGGGTGGGGCGCAGGTGTCCTCGCCGTCGGAGACGAGCACGATCGAGCGGGGGCCCTCGGGTGGCAGCTGCTCGGCGGCCACCTGGAGGGAGCGTCCGATCGGGGTGTAGCCGCGGGGAACGACACCGTCGACGGCCGTGGCGAGTGCGGCCTTGTCGATCGCACCCGGCGGGCGCAGCACTGTGACGTCCTGGCAACCCTGAGCGCGTTCGGCGTCGGAGTTGCCGGTGCCGGTGCCGTAGACGGCGAGGCCGACAGGAGCGCCGTCGGGTGCGGCGGCGACCAGGGCGTGCACCGCCTTCTTGGCGGCGTCCATCTTGGTGCCGCCCGCAGGGTCCGCGCCCGTCATCGAGCCGGACGCGTCGAGCACCAGCATCGTCGGCGCGAGCTCGGCAGGCCCCTGCGTGCCCTGGGCGCCGGCGACGGGCCCGGCCAGCGTGAGGAGCACCCCCCACGCCGAGCGCCACGAGGCCGATCCGGACCAGGTTCGACCCCGCGATGATCACGAGGCGTAGCTTTGCATGGCCGGGTTCGGCCGATTTGTCAGCCTCCTGCGCCACGTGCGAAGCGCAGCGTGACGATGCGGAACGGGCGCAGGGCCAGCCGGGTGCCGTCGGCGGACAGGGCCACCGGCTGCTCCAGCGGGGTCTCCAGCAGATCGGTCTCGACCACGCCGGAGTGTGCGAAGTCCGCCCTGATCGAGGCCATGGCTCGGCCGCCGTGCGCCTCGTAGAGCCGCACGACCACGTCGCCGCTGCCGTCCTCGGCGAGCTTCACGGCTTCGACGACAACGGCGGGATGGTCGACCGTCACCAGCGGGTCTATCCCGGCCCGGCCACGCACCGTCCGCAGCGGCAGGTTGCGCCGGTAGCCCTCGGTCACGGCGTCGGCGATCGTGGCGCCCACGCTTAAGGAGACCGCGAGCCGGTGCTCCCCCTGGTCGGCGGTGGGGTCGGGGAAGAGCGGCGCGCGCAGCAGGGAGAGCCGCACGGTTGTGGTGGTGCCCCCGTCCGGGCGGGTGCTGCGGTTCACGTCGTGGCCGTAGGTCGAGTCGTTGGCCACTGCCACGCCGTAGTCCGGTTCACCGACGTGCACCCACCGGTGGGCCACGGTCTCGAACCGCGCCGCGTCCCACGAGGTGTTGGTGTGGATCGGGCGGTGCAGGTGCCCGAACTGGATCTCCGAGGTCGCGCGGTCGGCGTGCACGTCGAGCGGGAACGCGAGCTTCAGCAGCTTCTGCCGCTCGTGCCAGTCGACGTCGATGACGACGTCGATCGCCGGCGAGCCGGCGGTCAGGCTCACGACCTGCGTGATCGTGGACGCCCCCGGCTTGCGGACGATCCGCACGGACACCCGCTCCGGTCCGCGCTCGAGCACCGTCAGCTCGTCGACGTCCACGAGATCGCGGCCGTGGCGCCGGTAGGTCTCGTCGATGTCCCAGGCGTCCCACTTCGCGGGGGTGTCGCGGTGCAGCTGGAGGAGGTTCGCGGTGGTGCCCGGTGCCACGACCTCGCGGTCGGCGGCGAGGTCGCGGACCGAGGTGAACAGCCCGCGCTCGTCGATGACGACCCGGACCGCGTCGTTGGCGAGCACGAGGCCATCACCGCTCTCCTCGATCGTCGCCCGCCCGCCGGGACGCGACGGCGTCGCGCCGCCCAGGGCAGGCACACCGTCGCGGACGTACGGGCCTGCGTTCGCGGTGATCTCCTCGTCGCCCTCTCCCACGAGCGCCGCGAGCGACCGCGAGATGACCTCCTCGAGCTCCGCGCTGACGCGGGCATGGTTGCGCTCCGCCTCCTGGTGCACCCACGCGATCGACGTGCCCGGCAGGATGTCGTGGAACTGCTGCAGCAGCACGGTGTGCCAGCACCGCTCCAGGACGTCCACGGGATACGCCGCGCCGGTGCGCACGGCGGCCGTGGCGGCCCACAGCTCGGCCTCCCGCAGCAGGTGCTCGTTGCGCCGGTTGCCCCGCTTGGTCCGTGCCTGCGATGTGTAGGTGCCGCGGTGGAACTCCAGGTAGAGCTCGCCCGACCACACCGGCGGCAGCGGGTACTCGGCCTCGGCAGTGGCGAAGAACTCCGCGGGCGAGGTCATCCGCACGGCCGGTGAACCCTCCAGCGATCGGGTGCGCGCCGCGGCGGCCAGCATCTCCCGTGTCGGCCCGCCACCGCCGTCGCCCCAGCCGAAGGGCACCAGCGACGTGTTTGCCCGGCCCTTCTCGGCGTACTGGCGCTGAGCCCGTGCCAGCTCCTGCGCCGAGAGCTGCGAGTTGTACGTGTCGACCGGCGGGAAGTGGGTGAAGATCCGGGTGCCGTCGATGCCCTCCCAGCGGAACGTGTGGTGCGGCATCACGTTCGTCTCGTTCCAGGAGATCTTCTGGGTGAGGAACCAGCGCGCTCCGGCGGCGGCCATGATCTGCGGCAACGCGGCGGAGTAGCCGAACGAGTCCGGGAGCCACACCTCCTGCGGGTCCACACCCAGCTGCTCGCGGAAGAACCGCTTGCCCGCCACGAACTGGCGCGCCAGCGCCTCGCCGCCGGGCATGTTGGTGTCCGACTCCACCCACATCCCGCCGACCGGCACGAACCGGCCTTCCGTGACGCGCGCCTTCACCCGCTCGAACAGTTCGGGTTGGTGCTCCTTGAGCCAGGCGTACTGCTGGGCGGAGGACGCGGCGAACACGAACTCGTCGTCGGTGTCCATCAGGGACAGCACGTTGGCGAACGTCCGGGCGACCTTGCGGACGGTCTCGCGCACCGGCCAGAGCCACGCCGAGTCGATGTGGGCGTGGCCGACGGCGTGTACCCGGTGGGCGCTGGCGTAGGCCGGGCTCGCCAGCACACCGGCCAGTTCGGCCCGGCCCAAGTCCGCGGTGCCGGAGACGTCGTCCGGGTCGACGGCGTCGACGGCCCGTTCGAGTGCCCGCAGCACCTCGGCGCGCCGAGGCAGGTCGGCGGGCAGCTCACCGACCAGCCCCGACAGCGTCCAGACGTCCTGGGTCAGCTCCCAGACGGGGAGGTCGACCAGCGCGACGTCCACGCCGCCGAGGCGGTAGATCGGGTCGGAGCCCGCGGTGAGGGGGTCGCCGAGGGGGCTCGGGGAGTACGTCCAGCCGCTCCCGACGTCGGGGTTCGAGGCGCCCTCGACGTAGAGGTCAACGGCGGATCCAGCGCCGTCGGGGAGAGGCACGTGCATGTTCATCGGCTCGACCGCGGCCACCACCACGCCGCCGGGCGTGTAGGCGAGCCCTTCGGCCTGGAAACCGGGGACGGCCGAGGAGAAGCCTAGGTCGACGACGAGCTCGGGCCGCGTGGCGGGATCGGTCCAGGCCGCCGGGACGGACCCGGTGACGTGGAACCAGACCGTGCCCCACGGCCGTCCCCACGCCGTGCCGGGGGTGATCGGAGCGAACTCCTGCCGCACGGCTTCGGCGAACGGAACGGGCTCACCAGGCGCCGTCCACGCCGTCAGCTGGGCCGGGACGCGGTCGCGGTAGACGGCGGGGAGGAGTCGCTCGCGGAAGAACCGCGCGATCCGCGGGAGGACGAGAGCCGAGTCATCGTGCACGGTCACATCCTGACTCGCGTCGCCGTCCGCGCAGAAGCCTCGGACGGCGGGGGCTCAGCGCGGCAGATCGGGAAGCGCCTCGCCGTACAGCCACTCGGAGAAGAAGGGGGACAGATCGGCGCCCGCGTGCACGCCGGCGAGTGCGGTGAACTGTTCGGTGGTCACCGAGCAGTGCCGGTGCCGCCTGGTCCAGGCGCGCAGCAGGGCGAAGAAGCGCTCGTCGCCCATCCGCAGGCGCAGCGCGTGCAGGGCCAGCGCGCCGCGTTTGTACACGCGCTGGTCGAACAGCCGCTCGACGCCGGGGTCGGCGAGCACCAGGTCGGCGGGCAGGCCCGCCACCACCTCGTGCCACTCACGGGCGTGCGCCTGGGCCGCGGGCCCGCCCGACGTCTCCGACCACAGCCACTCCGCGTACGTCGCGAAGCCCTCGTTGAGCCAGATGTGGCGCCAGTCCGCGATCGTCAGGCTGTTGCCGAACCACTGGTGCGCGAGTTCGTGCACCACCAGCCGCTCGTGGGTCCGCTTCCCGTCGACGTGGTTGGCGCCGAAGATCGACATGCCCTGCGCCTCGATCGGGTCGTCCAGGTCGTCGTCGGTCACCACCACCACGTAGTCGCCGAACGGGTACGGCCCGAAGAGCCCTTCGCAGGCCGTCATGATCTGCCCGTGCCGCCCGAGGTCGCGGGCGGCGTTCTTGCGCAGGCGTGCCGGTACCCCGGCCACCTGGGGGACGCCGCCGCGGGCCAGGTCCAGCTGTTCGTATCGGCCGATCTGCACGCTGACCAGGTAGGTCGCCGTCGGCTCCGGCCGTTCGAAGACCCATGTACGGCTGCCGGCGGAGCGCCGCCGACCGGTCGGCACGCCGGTCGCCAGCACCGTGTAGGGCGCTTCGGTGGTCACGGCGATCCGGTACGCGGCCTTGTCCGCAGGGTGGTCGTTGCACGGGAACCAGGACGGCGCGCCGATGGGCTGTGCGGCGACGAGAGCCCCGTCGGTCAACTCGTCCCAGCCGATGTCGCCCCACGGGCTGTCGATGGGCCGCGGGTTGCCGCCGTAGCGCACCTCGACGACGAACGAGGCGCCGGCCGCCACCGGCCGGGCCGGCGTGACGTGGAGCTTCCCGCCGCGGTGGCTGAACCGTGCCTGCCTCCCGTCGACGCTGACGCGGGGGACCGTGAACGCACCGAGGTCGAGGCTGAACCGGCCGAGCGGCTGCCCGGCCACGGCCGTGAGCGTGGCTCGCCCGGAGAGCCGGTTGGAGCGGACCTTGTAGGCGAGGTCGAGGTCGTAGTGCGTGACCCGGTAGCCGCCGTTGCCGTGCTCGGGAAGATAGGAGTCGGCCGAGCGGCAGGCACCGGCCGGTGGCCCGGCCTTGGGGTCCATCCTTACCGTCCTGCGCCTGCGGGCCACGCGGTGATCGGGTTGCCCAGCCAGCGGGTGTCGGCGGGCACCGCGTCACCTCGGGTGATCAGCGATCCCGGGCCCACGGTGGTGCGTGCTCCGATCCCGGCGCCCGGTAGGACGATCCCGTGCGGCCCGAGCGTCGCGCCCTGGTCGAGCCGCACCTCGTCCATGCTCATGATCCGGTCGTGGAAGAGGTGGGTCTGCACGACGCAGCCGCGGTTGACGGTGGCCCCGTCCCCGAGCCGGACGAGGTCCGACTCGGGCAGCCAGTAGGTCTCCAGCCACACACCGCGGCCGACCTTCGCGCCCATGCTGCGCAGCCAGGCGGTGAGCACCGGGGTGCCGCTCGCCGGGCCGACGAGCCAGGGCACCGCGAGCACCTCGACGAAGGTGTCCGCGAGCTCGTTGCGCCACACGAACGAGCTCCACAGCGGGTGCTCCACTGCGCGGAACCGGCCGATCAGCAGCCACTTCGCGGCGGTCGCCGTGGCGGCGGCGACGAGCCCGGCAGCCAGCAGGAACGGGCCGGCCAGCACAGCGGCGAGCAGCAGCCCGCCGGCGGCGTCCACGGCCAGCAGCGCGGCGAGCACGCCCATGGCGAGAGCCACGGAGCACATCACCGGGACGGCCCGGCAGAGTTCGACGAGCCCGCGCGCCACCTTCAGTCTGCGCGGGGGATGGAACGTCCGGCTCGTGTCACCCTGCTCGACCGCCCGGCGCAGCGGCATCGGCGGCAGCCCGAGCCATGACGAGCCCTTCTTCGCCTTCCGCGGTGTCGAGGAGAGCACCCCGATCAGGCCACGGTTGGGTACCGAACGCCCAGGGCCGGTCATGCCGGAGTTGCCGAGGAACGCGTGCTTGCCGATCCGGGCGGGCCCGACGTGCATCCAGCCGCCGCCCAGTTCGTAGGTCGCAACCATCGTGTCGTCGGCGAGGAACGCCCCGTCGGCGACGGTCGTCATCCGGGGCAGCGCCAGCACGGTGGACGCCTCCACGTCCTTGCCGACACGAGCCCCGAGCAGCCGCAGCCAGACCGGCGTGAACAGGCTCGCGTAGAGGGGGAACAGCGCGATGCGGGCCATCGCCATCAGGCGTTCGGTGGTCCAGACCTGCCACCCCGCCCGGCTGTGGACGGGGTGCAGACCCGCGCGCATCCCCGCGCCGAGCAACCGCACACCGACGAGCACCAGCAGGGCGTACCCGACGACGTAGGCGAGCGCAGCCGGCGGGACGGCCGGCAGCGCGGCACGCGTCACGGCGGCGGGTGTGGAGGCTCCCGACACCGCGAAGCCGACGATCACGAGCGCGGGCAGCGCGGCGAGCGCCGGGAACAGCCCGAGCACGGCCGACGTGACGCCGTAGGCCGCCACCCAGAACCGGGAGCGGGGTGGCCGGTCCGCCGGCCGGTTCACGTCGCTCCTGCCGGTGCGGTGGGCGGGCGAGCCCGACCAGCGCTGACCCGCGGGTACCGCGCCCTGCACGGTCGACCCCGGGGTGACCTCGGCGCCCCGGCCGACCCGTGCGCCGGGGAACAGGGTGCTGCGCGCGCCGACCCGTGCCCCCGCACCGATCCGGATCTTGGCGACGTGCACGACGTCGCCGTCGACCCAGTGGCCGGACAGGTCGACCTCGGGCTCCACCGCGGCGCCCCGGCCGAGCTTGAGCATCCCCGTCACCGGGGGTGCGGAGTGCAGGTCGACGTCCTTGCCGATCTTCGCCCCGAGTGCGCGTGCGTACTGTGTCGTCCACGAGGCCGCGGTTGCCCCGGTGGCGCCGGAGAGTTCGGCGAGCCGGGTGGCGGCCCACAGCCGGACGTGCACCGAGCCGCCGCGGGGGTAGCTGCCCGGCCGCACCCCACGCAGCAGGAGCCGGGCCCCACCTGCGGCGATCCCGATCCGGCCCGGCGGGCTGAACAGCACCAGCCACCCCAGCACGAGCCACCACCACGGCACCGCGGGCGCCCAGGGCAACACCCCGGAGAGCGCGGCGAGCGTGGACAGCGCGGCCGCGGTCGTGGTGAAGCGGAGCCCGACGAGCGCGAGCATGGGAACCAGGAGCAACGCCTGCACCACCCCGGTGAGCCGCGGAGTGGGCCTGATCTCGCGACGGGCGGTGGGTGCGGTGCTCTGCGCGTCGAGCCAGCCTGCAAGCTCGTGAAGAGTCGGGCGCAGGTAGAGGTCGTTGACCGACACCTGCGGATGCCGGGCGCGGATCAGCGCAACCAGCTGGGCTGCGGTGAGGCTGCCACCGCCGTGGGTGAAGAAGTCGGCGCTCGGATCGGTGACGGGAGCGCCGAGGATCTCGGCCCAGCCCTGCGCGAGCCAGCCCTCCGTCGAGGTCAGTACGCCCGCCGCGACCAGGTCCTCGCCCGATCCCGACGGGAGCGGCCAGGGCAGGGCCTCGCGGTCGACCTTCCCGGACGTGCGGGTGGGCAGCTCCTCGACCACCGCGAGCAGCGGGACGAGCGAGGCGGGCAGGCGGTCGCGAAGCCGGTGCGCGGCGCTGTCGGAGTCGAACTCACCGGTCTCCGGGGCGACGTAGCCGACCAGGACCTGGTTGCCCGCCCTTGTCCGGCGCACCGCGGCTGCGGCGGCGCGCACACCGGGGAGCGCGTGCAGTGCGGCGTCCACCTCGCCGAGCTCGATCCGCCTGCCGCCCAGCTTGACCTGCTCGTCGGCCCGGCCGAGGAACAGCAGACCGGCCTCCTCGGCGCGGACGACATCGCCGCTGCGATAGGCGCGGGGCCAGCCGAGCGACGGCAGCGGAGCGAACTTCTGGGCGTCCTTCGCCGCGTCGAGGTAGCGGGCGAGCCCGACGCCGCCGATCACCAGCTCACCCGTCCCGCCCATGGGGACCGGCTCACCCTCGGCATCGACGACCGCGAGCTGCCAGCCCTCGAGCGGGAGCCCGATACGCACCGGGCCGTCGGCGGTGAGCGGCGAGGCGCAGGCGACCACGGTCGCCTCGGTCGGACCGTAGGTGTTCCACACCTCGCGGCCCTCCACGGCGACCCGCTCCGCGAGCTCGGGCGGGCACGCCTCACCCCCGAAGATCATCAGCCGGACGTCCTCGAGCGCGTCGGCCGGCCACAGCGCGGCGAGCGTCGGCACGGTGGAGACGACCGTGATCCGCTGCGCCGCGAGCCATGGGCCCAGGTCGACGCCGGTGCGCACCAGCGACCGCGGGGCCGGCACCAGGCACGCACCGTGCCGCCAGGCGAGCCACATCTCCTCACATGACGCGTCGAAGGCCACGGACAGGCCCGCGAGCACCCGGTCGCCCGGCCCGATCGGCTCGTCGGCGAGGAACATCCGCGCCTCCGCGTCGACGAACGCGGCAGCGCCGGCGTGCCGGACCGCCACACCCTTCGGGGTGCCGGTGGAACCGGAGGTGAAGATGACCCAGGCGTCGTCGTCGGGACGGGGGCGTCCGGGCGTGCCGATCGGGTCGTGGCGCATCGCGATCGCGCAGCCGTCGCCGAGCACGGCGCAGACCGCTGCCTCGCCGAACACCCGTTCCGCTCGCTCGTCGGGGTCGTCGGCGTCCACCGGGACGTACGCAGCGCCTGCCGCGAGCACAGCGAGGATCGCGACGTAGAGCTCGACCGTGCCGGAGGCGATCCGTACCCCGACCCGGTCGCCGCGGCCGATGCCTGCGGCGGCGAGCCTGGCGCGGACGGCCTCGACGTCGGTGGCGAGCCGGCGATAGCTCAGCGCCACCCCACCGGCGTCGAGCGCGGTGGCGTTCGGGTGCAGCGCGGCGGTCACCGCGAGGATTTCCAGCAGCGTGCGCGGCGGCGCTGCGACATCCGTGGTGAAAACCGCAGGCCGCGCAGCCGAGCCGACCCCGACAGCGGCAGTGGTGGTCACGCGCAGCCTCCTGCAGCCGGTCGGGCGCAGGACGCGTGCACACGGTGGGTGGCCCGGCGGCCCATTTCTCACACCTTCCCGGTGCTCTGCACCGCGGCCTCACATCCGGTGGCCGACGGTCTGTCGACCCACCCAGGGCACGGCACACCGGCCATCCAAGGTAAACACCGGATGACGTGCGGGGCTCCGGTAGGTGCCGGACCTCACTCGGCCGAACGCCGAGGCATCGGCTACGGAAAGGTCGGGCGTTCTGTCGGGGTGTGGCGGTAACATCGCAGGGTCCTCAGGCAGCAGAGTCCCAGCAGATGGAAAGCAGGCGGCACAGCCCTTGTCACATCCGGATCCCGTCCAGTCCCGCATGGCCGTTCCGGACACCGCTCTGCTCGCGCTGCTGGGTTCGCGCGACGAGAGCCTGCGCGTCGCCGAGGAGTTGCTCGACGCCGACGTCCATGTCCGAGGTAACGAGCTCACCCTCACCGGATCCCCGGCCGACGTGGCCTTCGCGGAGCGGGTGTTCACCGAGCTGATCATGCTCGCGGAGCGCGGGCAGCAGGTCTCCACCGACGCCGTGCGGCGCACCGTCGAGATGCTCGCCGACGGCGAGGCCGACGAGCGCGCCCGCATCGGGGAGTCGCCCGCCGAGGTGCTGAGCCTCGACATCCTGTCCCGGCGCGGCAAGACGATCCGGCCCAAGACGCTCAACCAGAAGCGCTACGTCGACGCCATCGACGCCCACACCATCGTCTTCGGCATCGGCCCGGCCGGCACGGGCAAGACCTACCTCGCCATGGCCAAGGCCGTGCAGGCGTTGCAGGCCAAGATGGTCAACCGGATCATCCTCACCCGGCCGGCCGTGGAGGCGGGGGAGCGGCTCGGCTACCTGCCCGGCACGCTCTACGAGAAGATCGACCCGTATCTGCGCCCGCTCTACGACGCGCTGCACGACATGATCGACCCCGAGTCGATCCCGAAGCTGATCGCTGCCGGCACCATCGAGGTGGCGCCGCTCGCGTACATGCGCGGCCGCACGCTCAACGACGCCTTCATCATTCTGGACGAGGCCCAGAACACCACGCCCGAACAGATGAAGATGTTCCTGACGCGGCTCGGGTTCGGCTCCAAGATCGTGGTCACCGGTGACGTCACGCAGGTCGACCTGCCCGGTGGCACCCGATCGGGGCTCAACGTCGTGCGCGACATCCTCGGCGACGTCGACGACGTCCACTTCTCGCTGCTGACCAGCACCGACGTGGTGCGCCACCGGCTGGTGGCCGACATCGTCGACGCCTACGCGCGCTGGGACGCCGGCAACGAGAGACCGAACCTGCGGGCGGCTGCGCCGCGCACAGGCCCGCCGCAGGACAGGCGGTCACGTCGGCGCTGAACACTGCCGTGCCGCGCCTGGTGGTTGCCCGGGGGACCCATCACCGACAAGATTCCCCTTCGTGAGGTTGTCCCGTCGCGCGGTCGTCGCGAGCACGTTCACGCTCCTGGTAGGACTGTCCATTGCCGTCCCGCCCGTGGCTGCGGCGGCGCCTGCACCGGCGCCCGCCCAGCCGGGGCTCGATCGTTTCCTGTCCCAGGAGCTGTCCTGGGGCCCCTGCACCGACTTCGCGCGCACGGATGCCGACCGGCAGACCTTCGCCGACCCCAAGTTCGACTGCACCTATCTCGAGGTGCCGCTCGACTATGCGAACCCGGACGGCAAGACCGCCAAGATCGCCATGCTCCGGCAGAAGGCGCTCGACCCGGCGGCCCGGATCGGCTCGCTGTTCACCGACCCGGGCGGCCCCGGTGGCTCGGGTGTGAGCTTCCTGCCGTCGATCGCCGGTCTGATCGGCAACGGCGAGGTGGCCCAGAAGTTCGACCTCATCGGGTTCGACCCGCGTGGTGTCGGTGTCTCCGAGCCCACGATCGACTGCTCCAACACCGCTGAGATCG
Organism: Pseudonocardia alaniniphila; assembly: GCF_022524485.1. GTDB lineage: Bacteria > Actinomycetota > Actinomycetes > Mycobacteriales > Pseudonocardiaceae > Pseudonocardia > Pseudonocardia alaniniphila. The sequence continues at coordinate 189,690 of NZ_JAKXMK010000013.1, forward strand.
ATGCCGATCGCGCGGACCTCGATCTCGACACCTCGCCGGAGGGCGTCGCGAAGACCGAGCAGGAGTACAAGGACTTCGCGCAGCGGTGCGCCGACCGCGTGGGCCTCGACGTGCTCGCCAACGTGGGCACCCGCGACGTGGCCCGCGACCTGCAGATCGCCCACCAGGTGGTGGGCGACGAGAAGCTGAACTACGTCGGCTACTCCTACGGCACGCACATCGGCTCCGAGTTCGCCGAGCAGTTCCCGCAGTCGGTGCGCGCGATGGTGCTCGACGGCGCGGTCGACCCCTCGCTGAACCCTGTGGAGTCGCGGCTCACGCAGGCCCGTGGCTTCCAGCGGGCCTTCGACAACTTCGCCAAGGCCTGCGTCGGGCAGGCCGGATGCCCGCTGGGCACCGACGTGCCGGGCGCGTCGAAGAAGCTGCAGGACCTCCTGCGGCCGCTGATCAACACGCCGGTCCCGGCCGCGGGCGGGCGCACGCTGAGCTACAACGACGCCATGACCGGCGTGCTCACCGCGCTGTACTCCGAGTCGCTGTGGGGCTTCCTGCAGGAAGGGCTCGTGCAGGTGACGCAGGGCAACGGCGCCAACCTGCTGCGGCTGGCCGACGCCTACTACGAGCGGGCACCTGACGGCAGCTACAGCAATCTGCTGGAAGCCTTCCCGGTGATCAACTGCGTCGACTCCGACCGGCTTACCGACCGCAGCGTCGCGCTCGAGATCAGCAAGGAGTCGCTGGAGATCGCGCCGTTCTACGACGCGGGGGTCGGGCCGTCCGACGCGCTGGAGCAGTGCTCGTTCTGGCCGGTGCCGCCCACCAGCCAGCCCGGGCCCGTCGAGGCGCCGGGCCTGCCCACCGTGCTGGTCGTCTCCTCGACCGGCGACCCTGCCACCCCGTACGAGGACGGCGTGTCGCTGGCCAGGCAGATGAAGGCCCGGCTGCTGACCGTGGAGAACGACGGGCACACGGTGGCGCTCCAGGGGGCCAACGCCTGCGCGGATGCGGCCGCCACGCGCTACCTGGTGGATCTCACGCTCCCGGCGCAGGACACCACCTGCGCCCGGCAGACCGCACCCGGCGGTCAGCCGGCTCCTCAGGCCGGAGGCTGAGCCCCAGGCTCCACGGACGAGTGCTCCTGGCCCGGCGCGGAATCCGCGCCGGGCCAGGTGCGTCATGCGGGCAGGTAGCGGTCCACCATCGCGTTGCGGAACTTGCCTGCGGGGTCGTGCCGGCGCAGGAGCCGCTCCACGTCGGGCAGGCGTGGCCAGAGCGCCCGCACCGCGTCCGGCTCGATGCCGAACACCTTGCCCCAGTGCGGCCGCGCACCGAACGGCTCCAGCACCGCCTCAACGGCCGCCACCACCGGGAGCACCGCGGCCGTGTCGGCGACCCAGGTGAAGTGCACCGCGGCGCTGTCACGCTCGTGGGCGAGGGAGAGCCACAGGTCGTCGGCGGCGATCGAGCGGATCTCGCACACCTGCAGGACGGGCGCGATCGTGTCGCGTATCCGGTCGAGGGCGCGCAATGCGTCGACGAGCGAGCCGCGCGGAAGCAGATACTCCGACTGCAACTCCTCGCCGCTGCTCGGGGTGAACTCCAGCCGGAAGTGCGGCAGCCGCTCGTTCCACGGGCCGACCACGCCCAGTTGCGGCGTGCAGTGCCGCGGGTCGACCCCACGCACCATGTGCCGCGGGCCGTCGGCGCGGGTGCTGCCGAGCCAGCGCAACGGGGGCTCGGGGTCGGTGTCGCGCTGCTTGATCCACACCTGCTCGAAGCCCTCGCCCTCCCAGTAGGTGAAGAGGCTGACGCTGTACGCGGCCGCCAGCACCTCCTCGACGTCGTCGAACCCGCGCAGGCCCTCGTAGACCCATTGCCGCAGGTCGAAGGCCGGGCGCAGGTCGAGGGTGAATGTGGTGACGATGCCCAGCGCGCCGAGTGCGACGAGGGAGCCCGCGAACTCGGCATCACCCCGGCGCACCGTGCGCAGCTCGCCGTCGGCCCCCACCAGCTCGACGGCCGACACGGCTGTCGCGAGGGCGCCGTTTCCGTTCCCGGAACCGTGGGTGCCGGTCGAGCAGGCGCCCGCGATGGAGATGTGGGGCAGCGAGCCGAGGTTGGGAAGGGCGAAGCCTGCCGCGGTCAGCATTCCGGTCACCTCCCCGTACCGTGCCCCGGCCGAGACCGTGACGGTGGCGGCGTCCGGATCGATGTGCGCGATCTTCGGCAGGTCGGCGAGCGACACGAGGTCACCCGTCGTGTCGGCGATCGGGCTGAACGAGTGCCCGGTGCCCAGGGCCCGGATCCTGTCGCTCCCCGCCACCAGCTCCTGCAGCGCGGGAACGGAGTCCGGCCTGCGAAAGCTGCCGGCTCCGAAGACGATGTTGCCCGCCCAGTTCGTGACGGATGCGCTGGTGCCCATGCAGCCGAACCTACCCACGGCCACGGGCTAGGCTGGGCCCCTGTTCATCACCGGCCGGATCAGGGGTTAATCGGGTGTCGATCGAGGTTTGCAACGAGTCCGGCGTCACCGTGGACGAGTCGCTCATCGCCTCGGTGGCGCGCCACGCCCTCGACGCGATGCATGTCAACCCCGCAGCCGAGCTGAGCATCCTCGCCGTCACCACGGAAGTGATGAGCGAGTTACACGAGCGCTGGATGGACGAGCCCGGCCCCACCGACGTGATGTCGTTCCCGATGGACGAGCTCACCGAGGAGTCCCGACGGCCCGACGCCCCGGACATGGGGCCCGCGCTGCTCGGCGACATCGTGCTCTGCCCGGAGTTCGCCAAGGCGCAGGCCCGTCAGGCCGGCCACACGCTCTCCGACGAGCTGCACCTGCTCACCGTGCACGGCGTGCTGCACCTGCTCGGCTACGACCACGGCGAGCCCGACGAGGAACGCGAGATGTTCGCCCTGCAGAACAAGCTCCTCACCGACTGGCGCGCCGCCATCGCGGAGACCGCCGCTCGCGAGGCCCAGCGTCGCAGCGACGACGCAGTGCTCGGCACCGTCGGGCTCGAAGACAGCTGACGGCCTCATCATGAGCATCCCGCTGATCGTCATCGCGGTCCTGCTCGTCCCGCTCGCGGGCTTGTTCGCGGCTGCCGACGCTGCGCTCAACTCGGTCTCCCGAGCCCGGGTCGACGCGCTCGTCCGTGCGGGCCGGCCCGGATCGCGTGCGCTCGCCGCGGTCGTGGCCGACCGCCCGCGCCACGTCAACCTGCTGCTGCTGCTGCGACTCGCGGCCGAGGCCGCCGCCACCGTTCTGCTCACCGTGGCGCTGGTGGAGACCATGCAGCCCGTGTGGATGGCGGCGCTCATCGCCGGCGGGATCATGGTCGTGGTGAGCTACGTGTTGATCGGGGTCGGCCCGCGCACGCTCGGTCGTCAGCACCCGTATCGCGTCGGCATGATCGTCGCGGCGCCGATCCGCGCGCTCGCCACGTTGCTCGGCCCCCTCACGAAGCTGCTGATCCTCATCGGTAACGCCATCACCCCTGGTCAGGGGTTCCGGCAGGGCCCGTTCTCCTCCGAGGTGGAGCTGCGCGAGCTCGTCGACATGGCGAGCACCAGCGGCGTGGTCGACGAGGACGAGCGCCAGATGATCCACTCGGTGTTCGAGCTGGGCGACACGCTCGTGCGCGAGGTGATGGTGCCGCGGCCGGACGTGGTGTGGACCGAGCGCGACACGCCGGTCGAGAAGGTGCTCCGGCTGGCACTCAAGAGCGGCTACTCGCGGATCCCGGTGCTCGGCGAGAGCATCGACGACATCGTGGGCGTCGCCTACCTGAAGGACCTCGTCCAGGCCGTGCAGGGCGCAGGCTCCACCGGGCCCGACGACGAGGTCGACGCGCTGGAGAGCGTGATGCGGCCTGCGGTGTTCGTCCCCGACAGCAAACGCATCGACGAGCTGCTCAAGGAGATGCAGCGCACGCGCAACCACATGGCGATCGTCGTCGACGAGTACGGCGGCACCGCGGGTGTGGTCACGATCGAGGACATCCTGGAGGAGATCGTCGGCGAGATCACCGACGAGTACGACTCCGAGGAGGTGCCCGACGTCCAGGAGCTGGACGGTCGTAGGCTTCGGGTCTCGGCGCGCCTGCCGGTGGAGGATCTCGTGGAGCTGTTCCCCGGGGCCAACGGCGTCGACAGCCTGCTCAGCGACGTGCTGGAAGCCGCCGACGTCGACACGGTGGGTGGCCTGCTCGCCCAGCAGCTCGGCCGGGTGCCGCTTCCGGGCGCAGAGGCCGAGGTACCCGGGCTGCGGCTGCTCGCCGAAGGCGGAAAGGACGCCCGCGGCCGGATCCGAATCAACACCGTGCTCGTTGAGCCGGTGGAGGCGGGCGGGGACGACGAGGAACGGGACGATGCGGGCGCAGAACGCGCCGGCCGTCGGGAGGAGAGCGATGTCCGACCAGCGTGATTCGGGGGAGGCACTCGACCCTGAGGACGCCAAGATCGTGACGCTTGCCCGCTCGGCGCGTGCCCGCACGGGAGCTTCTGAGGGCGCTGCCGTGCGCGACACCGACGGCCGCACCTATTCCGCCACCTCGGTGGCGCTTCCGTCGCTGTCGCTCACCGCGCTGCAGGCAGCGGTCGCCGCCGCCGTGTCGAGCGGCGCCCCCGGGCTGGAGGCCGCCGCGGTCGTCACCGCGTCCGACTCGATCGACGGCGCATCACTTGCCGCCGTCCGCGATCTCGCTCCCGCCGCCCATCTCCTGCGCGCCGACCCCACCGGCGCCGTCCGGCACATCCACCGCCCGCAGACCCCCACCACACAGGTCCCGGCCTCGCAGACTTCCACGGAGACTTCCGCATGACCTTCCCCGCCACACCGAGGTTCGACGTCGTCGTGGTCGGCGGCGGCATCGTCGGCCTCGCCACCGCCCACGCCGTGGCCCGCACGGGTCGCTCGGTCGCCGTGCTCGAGCGCGAGCCGCGCCTCGCCACCCACCAGACCGGCAACAACTCCAACGTCATCCACTCCGGGCTCTACTACGCCCCGGGCGGCCTGAAGGCGCGCCTCGCCGTGGCCGGCTGCGCGGAGACCGTGGCGTTCTGCCGCGAGCACGACCTGCCCCACCAGGTCACCGGCAAGCTCGTCGTCGCCACCGAGCCCGAGGAGCTGCCGCGGATGGCGGAGCTCGCCCGGCGCGGCGCCGCCAACGGGGTGGAGGCGCACGAGCTCGACCAGGCGGAGATGCGCCGGCACGAGCCGCACGTCCGCGGGATCGCCGCTCTCTACGTGCCGTCCACCGGCATCTGCGACTACCGCGCCGTCGCGGAGAAGCTCGGCGAGCTTGTCGCGAAGGAGGGCGGCGAGATCCAGCTCGGCCGCTCGGTGCTGCGGCTGGTGCGCCGCCGTGAGGACGTCGTCGTGCGCACCGACGGCACCGACCTGCTGGCCAAGCAGGTGGTGGTCTGTGCCGGGCTGCGCGGCGACGAGCTGGCGAAGGCCTCCGGCGCCGACCCGGGTGTTCGGATCATCCCCTTCCGCGGGGAGTACGCGGGCTTCAGCGCCCGGGCCGCAGAGCTGGTCAAGGGCCTGATCTACCCGGTGCCCGACCCCGCGTTCCCGTTCCTGGGCGTGCACGCCACGCGCGGGATCGACGGGCACGTCCACGCCGGCCCGAACGCCGTGCTGGCGCTGGCGCGCGAGGGGTACTCGTGGGGCACGATCAAGCCGAAGGAGCTGGCCCAGTCGCTGGCCTACCCGGGCATGATGCGGCTGGCCCGCAAGCACTGGCGCTACGGGCTCGGTGAGGTGCACCGCTCGCTGTCGAAGAAGGCCATGGTTCAGCAGATCCAGCGGATGCTGCCGGACGTGCAGGCCGAGGACCTCACGCCCTCGGGCGCGGGCGTGCGTGCCCAGGCCGTGAAGCCGGACGGCTCGCTCGTCGACGACTTCCTGTTCGTCGCGCAGGGCGGCGCCGACGGTGAGCGCGGCGCGGGCTCCGTCCTCTACGTGCTCAACGCGCCCTCGCCCGCTGCCACCGCGGCGATGCCGATCGGCCGGGAGATCCTCGAGCGCCTCACGGGTGAGCGGATCGCCCCGCTCAACGCGGCATGACGGCACCGACCGCGCGGGGCGCACGGTGACCGACGGGTTCGCGTCGGTTCCCGATGGCTTCCGATCGGGGTTCGCCTGCTTCGTCGGACGTCCCAACGCCGGCAAGTCGACGCTGACCAACGCCCTGATCGGCTCGAAGATCGCCATCACGTCGAGCAGGCCGCAGACCACCCGCCACGCGATCCGCGGCATCCTGCACCGGCCCGACGCGCAGCTCGTGGTGGTCGACACCCCGGGCCTGCACAAGCCGCGCACGCTGCTGGGCAGCCGGCTCAACGACGTCGTCCGCGAGACGTGGGCCGAGGTCGACGTGATCGGTTTCTGCGTGCCGGCCGATGCCCCGGTGGGCCGGGGCGACGAGTTCATCGTGAACGAGCTGCGGTCGGTCGCCGGTCGCACGCCCGTGCTCGGCATCGTCACCAAGACCGACATCGCGCGGCCCGAGCAGATCGCCGAGCGGCTCACGCAGCTCTCCGGGCTCATGGACTTCGCCGAGGTGCTGCCGTGTTCCGCGGTCGACGGGTTCCAGGTCGACCTGCTCTCGGATCTCCTCGTCGCCCGGCTGCCGGAGGGGCCGCCGCTCTACCCGGACGGCGAGCTCACCGACGAGCCGGAGGAGACGCTGGTCGCGGAGCTGATCCGGGAGGCCGCACTGGAGGGCGTGCGCGACGAGATGCCGCACTCGATCGCCGTGGTGATCGAGGAGATGGTGCCACGCGAGGGCAGGCACGAGAAGGCCGCGCCCATGCTGAACATCCACGCCAGCATCTACGTGGAGCGCCAGAGCCAGAAGGGCATCATGATCGGCAAGGGCGGGGAGCGGCTCCGCCAGGTGGGCACCGACTCCCGCCGCCAGATCGAGGCGCTGCTCGGCACGAAGGTGTTCCTCGACCTCCACGTCAAGATCGCGAAGGACTGGCAGCGCGATCCGCGTCAGCTCCGCAAGCTCGGGTTCTGACCGTCCGCCAGGCGGGTACGGCAGCGCGGACGGCGAGCTCGGCGGCGGCGAGCAGTAGGGCGAGCACGGCGTAGAGCACGCCGGACGCGACCAGGCCGGAGGCGGGGTTGCCGTCCACAGGGTCGGTGACCCAGGAGAGAACGGCGGCAGCCGCCAGCGGCACGGCGAGCACGAGCAGAGGCGAGCGCACGCGGGTCCGGAGCAGGAACAGCACGGCCATCGCCGCGAGCACGAACAGCCCGGACGCTCCCCAGGCCGGCGGGACGACGGGACTCGGCACCCATCCCCGCGTCACCCCCGAGAGCAGAACCAGACCGGTGCACGTCAGGCCCGACATGCCTGCGACCCCTGTCGCGATCAGCCGTCGTGGTCGCACTGTGGCGGTCGCAGACCAGCCGACGACGCCGGTGAGGAGCACGAGGGCGAGGAGCAGCGGCCAGGCCGCCGTGTAGCCGGCGAGCAGCGTCATGCCGGTGGTCACCCGCTCGCCACCGAGCACGGCCACGGTCGGACCAGGCAGCGCGAGCTCGACGGCGACGGCCACCGCGAGTGAGGTCACGAGCACCGCACCGGGCAGCCGCAGCCGCCGGGAGGCGTGCAGCCCGGCCGGCAGCGCCCCGAGCAGCGCCAGCCCAGCGGCGTCCAGAAGACCGACCAGCGGATGTCCGAGCCCGAGGAGCAGCCCGCCGACCAGGAGCAGGTGTGCGGCGCCACCGGCGGCGGACCTGAGCAGAACCGCAGCGTGACCGGTCATCGGGGTCCCAGCCCTTCGCGCAGCGTGGACAGCACTCGCGGCCACGAGTCGGCGGCTGCATGCGCGTTCGCCTCCGGTGTCCCGCCACCGGCCAGCGAACCGTAGGCAGGCGACGCCAGCACCGTCGGGAACGGGCCGGCGTACGGCGCGCCGACGAAGAAGTGCCCCGCGTCCGCGTACGAGCGGTGCTCGTGCCGATGTCCATGGCCGCGCGCCTCCAGTCGCCTGAGTGCGACGTCGGACATCGGCGAGCTGGGCCAGAGCCGGTCGTCGCCGCCGGAGAGCAGCAGCACCGGGCCGTCGGTCCGTTCGACCGGGATCGTCGCCGCCGCCATCGCCTCGGGCCCCGTGGCCAGGACGTCCGGCCAGGAACCGGCGACGTCGGCGGTCGGCGTGCCGAGCATGATCGACCGCAGATAGCGCCAGAACGCGGCTGCCCCGTAGGCGGGCGCGAGGTTCGGCATGTCCGCGCCCGCGTACGTCCATGCCGGGGGGAGCCGTCCGCCTGTGAACCCGGACGTCGGCAGGCCGGCGTAGCCCAGGCCGCTCCCGACGTACGACACCACAGCCCCGACCTGCGGGAACGTCGCACCCAACCAGAGGGCGAGCTCTCCTCCCCGCGAGGCGCCGATCACCCCGACCCGGCCGTCGGCGACGTCGGGACGTGCGCTGAGCCAGGTGATCGCGTGCCCGAAGTACTCCAGCGGGATCCGCACCAGCTCACCCGGCAGCCCGTCGGCGCCGAAGTACGCCAGCGCCAGCGTGGCGAAACCGCGTGAGGCGAGCAGACCGGCGACGCCGTTGTCCGGCACCCCGCCCTCGGATCCGCCGAGCAGGAGGACACCGGGGTGTGGCCCTGGGCCTGCCGGCGTGTGCAGCACCCCGACGAGCCCGTCCTCACGGACCGGCCGGGTGACCACATCAGGCGCAACGAACCGTTGGACGACCTGTGTGGACGCAACCGGCTCACCGTCCGCCTGAGCCGTCAGCTGCACGGTGACCGCAGGCTCCGCGGTCACCGGAAACGCCGGACCGGGCGCGGCGCCGTCGGCGAGCGTCATCGACCGGAAGAGCCCCATCGCGTCGACGCCGGAGTACGTGCCGGTCCGCGGGGCCTGCGTGTCCACGGACACCGTGCCGCCCGGCCCCGCGGTGAAGGTGGCGTGCGCCAACCATGGACGGCCGAGATCGTCGACCCGGCGGGCCCAGAGCGTGACGTCCTCTCCTGCGGCGAGGCCGTGAACCGTGATCGGGACCCGCTCGTCGGCGAGCACGTCCGCAGCACCCACCGCGATCGTGGCGCCTGCGGGCGCCTGCCCGGGTGCACCGGCCGAGCACGCGACCGCGGCGAGCGCCAGCACGATCGCCCCCGCGACGATCCGCATGATCCGCATGACGTGAAGCCTGGGGGCACGCCGGAGACGCCGGAAGTGCGTCGTGTCGTGTGCCCACCCGTGTCACCTGTCATGTCCCCGCCCGCAGGTCTTCCGCGCGCGCGGCCGGTGCCCGACCATCGGGTCGTGGGCGCGCAGCGCGAGGGCACCTCCCGGCTCCGGCTGTACTGGCGGATCTCCGTGGTGATCAACCTGCCGTTCTTCGGCTATCCGATCTACGACCTGGTCGTCGGCGAGCACAGCACCGGCGTGATCGTGGCGGCCGCTACCGGCCTCGGTGTGTTCGTGACGCTGTATCTCCCCACCGTCCTCACCGGACCCTTCCGGTCGCCATGGGAGCCGGACCCGACGCCGCGGGTCGTCGCGTGCGCGCTGGTCGGGGTCGCCATGGCCCTGAGCATGGGGTCGACCTGGGCGACACTGCTCATCTACACAGCCCAGGTCACCGGTGCCGCCATCCGGCGCCCGCGCGCTGTCGTGGCGGTCGTGCTCGTCGCCGTGCTCGCCGGCGCGAGCCAGTGGTGGTCGGCAGCCGGGCTGCTCGTGGTGGCATGGGAGGCCGGATATGCGGTGGTGGTGGGGTTCTACGCCATGGCGTTCGGCTGGGTCGCCGATACCTTCCGGGAGCTCGACCGCGCGCGTTCGGAGCTCGCTCGCCTCGCCGTCGCCGAGGAGCGGCTCCGCTTCGCCCGCGATCTCCACGACCTGCTCGGCCACAGCCTCTCTGTGATCGCGCTGAAGAGCGAGCTGGCGACACGGCTGCTGGACCGCGACCTGGGGCGTGTGGGCGCCGAGGTTCGCGACATCGAGGCCGTCAGCCGGGAGGCGCTGGCCGAGGTCCGCGCCGCCGTCAGCGGGTACCGAGGATCGGTCGACCTGGCCGCCGAGCTGCGCAGTGCCCGGTCCGCGCTCGCCGCAGCGGGCGTAGCGGCGGAGATCGACGAGCCCGGCCCTCCGTTGCCGCCCGACGTGGATGCTCTGCTGGCCTGGACCGTCCGTGAGGGCACCACCAACATCGTCCGGCACTCGGGGGCAGGCAGGGCGTCGATCCGGCTGCGCACCGACGACGGTGGGGCAGAAGTGGAACTGCTCGACGACGGCTCAGGGAGCCAGTGCGACGACGCTGCGCCGGAAGGCAACGGGCTGCACGGTCTCGCCGAGCGGATCACGGCGGCGTCGGGCGCGCTCGAAGCGGGGACGGCTCCCGGTGGCGGATTCCGGCTGGCGGTGCGGGTGCCGCGGGCCCGATCCGGACCGGAGGTGGCGAGATGAGGGCGGCACGGTGCGGATCCTGATCGCGGAGGACCAGGCGATGGTCCGCGGTGCGCTGGTGGCGCTGTTGGAGCTCGAAGACGATGTGGAGGTCGTCGCTCAGGTCGCGCGGGGTGATGACGTGGTTCCCGCCGCCCGAGCGACCGAGCCGGACCTCGCCCTGCTCGACATCGAGATGCCAGGCGGTAACGGTCTCACGGCGACGGCCGCGCTCACCGCGGCGCTTCCCGGGTGCCGCGTCGTCGTGCTCACGACGTTCGGACGCGCGGGTTATCTCCGCCGGGCCATGAGCGCGGGCGCGTCCGGCTTCCTGCTCAAGGACGCTCCCTCCACCGAGTTGGCCAGGGCGCTGCGCAGGGTGCTCGGCGGGGAGCGGGTGGTGGACCCGGGTCTCGCCGCACTCGCCCTCAGCGATGGGGAGAACCCGCTGACCGACCGCGAGCGTGACGTGCTGCGAGCCGCTGCCTGCGGGGCGCCGGTGGGCGACGTCGCCGGTAGGCTGTTCCTGTCCCGCGGCACCGTCCGCAACCATCTCTCCTCGGCGATCCGCAAGACCGGCACGCGGACCAGGATCGAGGCGGCCCGTGCGGCGGAGGAGCGTGGCTGGCTGTAGCCCTCACGCACCGCCCGTGTCGAGCAGGCCGGTCAGCACCCGGGGCAGTACGCCGTCGAGCATGTCGGTGTCCCGGGGTGGGGCAGGGGACGGGTCGGCGAACGCCGCGGCGAGGTGGGGGTGCCGCCCGGCGGTCACCACCGAGGCGAGGAACTCCGCCTGCGCCTCGTGCCATTCCGTCGTGCGTCCGCCCAGCTCCTTCTCGGTCCGCACGAGTAGCGCAACGAAGCCGTTGAGCAGGGCGAAGGCTTCCATCTTGGCCCTGGCCGGCGCGCCGAGACCCTGCATCGTGGTCAGCGCGTGCTCCAGGACGTCCACGGTGTTCGGGCCGAGGGCGACGCGCCCCGGAGAGATGTCGAGCATCCACGGGTGGCGCCGGTAGACGTCCCTGAGCCCGTGGGCCAGCGCGATGAGGTCGGCGCGCCAGTCGCCCGACGGGGGCCGGGAGAGGTCGATCTCCCCGGCGGCGGCGTCGGCCATGAGCTCCAGCAGCTCGTCGCGCGTCTCGACGTAGCGGTAGAGCGATGCGGCGCCTGCACCGATGGCCGCGGCGACCTTCCTCATGGAGACGGCGTCGAGACCGCCCTCGTCGGCGAGCTCCACCGCGGCCGCGGCGATCCGGGCCCTGCTGTGCTCGGGTGCGGGGCCCCGGCCTGACCGTTCCTGGCGCAGCCAGATGCTCCGGGCCATGGCGCCTCCTTTGCGAACAGTGTACCCAGTCGGTTACCCTCCTACTGCGAACACTGATTGCAGTATGGGAGGACTGATGACAGTTGCAGTGGTAGCAGAGGGCCTCGTACGGGCGTACGGCCCGGTGCGGGCGCTCGACGGGCTCGATCTCGAGGTCGCTCGCGGCAGCGTGTGCGCCGTGCTCGGGCCCAACGGGGCAGGCAAGACCACGGCCATCCGCGTGCTGGCCACCCTCACCGTGCCCGACGCCGGACGCGCCGCGGTGCTCGGCCACGACGTCGTGCGGGACGCCGCGGCGGTGCGCGCCTCGATCGGCCTCGCCGGGCAGCACGCCGCCGTGGACGACGATCTCACCGGCCGCGAGAACCTGGAGATCCTCGGCCGGATGCAGCACCTCGGCCGCCGCGGCGCCCGGAAACGCGCCGATGAGCTGCTGGACCGCTTCGATCTCGCAGACGCCGCCGATCGGCTGGTCAAGACCTGGTCAGGCGGAATGTCCAGACGGCTCGACCTGATCGCGAGCGTGGTCGTCGCGCCGCCCGTGCTGTTCCTGGACGAGCCGACGACCGGTCTCGACCCGGGCAGCCGCACCGAGATCTGGACGACGGTCCGCGAACTGGTGGCCGCCGGCACCACGGTGCTGCTCACCACCCAGTACCTGGAGGAGGCCGACCGGCTGGCCGACGACATCGTGATCGTCGACGGTGGACGCGCGGTCGCCACCGGCAGCCCGGACGTCCTCAAGGACTCGATCGGCGTCCGCGTCGACGTCCTGGTCGAGGCTCCTGCCGAGCTGCCCGCCGCCGCGGCCGCGATCGCTGCGTACACCCGTGGCGAGCCGGAGATCGACGAGGCGTCCCTGCGGATCAGCGCACCGGTCGCCGCGGCGGCCGTCACCGTGCCCAGCGTCGTGCGCATGCTCGACGCGGCAGGCGTGGCAGTGCTCGACGTCGGCATCCGCCGTCCGACGCTCGACGAGGTGTTCCTGCACCTCGTCGGCCGCCGGTCCCGGCAGGAGGAGGCAGCGGCATGAGCACCATCCCCATGGCCCCCACCCGCTCCCGCCCGGCCGTGGACGGCGCCGCGGCTGCCGCGCGTGTGCTCTTGAAGCTGCGCCACGACCCGGCCGGGATCGTCATCACTCTCTCCGCACCGGTCGTGCTCGTGCTCGTGTTCGGCTACATCTTCGGCAGCGCCATCGCCGTGCCCGGCTCGGGCGACTACCGCGAGTTCCTCGTGCCCGGGCTGTTCGCCACCACCGCGTTCAACATCATCCCGTCGATGATCACGATGGCGCGCGACAGCGGCCGCGGTGTCGTCGACCGGTTCCGCTCGATGCCGATCTCGCGGGTCGCGGTGCCGTTCGGGCAGGCGGCGGCGACCGTGGTCTACGGGGTGCTCTGCCTGCTGCTGATGGCCGTCTGCGGCCTGCTGGTCGGCTGGCGGATCCAGACCGGGATCGCACCGGCGCTCGCTGCGCTGGGTCTGCTGGTGGCGTTCCAGTTCGCGGCCACCTGGATCGGCATGTTCCTGGGGTTGCTGATCGGGAAGGAGGAGACGGCGGGGCAACTGTCGGCGCTCGTCCTACCCGTGGTGATGCTGTCGAACGTCTTCGTCCCGACGGCAGGGATGCCGGCCTGGCTGCGGACGATCGCCGACTGGAACCCGGTCAGCGCGCTGGCGGCGGCCGTCCGCGAGCTCTGCGGCAACCCCACGGCACCGACGAACGGGGCGTGGCCGTTGGAGCATCCCGTGGTCGCCTCGCTGGGCTGGACGGCGCTTCTCCTGCTGGTGTTCGTGCCGCTCTGCACGGCCCGGTACGCGCGGCCGCACGCCTGACCGCCGTAGGCTTGCGCGGTGAGCCTCTACCGCGACACCGGCCTGGTGCTGCGGGTGCAGAAGCTCGGCGAGGCCGACCGCATCGTCACGCTGCTCACCCGCCGCCGTGGCAAGGTGCGCGCTGTGGCCAAGGGGGTTCGGCGCACGAGGTCGCGGTGGGGCGCGCGGCTCGAGCCGTTCAACCACGTCGACGTGCAGTGCTACACCGGCCGCTCGCTCGACATCATCACTCAGGCCGAGACCGTCGACGCGTTCGGCGTGGGCATCGTCGGCGACTACTCCCGCTACACAGCGGGCTGCGCCATCCTCGAGACGGCCGACCGGCTCGTCGCAGAGGAGGGCGAGCCTGCGATGCGGGTGTACCTGCTGCTGGTGGGGGCGATCCGCGCCCTGTCTGGCCGCGAGCGCGACCCGTCGCTCGTGCTGGATGCGTTCCTGCTGCGCGCGATGACGCACGCCGGATGGGCCCCCGCGATCAACGACTGCGCGCGCTGCGCCGAGCCCGGCCCGCACACGGCGTTCAACATCGCCGCCGGTGGGGCCGTGTGTCCGCGCTGCCGCCCACCCGGCTCGGTCATGCCGTCGCGGGAGACGTTCGCGCTGCTCGATGCCCTGTTGCACGGCGACTGGGACACCGCGGACGCTGCCGCACCGGCCACCCGCCGCGACACCAGCGGGCTCGTGGCCGCGCACCTGCAGTGGCACATGGAGCGGCAGCTGAGGTCGTTGCCGCTGGTGGAGCGACGTTCGTTCACGCCTCCGGCGGAGTCACGAACCCGCAGCGCCGACTCGGAGCCTGTGGCGGCCGACGGTCGAGCGTGACGAGCGGGGCGTCGAGCAACTCGGGCGTAGTGCAGAGCATTGGCAAGCAGCTGGCCTGCCTGCCGGAAGGGTGGTTGCAGTGAGCACCTACACAGTCCAGGCGAAGCGATGGGCGCGTGGCTGGGAGCTCCACATCGTCGATGCTGACGGCGCTGAGGTCGGCGCTACCCAGTCACGCACCATCGCCGGTGCCGACCGCATGGTGCGTGACTACCTCGCACTGCTGTACGACGCCGATCCTGGCAGCTTCGAGTTCGACATCCGCCCGGATCTCGGCGCCGGCGTGGCTGCCGAGGTCGAGCAGGCGCGAAGTGCGACACGGGAGGCCGAGCAGGCGCAGAAGGATGCGGCGAGGCGCTGGAGCGCGCTTGCCCATCACCTCAAAGAGAGGGTCGGCCTCACCGGCGGAGACGTCGCGGCAGTACTCGGCGTGTCCCCACAGCGGGTGTCACAGCTGACGAAGTCAGCAGGCTGACAGCGGACGAACCGCCCCTCTCCGCATCGTGCCGAGAGGGCTCGTCGCTGGTGAGATCAGCGAGAGGGCCTCGGGGTGGCTCACTCGCCACGGACGTTGCGCAGGGCCTCGACAATGTCATCCGACGATGCCGAGCCGCGGTAGGTCCGTGCACGTTCCCGAACCTGGGCCCACCAGTCGTCCGGACGGGGTGTGGTGGCCAGCTCAGCGAGCGCTGCGAGCAGGTATTCCTGCAGCGACTGCCCGCTGCGCTCCGCTCGCGCGGCCAGCTCGCGCCGGACGTGCTCGGGGACGTTGCGGACGGTGATCGCGGTCACGCATGCAATCTAGCCGCACGCGATCAGGCCGCCGGGAGCTCATAGAGGCGCACGGCGTTGTCGGCGTCGCGTACCCCTGGTGCACACCCCGCTGATGGTGAGGGGGTGTGCTGCATCAGGAGCCCAGGTAGCGCAGGATCGCCAGCACCCGCCTGCTGTACCCCGCCGCCTCGGCGATCCCGAGCTTCCCGAAGATCGACGCCACGTGCTTCTCCACGGCACTCACGGACATGCGCAGCCGCTCCGCCGCACCGGCGTTCGTCAGCCCTTCGGCCATGGCGTCGAGGACGTCACGCTCGCGGGGGGTGAGGCGGGCGAGCGGGTCGGCACGGGTGCCGCGGGCGAGCAGTTGGCGCACCACCTCCGGGTCGAACGCCGCCCCGCCCGCGCCGACGCGTTCGAGCGCGTCGAGGAACTCGCCGACCTGGGCCACCCGGTCCTTGAGCAGGTAGCCGACCTTCGCTCCCTCGTCGCCGATGAGCTGCGCGGCGTGCCGCCTCTCCACGTACTGGGAGAGCACCAGCACCCCGACGGCCGGCCAGCGTCGGCGGATCTCCAGCGCCGCGACGATCCCCTCGTCGCTGTGCGTCGGCGGCATCCGGACGTCGGCGACCACGACGTCGGGACGGTCCTTCTCGACGGCGCCGAGGAGCGCGCGGGCGTCCCCGACCGCGGCCACGACCTCGTGCCCTTCGTCGGCGAGCAGCCGGACGAGCCCTTCACGAAGAAGGGCCGAATCCTCGGCGATGGTGACGCGCAGGCTCATGCGGTCCTTCCGGGGAGCACCGCGTGCGCGGGCTCGACGACGGGCAGGTGCGCCGCGATCAGCGTGCCGGCGCCGGGCGGGCTCTCCACCGTCAGCTCGCCGTCGACGGCGGCCACCCGGCGCGCCAGGCCGGCCAGGCCGATGCCCGCGGGGTCGGCGCCGCCGCACCCGTCGTCGCGGATGCTGACGTGCAGCGCGGAGGCCATGGTCCCCACCTCGATCGTCACGGCCGTGGCTCCGGAGTGCTTCGCCGCGTTGGTGACGGCCTCGCAGGCGACGAACCATGCGGCGGCCCGTACGGCGGCGGGAGGCTCGGTCGCGAGCGTGCAGGTGATCCGCACCGGGAGCGGCGCCCGTTCGGCCACGGACTCGAGGGCGGCGCCAAGACCCTCGGTGTCCAGCGCCGCCGGATAGACCCGCCACGAGACGTCCCGCAGTTCGACGAGGGCCCGCTGCGCCTCCTCGTGCGCCTGCGCAACGAGTTCGGCGGCGCGGTCGGGGTGGCGGCGCGCCCTGCCGAGCAGCATGCCGAGGGCGACGAGCCGCTGCTGCACGCCGTCGTGGAGGTCGCGCTCGATGCGCCTGCGCTCGTCGTCGACGGCGGCGACGACGGCATCGCGGGTGCTCGCCAGTTCGACGACGCGCCGGGTGAGCTGCTCCTCCCGCGACGGCGCGAGCAGCCGGGCGAGCAGCGCCCGCTCCCACCGGACGGCGACCGCCGCCCCGGCGATGCCGAGGTAGAGCAGCACCACCCCGGAAGCGGCGTAGTAGAGGACGATCTCGCCGGTGACCACGGCGGCAGGTGGCCCGTCCAGGACCCACGGTGTGCCGCTGATCCAGGACCACAGGAGCGTGATCGCGAACCCCGTGCCCCCGACGAGCAGGGCGATCACGATCCCGCCCAGGAAGGCCACGGGCAACCGGGCGCCCAGGTAGCGCAGCGCCCGCGGGGCCGACGGTGCGGCGGTCGCCGCGCCGACCCCGCCGAGCCATGTCGTTACGCGGGAGCGCTCGACGCCGGCCAGGCGGCTCGCCACTGCGGCCACGGACAGCCGGGCGGCGGGGACGAGCAGGGCGATCGCGGCCGGCAGCAGGAGAAGTACGTGAGCGGCGGCCGTCAGGGCACAGAGGGCGAGCCCGGCGCCCATCCGGGCGGCCCGCCTGATCGTCCCCACGATCGGGAGGCTACTGGTGGGGGCCACGCCGCATCGGCGGCCCGACCGGTCCGGGACGAACGGCGGGGATCCGCTCGGTGACGGCGACGGCGTCGATCACCGGGATCTGCTCGGTGGGGCTCTCGGAGAGGGGGACCTCCTCGACGTCCTGCTTGCGCCGGGCGACCCGCTTCGCGACGAAGATGGCCACAGCCAGCACGATCGCCACGAGCACCACCTTCGAGGCGATTCCCGCGTACTGCTCGACGATGTGCCAGTTCTCCCCGAGGGTGTAGCCGGCCATCACGAACGCGGTGTTCCAGATCAGGCTGCCGGCCGTTGTGAGCCCGGCGAACAGGAGCGGGTTCATCCGCTCGACGCCCGCCGGCACCGAGATGAGGCTGCGCACCAGCGGCACCATCCGGCCGAGGAACACGGCCTTGTTGCCGTGCCGGGCGAACCACTCCTCCGCCTTGTCGACGTCACGCAGGTTCACGAGCGGCATGCGATCGACGACCGCGCGCAGCCGGTCCCGGCCGAGCGCGGCGCCGATCCCGTACAGCGCCAGCGCCCCGACGAGCGAGCCGAGCGTGGTCCACACGATCGCGGCGACGACGCTCATCTCGCCACGGGCCGCGGCGAAACCTGCGAGCGGGAGGAAGACCTCGCTGGGGAGCGGGGGGAACACGTTCTCTAGGGCGATGGCGAGTCCGACGCCGGGAGCGCCGAGGGCGTCCATCAGGGCGACGACCCAGCCCACCACGCCATCGAGCTCAGGAGGGGAGACCATGCCGATGATGGTAGGAAAGTCCGTTCCGCCCGGAACTGGGGCGCTCGCCGGATGCACCCTGCGGTCGCCCTCACCCCCCTCCGTAGGGTGGCCAGCCATGGCACGTTTCCAGCCCCCGCCACCGCATCCGTCGGGCGCACGGCCCCCCGCCATCCCCCGTGAGCTGGTTCCGAACCACGTCGCGCTCGTCATGGACGGCAACGGCCGCTGGGCCAACGCCCGGGGGTTGCCCCGCATCGAAGGGCACCGGCGCGGCGAGGCCTCGCTCATGGACGTCGCCCGTGGAGCGATCGACATCGGCGTCCGCTGGCTCTCCGCCTACGCCTTCTCCACGGAGAACTGGAAGCGCAGCCCCGACGAGGTGCGGTTCCTCATGGGCTTCAACCGCGACGTCATCCGCCGCCGCGTCGACGAGATGGACGCGATGGGCGTCCGGGTCCGGTGGGCGGGACGGCGGCCCCGGCTGTGGCGTTCGGTGATCAAGGAGCTGGAGATCGCCGAGGAGAAGACGAGGCACAACGACGTCCTGACGCTCACCATGTGCGTCAACTACGGCGGGCGCGCCGAGATCGCCGATGCCGTACGGAAGGTCGCGCAGCTCGCCGTCGACGGCCGGATCCGCCCGGACAAGATCGACGAGCGCACGATCGCCCGCTACCTCGACGAGCCGGATATGCCGGACGTCGACCTGTTCGTGCGCTCGTCGGGCGAGCAGCGCACGTCGAACTTCCTGCTCTGGCAGTCGGCCTACGCGGAGATGGTCTTCCTCGACACCCTCTTCCCCGACTTCGACCGCCGCCATCTCTGGGAGGCGATCGAGATCTACGCACGCCGCGACCGCCGCTTCGGCGGGGCGCTCGACAAGCCGGGAGCGGCGTCGTGAGCGGCCGCTCGATCCCCGAGATGCTCGGCATCGCACGGCAGGCGCTGGAGCGCTTCCACGACGTCACCACCGACGACGACGGCGCACTCACCTTCGCCCACGGCGGGGTCGTCTGCGCTCTGCAAGGGCTGGAACTGGAGGAAGGCCTGCCGGTCCTCAACCTCACGTGCGTGGTGGCCTGGGACCTGCCGGTGGAGTCGGACGTGCCCACGCGCGTCGCGCTCGGCGCAGGAGAGGGACTCTTCGGCACCCCGCGGGTGATCCGCGGCCAGAACGGCTGGGATGTGACCTTGCGCTACGCCTTCCCGGCGAGCGGACTCGACGAGAAGGCGATGGGCACGCTGCTGATGCTGGTGGTGAGCAGCGCATCGAGCATGCGAGCGGAGCTCACGAGCGAGCAGAGCAGTGTGGAGCCGTAGGGCTGCCTGTCCGGGTGTCTCCGGAGCGCTACGGCTCCACAGTGCTGCGGGCTTACGTGGAGAGGTGGACCAGCGGGAGGCTGTTGAGCTTCTGCGGCGATAGCTTTCCGGCTGTTGCCAGTACTCGCGTCTGGGTCTCCTGCATCTTGCTGTCCACCAGCGCACTGAGGGCGTAGGCCACGCGGCCGAGCAGGCGCACCGTCGTGTCGTCCACGAGGGGGCGCGGCGCCGAGACCACCGCGACACCGGTGGGCCTGCCGTCGTCGCCCTGCGCCGCGCCGATCGTGAACGACTCGCGCGGGTTGACGTGCCGTGAGGCGTAGTGGTCCCGGAGCTTCTTGATCATCCCGTGGAACTCGCGGACGTCGCCGTCGAGTTCGAGCAGGCCGAGATCGGCGTCGGACAGGACGCCCGCCCGCCCGGAGAAGCAGCGGACGTAGCCGATCAGGGCGCCCGTCCACAGTGCCTCGACGAGGGCGGGGTCCGGCTGCGGGGGCGCCAGCACGCTGACCAGGTGCTCGCAGCAGCGCAGCACGTACTGGAGATCCTCGAACACCGCCGCGAGGCCCGCCAGCTCCGCGGGCTCGGAACCGTCCAGCCTCCGCACGGTGCTCGGTGCGGTGGCCGTGGCCGCCCCGTTGCTACCCGCCACGTCGTCCGCCATGAGCGCCTCCTCGCGTTCCGCTGCGGACGCTAGCGGCCGCGGGGCGTGGCGGATGTGTCGTTCTGAGACGGACGTCAGCGCGCGGCGCCGCAGTCCTTGCAGAGGCCGAAGATCTCCGCCGTGTGGCTGAGCTCGACGAACCCGTGGGTCTCGGCCACCCGCTGTGCCCAGCTCTCCACGTCGGGACCCTCGATCTCCACCGTGTGGCCGCAGCGGCGGCACACCAGGTGGTGGTGGTGATCAGCGGTGTCGCATCGGCGATACACGGCCTCGCCCGTGCCGGTGCGCAGGACGTCGACCTCGCCACCGTCGGCGAGCGTCTGGAGCGTGCGGTAGACGGTGGTGAGCCCGATGCCCTCGCCGAGCCTGCGGAGCTCCTCGTGGATCTCCTGGGCCGAGCGGAAGTCGTCGAGCCGGTCGAGCAGCGCGGACACAGCGGCCCGCTGCCGCGTCGCCCGTAGCGCCCGTGTCGTGGGCGCCTGCCCCGTCGTACTCATCGGACCCCCTCCTCCACGTGAGCCACCGCGTCCACGACGATGTGGGCGAGGTGGTCGTCGACCAGCGAGTAGACCACCTCGCGGCCCTGCCGATCGCCCCGGACCACACCCGCCGACTTGAGTACCCGCAGGTGCTGGCTGATCAGCGGTTGTGTGACCCCGAGCGCGTCCACGAGATCGTGCACGCACCGGTTGGACTCCAACAGCTGGAGCACGATCGCGATCCGCACCGGTGCGGCGAGCGCGCGCAGCAGGTCGCCGGCCTCCGCGAGTGTTCGGGGGGTGCGGACGGGCGCGGGGGCCGCGGTGCGGTGCGCGGTGGTATGAGTCGTAGTGTTCGCTGCCGTCTGGTCGTCGACCTGGGCGTACGCGGCCTCCCCCGTGGACGCGTTTGCCCGCCCGGCACCAGCGACGATCGACATTGGTCCCCATCCCCGGAAGCGGCGGCCACGCCCCCCGGTGGTCCAGCTCTCCGGCGGCCGCACCTCCATCGTAGGCGTGTGGTGGCATGCTCCGTTCGTGCTGCTCGTCTGCCGGTTCGTCGCCGATTCTCCCGCACCTGCGTTCCTCGCGCGTGCCCGCCGGGCATTGGAGCTGCTCACATCGGCCGACGGCTGCCTCGGCGGGGAGCTGGGCCGTTCGGTCGACGAGCCTCACCACTGGGTGCTGGCAGTCCGATTCGTCTCAGTGGACGCCTACCGCCGCGCACTCTCCCCGTTCGAGGTGCGGGAGCACGTGATTCCCCTGCTCGCGGAGGCGCTGACGGACACCCCGTCGACCTTCGAGACCCTCCTGACGGCACAGAAGGGAAAGACCCAGGAGCACGAAAGCCTCCTGTCGTAGTCCTCGCAGACGCAGCGGGCTCGTCGCAGACGCCCGGGCCCCTGCGAGGAGCACGGCGTGTCTGCGAGGGCCGGTGCCGGACCGCATCCGCCGCGCGTTCGCCCACGGCTGAGGCGTCCTCGCAGAGCCTCGGCCTTTCGCGCAGCAGCCGAGGCTTCTGCGACGACGATCAGCCGTCTGCGACGACGGCGCGGAAACCCGCTCGGGCTCGGTCGCTACCCTGAAGGTTCGTTCCTCCGTCGCCCCGCCCAGGAGTACAGCCCCGTGGCCAGCAAGCCGAGCTCCGCCAAGATCGACACCATCGTCGCGCTCGCGAAACGGCGCGGATTCGTCTTCGCGTCGGGTGAGATCTACGGCGGTACGCGGTCGGCCTGGGACTACGGGCCCCTGGGCGTCGAGCTCAAGGAGAACATCAAGCGGCAGTGGTGGAGGAGCATGGTCACCGGCCGCGACGACGTCGTGGGCCTCGACAGCTCCGTGATCCTCCCGCGCGAGGTCTGGGTGGCCTCCGGCCACGTCGGCGTCTTCACCGATCCGCTGGTGGAGTGTCTGAGCTGCCACCGCCGGTTCCGCGCCGACCAGCTGGCCGAGGAGTACGCCGAGCGCACGGGCAAGGAGGTCTCCGAGGACGACCTCTCCGACGTGCCCTGCCCCAACTGCGGCACGCGCGGCCAGTACACCGAGCCGCGCGACTTCAACATGATGCTCAAGACCTACCTCGGCCCGGTGGAGTCCGAGGAAGGCCTGCACTACCTGCGCCCCGAGACGGCGCAGGGCATCTTCGTCAACTTCCTCAACGTGCAGACGACGTCGCGGAAGAAGCCGCCGTTCGGCATCGGCCAGATGGGCAAGAGCTTCCGCAACGAGATCACGCCCGGCAACTTCATCTTCCGTACGCGCGAGTTCGAGCAGATGGAGATGGAGTACTTCGTCGAGCCGGGCACCGACGAGAAGCTGCACCAGTACTGGATCGACGAGCGCACCAACTGGTACGTCGACCTCGGCATCTCCCCCGAGAACCTGCGCCAGTACGAGCACCCCAAGGAGAAGCTCTCCCACTACTCGAAGCGCACCGTCGACATCGAGTACCGGTTCGGCTTCACCGGCTCGGAGTGGGGCGAGCTCGAAGGCATCGCCAACCGCACCGACTTCGACCTCACCACGCACTCCAACCACTCCGGCGTCGACCTGTCGTTCTACGACCAGGCGTCGGGCACGCGGTACCGGCCGTACGTGATCGAGCCGGCAGCAGGCGTCGGGCGTTCGATGATGGCGTTCCTCGTCGAGGCCTACACCGAGGACGAGGCGCCCAACGCCAAGGGTGGCGTCGACAAGCGGGTGGTGCTGCGGCTGGACCGGCGGCTCGCGCCCGTCAAGGCCGCGGTGCTGCCGCTCTCGCGCAACGCCGAGCTGTCGCCCAAGGCCCGCGATCTGGCCGCGGTGCTGCGCAAGCACTGGAACGTCGAGTTCGACGACGCCGGCGCGATCGGTCGCCGCTACCGCCGCCAGGACGAGATCGGCACACCGTTCTGCATCACCGTCGACTTCGACACCCTCACCGACCAGGCCGTCACCATCCGAGAGCGCGACTCGATGGGGCAGGAGCGGGTGGCCCTGGACCAGGTCGAGAGCTACCTGGCCGCCCGCCTGCTGGGCTGCTGACCCAACCCTCTGCACGAGCGGCGCGCCCGTCCGGATCCATCGGACGGGCG
>NZ_JAKXMK010000014.1 GCF_022524485.1 Pseudonocardia alaniniphila
CCCCCCCCCGCCCCCCGGGGGGGGGGGGCCCCCCCCCCCCCCCGCCCCCCCCCGCCCCCCCCCCGCCCCCCCCCGCCCCCCCCCCCGCCGCTCGTTGTGAGGCGGGAGCGCTCGGGTGGGCCTGACATTCGTCACGGGGAGGTCGTGACGGGCGATCCGGGGGCGGCTGCGGGTGCGGCGGCAGTGTCGTCCGCATGACGAGATCCACTCTTCCTCCCGCCGTCGCCACCGGTGCGGTTGTGTCGGTCCGGGGCCTGCGTCGCAGCTACGGCGGGGTGCGCGCGGTCGACGGCGTCGACCTCGCGATCGCCCCTGGCGAGGTGGTCGCCCTGCTCGGGCCCAACGGCGCCGGCAAGTCGACGACCATCGACATCCTGCTCGGGCTCTCCCGCCCTGACTCCGGCGATGTCCGGCTGTTCGGGCGGACACCGCGGCGGGCCGTGGTGGACGGGCTGGTCGGGGCGATGCTGCAGTCCGGCGGCATCCCGGACGACATCACGGTGGCGGAGGTCGTCCGGCTGACGGGCGCGTTGTTCCCGAAGCCACTGACCGTTCTGGAGGCGCTGCTCCGGGCAG
The DNA here is from genome assembly GCF_022524485.1 of Pseudonocardia alaniniphila. GTDB lineage: Bacteria > Actinomycetota > Actinomycetes > Mycobacteriales > Pseudonocardiaceae > Pseudonocardia > Pseudonocardia alaniniphila. Next base: position 577 of record NZ_JAKXMK010000014.1, read on the forward strand.
GTGTCGCCGACGTGGCCGGCAGGCGCTACGGGCGGCTCTCGGGCGGGCAGAAGCAGCGTGTGCGGTTCGCTGCCGCGCTCGTCAGCGACCCGGACCTGCTCGTTCTGGACGAGCCGACCGTCGCCATGGACGTGCATGCCAGGCGCGAGTTCTGGGCGGCGATGCGCGGCTACACGCGCACCGGCCGCACGGTGCTGTTCGCCACGCACTACCTGGCGGAGGCCGAGGAGTACGCGGACCGGGTCGTGCTGTTGCGGGCGGGCCGGGTGGTGGCTGACGGGAGCGTCGCGCAGGTGCGCGCGCTCGCCTCCGGCCGGGTCGTCGCGGCGACCGCGCCGGGCGCGGACCCGTCCACGCTGGGGCAGCTCCCCGGGGTGACGCGGGTGCACGTCGACGGGCCGCGTGTGCGGCTCGAGTGTTCCGACTCCGACGCCGCGTTGCGTGCACTGGTGGTCGGATATCCGCAGGCCCACGACATCGAGGTCTCGGCACAGGGCCTCGAGGACGCCTTCGTCGCGCTGACCGCATCGGAGGGTGAGTGATCATGGGCGCGCTGCTGCTCGCCGAGGTGCGCCGGATCTACCGGTCGCCGCGGTTCCTGATCTTCACGGTGGGCTTTCCCGTCGTCTACTTCGTGGTCTTCACCGGGATCTTCGCGACCGGGCCGGACGCTGCGGCCGCCACGGTGGTGCTGATGGTCAACATGGCCGCGTTCGGGGCGATCTCGGCGTCGCTCAGCACCGGCGGCCGGGTGGCGGTGGAGCGCAGCATCGGCTGGAACCGTCAGCTGCGGCTGACCCCACTCCCCGGGTGGGGATACGTCGCCACCAAGGCGGCCGTCTCGATGCTGGTGGCGCTCCCCGCTCTCGTGCTCGTGTTCGCGGTGGCCGGCGTGCTGAAGGGCGTGGACCTCGATGCGGTGACCTGGGCACGGGTCTTCCTCGCCGCGTGGCTCGGGGTGCTGCCGTTCGCCGCGATCGGGTTGCTGCTCGGTCTCGTCGCGTCGCCCGACTCGGCGCAGGGCATGTCGATGGTGACGATGCTGGTGTTCAGCCTGCTGGGCGGGGTGCTGATCCCGGCACAGGTGCTGCCGTCCGCGATGGTCTCGGTGGCCCACCTGCTGCCCAGCTACTGGCTCGCGACCATCGCACGCGGGCAGGCGAGCGGTGACGGCGTGCCGATCGAGGGCGTGGCCGTCCTGCTGGCGTGGCTGCTCGTCGTGGGGGCGGGCGTTGCGGTGCTGTATCGGCGCGATGCGCTCCGCGTCTGATCTGCGGGGCATGGGCGGAGTTACGGTGATCGGCATGCCACCGTCACCCGGGGACGCGGGCGAGGTCCGCGATCCCACCCGGATGCATCCCCGGCGGTGGTACGTGATGTCGGGCGGGTGGTCGCTGCTCCTCACTCCGTGGATCTACATCGGCGCGACGTCCAGCCAGCCGATCGTCGTCCGGGTGCTGCTGGTGCTTGCGGTGCTGGCCTACATCGCATGCTTCGTCTTCGGTCTGTACGAGGCGATGCAGCGCAACCAGTGGCTGTTCTCGGCGTCGCTCCTCGTGGTGATGTGCGTGCTGTGGCTGGTGACGGCGGCAGGCTTCGGCGCGCAGGACGGGGCGGTCTACACGGTCAGCTACCTGCTCGTCATGGTCATCGCGCTGGTTCCCGCCCCGTGGACCACCGTGGCGGCCGTCGTCGCCTTCTGCGGGGCGGTGGGGTTCGACTGGCTCGTCGGGGACGGCCTGACGGGACCGGACGTCTTCGGGATGGCAGCGATCAGCATCGCGATGCGCGGGCAGTTCTGGCTGGTCAAGGCCAACTCGCAGCTGCGGGAAGCCCGTGAGGAGCTGGCCCGGCTGGCGGTCGCCGCCGAGCGCGAGCGGATGGCGCGCGATCTGCACGACGTGCTCGGGCACAGCCTCACGACCATCACGGTCAAGGCCGGGCTCGCCCGGCGGCTGCTCGAGCGCGGCGATACGGGGCGTGCGGCCGAGGAGGTGACCGACGTCGAGCAGCTCGGCAGGCAGGCGCTTGCCGAGGTGCGCTCGACCGTCGCGGCGAACCGCGTGGCCTCACTGGGACGCGAGCTCGCGGGAGCCCGGGAGGCTCTGCGTGCGGCGGGCATCGAGGCGGACCTGCCGGCCGCCGTGGACAACGTGCCGCCGGACCGGCAGCAGGCGTTCGCGCACGTGGTGCGGGAAGGGGTCACCAACACGATCCGGCACAGCGGGGCGGGGAACTGCACGGTGCGCCTCACCCCGACCTCGGTGGAGGTGGTCGACGACGGTGTCGGCAGCCAGGACGGAACGCCGGCAGGTCACGGGCTCAGCGGCCTCACCGAGCGGCTCGCGGCGATCGGGGGCCGGGTCGACGCCGGTCCGACGCCCAGCGGCGGCTACCGCCTGCGCGCCGAGGTCCTGCCGCGCTCCGGCCCCGTCCGGCGGCCGGAGCCTGCCGGATGATCACCGTGCTGCTCGCCGACGATCAGGCGCTGATCCGTGGCGCGTTGGCGGCGATGCTCGGCCTGGAGCCCGACATCGAGGTGGTGGCCCAGGTCGGGTCGGGCGCCGAGGTGGTTCCCGCCGCGCTGCGGACCCTGCCGGACGTCGCGCTGCTCGACGTCCAGATGCCAGGTGGGGACGGCCTCGATGCCGCCGGTGCGTTGCGCGCCGTGCTTCCGACCTGCCGTGTCGTCGTGCTCACGACGTTCGGCAGGCCGGGCTACCTGGCCCGTGCCATGCGCGCCGGTGCGGCGGGGTTCGTGGTGAAGGACGCTCCGCCCGAACAGCTCGTCGACGCCGTGCGCCGGGTGCATGCGGGCCTGCGGGTGGTGGATCCGGTGCTCGCGGCCGAGTCGCTGTCCACCGGGACGAGCCCCCTGACCGACCGTGAGCGGGACGTGCTGGTCGCCGCGGCCGACGGTGCCACGGTGGCGGACGTGGCGGCGCGGCTGCACCTGTCGGAGGGCACGGTGCGCAACCACCTGTCCGCGGCGATCGGCAAGACATCGGCCCGCACCCGTGCCGAGGCCGTGCGCCTGGCGGACGAGCGCGGCTGGTTGTAGGTCAGCCCGTCAGCTCGCCGCGGATCCCGGCGAGGACGAGGGAGAGCCCGTAGTCGAAGTGTGCGTTCGGATGCGGGGCCGCGAGGTCGTCACGGGCGGCGAGCAGGTGCGGATGCTCGGTCGGATCGAGTGCGGCGTCCAGTCGGTTGCGGGCGTCCTTCCCGCTGTCGGGGAGAGCGGCGGCGAGCTGCTCCTCGGTGACGTGGGCGACGACGTAGTACGTGAGGGTGTCGGTGGCCCAGGTCGCTGAACGGTGGTCGAGCCCCGCTCCCACCAGCAGCCCCACCATGGTCTCGCCGTAGGCGAGGGCGTTGGGCAGGGGGAAGAAGCTGCCGGAGAACAGGCGGGCGCCGTCGCGGCGTGACAGCAGCGCCCGGCGTAACCGGCGCGCCACGTCGGCGGCGAGCTCGTCCCACGGCTGTCCTGCGGGGAGGTCGGCGGGGAGCCCCGTGAGGAGCGCGTCGGCCATCGCCTCCAGCAGAGCCTGCTTGCTGCGGAAATGCCAGTAGGTAGCCCCATTCCGGACGTCCAGCGCGTCGGCGAGCCTGCGCATGGTCAGATGCTCCAGGCCGACCTCGTCCAAGAGGTCAAGGGCGACGGCGACCACGTGGTCGCGGGTGAGTCGCACGTGGGCCTCCCGAAATCTGATTGCCGGAGCGGTGAGTATGACGCATTCTTCAACGGCGTTGAAGTTCAACGTCGTTCAAGGAGGACAGGTGCTCATCCGCAACACGCCGTGAGGTCTGCCGGGCCGCGCCCTCCCCGGGCGCGGCCCATTCCGTTCCGACGATCACGAGGAGGCCACATGCGTACGGTCCGGTTCCACACCTACGGCGGTCCGGAGGTGCTCTCCGTCGAGGAGACGCCGGTTCCACGGCCCGCGGAGGGAGAGCTCCTGGTCGAGGTCGCGGCGGTCGGCGTCAACCTCCCGGTCGTACGGCTCACCCGCGGTGGCCCTGGCGGCGCCGACGTCCCGCTGCCGCACGCGCCCGGCGGTGACGTCGTCGGGAAGGTGGCGGCCGTTGGCGCCGGCGTGACCGGGTGGGAGCTGGGTCGGCGGGTGGCTGCACTCGCCCCCACCGGTGCCTACGCCGAGTACGTATCGGTACCCGCTGCCCTCGCGGCGCCGGTTCCCGGTGGGATCGACGACGAGGCAGCCGTGCAGATGGTGCGCGGTGGCCAGGTGGCGCTGGGCGTGTTGCGTGCGGCCGGTCTGCAGGGCGGGGAGGGCGTCCTGGTCACTGCGGCGGCAGGCGGCGTCGGCCATCTGTCGGTGCAGCTGGCGCGGATCCTCGGCGCGGCGCGTGTGGTCGCGGCGATCGGGCCTGCGGCCGGTGCAGCGAAGACCGACGCGCTGCGGGCGGTCGGTGCCGACCAGGTGATCAGCTATGACGAGCTGTCCGCAGGTGGGGTGGAGCCGGTCGACGTCGTCCTCGACGGCGTCGGCGGCGAGGTCCAGAGAGCGTGCCTCGAGGCCCTCGCTCCGATGGGCAGGCTCGTCGCCTTCAGCGGCGCAGGCACCACCGTCGATGTCAACGAGCTGCGCATGCACTCCAGGACGATCATCGGGTTCGCGATGGCCCACTTCGCCGGCGGTCGGCCCGAGGTCTACGCCGAGCACCGCCGGGAGTTGTGGGACCTGCATCTTCAGGGCCGGCTCCGCCCGCTCGTCCACGACGTGCTCCCACTGGAGCGGGCCTATGAGGCCCACCGGATCGTCGAGGGTCGTGGGAACGTTGGCCGTGTGCTGCTCCGGCCCGGCGCCCGGTGCTGAACAGGACCCACCCGCACGTGCAACCTGGACCGGCCGATCGATCGCTACTCTGGCGATCGTGAGCGACGTGACTACCGCTTCCGGGACGGGAACGACGCCACCGGGATCTTCGCCACTACGGGACCTTGGTGCCGCATTGCGCGAATGGGCCACCACCGGTGTGGGGGTCGTCCGCGTCCTGGACCGCCACGGGTTCGGCACGGTCGAGAGCGGCCAGCTCGTGGCGGGCACCGCCGCGGGCTCCGTGGCAGGCGCCCTGTACCGCGGCGCTCTCGACGATGCGGTCGGCCCGCTCGCCGCCGCTGCCGTGGGCGGGCCGCGCACCCAGGAGGCCCACGTGTCCGAGGCCGTCGCGCTCGACGTCGGCCTCGCCTGCGCCGGTGGCGCCACGCTGCTCGGCCATCCGTTGCCCGCGGAGCCCGCGTTCGCGCTCGGAGAGGCGCTCGAGCGCGAGATGCCCGCGGCGCTGGTCTCCACCACCGGCGGAGGCGGGGCGCTGGTGCTCAGCGGTCCGGAGCTCGGCGACGTCCACGGCGGGCTCGGCTCTCCCGAGCTCGACGCCGCTGCGGTGGACGCCGCCCGGCAGTTGATGCGGCGCGGGGCCACGGTCACCGAGCGCGTCCAGGTCGAGGGCGACGAGCTGCTGCTGGATCTGTGGGTGCCGGTGCCCTCCGTGCTGGTGGCCGGGGCAGGAGCGATCGGTGAAGCCCTGGTCGCGCAGGCCAGGCTCCTCGGCTGGAGCGCCCGCACCGAAACCGAGCTCTCCGTCGTGCAGGCCGCGGTGGGCGCCTTCACCGATGCCGACGTCCTCGTACTGCTCGACCACGCCCCGTCGTTCGACGCCGTGCTCGTCGACGGGCTGCGTCGCGGGCGCGGGTTCATCGGCGCGCTCGGCTCCCGCCGCACCCAGACGGTCCGCAGGCAGCGGCTGCTCAAGGCCGGTCTCACCGAGGCCGATCTGGCAGCACTACGCGGTCCCGTCGGTCTCGACCTGGGTGCCCGCACCCCCGCCGAGACCGCGGTGTCCATCGTCGCCCAGGTGATCGCCGCCCGGTCCGGACGCGCCGGCACGGCCCTCGCCGCCACGGACGGTCGGATCGGCGGATGACGGCGCCGCCGGGCCCCCGGTTCGGCCGGCAGGTCCCCTCGGAGGCACCGACCGAGCCCCTGCGTGGCACGCGGGCTCCGGCGGCTGTGCTCGAACGCCCCCGGCGTGGTCGCTGGTTGTTCCGGCTGCTGGTCGGCGGCCTGCTCGTCGCCGTGGCGGTGGTGGGTGGCACCGCGTTCCGGGTGTGGCAGGTGGCGCGGGTCGACGACCGCCGCCCGGTCGACGCCGTGGTCGTGCTCGGTGCCGCGCAGTACGACGGTGACCCCAGCTCCATCTTCGCCGCCCGGCTGCGCCACGCCGAGGAGCTCTACGAGGACGGGCTGGCCCCGCGCATCGTCACCACCGGCGGCGGGCGTCCCGGCGACGTCTACACCGAGGCCGAGGCCGGCCGGCGCTACCTGATCGACCGTGGCGTGCCCGCCCAGGCCGTCATCGCGGTGGGGGAGGGCTCGGACACGCTGCTCAGCCTGCAGGCCGTGGCGGCCAGGGCGAAGCAGGACGGCTGGCAGAGCGCGGAGATCGTCAGCGACCCGTGGCACTCCCTGCGCGCCCGCACGATGGCCCGTGACAGCGGGCTGATCGCGTGGACGTCGCCCACCCGCACCGGGCCCGTGGTGCAGACCCGTGAGACGCAGTTCCGATACATCGTCCGCGAGACCGGGGCGTTGCTGTACTACCGGCTCACCCACGCCTCGGTGGACACCCAGACCAGCGGGCTCGGCTGACAGCGTGACCGACCTCGGAAGGGGCGGCTACGGCGAGCACGACACGGCCCGCCTGAACCCCGAGCCGCCCAAAGGCAGCGGGCGGCCCGAACGCCGCAGCCCGTTCTCCCGCGACCGGGCCCGGGTGCTGCATTCGGCCGCCCTGCGCAGGCTGGCCGGAAAGACGCAGGTCGTCGGCCCGGGGGAGGGCGCGGAGATCACCGGCGTGCCGCGCACCCGGCTGACGCACTCCCTGGAGGTCGCGCAGATCGGGCGCGGGATCGCCGAGGAGCTGGGCTGCGACCCCGACATCGTCGACACGGCAGGGCTGGCACACGACATCGGCCACCCGCCGTTCGGCCACAACGGCGAGCGGGCGCTCGACGAGTTCGGCGTCGCGTGCGGTGGGTTCGAGGGCAACGCGCAGACGCTGCGGATCCTCATGCGGCTGGAGCCGAAGATCGGCGACAGCGGGCTGAACCTGACCAGGGCCTCGCTCGACGCGTCGTGCAAGTACCCGTGGGTGCACCGGCCGGGCGACCGCAAGTACGGCGCGTACGTCGTCGACGCGGAGCTGTTCGCCTGGGTCAGGGAGGGCGCGCCCGGTGACCGGAGGTGCATCGAGGCCCAGATCATGGACTGGGCCGACGACGTCGCGTACTCCGTGCACGACGTGGAGGACGGCATCGTGAGCGGTCGCATCGACCTCGCCGCCCTCGCGTCCCCCGTGGAGAGAGCGGCCGTGGTGGAGCTCGCCGCCACCCACTTCGGCGCCTCGGCGGATGCGCTCGCGGAGGCGGCGGACGCGTTGATCGCACTGCCGGTGGTCGCGGCCGTGCGGGGATTCTCGGCGGCGACGGCCGCGGCGCCCGCGCAGGCAGCGCTCAAGCGGCTCACGAGTGAGCTGGTCGGCCGATTCGCGCTGGCCGCGGGCGATGCCACCCGTGCGGCGTACGGAGAAGAGGCGCTTCGCCGGTACTCCGCCGACCTCGTGGTTCCACCAGGTGCCGGGGCGGAGGTCGCGCTGCTCAAGGCCGTCGCGCTGCGGTATGTGATGAGCGATCCCGGCAGACGCGCGATGCAGGCACGTCAGCGGGAACTGCTCGCCGAGCTCGCCTCGGCACTGCTGGCGAAGGCCCCGGACGCGCTGGATCCGCTCTTCGCCGAGCACTGGGCGGAGGCGCCGGACGACGCCGCTCGGCTGCGGGTCGTGCTCGATCAGGTCGCCGTGCTCACCGATCAGCAGGCCGTCGCCCGGCACGCCGCGCTCGCCAGGCGCGGTTAGTTGCAGTACGCCGTATCGGGGCGGACGAACAGCACCACGCGGACCGCGGCGTCGCTGGGCGGTCCGTCGAACCTGCTGGAGTAGCGCTCGGCGAGCTCGGCGTAGAACGCCGCTTCCGGATCCGGCTCGATCCGTTCCACCCGTCCCCGGAGCTCGACGAAGCGGGGCGGCCGGTCGGGGTCGTCGATGGCCACGGAGACGCGCGGGTCGGCCTGCACGTTGCGGTACTTCTGGCGTTCCGACGTGTGCGTGAACCGCAGGTGCGTCCCGTCCCACGCGAACCACATCGGGTTCACCTGTGGCGACCCGTCCGGACGGACCGTGCCCAGGTGCGCGATCAGTGGCCGGGTCAGCAGATCGATGTGGGTATCAGGCACGACGGGGCCGGTCATGGCACCGACGCTAGGACCTTGGGCACGAGGGTTCCCGCGTGTCGTGACGCCCGTCTCGTCACGGATCACCCCGCCGTCTCGTCCCCTTCGTGATCGGACGTCGTATTTCGAGGAGGGCGACATGAGCGCACGTGTTCCGGCGGTGCCTGCCGAAGAGGCGGGAGTGGTGGGCCGGCTGATGTATCGGCTGATGCGGAAGAAGTTCGGGGACGTCCCGGAGCCGTTCGCGGTGCTGCGCCACCACAAGCGGCTGTTCTGGGCCTCGACCATCTCGGAGGCCGCGTACGACCGCGCGTCCACGGTGCTGCCCGCGCGGTTGCGGGAGCTCGCGGTGTTCCGCGTGGCGACCGTCGTCGGGTGCTCGTGGTGCGTCGACTTCGGCACGATGCTGCAGCGTCTCGGCGGCCTGGACGTCGAACGGCTCCGGCACATCGACGAGTACGCGACGCACCCGCTCTTCGAGCCCGTCGAGCGGCGCGTGCTCGCCTACGCCGACGCGATGACGGCCCTCCCGCCGACCGTGACCGACTCCCAGGTTGCCGAGCTGGAGGCGGAGCTGGGGCGGGCGGGCCTGATCGAGCTCACCCACTCCGTCGCGCTGGAGAACATGCGGGCCCGCGCCTACCACGCCCTCGGCATCGTCGATCAGGGCTTCGACACGGCGTGCCAGGTACGCCTGTCGGGCTGACCGCGGGTCAGGCCGGGAGGCGCTCCAGTTTCTCCGGGTTGAGCACCGAGTAGAGCCCCGAGATCCGGCCGTCGCGGACGGAGACGGCGGTGACGCCCGGGCCCGTCTCGCCGTAGGAAGGGGTCAGGAACCCGGTCTCGCCGTTGACCTCGACCGGGACCCACCCCTTGGTGAACGCGGGACCGTAGCGCTCCAGCAGACCGAGGATCAGGCGCATCACCTTGTCCGCACCGACGATGGTGCGGCGCGCCGCCTTCGTCCGCCCGTCGGAGTCGTTGACCCACACGGCCTCGGGGTGCAGCACCGCGAGCAGCGCCGGGCCGTCGGCGCGGGAGATCGCCTCGGCGAAACGCGTGAGCAGCGCGCCCACCTCGGCCGTCTGCGCCTGTGCCTGCGACGGCGGGTCGGCCTCGGCGACGATCCGCCGTGCCCGCGCGGCGTGCTGACGCGCGGCGGCTTCGCTGCAGCCGAGCACGTCGGCGATCTGGGCGAACGGCAGCGCGAGCGCGTCGTGCAGCACGAACGCCACCCGCTGCGGCGGCGTGAGTTGCTCCAGCACGACCATGGCTGCCATGCGCACGCCCTCGTCGCGCACCACGGTGGCGAGCGGGTCGTCGGTGTCGCCGGTGGTGATGAGGGGTTCGGGCAGCCACGGTCCGACGTACCGCTCGCGGCGCGCCGCGGCCGAGCGCAAGCGGTCGAGGCACAGGCGGCCGACCACGGTGGTGAGCCAGGCCCGCTCGTCGCGAATCCCGGCCCGGGTTGCGTCGTCCAGCCCGGCGAGGCGCAGCCAGGCCTCCTGCACGGCGTCCTCGGCGTCTGCGAGGCTGCCTGTGATGCGGTAGCCGATCCGGATCAGGTGTGCCCGGTGCGCTTCGAACACTTCGACGTCCGCGTCCACGGCAGTTGAAACTACGCGGCCGACCTGGAGGTGCAAGCACGTGCTGATCGTCGACGGCCTGGTCCGGCGGTTCGGTCCCGCGGTGGTGCTGGCGGGTGTCGGTTTCTCGCTCGAGCCCGGCCGGGCGGCGGCCGTGGTCGGACCCAACGGCGCGGGCAAGACCACCCTCCTGCGCTGCGTCGTCGGCGCCGACCGGCCCGACGCGGGTGAGGTGCGTCTCGACGGCCGCCCGCTGCGCGAGGACGACCCGCGGGTCCGCGCCACCGTCGCGAGCGTGCTCGACGACGTCGAGTTCTTCCCTGACCTCTCGGTGGCCGAGCACCTCGACCTGCTCGCCAGGGCACACGGCGCAGAGCCCGACACCGCCCCGGTGCTCGCCGAGCTGGGCCTGGCGGCGCTGGCCGACCGGACTCCCGTGGGCCTCTCCAGCGGCGAGCGCAGACGCCTGGCGCTGGCCTCCTGCCTCGTGCGCCCGCGCCGCCTGCTCGTGCTCGACGAGCCGGAGCAGCGGCTCGACGCGGAAGGCCGGCAGTGGCTGGTGGAGCGGCTCGAGCAGGAGAAGGCCGCCGGCCGCGCCGTGCTGTTCGCCTCGCACGACACTGCCGTCGTCGACGCGGTGGCCGACCAGACGGTCGAGCTCGGTACATGACCGCCGCCCCGACGGTGCAGGTGCCGAGAGCCCGGGAGGTGCGCACTCACCTCGCCCGCGCCCGGCGGGCCCAGCGCGCCGCGGCCGGGAAGGGGCAGGAGCGCGACTGGTACACCCCGCTGCTCGCGGTGGCCGTGCTCACCGGGTTGCTGGTGCAGGGGGTGCGCCGGGTGATGGGCGCCGAGGCGAGCCCGCTGCCGCACGCACCGCACGTCGGGCTGCTGCTCGGCGCCGTCGGGCTGGTGCTCGCGGGTCTGGTGCTGCGCGCGGCCCTGGCGCTGGGCCCGATGCTGGCCGGTCCGGCGGTACGGCACTGGCTGCTCGCCGGCACCGTCGACCGCGCCGCCATGCTCCGGCCTCGCTACCTCGCCCTGGCTGTAGCGGCGACGCTGGCCGGGGCGGGCGGCGGGGCACTGGCGGCTCTGGTCGCCGCGGTGGCCCCGCCCTGGTGGGAGGCGGTGTGGTGGGCGGCCACCGGAGCGGGTGCCGCGGCCGCGCTCGCATCTGCGGCCGTGATGTGGCAGGCGGGTGACGCTCGCACCGGCCGGTCCGTGGGCACCGCACTCGTGGCGGCAGGCGCGGCGAGCGTCGCGGCAGCGCTGCTCGTTCCCCGCGCGTCCGCCCTCCCGGCCCTGCCTGCCCCCGCGGCCACCACCGCCGCGTGGGTGCTCGCCCTGCTCCTGTTCGGATACGGGTGGCGGCGCCTCGGTGTCCTGGACCGGGCTGCTCTGGGAGCCGGGAGCGGGCTCGCCGCCGCCGTCCAGGCTGCGGGGACGTTCATGGAGCCCGCGCTGCTGCTCGGCCTGCTGGAGGAGCGGCGCTGGCGCTCCGCCCGCCACGGGCGTTCGCGTCCCGGGCGCGGTTTCGGGTACGGCGCGTTGGTGCACTCCGACCTGCGCCGCGTGCTGCGCACCCCCGGCGCGGTGGCGCTCGCGGTGGGCCTGCTGCTCGTGACCTACGCGGCTGCCGGCGTGCTGCCCGCCGTGGCCGTGCCGCCCGTCGCCGTCGTCGCCGCGTACGCGGTGGCGAGCCGGGTGGCGTCGGGCGTGCGGGCCGTCACCCGCTCCGCTGCCCTGCGGCGTTCGGTCGGTGGCACCGACCGTGCGCTGATCATGGTGCATCTCGTCGCGCCCCTCGTGGCCGTGGCCGTGTGGACGGCCGCCCTGCTCCCCGCGCTGCTCCTGCTGAACCCGATCGCGGTGCTGCTGATCCCGCTCGGAGCGGTCGCCGTGGTCGAACGCTCGGCCACCCGGCCCGCGCCCGACTACGGCGCGGCCGTGTTCGAGACGGGAATGGGAGGCGTCCAAGTGGATCTCGTGCGTCAGTTGGTGCGCGGACCAGCGCTGCTGGCGGGTCTCGCGGCGGTCCAGCTCCTGCTGCCACGGTGACGGTCGGCCGAAGGTCCGAGCAGGTTCTCGGGTAATCCGTAACTCCGACCGAGGCGCCTCTCAGGTTGCGCGGCGCAAGGTGGACATATGGACCCATTCGTCGTACTCACGATGGTCGGAGCTGCGGCGGGACTCGCTGTGCTGCTGGTCATGGCACTGACGCCGCTGTTCATCGACCGGTATCGGCCCCGCCCCGACCGTCCACTCGAACCGGCCGCGAAGCCGGGCCCCGACCCGACCGTCGTGATTCCCACCCAGCGCGGGGCGCTCGGTCTCGTGCCGCCCGCCTCGCGCGTGGCGAGATTGCACGCAGCGTCTCAGTAGCCGTCGCGCCCGCGGGGGAGCCGCTGATCGCGGCGCCCGCAGGCCCGTCCGAAGCCGGGCCTACACTCGGCCCGTGGCGGGGCGGATCCGGGACAACGACATCGCGGAGGTCCGCGACCGGACTCGTATCGACGAGGTGATCGGCGAGTACGTGGCATTGCGTCGCGCCGGAGCCGGTGCGCTGAAGGGCCTCTGCCCGTTCCACGACGAGAAGAGCCCGTCGTTCAACGTGCGGCCGAGCCACGGCACCTTCCACTGCTTCGGGTGCGGCGAGGGCGGCGACGCCGTCGCGTTCATCATGAAGATCGAGCACGTCGGGTTCGTCGAGGCCGTCGAGCGTCTCGCCGATCGGGTCGGCTTCCGGCTCACGTACGAGGGCGGCGGCAGCTCGGTGCAGCGTGACCGCGGCACGCGCAGCCGGTTGCTGGAGGCCAACAAGCGCGCCGCCGAGTTCTACGCCGCGCAGCTACGCACGCCCGAGGCCGCGCCCGCCGTCCAGTTCCTCACCAGCCGCGGGTTCGACGCGGCATCGGCCCAGACGTTCGGCTGCGGCTACGCTCCCGCCGGCTGGGACACGCTCACCCGCCACTTGCTCGCGGCGGGCTTCACGCTGGACGAGCTGATGAAGGCCGGTCTGTCGAAGGAGGGCCGCCGGGGCCCGATCGACAGGTTCCACCGCCGGTTGCTCTGGCCGATCAAGGACCTCGGTGGCGACGTCGTCGGGTTCGGGGCGCGCCGCCTCTTCGACGACGACGGGATCGAGGCCAAGTACCTCAACACCACCGAGACGCCGGTCTACCGCAAGACCCATGTGCTGTTCGGGCTCGACCTCGCCAAGCGCGAGATCGCCAAGCGCCGGCAGGTCGTGGTCGTCGAGGGGTACACCGACGTGATGGCGATGCATCTGGCAGGCGTGCCAACCGCGGTCGCGTCCTGTGGCACCGCCTTCGGCGCCGAGCACATCTCGGTGATCCGCCGGTTGATCGGTGACGACTCGTTCGATCTCGGCGAGGTGATCTACACCTTCGACGGCGACGCCGCCGGGCAGGCGGCCGCGCTCAAGGCCTTCGAGGGCGAGCAGAGCTTCGCCGCGCAGACGTTCGTGGCGATCGCGCCCGACGGCCAGGATCCCTGCGAGCTGCGTCAGAGCAACGGCGACACCGCGGTGCGTGACCTGGTGGCCCGCCGCGAGCCGCTCTTCGAGTTCGCGATCCGCAGCATGCTGCGCGACCACAACCTGGACACGGCCGAGGGCCGGGTCGCCGCGCTACAGCGGTGCGTGCCGCTCGTGGCGCGGATCAAGCGGGAGGACCTGCGCGACGAGTACGCCCGCAGGCTCGCGGGCTGGACCAGCTGGGACGACATCGCGATGGTCGTGCGGCGGGTGCGGGAGTCCGCGGGTGCGCCGGTCGAGCCGGTGCGCGGCCGCAACGGCACCCGCCGGGAGGCACCCGCGCCGCCCCAGAAGGACGATCCACGGCTGCACCTGCAGCGCGAGGCGCTCAAGGCCGCCCTTCAGGTGCCGGTGATCGCCGGGCCCGCCTACGACGAGCTGCCGGAACAGGTGTTCACCCACCCGGCGTTCGCCGCGGTGCACCGGGCAGTGCAGGCCGCGGGCGGGGTGTGTGGTGGCCGCGAGGGTCACGTCTGGGTCGACGCGGTGCAGGCCGAGTGCTCCACGGAGACCCGCCAGCTCGTCACCGAGCTCGCCGTGGAGCCTCTGGAGCTGCCGCGGAAGAACACCGAGGAAGCGCGCTACGTCTCGAGCGTGATCGCCGGGGTGCGGCTCGTGCTGGTGGAGGCCCAGGTCGCCGAGCTGAAGGCACGCTTGCAGCGCACCAACCCGATGGAGGAGGCCGACGCCTACCACCAGCTCTTCGGTGACCTCGTGCCGCTGGAGCAGTACAGGATTGCACTGCGGGAGAAAGCGCTCCGGTGATCAGGGAGGGAGTGCGATGAACCTGCTGAAGGCGGTGCGCCGCCTACTGGGACACGACGACCTGCCCGAGGGCTTCACCGGTCGTCTCGACGCCGACGAGCAGGTGCTCGCCAGGGCGGCGCTGGGCGGTGGGGGCCACCTGGTCGTCACGTCGCGCGGGCTGTGGCTGCCCACCCCCGACGGAGTGCGGCGGCTGGGCTGGCACCTGGTCAGCAAGGCGTCGTGGAAGAACGGTGCCCTCGAGTTCGTCGAGGCGCAGGAGCGCGACGTCATCGACGGCGCAGTGCTGATCGCCGATCTTCCGCCGCAGCGGCTGCGGCTCGCCGAGCCGGGCAGGGTGCCGGAAGTGGTGCACGCCCGCGTCACGGGCTCGATCAAGAGCAGGCACCACCGCGACCTGCCGGGCGGCGGCGCGTGGTTCGTGCAGCGCAAGGTGCCCGGCCGCGACGGCATCGTGATGCAGGTGCGAGCCGACCCGGGCACCGACGAGGCCGCGCTGCGACAGGTGGTGGGCGACGTCGCCCGCACGCTCAAGCTGAGCTGATTTTCGAGGAGGTCTGGTATGACCAGCAGCACCACGTGGGATCCGGCGCTGTATCTCCGTTTCGACGACCACCGCTCCCGCCCGTTCCACGACCTGTTGGCCCGCGTGGGCGCGAGCGCCCCACGCCGCGTGGTCGACCTCGGCTGCGGCCCCGGCCACCTCACCGCCCTGTTGAGCGCGCGCTGGCCGGATGCCGAGGTCGTGGCGCTCGACTCGTCGGCCGAGATGGTGACCGCCGCCCGCGAGCGGGGCGTGGTGGCCGAGCAGGCCGACGTCGCCGACTGGATGCCGTCGCCGGACACCGACGTCGTGATCACCAACGCGGTGCTGCAGTGGGTGCCGACGCACCGGCAGCTGTTGCCACGGTGGGTCGACGCCCTGCCGAGCGGTGCGTGGTTCGCGATGCAGGTGCCCGGCAACCTCGGCGCCCCCACCCACGCGCTGATCCGTGAGCTCGCAGGCGAGACGCCGTGGCGGGGCCGGATCGATCTGCGGGGCGAGATCGCGGTGGCCGAACCGGACGAGTACGCCGAGCTGCTGGCCGGCGCGAACGCCGAGGTCGACGTCTGGGAGACCACGTACCTGCACCGCCTCACCGGCGCGGACCCTGTGCTGGAGTGGATCAGCGGCACGGCGTTGCGGCCTGTGCGTGACGCGCTCGGCGACGACTACGCCACGTTCCGTTCGGTGCTGGCCCCTCGGCTGCGCGACGCATACCCCGCTCGGCCGGACGGCACCACGTGGTTGCCGTTCCGGCGCATCTTCGCGGTGGCCCGCAAGCGCTGACCGCTCCTGGCAAGCGGAAACAGGGGTGGCACGAACGGGTGATCGGTGTCACTCTCGGCGATGTTGATCCCGTCACAGTGGAGGGGACCATGACCGCCGAGAGCCAGCGCACCCGTACCGACGTCGACAAAGCCCTGCTCGGTCACGCCACCTATCGCAGCCTCGGAGAGCAACGGCTCTCTCCGGCCGAGGAACGGTTCGAGAAGGGCCGCCGCACGGTGGGGCTGTTCCTCGCGCCGATCGTGACGATCGTGTTCCTGGCGCTGCCGTTGGATCTCCAGCCCCAGCAGCAGGTGCTGGCCGGGATCCTGCTCGGCGTGATCGTGCTGTGGGTGAGCGAGGCGGTGCCGATCCCGGTCGGGGGCCTGATCGGCGTCGCGCTGATCGTGATGCTGCAGGTGGCGCCGGCCGACGACGTTCTGGCGAACTTCGGGTCGAGCACGGTGTTCACCTTCATCGGGGCGTTCATCCTCGCCCAGGCGATGCTCAAGCACGGCGTGGCGCGTCGCTTCGCCTTCCGGATCCTGTCGCTGCCGCGGGTCGGGCGCTCCAGCGTCGGGGTGATCATCGCGTTCGGTGCGGTCACGTGCCTCCTCTCGGCGTTCGTGTCGAACACCGCCACGGTGGCGATGCTCCTGCCTACGGCGCTGGGCATCCTGAGCGTGATCGCGAAGCTGCTGCAGGACCGCGGGCTCGTGGCCGATGACTTCGACCCGCTGCGGCTGCGCGTCGGGGCCGCGCTGATGCTGATGCTGGCGTACGGCGCGAGCGTGGGCGGCCTGCTGACGCCGGTCGGCAGCCCGCCCAACCTGATCGGCCGCGGACTGATCGAGGAGGCCACCGGGGAGCGGATCAGCTTCGCGCAGTGGGTGGCGCTGGCGTTCCCGATCTGCCTGCTGATGTTCGTGGTGCTGGCCGTCGTGCTGCTGTTGCTCAACAAGCCGGAGATCCGCCGCATCGACGGTGTCGCGGAGTACGTGGCCGAGCAGCGCTCGCAGCTGGGACCGCTCTCGCGTGCCGAGAAGAACACCTTGATCGCGTTCGGCGTCACCGTGACGCTCTGGATCCTGCCCGGCTTCGTCGCGCTCGTCGCGGGCAACGACTCGGTCGCCTACGACGTGGTGAGCGAGCGGCTCGACGAGGGCATCGTCGCCGTGTTCGGCGCGTCGCTGCTCTACCTGCTCCCGACGGACTGGCAGAACCGCGAGTTCACGCTCCGCTGGAGGGACGCCCAGCAGATCGACTGGGGAACGATCCTGCTGTTCGGCACCGGCATCATCTTCGGGGCGCTGCTCGCTGACACCGGCCTGGCCCGCACACTGGGCGAGGCCGTGTCGACGGGGCTCGGGCTCTCGAGCGTGGTCACGATCACGATCTTCGCGGTGCTGCTGGCGATCCTCGTCTCGGAGACCACCAGCAACACCGCGTCGGCGGCCGTCGTGGTGCCGATCGTCATCCCGATCGCGGTGGCTGCGGGGGTCAACCCCTTCGTGCCCGCACTGGCCGCCACGTTCGCTGCGTCGTTCGGCTTCATGCTGCCGGTGTCGACGCCGCAGAACGCCATCGTCTACGGGTCCGGCGCTGTGCCCATCACCACGATGATTCGGTCCGGCGCCGCATTCGACCTCGTCGGAGCGATACTCATCGTCGTGTTCCTTCCGCTGATGGTCGCCGCCCTCGGGCTGGGCGTCGCATGACCCCCCAGACAATCGCCGTGATCCCTGGCGACGGCATCGGTCACGAGGTGATCGATGCGGCCAGGGCTGTGCTGGACGCCGTGTGCGCCCGCCACGACATCGAGCTCGGCTACACCGAGTTCGACTGGTCGTGCCGTCGCTTCGAGCGCGAGGGCGCGATGATGCCGCCCGACGGGATCGACACGCTCCGTGCGTTCGACGCGATCCTGCTCGGCGCCGTGGGCTGGCCGGGCGTGCCGGACCACGTGTCGCTGTGGGGACTGCTGATCCCGATCCGTCGCGCGTTCCGCCAGTACGTCAACCTGCGCCCCATCCGGGTGTTCGACGGCGTGCAGAGCCCGCTGCGCGGGGCCGAGAACGTCGATTTCGTCGTGGTGCGCGAGAACGTCGAGGGCGAGTACAGCGAGGTCGGCGGCCGCGTGAACCGGGGCTTCCCGGACGAGATGGCGGTGCAGGAGTCGATCTTCACGCGGGTCGGGGTGAGCCGGATCGCCGACTTCGCCTTCGAGCTGGCGGCGTCCCGGCGCGGGTACCTCACCTCCGCGACGAAGTCGAACGGGATCGTGCACACCCTCCCGTTCTGGGACGAGGTCGTGGCCGAGCGCGCGGCCCGGCACCCCGACGTGCGGTGGGACAGCGAGCACATCGACGCCCTCGCCGCGAAGTTCGTGCTGCAGCCCGAGCGGTTCGACGTGGTGGTGGGCTCGAACCTGTTCGGCGACATCCTCTCCGACCTCGCCGCGGCCGTCGCGGGCTCGATCGGGATCGCGCCGTCGGCCAACCTGGACCCCACGAGGGAGTTCCCCTCCATGTTCGAACCGGTGCACGGTTCGGCACCGGACATCGCCGGCACGGGTGTGGCCAACCCGGTGGGGGCGGTGTGGTCGGCGGCGCTGATGCTGGGGCACCTCGGCCACCCGGACGCGGCCGCCGACGTCCTGGACGCGATGGAGGCCACGCTCGCGAAGCCGGAGACGCGCACGGCCGACCTCGGGGGCAGCGCCTCGACCTCCGAGGTGACCGAGGCCCTGGTGGCGCGCCTGCGCTGAGCGGGGGATGGGCTGATCGGCCGACGAGCGGCACTCCTGCACGCCAGGTTTCGGACGGACGCGCCGCTCGTCCGGCAAGCTCGGGCTCAGCCGGCCGGGTTCGCCGGGCGTTGCGTCGCGAACCACGTGATCCAGCGGCGTTGGCCGGGTGTCTCCACCGCGTGAGGCCGGTAGTGCTCACGGGTCCAGCGCACTGCGTCGTCGGCCGGGTGGCCCGCGAGCACGGCCATGCAGGCGATCACCGTGCCTGTGCGGCCGTTGCCGCCGCCGCACGCCACCTCGACCAGTTCCCCGGCGCGGGCGAGCGAGTAGGCGTGCTCGATCAGCGCGGCGGCCGCCTCGTCGTCGCGCGGTACGCGGAAATCGGGCCAGTCGATCCAGTCGGCGGGCCAGTCAGGTCGCCACGCCGGTGCGCGGTCGAAGAACCGGCGCTTCGCCTCGGGCGGGCGGCCGAGGTAGAGCCCGTACGTGGGGGACGGCCCGGGCCGGACGGGTTGGCGGCGGCCCCACCCCCGTACCGGGGTTCCGTCGGGTAGAGCGATCGCGCCGTCGAGCTGGTCCGTCATCCGGCCATCCTGCCGTCGTGTGATCGACGACTCAGTGCGGGGTCGCAGGCGCCTTGATCGTCCCGAGAACTGCGTATCGGCCCTTGCGAGGGCGCGACCCCGGATCTCGTGGCGATCACCCCGTTCCGGTGTTCGGGCAATACGATCCAGTCGGGGCGCCGGAGCTCCAGGAACCGGGGGTGCGCACGCGCATGGAGATCGTCCGCTACATCGAGCCGGGAGTGCAGAGCCCCCGCGTCGGTCTGCGCCGGGACGGCAAGGTGTCGCCGTTGCCCTGGGCCAGTGTCGCGGAGTTGCTGCGCGAGTCACGGGATGAGCTGCGCGAGCGGCTGACCGCTGCCGGTGACGCCGAGGTGGATGCGGACGCCGTCACCTTCCTGCCGCCGGTGGACGGCCGTACCGAGGTGTGGGCGGCGGGCGTCACCTACGAGCGCTCGCGCACCGGCCGGGTCGAGGAGAGCAGCGAGGCCTCCGTCTACGAGAAGGTGTACGACGCGGAGCGTCCGGAGCTGTTCCTCAAGTCGGTGGCCTGGCGGGTCGTCACCGACGGCGAGCCGGTGGCGCTGCGCTCGGACTCCACCGTCGACGTCCCGGAGCCGGAGCTCGCGGTCGTCGCCAACCGGTTCGGCGAGATCGTCGGCTACACGGTGTGCAACGACATGAGCTCACGCTCCATCGAGGGCGAGAACCCCCTGTACGTCCCGCAGGCGAAGATCTTCAGCGGGTGCTGCGCGCTGGCCACCGGCATCCGGCCGGCCTGGGAGGTGCCCGACGCGGGCGACCTGGCCATCTCCGTGCGGGTGCGCCGCGGCGAGGAGACCGTCTTCAGCGGCGACACGAGCACCGCCCGCCTGCACCGCACACTCGACGAGCTGATCGCGGCGCTCTTCGCGCCCACCGACTTCCCCGACGGGGCGATCCTCGCCACCGGCACGGGGATCGTCCCGGAACTGAGCTTCTCGCTCGCCGAGGGCGACCGGGTGGAGATCGAGATCGCCGAGGTGGGCACCCTGACCAACCCGGTCGTCCGCGGCCGCGAACCGATGTCGTGGCTCGTGGACGCCCTCGACCGCCCGGACGCCAGAAGGAAGGCGCAGCTGTGAACGACACCACCCACGACGAGCTCGCCGCGGTTCTCGCCGCGGCCGCCAGTGCCGCCGCTCCGTTGGCCGCGCTGCGTCCGGCGGAACGTGCGGCGCTGCTGCGGGCCGCTGCCGACGCACTCGACGCCGCTGCCGACGAGCTGGTGCCGATCGCCATCGCCGAGTCGGCGTTGCCGGAGCCTCGGCTGACCGGCGAGGTGGCTCGCTCCAGCGGGCAGCTGCGGCTCTTCGCCGAGGCGCTCGAGGAGGGTTCCTACCTCGAGGTCATCATCGACACCGCCGACCCTGACGCGGCGCCGGTTCCCCGGCCCGACCTGCGCCGCATGCTCGTGCCGCTCGGTCCGGTGCTGGTGTTCGCGGCGAGCAACTTCCCCTTCGCGTTCAGCGTGCCCGGCGGCGACACGGCCTCGGCGCTGGCGGCGGGCTCGCCCGTCGTGCTCAAGGCCCATCCCGGTCACCCCGAGCTGTCGCGGCGCACCGGCGAGGTGCTCGTCGACGCGCTGCGCGCCGCCGGCGCCCCCGAGGGGACGTTCGCGGTGGTGCACGGCATGGACGCCGGCACCACGGCGCTGGTCGACCCGCGGATCAAGGCCGCGGCCTTCACCGGTTCGGTCCGCGGTGGCCGGGCGCTGCTCGACATCGCGTCCACGCGTCCGGAGCCGATCCCGTTCTACGGGGAGCTGGGCAGCCTCAACCCGGTGTTCGTCACGCAGGCCGCGGTGGCCGCGCGCGGCGAGGCGATCGTCGACGGCTTCGTCGGCTCGTTCACCCTCGGCACCGGCCAGTTCTGCACGAAGCCCGGCCTGTTGTTCCTCCCGGAGGGACACGGGCTGGAGCAGCGGCTCGTCGAGAGTGCGCGCGGCGTGGGCGCGGCCGGGATGCTCAACGACCGCATCCGCGCCGGGCACGCGGAGGAGCGCGAGCGGCTGGCCGGGCTCAGCCAGCTGCGCACCCTCGTCCGCGGGGACGACGCCGAGGCCAGGGTCGCTCCCACGCTGCTGACCACCACCGCGAAGGAGCTTCTCGCCGACCCGGACCCGGTGCTGCAGGAGTGCTTCGGGCCCACCTCGATCGTCGTCGAGTACAGCGGCCCCGACGAGCTTCGCGCGGCGGCCGAGGCGTTCGGCGGCAACCTGACCGCCACCGTCCACGCCGAGGACACCGACGCCGGTGCGTTGTCGCCGCTGGTCGACGTGCTGCGTGATCGCGCCGGCCGGCTCGTCTACAACGGCTGGCCCACCGGCGTGGCCGTGGCCTGGGCGATGCACCACGGCGGCCCGTACCCGTCCACCACGGCGTCGATCCACACCTCCGTCGGCGTCACCGCGGTGCGCCGGTTCCTGCGGCCGGTCTGCTACCAGAACACGCCGCAAGCCCTGCTGCCGGAGGCGCTGTGGGACGACAACCCCCTCGGCCTGCCGAGGCGGATCGACGGGGTGATCTCCCAGCGCGCGCTCTGACGCACGGGCGCGAGCCTCTCGTCCACGTGGACATCCCGGTGCCGCCACCCGGAGCAGCATCCGGGCAGAGGGCCTCGCGGCGGGGCGTTCGCGGGGATAGGTTCGAAGAGGTGTGTTCGCCGCGGGCGGACGCCGGCAGCACCACGCACCGTCGCGTGGGCATTATCGACGGAACGGCAATTTCGGCAGGAGCCCCCGAATGACCAAACCCGTCCTCATGACCGTGGACGACGACCCCGGCGTGAGCCGCTCCGTTGCGCGCGATCTTCGGCGCCGCTACGGCCAGGACTACCGCGTGGTGCGCGCCGAGTCCGGGGCCGAAGCCCTGGAGGCCCTGCGGGAGCTGACGCTGCGCGGCGAGCCGGTGGCCGCGATCCTCGCCGACTATCGGATGCCCGAGATGAACGGCATCGAGTTCCTCGAACAGGCGATGGACGTCGCGCCGCATGCCCGCCGAGCGCTGCTCACCGCCTACGCCGACACCGACGCCGCCATCCAGGCGATCAACCTGGTCGATGTCGACCACTATCTGCTCAAGCCGTGGGACCCACCGGAGGAGAAGCTCTACCCGGTGATCGACGCGCTCGTGGAGACGTGGCGGGCCGTGGGCGTGCGGCCCGTGGAGGAGGTCCGCGTCGTCGGGCACCGGTGGTCGGCCGAGTGCTTCGCGGCACGCGACTTCCTGGCCCGCAACTCGGTGCCCTACCTCTACTACTCGATCGACGACCCGGAGGGCGCCCGCCTGCTCGAGGCCGCGGGCGCATCGCCCGAGGACGTCCCGCTGGTGATCACCACCGACGGCACGGCGCTGCGTTCCCCGTCCGACGCCGAGATCGCCACGGCGTGCGGGCTCACCACCGACCCGGTGTCGGACTTCTACGACCTCATCGTGATCGGCGGTGGCCCGGCGGGGCTCGGTTCGGCGGTCTACGGCGCGTCGGAGGGTCTGCGCACGGTGCTGGTGGAGCGCCAGGCCACCGGTGGCCAGGCCGGGCAGAGCTCGCGGATCGAGAACTACCTCGGGTTCCCTGATGGCGTCTCCGGCGCCCAGCTCACCGACCGGGCCCGCCGGCAGGCCGCGAAGTTCGGCGCCGAGGTGCTCACGGCCCGCGACGTCGTCGCCCTCGAGGTGCGCGGCTCGGCCCGCGTCGTGCGGTTCGGTGACGGCAGTGAGATCGCCGCGCACGCCGTGGTGCTGGCCACCGGTGTCTCCTACCGGAGCCTGAACGCACCGGGGGTCAAGGAGCTCACCGGCCGAGGCGTGTTCTACGGCTCCGCCGCCACCGAAGCGCCCGGCTGCCGTGGCGAGGACGTCTACATCGTCGGCGGCGCCAACTCCGCCGGTCAGGCTGCGGTGTTCTTCTCCAAGCACGCCGCCACCGTCACGCTGCTGGTACGCGGACCGAACTTGGAGGCGTCAATGTCGACGTACCTGATCAAACAACTGGAGGCGATCGACAACGTCTCGGTCCGCACCCGGTCGGAGGTCGTGGAGGCGAACGGTGACGGTCACCTGCAGTCGCTGACCATCTGCGACCGGGAGACCGGGGACATCGACTCGGTGAAGGCGGCGTCGATGTTCGTCTTCATCGGTGCGGCTCCGCGCACGGAGTGGCTGGACGGAGTGGTGGAGCGCGACAAGCGCGGATTCGTGCGTACCGGCCCCGACCTCGTCGTCGACGGGCAACGGCCGCCAGGCTGGCCGCTGGACCGCGATCCGTACCACCTGGAGTCGAGCGTGCCCGGCGTGTTCGTGGCGGGCGACGTCCGGGCTGACTCGGTCAAGCGTGTCGCGTCCGCGGTCGGCGAGGGCGCCATGGCCGTCACGCTCGTCCACCGTTTCCTGGCGGACCAGTGAGCACCATCGAGGGGCGGGCGGGTGCCCACCTGACGTCGGAGGAACTGCGCAGCCTCTTCCTGTTCACCGACCTCGACGACGAGCAGCTCGCCTGGGTCGCCGAGAACGCCGATGTCATCACCGTGCCCGCGGGCGAGGACGTCGTCGTCGAGGGCGACCCGGCGGACTGCTTCCACGTGCTGCTGTCGGGCACCATCGCGATGAGCCGGGTGATCCAGGGCGAGAAGGTGGAGACCGGGCGCACCGACCAGCGTGGTGTCTACTTCGGAGCCGTCCAGTTCTACCTCCAGGACGAGACGGCCCGCGACTACGCGATGACGGTGCGCGCGCTCACCGACTGCACGGCGCTCGCCCTGCCGGCCTCGGAGTTCGCCACCGTGTTCGCCCGGTGGTTCCCGATGGCGGTGCACCTGCTCGAGGGCATGCTCCTCGGCCTGCGGCGCGGCAACGCCCTGGTGGCGGAGCGGGAGCGGTTGCTCGCACTGGGCAAGCTGTCGGCCGGCCTCACCCACGAGCTCAACAACCCGGCGGCCGCCGCCAGCCGGGCCGCCGACACGCTGCGCGACAAGGTCGCCGGGATGCGCGCGAAGCTCGCCATGATCGCCGACGGCAAGATCGCGGGCGATCAGCTGAAGAAGCTGGTGATGGCCCAGGACGAGTTCGTCAAGAAGGTCCGCAACGCACCGTCGCTCTCCGCGATCGAGGCCTCCGACCGGGAGGACGAGCTGGGCGACTGGCTCGACGACCACGGCATCGACGGCAGCTGGGATCTGGCACCCGCCTTCGTCGCGGGCGGCCTGGGCGTCGAGGACATGGACGCCGTGTACACGGCCACCAACGAGACCACGCTCGAAGGCGCGATCCGCTGGCTCGCCTACACGGTGGAGACCGAGAGCCTGCTGCGCGAGATCCTCGACGCCACCACGCGGATCTCCAACCTCGTGCTCGCGGCGAAGCAGTACTCGCAGATGGATCGCGCCCCGCACCGCTTCATCGACATTCACGAGGGCCTCGACGCCACGCTCGTGATGTTCGGGCGCAAGCTGGGGGAGGCCAAGGGGATCGAGATCGTCAAGGACTACGACCGCTCGCTGCCGCTGATCCCGGCCTATCCCGCCGAGCTCAACCAGGTCTGGACCAACATCATCGACAACGCCATCGATGCCATGGACGGGTCCGGCACGCTCACGGTGCGCACCTCACGGGTGGAGGAGTGCGTGCTCGTCGAGATCGGCGACACGGGTCCGGGTATCCCGCCCGAGGTCCGGAAACGGATCTTCGAGCCGTTCTTCACCACGAAGCCCGTGGGCCGGGGCACCGGGCTCGGCCTGGACGTCAGCTACCGGGTGATCGTCACACGCCACCACGGTGACCTCGCGGTCGAGTCGCAGCCGGGAGACACACGTTTCCGGGTGCGCCTTCCGATCACCGAGCAGCCCTGAGTGCCGCGATGACCATGCAGATACCCCTCGCATCGGCGGACGCGCGGCTGGCGGCAACGGAGCGGCGGGCCGTCGAGGTACGGCTCGGCCCGCACGAGGTGATGTCCGACCACGCCGACGACGGTCCGGGCGAGGGCCCCACCCCGTTGGAGCTGCTCGCGGC
This sequence comes from Pseudonocardia alaniniphila, assembly GCF_022524485.1. Classification (GTDB taxonomy): domain Bacteria; phylum Actinomycetota; class Actinomycetes; order Mycobacteriales; family Pseudonocardiaceae; genus Pseudonocardia; species Pseudonocardia alaniniphila. The sequence goes on from NZ_JAKXMK010000014.1 coordinate 25,458, forward strand.
CTCACTCGCCGCGTGCAGCGCGATGACCGTGCGCACCCACCTGGAGCGCGACGGCGATCCGGGCGACATCACGGTGGTCGTCACGCTGGATGCGGGACCGCCCACCCTGTTCTACCGGCGGGTGCAGCTCGGGTTCCGGCTCGAGCCCGACGAGGCCCACCGCCTCGCCGACGCGATGGAGCGCACGGAGGTGACGATGATGCTGAAACCGGGGTTCAACATCCGCACCCAGATCGAGCACGCCGGCGAACCGCTGGTCTGACGCCTGCCGACCCGCCGCGTTCAGCCGGGGCGGCGGGCGCTCTGCACCGCGGCGGCGGTCGCGGCGTCGCCCCGGGCCCGGAGCCCGGACACCACTCCGTCGACGTCGGCCGGTGGGCGGTTCTGGCTCATCTTCACCTTCGCCTCCACGCGGTTGATCACCACCTCGACGCCCACGATCGCGCGCAGCTGCCCTGCCACGAACGCCGCCGGCGCGTCGTCGACCGACCACGGCGCCTGCTCGGCCGACTCCTGCAGCGCCGTCAGCCCGCGGACGTGGGCGTCGAGCCATCCGGGGTCGTCGTGCGTCCGCAGCTCCCCGTAGACGTGCGCGGTGAGGTAGTTCCACGTCGGTACGACACGGCCATGCTCGGCCTTGGACGCGTACCAGCTCGGCGTGATGTAGGCGTCCGGACCGTGCACGATCACCAGCGCCTCACCGATCGGCCGTTGCCGCCACTGGTCGTTGTTGCGGGCGACGTGACCGCGCAGGACGCCGTGCTCGCCCTCGTCGGGATCGAAGACGAGAGGCAGGAACGTGGCCAGCATGCCCTGCTCCGTCACCGTGATCAGGTCGGCAGCCTGCCCCCGGGACAGCAGTTCCCGCACAGTGGTGTCGTCGGCGGCGAAGTGGGTGGGAATGTACACGTCAGCCAGTGTCCACTTCGGTGATCACTGCCGGCGCAGCAGCCCTCTTCAGCGTGGAAACATCGCGAGTTAATCGAGTGTGAAACCGCCCGGAAATGGTCGGATCAGCGGTAGTGCCAGGGCCGAGGCTGATACGCGGTCCGCCACGATCTGCGCCGCGAGTCGCATCCGGGCCGGGTAGAAGCATCGGTGGACGGGTATGCGGCGGAAGCGGTTGCAGCATGCGTCACGCAGTTCTGCGTGTGCGGGGAAGTGGCCGAGGAGGGGGCGGGGCCGATGGTCGAGACGTTGAGGCGGGCCGCGCCGGCGGCTGCCGCCGGTATCACTGCCGACCCCACCGAGGAAGCGCTGGAGGAGCTGAAGGCCAGCCTCCGCCGGCTGCTCGCCACGTTGCTCGACCGGGCGCTCGGAATCGCGCTGGACAAGGTGGAGACCTTGGCCAGGAGTTTCGACGAGATCGCGGCCCGTGGCGGGGTCCCGGTCAGCGCACTGTTCGGCGGCCTCCGGGCCAAGCTCGAGGGCCGCAGCCCGATCTGGGGTGCGATTCGGGGTGCGTTCGCGGCGCTGAGCCCGGGGGTCAAGGCCCTGATCATCATCGCGCTGGTGCTCGCGTTGCTCCTGCTCCCGGTCACCGTCGTGCTGCTGCTGCTCGCGTTGATCGTCCTCGCCATCTGGGCGGCCGTGCGGGCGGGTAGCCAGGGGCAGAAGTGACGGCGAAACGCGGTGGCCTCAGCTTGGCGCCGGACGGCCCCATCGCGACCTTCGGCCGTCGGCGCAGTGGCGAGTGCGTCCGGCGGGCGTGGCGATGCTCCGTCCGGCAACAGTGCCGAGCGTCCGGGTGGCACTCAGGTCGACGCCCGGTCCGGGCGGCGCTCTGCGACGCGAGGGCGGCGGCGTGATCCGCTCGATCCGGGCGGCACGCAGGTGGGCGAGCGTCGTCAGCGGAGCTCGCACCGGCGACCGCGCGCGGCAAGGTCGCTAGGTCCGTCCATTGTCGACATGACGGTAATGCGGTCGACGACAACGGGTTGCGCCAGCAGGGTGCCATCCCTCGGCGGTGTCGCCTACGCCGAACGGCTTAATTTCCGGGTGATTCTTCCGAATAGGCCAGACGGGCGTGTGTGCGATCTTCCCGCGGGGTAGTCGCTGTGGCGGTGGTCGGGGGCGCGAATTGCGCAGAAATGGTCTCGGCGAGTTGGTGTGGCTCCGCGCCATTCGCACAGGCGTCGAGCACCCGACAGCCGCGACCACGGACAGAGGAGATCCAGTGAAGTGTGGAGCCCGAGTAGCGATCGGCGTTGTCGCCGGCTACTTCCTCGGACGGACCAAGAAGATGAAGCTCGCAATGATGCTCGGCGGGATGGCCGCTGGGCGGCGGGCAGGGGGTCCTGGGGAACTGCTGCGAACCGGTACGAAGCTTTTGAACAGCTCCCCTGAGTTGGCACGGCTCACCGACGAGGTACGGGGCCGGCTGCTGGAAGCGGGCAAGGGCGCCGCGTTGGCAGTGGCCGCCCGGCAGGTGGAGTCGCTCACCGACCGGGTCGGCAAGCGTGTGGAGTCCCTCAGCGACGTCGGCGTCCCGAGTCGCAAGAAGAGCGCGGAGCCCGAGGACGAGTACGAGGAAGAGGACGCCGAGCGCGCCGACGTTGACGACGAGGGCGCGCCGGCAGGGGACGAGGACGCGGAAGAGGCGCTACCACCACGCGGGGCGCGGCCGCGGGCCCGTACGGCTAAGGCGGCACCTGCCCGCGGCGGCAAGACCGCCGCCGGCGCGACGGCGACCATCAAGCGGACCGCTGGTTCCGCGTCGGGCGCCACCCGTGCCGCCGGCAAGGCCGCAGCCGGCCGCAAGAGCAGCCGGACACCTCGTACCCCGCGGAGCGATGGCGATGGCTGATGCGAAGGACAAGACCAATCTCACGGAAGCCCTGCCGACCGACGCGCTGAGGGACGCCGGCCAGCGCCTGCTGGGCCTGCTCGTCCAGCGCGCGGCCGAGGCGGCGACCGACCGAGTCTCCGGCTTGTCCGAGCGCCTGACCGGCGTGGCCGACAACGGCGGGCAGGGTCTGCGGACCGCGCTCACCGGCCGGGAGCGCGACGATGACGACGATGACGACGGCGAGTCGCGTCCCGGGCTGCTGAAGCGTGGGTTCGGCGCCCTCAAGGACAAGATGAAGAACGCCTTCGGTGGCGGCGGTGGAAATTCGGGCGGCAAGAAGAAACTGAAGGTCACCGTCATCAGCGAGAGTCAGGACATCAGCCTGCCTCTGCGCACGACCTACGACCTGTGGACCCAGTTCGCCGACTTCCCGACCTTCATGAAGAAGGTCGAGAGCGTGGAGCAGGCGTCCGACGAGAAGCTGAACTGGAAGGCGCAGGTCTTCCTGTCCCACCGCACGTGGGAGGCGACGATCGTCGAGCAGGTGCCCGACTCCCACATCGTGTGGCGCTCGAAGGGTGCGAAGGGCCATGTCGACGGTGGAGTCAGCTTCACCAGCATGGGCCCCAACCTGACCCACGTGGCGCTGGTTCTGGAGTACTACCCGCAGGGCCTCTTCGAGCGCACCGGCAACCTCTGGCGCGCTCAGGGCCGCCGGGCCCGGCTGGAGTTCCAGCACTTCCGCCGGCACGCCATGAGCCACGTCCTGATCCACCAGGAAGACGTCGAGGGCTGGCGCGGCGAGATCCGGGACAGCGAGGTCGTCAAGACCCACGAGGAGGCCCTCGAAGAGGAGGAGAGCGCCCAGCAGCCCGAGGAAGGCGCCGAGGAGGACACCGGCGAGGAGGCCGCCGAGGAGCAGCTGCCCGAAGGCGAGGAAGAAGAGGAGGAAGAAGGCGCTGAGGAGGCCGCCGAGGAGGAGCCCTACGACGAGGACGAAGAGCCGTACGAGGAGGAGGACGAATACGAGGACGAGGGCGAAGAGGGCGACGAGGGCGACGAGGACCTCGAAGACGAGTACGAGGACGAGGACGAGGACTCGGGCGACCGGGTCGACGAGACAAGGGAGCCGGTCACGGCTTCCCGATCGCGACGGGGGCGGTAACCCATGACAGTGGCAGCACAGAGGGGCGGCGGCGGTGGCGTCGTCGAACGGGGCGGTGGCGCCGGCGGAAGCGGACTCGCGGACGTCGTCGCACTGATTCTGGACAAGGGCCTGGTCATCGACGTGTTCGTGCGCGTCTCCCTGGTCGGGATCGAGATCCTGACCATCGACGCCCGGGTCGTCGTGGCGAGCGTGGACACGTTCCTGCGATTCGCCGAGGCGACGAACCGCGCCGACCTGTACAGCAAGGGCGCCAAGCCGAAGGACCTGGGAGAACTCGCGCAGAGCATCACCGAGGGCGGTGCCAAGGGAAAGACATCTGGTGCGCTCGACGGGGCCGTCGACAAGATCGGCGAGCTGATGAGCGGAGGACGTGAGGATCGGGAGGAGGCGCCACGCCGGCGCCCTCGGCAGCGGGAGCGTGACGCATGAGCGAGCTTGCGAGCGGATCAGTGTTACAGCGCCGTGGCGAAGCGCCGGCCGAGTGCAGCGAGGGTGAGCGATGAGCGAGCTTGCGAGCGGATCAGTGTTACAGCGCCGTCGCGAAGCGCCGGCCGAGCGCAGCGAGGGCGAGCGATGAGCGATCTGGTGAGCGACGAGCCGGTCGAGGGCGGGGAGGAGCAGGTCGTCCCCGTGTACGTCTACGGCCTGATCCGAGTCGGAACGCAGATCCCCGACGATCTTCCGGGACTCGGCCCGTCCGGCCGGGTATCGGTGGTCGAGCACGGTGACATCGCCGCGATCGTCAGCGACATCCCGCTCGACCGTCCACTCGGCACCCGCAACGACCTGCTGGCGCATGAGGCAGTGGTCGACACCGTGGCGGCCAACGATGCCGTCGTCCCGATGCGGTTCCCCGCGGTCACCGCGGAGGACGCCGTCGTCGAGGAGCTTCTCGCGCCGAACGAAGAGCATTTCCTGACGGTCCTCGACGAGTTCGAAGGCCGGGTGCAGTACACCCTCAAGGGCCGATACGTCGAGGACTCGGTGCTGGGCGAGGTGCTGCAGGGCAACTCCGAGATCCGGGCCCTGCAGGACAAGATCAGCGAGCTGCCCGAGGACGCTTCCTACTACGACCGGGTCCGGCTGGGCGAGCTGGTGGTCAAGGTGCTCGAGCAGCAGCGCGAGCAGGACGGCGCGCAGATTCTGGACCGTCTCGAACAGTTCGCCGTGTCGATCGTGGAAAACCAGCCGGGGGCGCCCGAGGACGTGGTCAACGCGGCCTTCCTGGTGCAGCGCGATCGCGTGCCCGAGTTCGACGACGCGCTGGAGAACGTGGGCCAGGAGCTCGACGGCCGGATCAAACTGCGGCTGCTCGGGCCGCAGGCGCCGTACGACTTCGTGCCGGCTGAGTGATCTTGTGGGACTTGTAACTGGTCTGCTCGGCCTGCCGCTGGTACCCCTCAAGGGCGTTCTGTGGCTGGCCGAGCAGATCCAGGAGCACGCGGAGGAGCAGTACTACGACCCGGTCCGCATCCGAGCACAGATGGAGCGGGTCGACGAGGCCCGTCGCACCGGTGAACTGTCAGCGGAGGAGTGCGACGAACTCGAGAACGACCTGCTGCAGCGGCTGATGCATCGCCCGCAGTAGGAAATCTGACGGATCCGTCCCGATTCGCTGTCCGGGTGCCGCACAGCCGGATGGATGTCACGATATCCGCCCGACACGTCCTGGCCCCGCGAGGGATGGAGCCGAAGTGACCGACGACGAGCAGGCTGCGCCGCGCCGGATGCGCCGTGCGCGCAGCGGGCGGCAGGAGCAACGCTTGTCGTCCGCTGCCAGGGAGAAGGTGCGTCGCCGTCATGTGCCCGAGGACGACGACGAGCTGGAGGACGACGAAACAGATGACGAGCTAGACGACGAGCCCGAGGACGAGCAGGAGCGCCGTCCGCGGCCGCGTCGTGAGTCCGCTCCTCGACGACGGACACGACCCGCCGCAGAGCGCAACGGACGGGAGGAACGGGACGAGAAGCCCATCCCGGCTTCGGTGGCAGCCCGACTGGCGACCAAGAACGTCGTGGAGTTCACCGGGCGAGAGCTGGAGAACGTGGTCGCGATCGAGTGCCGGGACGGTGACTGGTACGTCGACGTCGAGGTCGTGGAGAGCCACCGGATCCCGGACACCACCGACATCCTCGCGATCTACCAGGTGCGTCTCGACCGCAGCGGCGACTTGCTCTCGTACAACCGCACCCGCCGGTACTCGCGTGGTCAACTGGACAAGGAGAGCCGATGACTTCGGGTGGACTACCCCTGCCCAGCAGCCGTGCGCGTCCCCCCGAACCCCGGCAGGATTCGACCAACCTGGCCGACATCCTCGAACGGGTCCTCGACAAGGGGATCGTGATCGCCGGCGACATCCGGGTGAACCTGCTCGACATCGAGCTGCTGACGATCAAGATCCGGCTCCTGGTGGCGTCGGTGGACAAGGCGAGGGAGATCGGCATCGACTGGTGGGAGCACGACCCCACGTTGAGCTCCGGCGCAGGCCGAGGTGATCTCGCCGAGGAGAACCGGCTGCTCAAAGCGCGTATCGACGAGCTGGAGGCAAGCAGCGCGGCCGAGCTCGACGCCGGCTCGCGCACGTCGGAGCGAACGCTCGAGGCGCCTCTGGACGACGTGGACGACGTGGACGACGAAGCGGAAGAGCCGGCCGAACCACGGCCACGTGTGAGAAGGTCCGCGCGGAGACCGGCACGGACGACCGAGCGACGGAGTCGTCGCGATGGCTGACTCCGTCGTGTACCTCTACGCCGTCACCGACGCCCCGGCGGAAGAACCGGCCGACGAGGGCGCGCTCGCCGGGGTGGACGGAGTGCCGGTGCGTCGGATCGTCTCCGGCGACCTCGCGGCCGTGGTCAGCTCCGTCGACCCCACGAGGTTCAGCGAGGAGGCGCTCCGGCGCAGCCTGGAGGATCTGCAGTGGTTGGAGCGGATCGCGCGTGCCCATAACGCCGTGGTCACCGCGGTGGCCCGGTCGGGTCCGGTCGCGCCCGTCCGGCTGGCCACTGTCTACCTCGACGACGAGAACGTCCGCACGCTCCTGGACGAGCGTGGGGCGGAGTTCACCGCGGCGCTCGACCGCATCCGGGGGCGTGCCGAGTGGGGGGTCAAAGGCTTCGCCGTCCGTGCTGAGGCGGACACGTCGCCGCAGGCGACCGAGGAGTCCAAGCCCGGCACGGCCTACCTGATGCGCAGGCGCGCCGAACGCGACCGCGCGGCCAGGGGACTGCAGGACGCGGCGGAGGCGGCCGAGGCGGCGCACCGGGCGCTGTCGGCGGTCGCGGTGGCGAGCCGCCGCTACAAGGCGCAGGACCCGCGCCTGTCCGGCCGTCGGGAAGAGATGGTGCTGAACGTCGCCTACCTCGTGGACGAAGCCGGTGCCGAGGCCCTGCGTCGGCTGGTCGAGCGGCAGCAGGGGGAGGACCTGCGGCTGGAGCTCACCGGTCCGTGGGCGCCGTACTCCTTCGCCACCCTGGAGGAGGGGCCGTGAGCGTGGTGCCCGACCGTGATGTGGCACTGGTCGACCTGCTCGACCGGCTCCTCACCGGCGGCGTCGTGATCACCGGGGACATCACCATCTCCCTGGCCGACGTCGACCTGGTGCACGTCTCGCTCCGCGCCCTGATCAGCTCCGTCGAGACCCTGATGGAACGCGAACCCTGACATGGAGGTGAACGGTGTGGCGGAGCTTCCGGCGCGCCTGCCGCTCGACCCTGACGCCGTGGGCCGTGACCTCGGCAGGCTCGTCCTCACGATCGTGGAGCTGGTGCGCCAGCTGATGGAGCGCCAGGCGATCCGCCGGGTCGAGGTGGGTGATCTCCCCGACGAGACGGTCGAGCGGCTCGGGCTCGGGTTGATGCGCCTCGAGGAGGCGATGACCGAACTGCGGGAGCACTTCGGGCTGAAGGCCGAAGACCTCAACATCGACCTGGGCCCCCTCGGGCCTCTGCTCCCCCGCCAGGACCGCGACTAGACGAGTGATCGTCACGAGATCCGACTATCGGCCCTCGCGAGGGCCCAAACCCGGATCTCGCGCCGCCGGTCGTCAGCCCACTCGTTCCGCCCCCGCCGACGGCTGCGCTCCGCGGATCTCCGGCTCCCGGTAGCGAGCCTCCGCGAACGCCGCCCGGACCTCCGACGCCACGGCGTCCTCCTGCTCGACGGGAACCAGCGCGATCGCCGAGCCGCCGAACCCGCCGCCGGTCATCCGCGCGCCGAGCGCCCCCGCACGCCGCGCGGCGGAGCAGGCCAGGTCGAGCTCGTCGCAGGACACCTCGTAGTCGTGGGCGAGCGACGCATGCGACGCGTCCAGCAGCGGGCCGATCTCGGGCAGCCGCCCCGCGTCGAGAAGTTCGACCGTCTCACGGACCCGGGCGATCTCCGTGACGATGTGGCGCGCCCGCGGGACGAGGTCAGGGTCCAGCGTCGTGACCTCGGCGAGCGTGGCGTCGCGGAGGCTGGGCCTGCCGAGCGCCGCGGCCGCCTTCTCGACGGCGGCACGGCGCATCCCGTACTGACCGTCGGCGAGCCGGTGCCGCACCCGGGTGTCGATCACCATGAGGGCGAGCCCGTCGTCCGCCGGGGCGAACGGGACGGCCCGGTCCGTTCCGTCGCGCATGTCGAGCAGGAGCGCGTGGCCTGCGACGCCCAGCAGCGAGGTGGCCTGGTCCATCCCGCCGGTGGCCGCGCCGACCACGTCGTTCTCCGCGCTGATGCAGGCCGCCGCCAGGGCACGACGACCGGACGGGGTACCGCCCAGCCCGAGCCCGAACAGCTCGTCGACGGCCAGGGCGGTGGAGCACTCCAGGGCCGCCGACGAGGACAGCCCGGCTCCGAGCGGCACCGTGTCGGTGACCAGCAGGTCGATCCCGCCGATCTTGTGCCCGGCCTGCCGCAGCGCCCACAGAACCCCTGCGGCGTAGCCGGCCCAGCCGTCGGGGGAGCGGGGGGCGACCTCGTCGATCGTGCCGCTCCAGGAGTCCTGCTCCGCGAGGCTGTGCAGCCGCACGCGGTCGTCGTCGCGGGCCGCGACCTCCACCACGGTGCGCTCGGCGATCGCGAACGGGAGGCAGAGCCCTTGCGCGTAGTCGACGTGCTCGCCGATCAGGTTGACGCGGCCCGGCGCGGCCCACCGGCCGTCGGGCTCGCGTCCGAAGAGCTCACGGAAGCCCGTCATGTCGTGCCCACTTCGCGTAGCCGCTGGGCGATCCGCTCCGGCGCGGCGTCGTTGATCCAGGCGCCCGCGCCCGACTCGGACCCGGCGAGGTACTTGAGCTTGCCCGGCGCCCGGCGCAGCGAGAACAACCGCAGGTGCAGCCGGGTGAGGTCACGTCCGGTGTGGACGGGAGCCTGGTGCCACCCCGCGATGTAGGGCGGCAGCTCGCCGAAGTATCCGCTGAACCGCTGCAGCAGGTCGCGGTAGAGCACGGCGAGCTCGTCGCGCTCGGCGTCGGCGAGGGCGGCGAAGTCGGGAACGGCCCGGTGCGGCACGAGGTGCGCCTCGACGGGCCAGCGCGCCGCCGCGGGCACGAACGCCGTGAAGTGCCGGCCCTCCAGGACGATCCGCGTGCCGGCCTTGCGCTCGCTGTCGAGCACATCACCCATGAGGTCGCGCCCGGTGCGCTGGCGGTGCTCCGCGGAACGCGCGAGCAACTGAGCGGTGCGCGGGGTGACGAACGGGTAGGCGTAGATCTGCCCGTGCGGGTGCTCGAGGGTGACCCCGATCTCCTTGCCGCGGTTCTCGAAGGGGAAGACCTCGTCGATCCCCGGCATGGCGGAGAGCTCGGCGGTGCGGTCGGCCCAGGCCTCGATCACCGTGCGCACCCGCTCCACGGGCAGCGCCGAGAAGGACGAGTTGTGGTCGCTCGTGAACAGCACGACCTCGCACCGCCCGACGGCAGGGCGCTGCGGCCACAGCGGGTTGCCGTCGACCTCGGGCGCGACGTCGACCGCGATGTCCTGCGCGAACGAGGGGAACCGGTTCTCGAACACCACCACGTCGTAGTCGGACGCGGGTACCTCTGTCGGTTCGCGACCGGGCCGCGTGGGGTCGAGCGGGCAGTGCTCCGCCGGAGGCAGGAAGGTGCGGTCCATCCGGTGCGCTGCGATCGTCACCCACTCCCCGGTGAGCACGTCGAACCGCATGATCGACCCGTGCTGCACCGTCGGGAGATCGCGCGTGTCGGGCACCACCCGGCTCGCGCCGCCGCTGACGTACGGCTCGGTGTCGTCGAAGTAGAACAGCTCACGCCCGTCGGCCATCTGCGCTTGCGTGCGCCGGACCCTGTGCGCCGTCGAGGACCCGCTCATCGCTCGCCCTCGCTGCGCTCGGTCGGCGCTGCGCGAAGGCGCTGTATCGATGATTCGCTCGCAAGCTCGCTCATCGCTCGCCCTCGCTGTGTTCGGTCGGCGCTGCGCGAAGGCGCTGTATCGATGATTCGCTCGCAAGCTCGCTCATGACGCCAGCACCAGCCGTCCGCAGGAGCTCTCGAGGATCTTGCGAGCCTCCTCGTCCAGCCCGGCGTCCGTCACCACCACGTCCACCTCGTCGAGGGTCGCGATCGTGCTCAACCCCACCACTCCCCATTTCGAGTTGTCGGCCACCACGGCGACGCGGCGGGCGCTCGCGACCAGAGCTCGGTTCGTCTCGGCCTCCACCAGGTTCGGCGTCGTGAATCCCGCCTCGGCGTCCATGCCGTGCACGCCCATGAGAAGCCAGTCGACGTGCAGCTGCCGCAGCGCTGCCACCGCCACCGGCCCGACCAGCGCGTCCGACGGGGTGCGCTCCCCGCCTGTGAGCACCACGGTCAGATCGTCACGTGGCGACTCGTGCAGCACCTCCGCCACGCGCAGCGAGTTGGTCACGACCGTCAGCCGCGGCACGGTGAGCAGCGCCGATGCCACGGCATGCGTGGTGGTGCCCGCCGAGAGCGCCACCGACGCACCCGGCTCGATCAGCGCGGCCGCCGCCGCGGCGATGGCTTGCTTGGCCGCTGTGTGCAGGCCCGACTTGGCGGCGAACCCCGGCTCGTCGACGCTGCTGCCTGCGGCGGTCGCCCCACCGTGCACGCGCGTGACCAGGCCGCGGGTCGCGAGGACCTCGATGTCGCGGCGCACGGTCATGTCGGAGACCCCGAGCCGCTCGACGAGCTCGGAGACGCGCGCGCCTCCGGTGGTGCGCACGGCGTCCAAGATCAGCTCCTGTCGCTGGCGAGCCAGCATCAGGACCCCTCCTCACGTACGACGGCGGCGCCCCCCGCCTGCACGTCGACCGTACCTTCGACGTCGGCGCCGGTGAGCAGGTCACGGCCGTGAGCGGGCACCTTCACAGGTTCGTGCCCGCGGTTGAGCACGAAGAGGTAGCGCCCGCGGCGGACGAGCTCGACGCCCGGCTCCGCTCCTGCGAGGCGGGTCACTCCGGCGTCCCGGGTGAGCCGGTCGGCGAGGGCGGCGGTGGCAGCGTCGTCCAGCCGGGTCGCGAGGTACCAGGCGACGCCGTCGCCGACGGCCCGGCGGGTGAGCGCAGGCGTGCCCGGGAGCGGCCCGTCGGTGTAGCGGGCGACGACCTCGGCGTCGGGCGCGGTGAGGACCTCGGTCCAGAGGTCGGCGGTGCTCCCGTCGTCCAGCGTGACGGTCGCTCCTGGCAGCAGCGGCGCGAACTCCTCGGATCGCACACCCAGCAGCTCGCGGAACGCCCCCGGGTAGCCGCCCAGCCGGACGTGGTCGCTCTCGTCGACGATCCCCGAGAAGTAGGTCACGAGCAGGTGCCCGCCGCCGCGCACGTACCCCTCCAGCGAGGTGGTCGTGGCGTCGGAGGACAGGTACAGCGTGGGCACGATGACGAGCCGGTAGCCGGAGAGGTCCGACTCCGGGTGCACGATGTCGGCCGTTGCGCCCAGCTCCGTGACGGCGCGGTGCCACCGGTGCACGGCGTCGACGTACCGCAGCTCGGACGAGGGGTGGGAGCTGAGGTCGCACGCCCACCACGAGTTCCAGTCGAACAGCAGCGCGACGTCGGCCTCGACCCGGCTGCCGGCGACCTCACCGATCCGCCGCAGCGCCTCGCCCAGCCCGACGACCTCCCGGAACCGCTCGGAGTCGCGGCCCGCGTGGGGGACGAGCGCGGAGTGGAACTTCTCCCCGCCCGCCCGGGAGGCCCGCCACTGGAAGAACCCGATTCCGTCGGCACCGCGGGCGACGTGGCGCAGCGAGTCCAGCAGCAGCTCACCGGGCCGCTTAGCGACGTTGACCGGTTGCCAGTTCACCGCCGACGTCGCCGACTCCATGAGCAGCCACGGCGCGCCGCCCGCGACCCCGCGCGTGAGGTCGTCGGTGAACGACTGCTCGGCGCGCGGGTGTGGCAGCCGGGCGTCGAGGTAGTGGTCCTGCGCGATGAGGTCCAGCTCCGGGGCCCAGCTGAAGTAGTCCTGCTCGGACTGGTGCGAGCTGACCATCAGGTTCGTCGTCACCGGGACGTCCGGCGACAGCCTCCGCAGCACGTCCCGCTCGACCCGGTAGTAGTCGAGCAGCTCGTCGGAGGAGAAGCGCGCGAAGTCCAGCTCGTGGGTGGGGTTGGGCACGGCCGGCGTGATCCGGGGAGGCAACACCTCATCGAAGCGCCGGTAGCGCTGCGACCAGAACGCGGTGCCCCAGGCGTCGTTCAGCGCGTCGATCGACCCGTAGCGGTGGGAGAGCCAGCGCCGGAACGCCACGGCGCTGACGTCGCACCAGCACTTGCCGATGTGGCATCCCAGCTCGTTGCTGACGTGCCAGAGCCGCACCGCCGGATGACTGCCGTAGCGGCGCGCCATCTGCTCGACGAGCGCCACGGCGTGCTCCCGGAAGACCGGCGAGCTCGGGCACCACGACTGCCTGCTGCCCGGCCAGAGCGTCCTGCCCTCGGCGTCGACGGGCAGCATCTCCGGATGCGCGGTGGTGAGCCACGGTGGCGGGGCTGCGGTGGCGGTCGCCAGGTCCACCGCGATCTCGCCCTCGTGCAGCAGTTCGAGCACCTCGTCGAACCAGCCGAAGTCGTACCGGTGGGGCTCGGGTTGCAGCAGCGCCCAGGAGAACACCCCGAGGGTCACGAACCCGACGCCTGCCTCGCGCATCAGCGTCACGTCCTCGCGCCAGACCGACGGGGGCCACTGCTCGGGGTTGTAGTCGCAGCCCATGCTGATGCCGTCGAACGGGAGGGAGGAAGTCACGTCAACCTTTCGTGGAGCCGAGCGTCAGCCCGGAGACGAACTGCTTCTGAAGAGCGAAGAACACGACCAGAACCGGCAGCGCCACCAGCACCGACCCGGCCGACAGCAGGTTGTAGTCGACGAAGAACTGGCCACGCAGATTGTTCAACGAGCTGGTGATCGGGAGCTTCTTGAAGTCCTGGATGAGCACGGTGGCCCAGAAGAACTCGTTGTAGATCCATGTCGTCTGCAGCACGGCCAGAGCGGCGAGAGCGGGCCGGCACAGTGGCAGGGTGAGCTGCCAGTACTGGCGCCAGACACTGGCCCCGTCGATCTCGGCCGACTCGTAGATCTCCTTGGGCACCGTCTTCATGTAGTTGCTCAGCACGAACGTGCAGAAGCCCAGCTGGAACGCGACGTTGATCAGGATGAGGCCCCAGTAGCTGCCGAGCAGCGAGCCGCTGTCGCTCAGCCATTCCGGCAGCGGGATCTGCCGGTACAGCCGGAAGATCGGGATCAGCAGCGCCTGTGGTGGCAGCAGGTTCGCGGCCAGGAACACGCCGAGCAGCGTCAGGTTGAAGGCGTAGTTGAAGCGCGCGAGGACGAACGCCGTGCTGGAGGCCAGCAACAACACCAGAACGACGGCGGGCACGGTGATGATCACCGAGTTGAGGAAGCCCTGCCCGAAGTTCCCGCGCTCCCACGCGTTCACGTAGTTGTCGATCGTGAACCCGCCGAACGAGACGTAGCCGTGCTCCGCGGTGTAGGCGTAGTCGCGGAAGGAGTTGATCAGCGCCCAGGCGAGCGGGAACAGCCACGCCACGGACACGACGATGAGGAACGCGTGCAACAGCATCCGCGGTCCGCGCCGCCTCGGCGGGCCGGCCCGGCGGGAGGGGCTCGGCGCCGACGGTGCGGTCGGTGCAACCGTCGTCATGCTCATCGCACACCCTCGCTACGCCCGGTCGGCCCGAATGAAGACGTCACAGGGCGCAGGCGCTGTGTCAATGATTCGCTCGCAAGCTCGCTCATGACTCGTCCTCCCGCATGACCACACGCAGGTAGATCGTGATGAAGATCGACGAGATCAGCAGCATGATCGTCGCCATCGCGGATCCGAACCCGATCCGGCTCGCCTCACCAACCACGTTCGACGTCACCAGCGCGGCGATGATCTCCAGGCCGTTGCGGCCCTGGTTCACGATCCAGACCAGGTCGAACGCGCGCAGCGACTCGATCACCACCACGACGATGACGATCAGGTTGATGGGCCGCATCACCGGCAGGATGATCCGGAAGAACGTGGACACCTCACCGGAGCCGTCGATCGCCGCCGCCTCCCGCAGCGAGGGGTCCACGCCCTTCAGACCGGCCAGGTACAACAGCATGATGTAGCCGGTGTGGCGCCAGCCGGTTGCGAACAGCACCGCCCACAGGTTGACGTCGGGGTCGCCGTACCAGTCGATCTGCGTGCCGAGCACCGCGTTGAGCAGTCCCTGGTCGCGGCTGTACAGCAACTGCCAGATGAAGCCGACGAGCGCCAGCGACAGCACGACCGGCATGTACAGCGCGGTCTGGTAGATCCGCGTTCCGCGTAGCTCCTTGTCCAGCAGCACCGCGAGGAGCACGCCCAGTAGCGTCGGGCCGAGGATCAGGAAGACCAGCCACACCACGTTGTGCTGCACTGCCGGCCAGAACGGCGGGTAGATCGTCGCGATGTCGACGTAGTTGTCGACGCCCACGAACTTGATCCTGTCGAGACTGCCGATCCCGTTCCACGACGTGAACGACAGCAGCACCGATCCGAGCGCGGGCAGCCAGACCAGGCCGATCACCAACACGGCGGGGATCACGACCATCAGCGTGACCACGACCCGGTCGCGCGGTGCCAGCTTGCGCTGGCGCCGCGTGCGGGGGAGGGGCCGGCCCCTTGCCCTCAGTTTCGACGTCATGTCGGCGTCCCGTCAGCTCGAGAAGATCGACTTCTTCTGGGCTTCGATGCTCTTGAGCAGTCCGTCGATGTCGTCGGGGTTGCCGATGAACTGCTGGAACGCCGGAATGATCACGGTGGAGGCGAAGTCGGGACGGGTGTCGCGGTCGAGGAACTGCGCGAGGTTCTCGGCCTGTCCGACGAGCTCGACCGACTTGAGCTGCAGCTGCGAGTACTGGCTCGTGTCGGCCTCGGAGTTGGCGGCGATGAAGGGGAGCCCGGTGGAAGCCGCCGCGGCCGCCGCCTCCGGGGACGCGAGGTACTTGAGGAAAGCGATCGACCCCTCCTCGTTGTCCGGGCTCGCGGACATGCAGAAGCCGTCGATCGGGGCGTCGATGGCCGTTGCGCCGATGCGTGAGTCGACCTCGGGGAACGTGAAGAAGTCGAGGTCGTCCTCGTCGTCGGGGAACTGCTCGTTGATGAACGTGCCGAGGATGAACAGGCCGGACTTCTTCTGCAGCATGCCTTGCGCGGCCTCCTGCCAAGTGCGGCCGAGCCCGTCGGGCTGGTGGAAGGGAAGGAGACCGCGCCAGGTGTCGAAGACAGTCTTGACCTGCGGGGAGTCCCACGACTCCGTGCCCGCCATCAGGCTGACGTGGAAGTCGTAGCCGTTGATCCGCATGTTGAGCATGTCGAACGTGCCCATGGCGGGCCAGCCCTCCTTGTCGCCGAAGGCGAACGGAGTGAGCCCGTCGGTCTGCATCTGCTGGCACAGCGCCCGAAGCGCGTCGAACGTCGTCGGCACCTCGTAGCCGCCCGCTTCGAACATCGACTTTCGGTAGAAGACCGCCCACGGGTAGTAGGCCTGCGGTACGAGATACTGGGCTCCGTCGGAGCCGGTGGACTGGGCCTTGAAGGTGTCGGGGATACCAGGCAATGGCCACGCCGCGCTGATGTCCCCGATGAGGCCCTGCTCGGCGAAGAACCGCATGCGGTAGCCGGCGAACCAGGAAAAGACGTCGTCGGGGTTGCCCTGCAGGTAGGTGTTGATGTTCTCCTGGAACGTGCTGTGGTCGACCGCGTTGATGGTGACCGCCGTCCCGGTGGCCTTCAGGAAGTCCGCGACCTCGGCCTCGCGCTGCTTGGCGAACCTGGTGCCGCTCTCGTTGGAGCCGAACGAGACGGTGCCCGAGCCTGCCGCCGCGCCGCCCTGGTCACCCCCGCCGCCGCATGCCGCCAGCAGGCCGGTCAGGCCGACACCGGCGCCGACCCCGAGCGCCCCCCGCAGCAGAGCGCGGCGTCCGATGCCCCGCGCCGCGACGGATGGCGGGACGAGCCTTGCGAGGTACTCGGCCTGGGACTGCGGACGTGACATGTCGTCTCCTTTGACGCAGGGCACAGTTGGGGCGCCGTCCGAACACAACACAACAAGTTCAAACAGAACCGCAGGTAGAATCGTGTGGCCGCTGCCACACGTCAAGGGTCTGAAGGTCTCGAAATGATCGCTTCTGATCGGACGGTCACCAGACCGAACAAGTCCGCACATCGCGGCGAACCGCTGCCATGTCGACCATGAAGCCCATCGCGTTGCGCTGAACGCACGTATCGACGACGGGCGTCCCGACGCCGTCGCGAGCACTGGGGCAGGATGTTCGGGCAAGGGATTCCACGAGCCGGGAGGCGTCATGCTGAAGTTCTTGCTGGGTGCAGCCATCGGCTACGTGCTGGGTGCTAAAGCGGGCCACGAGCGCTACGAGCAGCTGCGCCGCACCTACCAGCGGGTGGCCGACCACCCGGCCGTGCAAGGCGCGGCAGGCGTCGTGCGGGCCCGGGTCGAGGAGACGATGAACGGCGGCAAGCACGCCGACACCACCAGCACCAGCAGCTCCGGCGTCAACTGACGCCACCGGGCAGCCGGTGGGGGGCGTGCGAAGAGGGATGGGGCGGTGCGCTAAAGTTCTCCTGCCCGCGGGGGACGCCCCCGCGCCAGACGGTCCTCCGTAGCTCAATTGGCAGAGCATGCGACTGTTAATCGCAGGGTTACTGGTTCGAGTCCAGTCGGAGGAGCTTCTTCCCGAGGTCAGCGGCCTGCCACACCGCGCTTGATCAAGGTCACCCGACGCTTACCCGGCGGAAACGCCGTCAGCGCCATCGCGTCGAGCCGCCCTGTGAGCTTGAGGTTGTCGAGGACCCCGGGGCCATCGAGGTGAACGTCGACGAGGAGACGGTCAGCGTCAGTCATCAAGTAATTAGCTGAACGCCCGTCATCACGCGGTCGGTGAGGTCATCCACGGTCTCACCGACCGTTTGCGACGGTCCAGCTCTGCGGAGAGAGGGCAACGTCCGCGGTGCCGCGAAGCCGACAGCCTTTAGCGGCTCATTTCGATTCGTGGTTTCCACACGACCCAGGGTGCTGCGCGGTACGAGTGACCGTCCTGATGACGAATCGTGTTCGGCCCCCTGCCGCTGCCACGACGACGCGCAGTAGATCAGCAGGTGGTCTCACCTGCCGGTCGCGCACGCCTGCTGCTCGCCATCGCGGGCCGCCCGGAGAACAGCACACCGCTGCGGGGTGAGCGCCGACGAACCCGGCGCACACCATGCCGCCGAGACCGCACGCCGGCATCGAGCCGGTCGGGAAGGAAGTCATTGCGATTCCGCTGGCATGGTGCGAGCCGGAACCGCCGCCGTCCCTGCGGGCCCCACCCCGGGCGCGCTGAGGCCGGGCTACGTCACCGCGATCCGAGCCCGGGAGGACCCATGCCGCACACCCCGCAGAGCACCCAGCAGACCTGGACCGACGGTCGCGCATCGACTGGCGCGAGTGCACCGACCGCGACGCCCGCGTGGAGGCGACGTCTCTTCGCGCACGAACTGGTGGATGCACCGGACCCCGGCCTCGCCAGAAGTCGCGTGCCCGTACCCAGCGAGCCGCCCGATCACGACGTCGGCGGGTGTAGGACCGGGACCGCCGGAGAACAACGGCTTGACGAACCGCCGGATGCAGGCCCGCGCGTCCGGTGGCTGAGTAGAGGCCAGGTGACCCTGGCCTCTACTCGATTGCTGCTTGTCCTATCCGTCTGTCTGGGTTCTGGACGATTACGTCCGAACTGCGGTTGTGACGCCGTATGAATCGCGCAGCCAGGTGCTCATCTGTCTGACCTGGGCCAACTGGGCGGTGATGATCTGCCCGGCGAGCGCGCGCAGCGCCGGATGCTCGGCCTGGGTCGTCATCGGAGGGGGGATGACGATGGCCATCTCGTGGTGCGGGATCATCTCCGAGAGGAACGCCTTGTCGGATGCGGGACCGGCCGGGACCGCGGCCAGCTGGGTGGTCATGTTCGTCATCCCCGCGGCCATTCTCGTCGCGAGCTTCTGCATGTCGGCCGGTTCCCGTGCCTTGGCCTGTGCCGGGGTCAGCCCGTACCAGTCACGCAGCCAGTTCGTCATTTCGGTGATCTCCTGGCTCTGGCCACTGATGATCTGCTGGGCCAACGCCTTGACTTCGGGGTTCGCCCCCCGGGCGAGCTCCAGCTGGGCCATGCTGATCGCTGCGGCGTGGTGCCGGATCATGCCGGCCAGGAAAGCCTGCTCCGCCTGAGCACGGGAAAGTCCGCGAAGGTTGTTTGCGTACTGCTGGGCCGTGTTCAGAATGGGTGTCGAGCCGCCCGGGATCTGCTGTGCGGCGACCGTGGCTGCCGGATCGGCGGCAATCTCGGCGGCGACCGCGGCGGCTGTGGTTGGCGGATCGGCGGCTGTAGCGGCTGTGGCGCCTGTGGTGCCCGCGATGGCGATGCCCGCGATGGCGACGGCCGCCACGCTCGCCGTGGCGGCTCGCAGTGCGAATGAACTCATGAAGGTGTCCTCCGTTCACGTAAGGCCATGACTACCCCTACCCCCTAGGGGTACCAACACCGATAGTCTGGCCGCGGCAGCGCTACGCGACATCGAGGTCAGCGGGAAAGCCAGATACCGGTCAACCGGAAGGCGACAGCGCGGGGGGCCCCACGTTCGCTGGTCATCGGGCGGTGCCGCGGCGGCCGTTGCTGAGCGCTGTCCCGGCAGATCCGATCGAATAGGACAGTTCAGCCCGCTGCGGTGAGCCGACCACGCGGCCAGCGCCACCCCGACCAGCGCCACCGCCATGCCAGCCACTGCGATCCAGCCTGGCCACTCGCCAAACAATGCGTAGGCCATCAGCGCGGTGATCCCCGGGACGAGGTAGAAGTACGTCGTCACTAGCGAGGCGGCGCCGCGTCACAGCAGAGGAACAGCGGCGACATGCCGCCGGTCAGCCCCAGCACCGACCAGGCCAGCGCCCCACGACCTGCGGCGTCCACTCCACGTGGAACGACTCGGTCGCGGCAGCGACCGGCAGCATTACCACGATCGCTGCCGTGAACTGCATCACCTGACCGGTGCGCAGGTCGAATTCGGGGCAGAAGCGCTTCTGGTAGAGCGTCCCGGCCGTAATCCCGAACAGAGCCGCGACGGCGAGCGTGACCGTCAGGAGGTCGAGGCCGGAGGTCGTCAGCTTCGCCGTGACGACAAGCGTCACCCTCAAGAAGCCGAGTATCAGCCCGTTCCCCCGGCGCAGGCCCATCGACTCCCCGGCCATCCAACCGACGAGTGCGGTGAGCACCGGCTGCAGGTTGACGATCAAGGCGACGACCGACGCGGGCATTCCGTGCGACACCGCCATCCACACCCCGCCCGGGTATACGACCTGGAGCCCGATCCCGGTTACCGCAAGGTGACCAGCCTGCCGCCACGACGGCCAGCGGGCCCAGGCGAGCAGCGCCATCAGCACGACGACAAACGCGCTGCGTCGCAGCAGAAACGTCAATGAATCTGCGTACCCGGCCGCGTACTTCGCGACAATGAATCCGGATGCCCAGATGAAGACGAAAAGCAACGGGGTGGCGCGGACGGCGAGTCCGGCCGTCAGTGGTGCTGTGGTGGCCACGGTGAACAACGCTCCTGGGCGGGTGGGAGCAGCGGTGTTAGTGGCCGGCTCGCGGTGGTGTCAGCGTCCGGGCCGCGGGGCGATGGCAGCGGTGTACCGGCCGATATGTTGTGCCGCCGCGCCATCTCCTCGACCTGCAGGCGCGGGTCGGGAGCGGGCACCGGCGCGGGACTCGGGTCGAGCGAGGAGGAGACGTCGAACAGGCCGCTCAGTCGGAATGCACGGCTGTTGGGTCGGAGCGGCCATCCCTTTCGTCACAGCCGGCTCAGCGCCGCTGCGCGTCGCGCGCAGATCATCGCCGAAGCTGGGGGTTGTCCGCAGCCACCCCTGCCTCGATCGCCTCGACCTGGATGGCCCCCCGCACGAGGTCGTACAAGGGCGCCATCTGTGTTGTCAGGCGCTCGAGGTCGCGTCCTGCCGTGAGCACCGCCCCCCACGTGTAGGTAATCGAGGCGTGGGCGAGACGCAACGCGGTGGCCGCCGGGTCCGACACCCCGCGCAGCGTTGCGACGGGCTCGATGACAGTACGAAGCATCGATGCGGCGAGTTCGACAGCGGCGTGGGCGTGAGCGGCGACACTCGAATCAGGCGACTGTTGAAGTGTCGCAAACAGGATCAGGATGATATCGACATTTGCAATCAACATCTTCGGCGTCTCCTCGTAATAGCGCCACATGTGTAAGTCGGGCTCCGATTCGTCGTTTGCGGCATCGGCCAACGCGGCGAAGTGACGACGGGTCCCGCGGTTGACGACCTCCACGAGGATCCCTGCCTTGTTGTCGAAATGATGGTAGACGGACCCGACCGGAAGCCCGGATTCCTTACAAATTGCAGAGATCGGCGTGGCAGCGTAGCCTTTTTCTCCCATCAGCTTCTCGGTGGCATCCAGGATCAGGCCGCGTGAGGACGTCGCCGGCTTCGAATCATGCGGCTCTGCTCCATTGGAACGGAGACCCTCGACCCGTGCTCGCATGGGGCTAAAATTACCCGCGTCCACTCACCCTGCAATGCGACGATGGGCGCCGTCGCGCCGGAGGGCGCGCGAATCAGTTTACTGCCTCCAGGTAGCGCACGAGAGACCCGACCGGCGCCCCCATGGTCGGAAGCCCACCGAAACGACGACATCCGCCCGCTCGCCGAGCAGCACGGGCGCGGCAACGCAGTTCAACCCGCGGGCCGCACTATCCGCCGCGACGCCGGTCGGCCGGGCAGTTGGATGGTCGTGGCGAGGAGGACCGGGCGCATGATCGCATTCCTGCCCGCCCTCCAGCTATCTCCCCATAATTCGCTCGAGGACGCCGGCATCGGCAGGGTTCAGCAGGGGTCTGCCTAACGCTCTGACGTGCGAGGAAAGTCGTACGCCGATGTGGTCGGGCTGCGATCAGCGGCCAACCCCGGTTTCTTGATGTAGAGGACCCGTCCATCGCAATGTACGACCAGATGCACGATCTGCCGCGTTTTGCGATGAAGCGCACGAGTACGTGGAAGCGCACACTATGGAGCTGGAGGTCATGCGAACTGACGTTGCCGAGGTGGAGCTTGCAAATGTAGCTTCTCTACTAGAGCGAACGTTCTAGCGTGTAGATGAGGGGGCTTCAGTGGCGGGTGAGCAGGTGATCAGTGCCTCGGCCAGTACTCTCGCCTCGGTTCCGGAGGAAGGACTTCGACGGCGACAAGATCCGCCACGTGACCAAGATTTGGAACGATGTGATCACCATGCGGCAACTCGGATGGACCTCAGATCGTAACTCTCTGAGCGGCGGTGTCGGCGCCGGCCGATGAGCGTGCGGACGAGAGTGAGGAACGCTTCGTGGGTCTGCCAGTGCGTGAGTAGGCGCAGAAACCAACGCAGCATGGCAGTGGCCTGCTCGACGACCCACTGCCGGGTGTCGACCACGGATGTCCGTGATGTGCGGGCTCTTCTCGAGCAGAGCTGAGTTTGGCGACACCCCGCCGCAGACGGTGTGCTTGATCTATGGAGAGTGCACGGGTCTTCGGCTATACCATCCACGATGCGCGTCGAGCGCTGTCCGGGCACGCGTGCGGAGGTCTTCTCGTACGAGCATCGACCCCGCCCAGAACACTCGCCGAGGTCAGGCGCCCAGGATCGGCCCAGCCGCATCCCTGCGTTACTGGTCTTGGCTCGGCGCGGCTTGCACAGGAGATGGTCGCCCCTTGTCCCTGATCTCCGCAGGGCAGTCCAACAGGAAGGGCGGATATGATTCTCCGCCGCTCGGACCGGGATCTCCCCGCACTCAGCGTGCTCGGGCTGCTCCTTTCGGGGCCGCAGTACACCTTCGAGATATACCGCACGGTGATCGACCGAGAGATGCACTTCCTCACCGGGTTGCCGCGGGCTCTATATCACGCTGTGGACCGTTTGGCACGTGGTGAACTCATCGAGGTGGTTGGCTATGAGCGAACCGGCATCCGCCCGGAACGTACAATATTTGCCATCACGAACGCGGGTCGTGACGATCTCATCGGGCGGGTTCGGAGGCTGTTGGCGTACCCGGAGCCGGATGCCAACCTCTTCGTCGCCGCGTTGTCGTTCTACGACTGCTTGCCGCCGTCCGTGGCGCGGGCCGCCTTGCAGGCCCGCCATGACGGGCTCGAGCGCCTGCTGGCCGAGCGTCGCTGTCTGCTCGGGGCGGCCCAGAGGTACTTCGTGTGGGAATTGACTACGGAATCACGCGACTGGATGCGGAGCGGGTATGGGTGGCTCGGCTCATCGGCGACCTGGGCGCGGGTCGCCCATCTGAGACCGGCTCCGCGTGATGGTGGTCCCTCCCGCATTTACGGATGTCTCGTGGACTGACCGGACCGCGAACCGAGACCCAAGAGGAAAATGATGTAGAACGTCACGCTCGAACCATTTGTCATCCGGGCTGAACGCGACGGTGTTGGCGGCCCTTGCGGCGGGTGCCGCGGTCGGCGGGGGGCCCGCGTCCCGGTGGGCGCGACCAAGCTGATGGTGGCGCACAACATGCACGACGCATTCGCGCGGTCCGCGAGCGCTAGCTTGTGATGAACTGGGAACGGGCGATCGCCGACGTCGAGGTGGGGCACGAAATGCCGGACCACCGTCTCCGCGCCGCTCGGTTTGATCACCGCCTCAATGGCCACGGGGGCAACCGGTTCCTGATCGCGGATTGAACACCGATAGAGAGGGTGTGATGACGGAGACACCCGAGAGATTGCTCAGATTCTTCGCGGGAGATGCCGATTTCGCCGGCAACGTGGCCGCCTAGGAGGTCACCGCACGCGCCGAGATGCTCGCCAACGCCCTGCGGGACACGACCATCCGACGGACGATCAGCTCCAAGTGCACCGACCGGTCGTACACGGCGAGAGATTCCTCAGGCTCTCGCCAACCAGCGGATCGGATGCACCCCGCACAGCACTGCGGTGGCCCGGTCGATGGTCCACGCTCACCCGGACCGTTCCACGGGCTGGCGACTCCGACCTGCGGCGCTATCGAATCGACGGGTCGGCCACGCTCGCGTGCTTTCCCCGACGACCGCGCTCGCCAATGATCAAGGAGAACTATCGTGCCCAACCCCGTCAACAAGCTGCGTTTCGGCATCTTCGTGCCGCCGTTCAACTCGCCGTCCACCCAGAATCCGACCACTTCGCTGCAGCGCAACATCGAGACGATTCAGCTGATGGACCGGCTGGGCTACGACGAGGCCTGGATCGGGGAGCACCACAGCGCCGGCACCGAGATCATCGCTGACCCGCTCACCTTCATCGCGCACGTCGGCGCGGTGACGCGCTCCATCAGGCTCGGCACCGGTGTCGTCTCGCTGCCGTATCACAATCCGTTGTGGGTGGCAGACCGCGCGATCCTCGTCGACCACCTGCTGCGCGGGCGCCTGATGCTCGGCGTGGGCCCGGGCTCG
>NZ_JAKXMK010000015.1 GCF_022524485.1 Pseudonocardia alaniniphila
CCGTGCACACCGGCGAACCCGACGTCATGCAGGGCTTCGTCGTCGGGGGCCACTACCCCACGGTCCTCAACCGCCACATCTTCGAATCCCTCGCCTTCCACGGCCACCTAGCCCTACACGTCCGCGTACTGGACGGCCGCGACCCGCACCACATCACAGAAGCCGAGTTCAAGGCCGTCGCCCGCGCCCTACGCGCGGCCGTCGAGCGGGACGCCCGGATCACCGGGATAGCGTCCACGAAGGGCACTCTCTGACAGCCGCGTCGCCGACCAGCACCGGGTTGTCCTGGTCCGCCAGGCCGACGTTCCGGAGCGTCGGTCAGGCCGGCGACCGCTCGATCACCAGCGTGTCCGGTGGCGGATGAAGTCGGCTGACCAGCCCCTCGATCGATTCGGCACCGTCCGCAGCGAGTGACTCGAAGCAAAACAGCAGCTTGGTCATTCGAGTCATGCGCCGCATCGCATCCCCGGCCGAAGGCCACGAACTGTCGGGAACGATCTTTTGCCTCAGACTGTCCGTGTCCTTACTTTCTGCGCCGGCGCGCCACCCATGCGGCTTGTCGCACTCGGCCATTCGGCCCTTATTCTCCGCAAACCAACGCTGCTGGAATCCCTGCGCGACTTGCACGGCAGCGAAGGAGGAGTGAGCATGTTAATGTGTCGTCAGGGGGATGTCGAGCGCCGTCACAACTACTGGCAGCACGTACTCGACTCCGGTTCCACTGAACAGGATAGGGTGGACGGGCGCCGCCTACAAAGGCGATGAAAACGTCCCCGGTGGGAAGCGACGCAGGTTTCCACCGAACCTGATCCTCTCGTCAGCGACGACGACGCCGAATCGACGCCAGCGAGGCCACGCGACCTCATAGCGCTCGTCCACGGCGAACCAAAGACCGCCTAAAGAAGGACCAATGGACTGCGGTCGCCATCAGCAAACAGACAACGGGTACATCATTTGGGGGGAGACGATGCACAAGGCGATCTTCGTCGGCCGATGGGGGTCGGCGACCAGATCATTGACTCGTTTGATCCTTCCGTCGAGCGTCGAGCGCCTAGCGCCGGCCGCACGCGCGTCGAGTGATGTGGACGCATTTTACCGATTCGGCCGCGGCTGATGCAGGAGCGGATACGCGCAAACGGCCGGCGGGACGCCGGTGACGCGGCGGTGAGCGGGCTCGAGGTGTTGTCGTCGGTGGAGGTGAACGCCGGTGGGCGCTGGAGCTGTTGATCGGCGCGGCGGTTCCGGCATGACCCGCGCGGCTGTCTATCTGCCCGATGGGTTCGACGGGTCCGACGGGCGGGACGGGCCGGGTCGGCTCGAGGAGATCGAGTTCGACGTCATCGAGGCCGAGTCGGCGCAGGTGGTGTTGCCCGAGGTCACGGTCCGCGACGAGCGCGGCGGGACGTTGTTCACCGGCGGGGGGTTGGTGTTCGATCCTTCCGCCGGGGGTGGTCCGTGGGCCGGTGCGACGGCCGACCGGGCGGCGCGGGCGTTCGGAGTGGTCAACACGGCGTTCCATACCCAGCGGACGTTGCGGTATGTCAGCGGGCTGCTAGGGCACCCACTGCCACATCTGCTGGTTCGCATCGGAATGCACGAGCAGTCCCGCGGGTGGGGTGGCGGGCACTACCGCCTGCCCGGCCAGGGGGCTGGGGCCGACCCGGAGGCGACCAGCCCAGCCGGAGAGGTGCATCTGGGTGGCGGCGCGGGCTTCGTCGCCCGGTCCGGCACCGAGCAGTACTTCCGTGCGCCCGCCCACAATCCCGCCATCATCTGCCACGAGGTCGGCCACCACGTGTGCCGGCACACCGCGGACTTCAGGCTCAACCGGCTGCGCCCACCCGGGCAGCAGACCAACAAGAAAACCGCTTTGGACGAAGGCACCGCCGATGTGATCACCGCGATAATGCTGGGCACCCCCGATATCTACGGCTGGCACCGTCACGCCATCCCGCACACCGAACGACGACGCCGCAAACTCGACCCCCGCTGGACGATGGCCCACTTCCAGGGCGGGCCCGACAGCGACCCCCACGACGATGGGATGGTCTGGGCCTCCGCCTGCTGGAGCGCCCGCCAACGCGTCACGGACATCAGTGCCGATCCCACCCGCTTCGACACCTTGTTACTACGCGGGCTGGAACTGGCCGGACGCGACAATCCCGCAGGCCTCAACCGTGACGCCCTTCGCGAACGGCGTCACTTCTCCCGACTCATGGCCGCCATGGCCCGAGCCGATCCCGCCCTGGCCCCCCATGTCCTAGCCGCCATGGCCGACCACGGCATTCACCTCGGCGTCAGCAACAACGACCTCTGCCGAGCCGCCCGAACCAACCCCAGCAGGCTGGTGAACGAATGAGTAGCGACTTGTCTAGTTCATTAGAGGCCGATCGAGAGCCACTCCGATATTCATCGGTACGCACGTCACGTTGCACGAGCGCACGGCGTTCACCGATCCTGAACGCGATCTTCTGCGCTTGCGTTTCCATGAGCCGATCACCGCACAGACCGGGTTGTCCATGATAACCGAGAGCTGCTCTGACGAGTACCGCGTGCTTGTAGCCGCTTCGCGGCGAGAGTACGTTTCCAATGGCGACCGAAGACTCGGACGGCCAGCGGCCGGAGAAGGTCGCAACATATCCGAAATCGGGTTTTCCGACGCCCTGGTCCACAATGTGTGGAATGCACTACCCGAGGAGCTTCGCGAAGAACCCCTCGATCACCGAATGGATCCGATCTGGGCGTCCCGCTCACGCCAGGAATCGGACGGCAGGCGCTGGCCACCCCTCCAGCCGGTAGTCATCGGAGAAGGGGCATGCCGAGATCCTGCCCGGGACGTGGTGATCAGTGCAGGTCGAGGCCCATGCCAGAGCACGCTGCTTGTCCCACCGTCGCCCACACGTCGTCCGCGACCTCTGGATGAGCATCATGGGTGATCGGCACAAGAACATCGGATGGCGCCGCGGGGAACGCACTCGGGCCGCGGTCTTCTCGGCAGCGGTGCTGGCGGCCGTCCTGAGCCCGCTACTGCAGTACCGGCGCCCGATCCCCGATCGAGTCGACGGATTCCCTTTGTCGTGGTACCCGATGTTCAGCGCCAAGCGGAACCGTCAGATGTCCGTCACTTACGCCGTCGGGGTCACCGTGGACGGCGGCCGGCTCTCCCTGCCCTCCGGCGCGCTCGGCACTGGTGGTGTCAACCAGGTCCGCCGCCAGCTGTACCGGGTGGCCGTGCGGGAGGCCCGGCCGGACGCGTACGCCGACGACCTGGCTGCCCGCATCGTCAGCAGTCCGGACTGGGGGAACGTCATCCGCGTCGAGGTCGTGCGCACCCTGTTCGACCTGGACCACTGCCTGACCAGCAGACGAGTCGACGGTGAGTCGACGGTGCTGGCGTCCGCGGAGGTACGGCCGTGATCCGAGGCCTGCGGCCGGGACTCGTGACGCCCGTGCCCGCCGCCCGACTCGGGCTGGTGCGCGTGCTGATTGGCGGCCACACGCTGCGGCACCTGTTATCCCGTCGGCGACAGTTTCGCAACATCGTGCGGACCAAGCCCGAACTCTTCGCACCCGTCGGTCCGGTGCGGATGCTGGCGCGGCCGTTGCCGCCCGTCGTCGCCGACGTGCTCAACGACGCGACTCTTGTCAGCACCGCGCTCTTCACGCTCGGCATAGGCGGATCCGCCGTGGCGCGGGTGCACGCTGCACTGCTGACATGGACACTCGCCTACCGCAACTCGTGGTCGATGGTCTACCACAGTGAGAACCTGCTGGTGTTGCACACGCTCGCGCTCAGCGCGGGCCGTCCGGCCGATGCGGTGTCGATTGCTGCGGCGCTCCGGAGCGGGCCGGCACCCGCCGCGCACCCCCGGTATGGCTGGCCGCTGCACCTGATGAACGGGTCCACGGCGGCCGCATACCTGCTGGCGGGCGTGGCCAAGGTCGCAGGGGAGTCGGGCTGGGCGTGGGCCAGCGGTGACGGCCTGCGCCGGCAGGTCGCGATCGACGGTCTGCGCAAGGAGGTCTTCGGCTCGCACGCCAGCCCGCTGGCTTACCGGCTCTACCCACACCGGCGGCTGTTCACGGCAATGGCGGTGATCTCGCTCGTCGTCGAGCTGGGCGCGCCGCTGGCACTGCTCGACCGCAGGCTCGGGCGGCTCTGGGCGCTGGGCGCATTCGCCATGCACTGGGGGATCCTTGCCGTGATGGGCATCCGGTTCCGCTACCAGCTCACGGGCGTGGCGTTCGCGTCCTGGTTCGACCTCGAACGCGCCCTGCGCGGGGTGGCGTCGTGACTCGGAGCGAGCGCCACGCCATGGTGATCGGCCCAGAGGAACAGGTACTCGGCGTGCCCGGCAGCGGCGGGGTGCTGGTGTTCGACGGGCTGTGCGGATTCTGCACCCGGGCGGTGTACGCCGTGCAGCGCTGGGACCGGCGTGGGCGCATCAGGGCATTGCCACTGCAGGGAAGTCGCGTGCTGGAGCTCACGGGGCTGACCCGCGAGGAAGCGCTTCGCGAGGCGTGGTGGATCCGTGCCGATGGTGCGCGGCTGCGAGGCGCCGAAGCGATGACCGCCGCCCTGGCCACGGCCGTCGGGATCCCACTCCTGCAGCTGTTCCGTATCCCGGGGGTCCGGCCACTGGCCGCACGCGGCTATCGCTGGGTGGCCGCGCACCGCTACATGCTGCGCGGCGTCCAGCCGCATTGCACGCGGCCCTCGACCCGGTGCGACGCATGACGTTGATCCGTTCGTCATTGTGATGGCGCCGTCGAACAGTCGTTTCACCTCCATGCGAGCGAGCGGGCGGCGGCGACCGGGTTCGGTCACCGCCGCCCACAGGTGGTCGCGCAGCCTTCCGACGCCAGCTCAGCACCTTCGGGAGGATCGTCGCCTGCGTCCTGCCCGCGCCGCCGGCTGGGCGGTGGCGCCGCGGCGAACGGGACACTTCGGCTCACATCGACGCACCGGTCATTGGTAGTGGACTACCGGCAAGGGCCTATCAGGCCTGGGCCGTGGGCCGGACGATCACCTCGTTCACGTCGATGTCGGCCGGCTGCTCGATCGCGAACGCGATGGCACGGGCGACGGCCGCTGCGGGCATCGCGACCCTGTCCCGGAGCGTGACGAGCCGGGCCCTCACCTCGGGATTCGTCATCGAGTCCCCGAAGTTCGTGTGGGTCATCCCGGGCGAGATGATCGTCACGCGCACTGAGTCGCCCGCCTCCTGGCGCAAACCCTCGGAGATGGCGCGCACGGCGAACTTGGTGCCCGAGTAGACCGCCTGAGCCGGCACCGTGCGATGCCCGGCCGTCGAGGCGATGTTCACGAACTGCCCGCCGCCCTGCGTGCGGAAGACCGGTAGCGCGGCCGCGATCCCGTACAGCACACCCTTGATGTTGACGTCGATCATGGCCTCCCACTCCTCCACACGCAGGTCGTCGAGGGGCGAGACCGGCATGACGCCGGCGTTGTTGACGAGCACGTCGAGCACGCCGTACCGCTCGCGCGCCAACGCGACGAGGGCGGACACGTCCTCGCGTCGACTCACGTCGGTGCGCAGGTGGACGGCCTCTCCGCCGGCATCGTCGATACGGCCGGCGAGAGCCCCCAGCCGGTCCGACCCGCGGGCCCCGAGTACGACCTTCGCGCCCCGCTCGGCAAGCAGGAGTGCGGTCGCCTCGCCGATTCCGCTGCTTGCGCCCGTGATGGCGACGACCTTGTCCGTGATTCCCGGCATGACGCTTCTCCTTGCGATGTAAGAGCCCTATCACTCGCTAGAGTAAGAGGGCACTTACATCGCGGCAACGGAAGGCGGTGTCATGGCCACCACACGCGAGGGCGACCCCGCCGCAGGTCGGCGCTACCACCACGGAGAACTGCGAGCGGCGCTGATCGCGGCGAGCTTCGAGCTGCTGTCCGAGGTCGGGATGGCCGGGTTCTCCGTCGCCCAGCTCGCCCGCAGGCTCGGCGTCAGCACCGCCGCCCCGTACCGCCACTTCCGCGACCGCGACGAACTGCTCGCCGCCGTCGCGACCGAAGCAGCAGGCGAGCTCACCACGGCGATGCGCATAGCCGCCGACGCCGCAGGGCCGGACTCGATCGACCGCTTCGCAGCTACCGCCGGCGCTTACGTTCGTTACGTCTCCGCACGTGGGGCCGGGTTCACCGTCATCTTCGCCGAGAGCCTGAGACACCTGCGAGACGCGGGCCTGGCCGAGGCCGGCCGCGAGCTCATGACCCTGCTACTCGAGCTCGCCCAGAAAGCTCGTCCGCTTCCGCCCGCCGAGGCCCTGCAACTGCTGGAGCAGCACGTGGCCATCGCCCACGGCTACATCACCCTCCACACCGACGGGTTCCTCGACCGCAGCCACCCGACCGTCGAGGAGATCGCCGCCCGGGCGACTCGCGCGAGCGCGGCCCTCGTGCGGGGTACCGGCACCGTCTGATCGTCGTGAGATCCGGCTTTTCGCCCTCCGCAGGGCCGAAACCCGGATCTCGATCTTCGGGTCAGCTCCGGGGCAGCACCAGAGCGCGGTGCAGTGCGTGCAGGGCGAGCACCAGCAGCGCGGGAAGCAGGAGCCCCACACCCGGCAGCGTCACGGCAAGCACCGCCGCAATGAGCGTGACGCCCAGAGCGGCCGCCCCGGCCGCCGGCACCCGCAGCAGCGCGGTCCAGCCCCCGGCGAGCGCGGCCCGCCACGAGCCGCCTCCCGCGAGCCGGGGCACCGCCAGCAGCACCACCGCGAGGAGGCCTGCGATGGCAACGAGCAGCGCCACCAGCGCCGGGGTTCCGCCAGGAACCGCCCCGCTGGCCAGCCATCGCACCTGATTCACCACCACGACCGCCGCGAGCACGCCGACCACGCTGACGGCGACGCCGGGAAGCAGGCGTTGGCGCAGCTCGGCAGCCATGACGCGCCACGGCGGCAGGTCGTCGTGATCGGCCCAGTGGGCGACCGCGGACGACAACACCGCCACCACCGCGCCGATGGTCACCAGCGGCAGGCTGAGCGCGGTGGCCACCAGGCCGAGCAGGCACAGCTCCGAGACCCGTCGCAGCTGTTCCTTCCAGCCCCGCCCCGAACCCGTCGGCTCCGGCGTGCGCCGGCGGACCATCGCGCTCCCCCGCCCCGCGGCGTTCATCCCTTGATCCCGCTCGTGTTGATCCCGTCGACGATCAACCGCTGGAAGAACAGGAAGAACAGGAAAACGGGCAACAGCGAGAGGACCGACATCGCGAACATCGGGGCGATCGCGTTCTGCCCACTGGAGTCGAGGAACAGCCGCAGGCCGATCGGGACCGTGTAGTTCGCCAGGTCGTTGAGGTAGACGAGCTGGGAGAAGAAGTCGTTCCAGGTCTGGATGAAGGAGAACACCGCCGTGGTGACGAGAGCGGGCTTCGTCAGCGGCAGCACGACGTGAAAGAACCGCCGGTAAGGGCCGCAGCCGTCGATCGCGGCGGCCTCGTCGAGCGTGCGCGGGATGCCGCGCATGAACTGCACCATCAGGAAGACGAAGAACGCGTCGGTGGCGAGCAGCTTCGGCACGATCAGCGGCAGCGGGGTGTCGATCCAGCCCAGCGCGTTGAACAGCACGTACTGGGGCACGATCAGCACGTGGTGGGGCAGCAGCAAGGTGCCGATCATCAGGGCGAACCACACACCACGCAGCGGGAAGCGCAGCCGGGCGAACGCGAACGCAGCGAGCGCGCACGACACGACGTTGCCCACCACCACCCCGACGGATATCACCATGCTGTTGAAGAAGAACCGGCCGAACGAGACCCCGGGGATGCCGGCCCACCCCTCGGCGTAGTTGCCGGGCGTGAACTCACGTGGCCAGATGTCGATGTTGTTGGAGATCTCCTGGGGCGCCTTGAACGAGGTGCCGATCATGTAGGCGATCGGGTAGAGCGCGACGACGAGCAACGCGACGAGCACCGCGTGCGCCGCGGCGCCGTCGTACCAGCGCCGCGACACGGCAGGTGGCGTCGCCGGCTCCGGTGTGACCGTGACCGGGGTGATCGTGGTCGGGACGCCCATCAGCGCTCCCCCTCGTCGGCGTAGTGGACCCACAGGGAACCGCTGCGGAACACCAGCGCCGTGACGACGCCCAGCGCCACGAGGAACACCCACGCCATCGCGGACGCGTAGCCCATCTGGAAGTCACCGAATCCGCGCAGGTAGAGGTAGAGCGTGTAGAGCAGGGTGGAGTCGGCCGGTCCCCCGAGGCCACCGCTGATCACGAACGCCGCCGTGAACCCCTGGAACCCGGCGATGGTCTCCAGGACGAGGTTGAAGAACAGCACCGGTGAGAGCAGCGGCAGGGTGACGTGCCAGAACTGCTGCAGGCGCCCGGCGCCGTCGAGCGAGGCCGCCTCGAACATCTCGGCGGGTATCTGTTTCAGACCCGCAAGGAAGATCACCATCGGCGCCCCGAACTGCCACGCCGCGAGCAGGATGAGCGTGCCCAGCGCCGTGGACGGGTTGGCGATCCAGCTCCGGCCCTCGATGCCGAAGAAGCCCAGCACCTCGTTGACGGCACCGGCGCCGCCGAACAGCGTCTGCCACACGATCGCGATCGCGACGCTGCCACCCAGCAACGAGGGCACGTAGTACAGCGAACGGTAGAGACCGACACCCCGCCGGTTGCGGTAGAGCAGCAGTGCTACCCCGAGCGCGACGGCGAGCTTCAGCGGAACGGAGACGAGGCCGAACACCAGAGTGGCGCCCACCGCGTGCCAGTACTTGGGGTCGTCGGTGAACATCCGGACGTAGTTGTCCAGCCCCACCCACTCGGGATCCTGCAGCAGGTCGTAGTCGGTGAAGCTCAGGTAGAGCGAATACAGCATCGGCAGCAGGGTGATGCCGAAGAAACCGATCAGCCACGGCGAGAGGAAGACGTAGCCGGCGACGGCCTCCCGCTTCCGGTCCGAACGGCGGTGGCCGGACGGCTGAGTGGCCGCCCCTGGCGCACCCGCCGCCGCCACCGCCCCTGCCGGCGTTTCGAGTGTCTTGCTCATCGCGCGGCTCCCGGTCAGCTGCTCGCGCGTTCGAGCTCGGCGGTGGCCTGGGAGACGAACTCCGCGGCGGCCTCCTGCGGGGTCTGGCGTCCGAAGCCTGCGTTCTCCGCAGCCGCGATGAGCAGCTGACCCATCTGGTTGTCACCCTGGGCGGGCACGGGTGGCGTGTCGCCCGCCTGAGCCGTGACGCGGTCGTCGTAGGCGGCCACGTACTTCAGTTCGTCGCTGAAGGTCGGGACGAGGGCTGCGCTGACGTCGTCGTTGGGGGGAAGCCCCCGCTCGGTGCCCAGAATCGCCCCGGCCTCGGGGTCGTTGACGAAGAAGTTGATGACGTCGACGGCGGTGCCCACGTTCTCGCCCCGCGCGTAGGCGGTGAAGAACTGCGACGGCCGTGCGTAGGCGCCGCTCGCCGCGCCGGGGATCGGGACGAGCACCAGGTCGTGGTCGGTGGCCTTGTTGAGCTCGGTGAGCTGGTTGTCGTAGGAGAAGCTCGCGGCCGTCTGCTTCGTGGTGACGGTGTTCTTGGAGATGTCACCGGCGTTGGCGGGCTGGGCGACCTCAGCGGAGGAGGCGCCTCCACTCTGGCGCATGTCTGCCCACAACTGCAGCCACGCCGTGACGTCCTCCGTGGTGAAGCCCGGCTTCTGGCCGTCGTAGAGCTGCTTGCCGTTCTGTCGCAGCCAGTACTCGAAGAAGCTGATGTTCGCGCTCTCGTCGCGGACGCCCGACACCTTCCCGCCGGTGCCCTGGCTGACCTTGGCCGCCCACGCGCCGAACTCGTCCCAGCTCGCCCAGCCGGTCTCCGGGGGGAGCAGCCCGAGCGGTTCGACGACCGTGCGGTCGACCGCGAGCGCCTGCGTGTTCGAGGCGAGCGGCACCGCGTAGAGCTTGTCGTCGAGCTTGCCCGTACCCAGGAGCTTGGGGTCGATCTTGTCGACCTTCAACGTCGAGCCCTGCCACGGCGTCAGGTCGGCGATGAGTTCCTTGTTGGCGTACTCGCGCAGAACGCGGTTGTCGATCTGGATGAGATCGGGCGCGTTCCGGCCTGCCGCCGACGTGTTGATCTTGTCGTAGTAGCCGGCGTAGCCCTGCCACTGCGTGGTGAAGGTGACGTTGGGGTGCTTCTGCGTGTAGAGGTCGAGCACCTTCTGCGTGAACTCGGCGCGCGCGGGGCCGCCCCACCAGGCCACCGCGAGCTGCACGGGCTGATCGGTGACGGGTGCCGCACCGGGCTCCTGCTCCCCCGCGGAACCCCCGCAGGCCGCGGTGGCGAGAAGTGCCATGGCGGCGCCGGTGGCCAGCAGATGCCGCACCCACCGCGTCCGCACGGGCGGCGCCGTGCGACGCATACCGGAGATGGTCATGAGGGAGCTCCTTCGATCACTCACATGCTTGCTACCGCTGTGCGCCGGGACACACCGCGTGCTCGAGCCCATTAGGTCAGGGGTCGGGGGCCGGGTCAATGGCTCTTGCGGAAGTTTTCAGGCGTTTGCATCATGACGTCATCGCCACCTGCGGGCGCTCGGCGAGCCGCGGAGCGAGCGGGCAGCCCGCGCACCTGCTACAAGCGTTTGCAGCCCTCTCCGCACCCGGCCCCGACGGCAGGAGCTTCATGACCGCCAGCGCAGCACAGTCAACCGCGACCCCCACCGCCCGGCGCACCCGTTACGCGGTCGTCGGTCTGGGCAGCCGTGCACAGATGTTCGTCCGCGCCATCGCGAACACCCACGCCGAGCACGCGGAGCTCGTGGCGTTCTGCGACGTGAACAGCACGCGGATGCAGGTGCACAACCGCACCGTGCAGGGGTTCGGGCTACCGCCCGTGCCGACCTACCAGCCGCAGGACTTCCGATCGATGCTCGAACGGGAGCGGGTCGACACGGTCGTGGTCTCCACGATCGACCGCACCCACGACGAGTACATCGTGGCCGCGCTGCGCGCCGGCTGCGACGTCGTCACCGAGAAGCCGATGACCACCGACGCCGAACGCTGCCGGCGCATCCTCGACGCTCAGGCCGAGACCGGGCGGGCGGTGACCGTCACCTTCAACTACCGCTACAACCCGGTGCACGCCAAGGTCCGCGAGGTCATCGCCGACGGGGCGATCGGCGAGATCGGCTCGGTGCACTTCGAGTGGCTGCTCGACACCCGCCACGGCGCCGACTACTTCCGCCGCTGGCACCGGGACAAGGCCAACTCCGGCGGGCTCATGGTGCACAAGGCGACCCACCACTTCGACCTGGTCAACTGGTGGATCGCCTCGTCCCCGGAGGTCGTGTTCGGGCTCGGCAAGCTGTTCTTCTACGGCTCCGCCAACGGAACGCGCCGCGAGCTCGCCCACCCCTACACCCGTGCCCACGGCGCGGAGTCGGCAGCGGAAGACCCGTTCGCGCTGGACCTGGCAGGCTCTCCCACCCTGCGTGCCCTCTACCTCGACGCCGAGCACGAGGACGGCTACCACCGCGACCAGAACGTCTTCGGCGACGGCATCACGATCGAGGACGACATGACGGTGGCCGTGCGCTACCGCAGCGGCGCGACGATGAGCTACCACCTCACGGCGTACTCGCCGTGGGAGGGCTACCACGTGGCGTTCAACGGCAGCCAGGGCCGCCTCGAGCTCGACGTCGTGGAGAACTCCTTCGTCGACCCCGGCACGGCAGGCAAGGCACCGGGCGAAGCCCTGCACGGGGTGGAGGCGACACCCGAGCACTCCTCGCGGCTCACGGTGCGCCGCCACTGGGAGAAGCCGGTGGAGATCGATCTGCCCGAGGCCACCGGCGAGGGCCATGGCGGCGGTGACGCCAGGATGCTCGCGGAGATCTTCGGCGGGCAACGCCCCGCCGACCCGCTGGGACGTGCCTCGACCCACCGCGACGGGGCACAGTCGCTGCTCACCGGCCTCGCGGCCAACCGATCCTTCGAGACCGGCCTGCCCGTTCACGTGGACGAGATCCTGGCCCTCTGATCCGGGCCGGCGACGTCAGCGCGTCGCCACCGAGGCCGCCGGCAAGGGCGCCGTGGTCGAGCGGACGATCAGCTGGGTGGGCAGCCAGCGCTGCTGCTCCGTGGTGGGCTGCGGGTCGTCGAGCAGCATGTCCACGGCGGCCCGCCCGGCGGCCTCCATCGGCATCTGCACCGTCGTGAGGGGTTCGGTGGTCATCGACGCCATCTCGATGTCGTCGAACCCGATCACGCTCATCTGCCCCGGGACGGAGACGCCGCGGGCAGCGAGGCGGTTGAGCACCCCGATGGCCATCAGGTCGTTGAAGGCCAGCACGGCGGTGACGCCACGGGCCAGTGCGAGGTCGGTGGCCTGGATGCCGCCCTGGAATGTCGGCGGGAACGGCCCGAGCTCGACGGCCTCGACATCGCAGGCGGGAGCGGCCGCGCGCAGCCCACCCAGGCGCTCCGCTCCGGCCCAGGATGCGGCCGGGCCGGAGAGGTAGGCGATGCGCCGGTGCCCGAGCGCGGCGAGGTGCTCCACGGCCTGCCGGACACCGTCCGCGCTGTCCATGAGCACGGCGGGCAGGCCGCCCTCGACGCGGTTGACCAGGACGAGGGGCGACGTGCCGACCACTCGGTGTAGCTCTGCGGAGTTCTCCCGGGGCGAGCACAGGACGATGCCGTCGACCTGCTTGGCCATCGCCCCCACCATCTCGGCCTCGACACGGGGGTCCTCGGCCGCGTCGGCGAGGAAGACGACGTGCTGCGCTCCCCGGGCGCGGGCCGCGCACCCCTTGAGGACGGCGGAGAAGAACGGGTTGGCGACGTCGGGGACGACGACGCCGATGTTGCCGGTTCTGCCGGTGACGAGGCCGCGGGCGGCGCGGTTCGGCTGGTAGCCGAGCTCCTCGGCCGCCCGCAGCACCTTCCGGCGCGTCTGCGGGTGCACCATGTCGGGCACGGTGAACGCGCGGGAGACGGTGGACACCGACACCTCGGCGACCCGGGCCACGTGGTGAATGGTCACCGCCATCGGATCGTCGCCTGCGTCGTCGCCCGGATCTTCACAGCCAAGCCCGCTCCCGTCCTCGCTGCCCAACTCTGCAAACCGTTTCACGGAGTGTCAAGCAGAACCAACTGAGTGGGCGGCGGGCCGGGCGAGGAGGGGAAGGATCAGCCCGGGGTGGGCGGCTGGTCCACGAGCTGGGCCAGGTAGAGCTGCTCGCCGAGCTTGTCCATCAGCTCGAGGTTGGTCTCGATGTAGTCGATGTGGTGCTCCTCGTCGGCGAGGATCTTCTCGAAGATGTTGGCGGTGGTGATATCGCCCTTCTCCCGGCACATCGTGATCCCGGGACGCAGGCGTTCGACGACCTCCAGCTCGATGGCGAGGTCGGCCTGCAACTGTTCGCGGACGGTCTGCCCGATCCGCAAGGAGAAGAGGCGCTGATAATTCGGCAACCCCTCGAGGAACAGGATTCGGTCGGTGATTGTCTCGGCGTGCCGCATCTCGTCGATGGACTCGGCACGGGTGTAGGCCGCGATCTTGGTGAGGCCCCAGTTCTGCTGCATCTTGGCGTGCAGGAAGTACTGGTTGATCGCCGTCAGCTCGCTGGTGAGCTGATCATTGAGCAGTGCGATGATCTCCGGGTCGCCACGCATAGCGCGACGGTATCGGCGACGCTCGAACGGGTCGAACTCAGGACCGCCTTTGTGCAGGTCACCGCACCCTTAGTGTGAACACCCTTAGTGTGACGCTCAGGCAGAAACCGGCATTTCTGCTATCTCCGACGGAGCGTTAGCGGCGGCGAGGAAGACATCGATGTGGTCGTGGCACGAACCGCAGCCGGTGCCGGCTCCGCAGGCATCGCCCACATCTTCGACAGTGCGGGCACCACGCGCGATGCAAGAACGGATCTCGGTATCCGGCACCGCCGCGCAGATGCAGACGTACACAGGCACTCCTTCATTAAGGCAAGGCAAGGCTATGTTGACAGTGCCCCGCATCGGGCGCAAGCCCCTAATCTGACCCCGTGTCACTGGACGAGTACCGCCGCAAGCGCGATCCGCGGCGCACCCCCGAACCGGTCCCGGACACGGATCCGGAGACGTCCGACCCTGGCCACCGCTTCGTCATCCAGGAGCACCACGCGCGCCGGCTGCACTGGGACGTGCGTCTGGAGCGCGACGGCGTGCTCGCCTCGTGGGCCGTGCCGAAAGGCCTGCCGACCGAGCCCGAGACGATCCGGCTCGCGGTGCGCACCGAGGACCATCCGATCGAGTACCTGGAGTTCTCCGGCGAGATCCCGGCGGGTGAGTACGGCGGCGGCGCGATGACGATCTGGGACACCGGCACGTACGAGACCGAGAAATGGAACCCGCGCGAGGTCATCGTCCGGTTGCGCGGTGCCAGGGCGTCCGGCCGGTTCGTGTTCATCCGCACCGACCGCGACGGCGGCAAGGACAACTGGCTGCTGCGCCGCTCCGATCCCGCTCCCGGCCGGGAGCCGCTTCCGCACGACGCGCTGCCGATGCTCGCAACACCGGGGCCGCTCCCCCGGCCCGGCGACGGCCCGGAGCGGTGGTGGCAGATCGCGTTCGGCGGGCGCCGGGTCATCCTGCGTGTGGACGGCGGCCGCGTGACGATCACCGACGGGGACGGCGAGGAGGTGTCCGTCCCCCGGCTGCGCGAGCTCGGGCCTTCACTCGGCGCCACGCAGGTGCTGCTCGACGGCGAGCTCGCCGGGCCGACGGACAAGGCCGAGCTGTGGATCGGCGACCTGCTGCACCTCGACGGGCGCGACACGTGCCCGCTGCCGTTCCGGGAGCGGCGGGCGTTGCTGGAACGCCTCCCGCTCGACGGCAGGCACTGGAAGCTCGCCCCGGTCTTCCACGGCGGCGGGGCCGAGGTGCTCGCCGCGGCCGGACAGCAGAGCCTGCCCGGTGTCGTGGGCAAGGACGCCGACTCGGCCTACGAGCCAGGACGGCGCAGCGAGCACTGGCTGGAGGTGGCCACGGACGTCGCCGGTGGCGCACCGTCGCGGCCGCGGTCCACCGCGCCTGGCCGGCGCACAGCGGCAGCGGGCGTCGGACGAGCGCGGCTCACCAACCCGGACAAGGTCATCTACCCGCTCACCGGCACGACCAAGTCGGACGTGCTCGCGCACTACATGGCCGTTGCCGACGTCATGCTGCCGCACCTGCGCGACCGCGCGGTCACGCTGGTGCGCTGGCCGGACGGGGTGGAGAAGTCGTCGTTCTTCGAGAAGGACGTCTCGCGGCACGCGCCGGACTGGATCCGGACAGCACGGGTCGGCACGCCGGGCGGGCGCTCGCAGAGCGCCGACTTCCCCCTGATCGACGACGTCGAGGGCCTGGCCTGGGCGGCCAACCTCGCCGCGCTCGAACTGCACGTCCCACAGTGGCGGCTCGGCCCGCGCGGCGGGCACCAGCCCCCCGACCTGGTGGTCTTCGATCTCGATCCCGGTGAGGGCACCACCGTGGTCGACTGCGCACGGGTCGCCGAGCGGATCGCCGACCGCCTGGCCGACGACGACCTCGTCGCCTGCCCGCGCACCAGCGGCGGCAAGGGGATGCAGTTGTACGTGCCGGTCACGGTGACCCGTGCCGAGCAGACCTCGGAGTTCGCGAAGGCCCTCGCCGAGGCGCTCGCCCACGAGACACCGGGGCAGGTCACCGCCGTGATGGCGAAGGCCCGCCGGCGCGGCAAGGTGTTCGTGGACTGGAGCCAGAACAATCCGCACAAGACCACGATCGCGAGTTACTCCCTGCGCGGACGGGCCCGGCCCACGGTGGCCACGCCTGTGACCTGGGAGGAGGTGCGCGCGTGCCGTCGTCCGGAAGACCTCGTGTTCACCGCGGCCGACCTGCCCGCGCGGATCGCCGAGCACGGCGATCTGCTGGCCCCGCTGTTCACCGAGCGGAAACGCCTGCCCCGTCGCGCGTGACGAAGTCCTACTGGCACTCTCCACGCGTGGATCAGCACCCCTACCTCGACGGTGGGTACCCCCGGGCGTATGCCCACCGCGGCTGGCACGTGGGCGACCTCGCGGGCTGCGAGAACACGCTCGCGGCGTTCCACCGTGCCGTCGAGGAGGGATACGGCTACCTCGAGCTGGACGTGCACGCGAGCGCGGACGGCGTGCCCGTCGTCCACCACGACGCCACACTGGACCGCACCACCGACGGTGCCGGGCTGATCGCGGACCTGCCCGCCGCGGCGCTCACGCAGGTGCGGGTCAACGGACGCGAGCCGATCCCGCTGCTCGAGCAGGTACTCACCGAGCTGCCCACCATCCGGATGACCATCGAGCTCAAGACCCACGGCGTCGTCGAGCCCGTGCTCGCCGTGCTCGAACGCACCGACAGCTGGCACCGGGTGTGCCTGGGCAGCTATCAC
This sequence comes from Pseudonocardia alaniniphila, assembly GCF_022524485.1. Classification (GTDB taxonomy): domain Bacteria; phylum Actinomycetota; class Actinomycetes; order Mycobacteriales; family Pseudonocardiaceae; genus Pseudonocardia; species Pseudonocardia alaniniphila. Next base: position 16,387 of record NZ_JAKXMK010000015.1, read on the forward strand.
GACGGCCGGCTGACCAAGGCGCGGAACGCGGCCGGTGCCCGGCTGTTCACCTCGCTCGCCCAGGCCTCCGCGTTCGGGTTGCGCGCCCGGGCCTGGCTCGACGCCCTGCCGCGTCCGTTGTCGTCGCTGCCCGCCCCACCGGTGCACGGCAACCTCGCTCAGCTGCCCCGCCGCTTCGGTGCGCTCACGGTGGTGGACGAGGCCCTGCTGCGCACGGCGCACGCCGGGGGACGCGAGGTCCACGTGTGGACGGTGGACGATCCGGTCGAGATGGGCACGCTGCTCGACCTCGGCGTCGACGGCCTGCTGTCGGACCGGCCCGACCTGCTGCGCGAGGTGCTGCACTCCCGCGACGCCTGGCAGGAGTCGTGAGCTCCGGCCTATCCGGGAGCGGCCGCGGTGGTGCCACCCGCGGCCAGATCCTCGCCTGGGGGTTCTGGGACTGGGGTTCCTCGGCGTACAACGCCGTGATCCTGACCTTCGTCTTCTCCGTGTACCTCACCGACTCGGTCGGGGCGGACCTCCCCGGCTCGGTCGACGCGAACAGCTGGCTCGGCTACTCGATCGGCGCCGCCGGGCTGCTCATCGCACTCATGGCCCCGGTGGTCGGGAGCCGCGCCGACAACGCCGGGCGCCGCAAGCTGTCGGTGGCGATCTGGACCGGACTGACGGTCGTGGCGGCGGCCGGACTCGTCCTCGTGCAGGACGACTACCACTACCTGTGGCTGGGCTTGCTGCTGCTCGGGCTGTCGTCGATCTTCTTCGAGCTCGCCTCCGTGTCCTACAACGCCCTGCTCACCCAGGTCTCGACGCCCGCGACGATCGGCCGGGTGTCGGCCTTCGGCTGGGCGATGGGCTACTTCGGCGGAATCGTCCTGCTGCTGCTGGTCTACGTGGGATTCATCAGCGGCGACGGCGGTGCGCTGGGCGTTCCCACCGAGAACGGGTTCAACATCCGGGTGGCCGCGCTCGTCGCGGCCGGTTGGTTCCTCGTCTTCGCGCTGCCGATGTTCCTGGTGGTGCCCGAGCTGCCACCGCGGTCCGGCCGGCGCAAGGCGCCCGGGATCGTCGGCTCCTACCGTGCGCTGTTCCATGATCTGCGCGCCCTCTACCGCAGCAGCCCGCACACCGTGTACTTCCTCGGCGCGAGTGCCTTGTTCCGTGACGGCCTCGCCGCGATCTTCACCTTCGGCGCGGTCCTGGCCGTCACCGTGTACGGGATCGGGGCAGGCGATGTGCTCATCTTCGGAATCGCGGCCAACGTCGTGTCGGCGATCGGGGCGCTCGCGGCGGGCCGGATCGACGACCGGGTCGGGCCGAAGGCGGTGATCGTCGGCTCGCTGGTGGGGATGCTGGTGGCCGGGGTGATCCTGCTGTTCGTGTCCGGCCCGACGATGTTCTGGATCTTCGGTTTGTTCCTCACGCTGTTCGTGGGGCCCGCGCAGTCCTCCTCACGCACCTTCCTCGCGCGCCTCGCCCCGGCAGGCCAGGAGGGCGAACTGTTCGGGCTCTACGCCACCACTGGGCGTGCCGTGTCGTTCCTCTCTCCCACCCTCGTCGGCCTCTTCACGTACCTGTTCGGCTCGGACCGCGCCGGGATGCTCGGCATCCTGCTGGTGCTCGGCGCCGGCCTGCTGGCGTTGTGGCCGGTCCGCCCGCCAGCCCACGCGGCGGCGGAGACAGTGGAGGCGTGACCACACCGGAGGCACGCGAGCGCACGGGCTGGGTCTTCTACGACTGGGCCAACCAGGTCTTCCAGACCTCGGTGGTCACGGTGTTCCTGTCGCTCTACCTGACAGGGGTCGCGGAAGCCGCCGCGCGTGCGTCCGGGCAGCCCTGCACGGGACGCACCGCGCTCGTCGACTGCAACGTCTCGCTGTTCGGCCTCGATGTGGCCGCGGGCTCGGTCTACGGCTTCCTGATCTCGCTGGCCACGCTCCTGCAGGTGCTGGTGCTCCCGATCACCGGCGCGATCGCCGACCGCACGCAGGACAAGCGGCGGATGCTGGGGTTGTCGGCGTTCGTCGGGGCCGGCGCCACCGCGGCGCTGGCCCTCGTGGCCGGCACGAACTGGCAGCTCGGGTTCGTGCTGTTCCTCGTCGCGAACACGGCCTACGGCGCATCGATCGTCGTGTACTACGCGTTCCTGCCCGAGCTCACCCGCCCCGACGAGCGCGACGCGCTGTCGGCCCGCGGCTGGGCGTTCGGCTACCTCGGGGGCGGCCTCGCCCTCCTCCTGCACCTCACGATCTACCTGGGCCACGATGCGATCCGCTCGGTTCGGCGCGAAGCGGACGGCGCTCGGCAGCCTCGTCGGGTGGACGGCCGTCGTGTGTTGCGCGTACGCCCTCACCCCGGGTGCGGTGGGTCCGTTCCTCGCGGTCGGCGTGGGGATCGGGGTGGTGCTGGGCGGCACGCTCGCGCTCACCCGCTCGATGTTCAGCCAGCTCATCCCGCCCGGCAGGGAGGCCGAGTACTTCTCGCTCTACGAGATCGGCGAGAAGGGCACCTCGTGGTTGGGTCCGCTGCTCTTCGCCACGGTCGCCGACGTCACGGGGTCCTTCCGGCCCGCGATCGTCTCGCTCGTGGTGTTCTTCGTCGTGGGCGGAGCGGCCCTCGCCTTCGTGCCGATGAGACGGGCAATCAGGGCCGCCGGTAACGAGCAACCGCTCCGCGTGTGAACACCTCGTCAACACCGGTGACATAAGTCACAGTTGGCTGACACGTCACAGTCGCGTGTGTAGCTGCACCCGATCGGGGACACTCACCGGTCGGGGCGTGAAACGTTTGGTGTCCGTCATACGACAACGACACCTGACGGAACCGGCCCGATGGCGGGAACAGACGGCTGCTCCGCAGACGTTACACCCGGTGGATTCGCCCGAGGGAGCCTCCCTCGGGCCGTGAACGGGAGGACGACGCATGGCCGACCGCGTGCTCCGTGGCAGCCGGCTCGGGGCTGTCAGCTACGAGACCGATCGCAACCACGACCTCGCACCGCGGCAGTCGATGCGCTACGCGTGCCCGCGGGGGCACGACTTCGAAGTGCCCTTTGCCAACGACGCGGAGGCGCCGGCGACATGGGAGTGCCGTCTGCACGGCAGCATTTCCCGGCTTGTCGACGGGAGCGAGCCCGAGCAGAAGAAGGTCAAGCCGCCACGTACCCACTGGGACATGCTTCTCGAGCGTCGCTCGGTGGCTGAACTGGAGGTGCTGCTCAACGAGCGGCTCGAACTTCTGGCCGAGCGCCGTCGCGAGATCGCCTGACGCAGTTCCTCGAGAGCCGGGTCGCCCGATCGGGTGGTCCGGCTCTCGTGCGTCTGCGTGCAGGAGCCGGACGCTCCGGCCGCCCGACCGCTAGGAGTCGAGAACCTGAGCAGCGCCGCGCCGCACGACGGGCGGCTGCGTGGACCACGGGAAGTTGATCCACCGGTTGGTGCGCCGCCACACGTACTCACACTGCACGCTGCTCTGCGGCTTCTCGTACACCACCGCACAGCGGACGTCGGCCACGTGGCCGACGCAGAAGTCGCGCACGAGCTTCAGCGTGGCGCCGGTGTCGGCGACGTCGTCGGCAACGAGCACCCGCGAGCCGGACAGGTCCACCACGTTGGGCACCGGCGGGAGCATGATCGGTACGGGCAGCCGCTCGTTGACTCCCGTGTAGAACTCGACGTTCGCCACATGCAGGTTCTTCACGTCGAGCGCGTAACCCAGCGAACCGGCGACGAACAGGCCGCCCCGCGCGATCGACAGGATGATGTCGGGCTCGTAGCCGTCGGCCGCGATCCGCTCGGCGAGCTCACGCGCCGCCGTGCCGAACTGCTCCCAGCTCAGTTCCTCGCGGGCGTCGGTCATGCACGCACCGGGCCGCCGGACACCGCGTCGTCGCGGCCGTGCGAGCGGCGCAGCACCCGGGAGGTGCCCCAGCACATCACGCGCCAGAAGGCCTCGGCGACGATCGCCCCGCTCATCTTCGACCTGCCGCGCTCCCGCTCGGTGAACGTGATCGGGACCTCGCGCACCCGGAAGCCGGCCTGCACGGCCCGCCACGCCATGTCGATCTGGAAGCAGTAGCCCTGCGACGAGACCTCGTCGAGGTCGAGCTCTTCCAGCACCTGCCGGCGAAACGCCCGGTAGCCCGCGGTGATGTCCTTGATCGGCACACCGAGCGCGATGCGGGAGTACAGGTTGCCGCCCCGGGAGATCAGCTCACGATGCATGGGCCAGTTGCGCACCACGCCGCCGGGCACGTACCGCGAGCCGATCACGACGTCGGCGTCGTCGAGGGCCGCGAGGAGGGCGGGCAGGTCCTCTGGCGGGTGGGAACCGTCGGCGTCCATCTCGACGACGAACTGGTACTCGCCGCGCAGGGCGGCGGCGAACCCGGCGAGGTAGGCGGCGCCGAGCCCGGCCTTGCCTGCGCGGTGAAGAACGGAGATCCGCGGGTCGGCGGCGGCCAGAGCGTCGGCGAGCTCACCGGTGCCGTCCGGGCTCGCGTCGTCCACGATCAGGACGTCGGCCGTGGGAACCGCGGCGTGCAGGCGGGACAGCACCGGTTCCAGGTTGTCCCGCTCCTCGTAGGTCGGGATCACCACCAGCACTGGAACCGTGGGCTCAACCATCGTCGTCCTTCCCCACACGCGTGCCCGTGCGACGCCGGGCCACAACCCCGACGCCGACCGCCACCACTCCCAACGCGACCAGAACCCATTCGGGTACGGCGCCCAACCGAGTGGCCAGCGTAGTGGTGTCCTTGAGAGTGGTTCGATCCACCAGGACATCGGGCGTGAACTCGCGGGTGCTGGCGGTGACGGTGCCGTCCGGCGTCACTGTTGCGCTGACGCCGCTCGTGGTCGCCACGATCACCGGCCGGTCGTGCTCGACAGCCCGGACCCGCGACATCGCGAGCTGCTGGTAGGTCATCTCCGAGAACCCGAATGTGGCGTTGTTGCTCGGCACGGCGAGCACGGTGGCTCCGGCCTCGACGCTCTGCTCGACCAGGTCGTCGAACGCGATCTCCCAGCAGATGGCGATCCCGACCCGGACGCCCGCCATGTCCACCGCGCCGGTGCCGGGGCCGGGCACGAAGTACCCCGCCCGGTCGACGTAGGACGAGAAGTGCTGGAAGAAGCTGCGCCACGGCATGTACTCACCGAAGGGCTGCAGCCTGCGCTTGTCGTTGCGCTCGACGACCCCGACCCCCGGTTGCCATACGAGGGCGGAGTTGGTGGTGGTGCGGCCGTCGGGGTTGCGGAGCACGGCACCGACCAGGATCGGGACGTTGATGGCGCGTGCGGCGCGGTCGATCTGCGCGGCCGCATCGGGGTTCTGCAGCGGGTCGATGTCGCTGGAGTTCTCCGGCCAGATCACGAGGTCCGGCTTCGGCCGCTTCCCCGCCGCGACGTCGGCCGCCAGTTGCTCGGTGACGCGGACGTGGTTGTCGAGCACGGCACGGCGCTGGGCGTTGAAGTCCAGGCCCAGGCGCGGCACGTTGCCCTGCACGGCGGCGATGGTGACGGTGCGGTCGGGCGCGCCGGGGGTGGCGGGTACGAGCGCGGCCAGCGGGCCTGCCACCAGCGTCAGCACCAGGATGACGGCGGGCGTGGCCAGCGCGGCGGGGCGGCGCCGGAGGATGCCGGGATCCCGGACGATCCGGCGCACCACCTCGCCGAGCGCCAGCCCGGCCAGCACCGTGGCGAACGACAGCAGCGGCTCACCGCCGATCGACGCCAGCGGCAGCAGGAGTCCGTCGGGCTGGCCGAACCCGACACGACCCCACGGAAGGCCGCCGAACGGCACCCGCGCCCGCAGCGCCTCGCCGGCGATCCACACCGCGGCGGCCCAGATCGGCGCGGCGGGTAGCCGGGACACCAGCGACATTCCCGCGCCGGCCAGACCGAAGAACAGCGCCTCGAACACGCACAGCGCCACCCAGGGCACCGGGCCGACGAGCGAGCCGATCCAGACCAGCAGCGGGAGCAGGAACGCGAGCCCGAACAGGTAGCCCCAGCCGAACCCGGCCCGCACGCCACGGCCGCGCAGAGCCGACCAGAGCAGCGCGAACGCCGGCAGCGCCAGCCACCACAGGGTGCGGGGCGGGAAACTCAGGTACAGCAGCAGACCGCCACCGGCCGCCGCCACGAACCGCGCGGCGAAAGCGGACCAGGCGCGGCGACGCCACCGGGCGGGAGGAGGCGGACCGGGCTCGGACGACTCCGACGCGACGGTGGTGGTGGGTACGGCCACGGGAGCAGAGCCTACGGCGCGGATGTATGACGGCCGTGACCAGCGGCACCCGGAACCGGCCGCCGGCTGCGGAATCTCCCCGAACCGGCACGCGGGCCGCCGCGTTCGTCGCCGATGTCGGATCTACCCGGTCAGGCAGGCACGGGAGCGAGCAGGTGCACGTTGCCGAGCGCGTCCAGCAGACCTGGCTTTCCGCTGCGGCGGTACCACTCGTAGCCGTAGGCGGCGGCGAAACCCGCGGCCGGGACCTCGTCGGGTGCGATCTGGGAGGCGTGCGCGATCATCGCCTCCCGCTTGGCCGTCAGGTGCTCGCCGGAACCGGACACCGCGAGGCCGATCTCTGCGGTCGCCCGGCCGAAGGGCACCGCGGCCGCGCGCGCGGCTCCGTGCACCAGGTGGCCGTCTCTCGCCGTCACGTGCAGGTGCTCCCTGTCGACGGTCATCCGGTAGGCGCTCGCCTGCACCATCTCGGCCGCCGTGGCTCCGATCCGGAACACCGCCCGGTGGTCGGGGTGGCCGTAGATGCCGTGCTCGTCGTCGTGGACGACGGTGCCGGCGCCCTCGTCGTCGGCGATCTCGGCGACGTGGCGCGCCAGTTGCAGCGGGTCGGCCGCGGCGAGCGCGCGTGCGTGCTCGCCTGCCGTCCACCCGGGGAGCCCCGAGTCGCGCTTGCCGAGCAGGACCAGGCGGGACACTCCGAGCAGCTCGGCTGCCCGTTCGAGCTCGGCCACGCGGCGCTCGGGGATCGTCTCGCCGGGCCGCAGCGGCAGGCGGGAGCTGCCGAGCTCGCCTGCGGTGGCGACGACCAGCACGGTGCGCGCACCGGCCTCGGCCAGGCGGCGGAGCGTGATGCCGGTGAAGATCGCCTCGTCGTCGGGGTGGGCGTGCAGCACGAGGACGGTGTGGCCACGCAGATCGGGGGAAGCGGTCACGTTCGTGATCACAGACTGTGCGGGCCGCGATGGCGGCCGGACGGACGGGAGCGGGGGTGGTCAGCTGCGACAGCGACAGCAGCGACAACACCCCGGACAGCAGCGGGACACACCCGCGAAGCCCGTCCGGTCCGTCATGACGCGAATGGTCCCACACCAGGAAGCGCGTCGTGCAGCACCACCCCCCTGTGAGCGGTGCGCAGGCAGCGCGGCGGCCGCGTGTGATCGACGGCGTCGGGGCCCGCGTCCCAGACGGTGTAGGACGCCGGGGCGCCGGGCACCAGCCTGCCGGAGAGCGGGGACACCTCGCCGGCAGCGCGGTACCCGCCGGCAGTGTGCGCCGCCAGCGCCTCGGACAGCCGCAGCCCCGAGCCGGCGGTGTGGTGGCGGACCGCGGCGTGCACGGCCGCCCATGGGCCCAGCGGCGTGACGGGCGAGTCGGACCCGAACGCCAGCGCGACCCCTGCGTCCCGGAGCGCGGCGAAGGGGTTCATCCCGGCCGCCCGGTCCGAGCCGAGCCGCTCGGCGTACATCCCGGCGGCGCCGCCCCAGAGGGCGTCGAACATCGGCTGCACGCTGGCGACGACGCCCAGCTCGGCCAGCCGCCGCGCCTGCTCGGGATCGACCATCTCGAGGTGCTCGACGCGATGGACGGCCGCCCGCAGGGCCTCGACCGATGTGGCCGCAGCGGCGGCGTCGAGCCCGGCCAGGAGCAGGTCGGTGGCGGCGTCGCCGATCACGTGGAAACCGGCCTGCGCTCCGGCGCCGGTGCAGGCCGTGACGTGCGCGGCGACGGCGTCGGCGTCCAGGTAGCGGTTGCCGGTGCATCCCGCAGCATCGACGTAGGGGGCCCGCAGCGCGGCGGTGCGTGACCCGATCGAGCCGTCGACGAACAGGTCCCCGGCCAGGCCGTGCGCGCCGGTGGCGGCGAGCAGCTCACGGGCCTCCGCAGCCGTGGTCACCGCCTCACCCCAGTAGCCGACCACCTCGGGGCCCGGACGACCGACCAGTTCGGCCAGGTCGTCGGCGGAGGAGATGTCGGGCCCGGCGCACTCGTGGACCACGGCGATGCCCCGGGCGGCGGCCGCGGCGAGGAAGGCGGTCTGGGCCGCGGCTCGGCCCGTGCTGTCCACCGCGGCCAGCGCCGCCCGCCTGGCGTGGTGGTGCGCGTCGGCGGACAGCGGCCCGTCGGACCAGCCCGCCGCGCCGACGGCGGTAGGGGCCCGGTCGAGCAGCGCCGAGGACACGAGCGCCGAGTGCACGTCGATCCGGCTCAGGTACACGGGGGCACCCGCGGCGGCCCGGTCGAGCGCGGCGCGGGTGGGCAGCGGGCCCGCCCAGAGCTGGTCCTCCCAGCCGTGGCCCCAGACCAGCGCGCCCGGGCGCTCGGCCGCGCGGGCGGCCACCGCCGCGAGCAGCGCGTCGGGCGACGCGCAGCCGGTGAGGTCGACGCCGTCGACGAGCAGGCCGGTGGCCGTGGCGTGGACGTGGGCGTCGACGAACGCCGGGGCGATCACCGCGCCGTCCAGTTCGAGCACGGTGGCGCCCGGCGCCCGCTCCCGGGCCTGGGCGGCCGTGCCGACGAAGCTGATGCGGTCGCCGTCCATCTCGACAGCCTCGGGGTCCCCCCGGCCGCCCGGGTCGAGGACCCGGGCGCCGAGCAGCAGGCTGCGGGTCACCGGGCCTGTCTACCGCACCGATCAGTAGGGGCGCTTGGGCATGATCACCCACAGCGCGATGTACCCGACGAACTGTGGGCCGGGCACCAGGCAGGACAGCAGGAACACGAGCCGGACGGCGAACGGGCTCCAGCCGAAGCGCTCGGCGAGTCCGGCACACACGCCGGCGATGACCGTCCCGTGCCGCGGTCGGGTCAGGGTGGTCGATGCCACGAAGGGCTCCTTCCAGGTGCGGCGAACCTCGCCGCTCAAGATCCAGTCTGCGCCGTGGCGCGGGCCCCGAACTCGGTGATCACCCGGAGCCGGCCCCGAGTTCTGTCCCGGATATACCCCCGAACGAGGGAGAGCACTCGCCCATCGTGAGGCCTACGCTGCTCCGCCCGGGCGGTGGCTGTGACCTGTCCACTGATGTCGCCGGACGCCCTGGCCGGGTTCGGGACCGCCGCTTAGCGTCGTCATCGTGAATCGATCTCGCTCCCCGCTCGCCGTGGTCGCCATGGCCTGCCTGCTCGCCGTCGTCGCGGCGCTGCTGGGCGGGCCGGCAGCGGCCGCCGACGCGCGGCCCACGGCGGTCGTCGCACTGGGCGACAGCGCCGCGTCCGGCGACGGGGCGGGCGACTACGAGCCCGGCACCCGCGGGGAGAACGGCGACTGGTGCCACCGCTCGCCGCACGCGTACATCAACCGCACCGGGCTGGCCCAGCAGTCGGTCAACCTCGCCTGCTCGGGTGCCGACTCCGCCGCCGTGGCCTTCGGCGGGAGCCACAACACCGAGGGGTCGCAGGCGCAGCGCCTCATCGACGTCGCCACCCGCTACCAGGTCACCACCGTCGTCCTGCAGGTCGGCGCCAACGACGACGCCGCGCTCACCGCCACCGGTATCGCCTGCATCGCCGCGTTCCTCGACACGCGCCGGCCCCCGTGCCGCGACACGATCGGGCCGCTGGTCGGCGGCCGCATGGCCGCCACCGCGACCAAGGTCGAGGCGGCGGTACGCGATGTCCGGGAGGCGATGCGCCGGGCGGGCTACGCCGACAACGGCTACCAGCTCGTGCTGATGTCCTATGCCTCACCGGTCACCGAGCACGCGGTGCGCGCGCAGGCGCTCCAAGGCTGTCCCTACAACAAGGCCGACGCCGCGTGGGGCCGCACCACGCTGTTCCCCGCTCTCTCGGCCGCCCTCGCCGGTGTCGCCCAACGCGCGGGCGCGCGGTTCCTCGACATGGTGCGGGCCACGGAGGGCCGCGAGGCCTGCAGCCACCCCCTGCCCGCGGACGAGTGGCAGCGCCGCATCACCGTCGACCCGCAGGCGCTGGTCCACGGCGGTCTCGACGCGGTCGGCTTCCACCTCGCCCAGGAGTCGTTCCACCCCAATGCTGCAGCGCACGCCGAGATGGCGCGTTGCCTCGCCGACTTCGTGCGCTCGCCAGCGCAGGCGGCGTCGTGCGTGACCGGTCCGGACGGCCACAACCGGGTCGAGGCTGCGCACCCGGCCCCGGCGGCGGCCTGAGACGCCTCAGCCGCCCGCGCCGGGCCCGAGGTCTGGTCGCACACCCCGGCCCGGCCGGCAGCGGCCCTGGCGTCAGAGCACCACGAGGTCGCGCGGACGGCCGTTGAGCCGCTCGCAACCGTCGTCGGTCACCACGACGATGTCCTCGATCCGAGCACCCCACTCGCCGTCGAGGTAGACGCCGGGCTCCACGCTGAACGCCATACCCGGCTCCAGCGCCAGCGCGTTCCCGCCGACGATGTAGGGGTCCTCGTGCACGTCCAGTCCGATGCCGTGCCCCGTGCGGTGGACGAACCGCTCGCCGAGGCCTCCGGCGGTGATCGGCTGCCGGGCAGCGGCGTCCACCTGCTCGGCGGTGACACCCGGCCGGACGGCGGCCACAGCACGTTCCTGCGCGTCCTGCAGCACGGCGTAGGACTCGCGCACTGACGCCGGCGGGGTGTCTCCCACGGCGTAGGTGCGGGTGCAGTCGGAGTAGTAGCCGCTGGGCAGCGGGCCGCCGATGTCGATCACGACGACGTCCCCCTCCGCGATCACCCGGTCGGACACGCCGTGGTGCGGGCTGGCGCCGTTGGGCCCGGAGCCGACGATCACGAAGGCGGCCGACGTGTGGCCCTCCTCCACGATCGCCGCGGCGATGTCGGCGCCCACCTGCTCCTCGGTGCGGCCGGGCTTCAGGAACTCGGCCATCCGGGCGTGCACGCGGTCGATCGCCGCTCCGGCCGCACGCAGCTCGGCCACCTCGGCGGCGTCCTTGCGCATCCTCAGATCCCGCAACACCGGACCGGCGAGCTCCTGCAGGACCTCCGGGAGCGCGTCCCGGATACCGAAGACGTGAGCGGCCGGCATCGAGTCCACCACGGCGACCCTGGTCGGCCCGCCCGCGAGATCGCTCACCAGCAGGTAGGGATCTTCGCCGTCGATCCAGGTGACCACCTCCACACCGAGATCGTCCAGAGGGAGCCCGGCGTAACCCGGTGCTTCCAGCCGCGGCACCACGAGGGCCGGGGGCGCCCTGTGGCCGGCAGCGGGTAGCACGAGGCAGGTGAGGCGCTCGTGGGACTCGCCATCGGCACCGATCAGGTAACGCAGATCGGTGCCGGGGGTGACGAGCAGTAAGTCGGTGTCGTGCGCCGCTGCAACCTCTCCGGCACGGCGGATGCGGTCGGCGAGCAGCGCGATCGGAACGGCCGGTGTCATGGATGGCAGCGTATTCCGGCAAGCTGTCCCAGCGTGACCGCGCCTGCGCCCTCTTTGATGCTGCTGGATGCCGCGAGCCTCTACTTCCGCGCCTACTACGGCGTGCCCGAGACGATCACCGCCCCGGACGGCACCCCCGTCAACGCGGTGCGCGGGTTCACCGACATGGTGGCGCGGTTGATCGCCGAACGGCGGCCCACGCGGCTCGTCGCGTGCCTCGACCTGGACTGGCGCCCGGCGTTCCGCGTCGAGGCGCTGCCGTCCTACAAGGCGCACCGGGTGCCCGGTGAGCCCGACGTGGCCCCTGCCGGACTCCCCGAAGAGGTGCCCGACACCCTCGCGCCTCAGGTCCCGATCCTGCTCGAGGTGCTGGCCGCGGCCGGCATCGCCACTGCCGGCGCCGAGGGCTACGAGGCCGACGACGTGATCGGCACGCTCGCCGCGGGTGAGCGGACGGACGCGGTCCTGGCCGTGAGCGGCGACCGTGACCTGATGCAGATCGTGCGCGAGGAACCCGTCCCCGTGCGCCTGCTCTACGTCGGCCGGGGCCTCGCGAAGGCCGAGCACCTGGGCCCGGCCGAGGTGGCCGCGAAGTACGGCGTACCCGTCTCCCGGGCAGGTGAGGCCTACGCCGAGATGGCCATGCTGCGCGGCGACCCGTCCGACGGGCTGCCCGGTGTGCCCGGGGTCGGGGCGAAGACCGCGGCGACGCTCGTCGGCCGCTTCGACTCGTGGGCCGAGCTGGTGGCTGCCGTCACCGACCGTACGGACGCGCGGCTGTCCCCGCCCGTCCGCACCAAGCTGGCCGCGGCGGAGCCGTACCTCGCGGTCGTGGAACCCGTGGTCCGGGTGGCACAGGACGCCCCGGTCCGTCACGACCGGCCCGACGCCCTGCCCGGATCACCTGCCGACCCGGACCGCCTGGCCGCACTGACCGAACGGTGGGGACTCGGCGGCTCGGTCGACCGGCTGCTCGCCGCTCTGGCCAAGTCCGCCGTGGCCGGGTAGGAGGCAGCTCAGAAATACGTGCCGCACCACGGCACCTCGGCTGTGGCGAACGCGGCGTCGGCCCGCCGGACAGCGCCCGGGTCGGGTGCGCTCCACCAGCCCGTGGCCACGAGCTGAGAGGGCGTGCGGTCCCCGAGGTAGGCCATCGCCAGCGCCGCCGCGTCGCACTCCAGCTCCGGCGCCACCGGGCCGCCGAGAGGCCCGACGAACTCCGCGCTGCCGTCGGCGATCCGGTAAACGCCTGCGTTCTTCTCCAGCAACGGGTCGTGCACCGCCAGCAGCACCGGATCGGCGGGCCCGTAGGAGCGGGCGGCGAGAGCCGCGGGGACGTCCACGAGCCGCAACCACGTCTCGTCGTGCTGGCCCGTGACCACACAGGCCCGCGGGTCGCCCAGCAGGAGCTCCAGGGGCTCGTCCAGCGGCCGCAGCTCGGTGCGAACCGAGGTGATCAGGTCGACGCCGAGCAGGAACCGCCAGAGCCCCGCCGTCGCCTGCACGTCCGCGGCCTGCAGGTCGGCGATCTCCAGCGTCTGCTCCGCGAAGCCCGTGGCGGAGGTCCGGAACGCGATCGCGAAGCCGTCGTCGCCGCCTGATCCCGTGTGCACGACACCGAGGGCGGGCTCGCGATCGTCGATGCGATGGCCGAACATGCTCTGCCACCACCGGTCGGGCCGCGTGATGCTCCCGACGCGGTTCAGCGCGAAGGTCTCGTAGACGTCCCGCATCGTCGGGAGGATCTCGTCGCGGTCGAGCAGGCGCACCGACCCACCCAGCGGCGCGCCGGGCCGCCAGCTCGCGCGCTCGGCATTCACGGTGAGGTCTCGCCCGCGGGTGGCCACCCCGTAGCCGAACCGCCCGTAGATCCGCGCCTCGCTGGCCCGCAGCGTTGCCACCGGCTCGCCCCGCGCCGCGACGTCGTCGAGCTGGGTTCGCATCATGGCTGTCAGCAGGCCGCTGCGGGTGTGGTCGGCCCGCACGCCGACGCGCGTGACGGCGGCCATCGGGAGCACGGCGCCACCGGGCACCACGAGCTTGCTCGGGATGGACGTCGCCGTGGCCACCAACGCGCTGCCGTGGTGGATCCCGAGGGTGCGACCGGGGCTGTAGGTCGTGGCCGTGTGGGACCACCGCTGGTCATCGACCGGGCCGCGGTGGATCGTGGCGGCGAAGAGCATGTGGGCCGATCGGAGCTGGTCGGCATCGAGGACGCGGACGTCGGGGTTCACAGAGAGCGATGCTGCCCGAAGCCCTCTCCCCGGCAAACCCGGTTCCGGACCTGCCGTGGGTCAGGCGGGGCGGCCCACCTCGTACGCGCCGTCCGAGCTCGTGATCGTGATCGGGACCTTGACGGTGGCGCCGTCCACGGTGGCCTGGCACTCGAAGCTCGTGCCCTCGGAGACGCGGATCCCCTCGTCACACTGCACGGCGGACACGTCGAGGTTGTAGTTCTGTGCGAGGACCCGCTGCACGCCGTCCTGCAGGGCCGCCTGGTCGAACACCTTGCTGACGAAGAACCCCGGCCACACGAACCCGAGCACGGCGATGACCGCGACGACCACGACGCCGCCGATGATCGGCAGCAGCAGGCGCTTCGCCCCGCTCTTCTCGGCCGGAGCCGGCGCGGGCGGGCGGCCCTGCCCCCACTGCTGCTGACCTGCAGGCTGCTGGCCCGCCCACTGCTGGGTGGGCTGTTGCTGCCCCCAGCCCGGCGATCCGAACTGCTGCGGCCCGCCATAGGGCTGCTGCGGGCCCTGTTGGGGACGGCCATAGGGCGGCTGCCCGAACTGCTGGGGCTGCCCGTACGGCGGCTGACCCGGGTGGGGCTGGCCGTAGGGCGGCAGGCCCGGTTGCGGCTGGGGCGGCTGGCCGTAGGGCGCCATGCCCGGCATGGTCTCCGAGTGCTGCGCCGGCATGCCCGGGACGGTCTCGGTGTGCTGCTTGTGCGGGCTGGCGAACTGCCCGGGCTGGGGCGGCGGCTCGTTGCCCGGGCCCTGTGTCGGCACGGCGCGGGTCTCGGGGCCGGTCGGAACCGCTCGGGTCTCGTCCGGATCCCCGTCCTGTGGCTGCTGGCCCCAGCCGCCGGGCGGCTGCTGACCCCATGCCGGTTGATCCGCCGGGTTCCCCGGAGGACTGCCATGCGGCGGGTTGGGACCCTGGGGCGCGCTCATCGGGGACCTTTCTGCCAGGTGCGGTCGGGCGATCCAAGCACAACCCGATCACGGACCCGGGAACACCCTGCTCAAACGGCGCCGACGGCGACCACGCCGCGCCGCACAGCCGTCACCGCCTGAGCCGCCGCGCGGCCCACACCGTCGCTGCGGCCCATGACACCGGCGATCTGGTCGAGCAGATCGAGCACCTGACGGCACCAGCGCACGAAGTCACCCGCCGAGAGCTCCGCGCCGTTCTGCTCGGCGGCCGTCAGCACGACCGACAGCGACTCGCCCCGAGCCCAGCGGTACATCGGCCAGGCGAAACCGAGGTCGGGCTCACGGGTGCGATCCACCCGGTGGCGGCGCTCGTCGCCCTCCAACTCGGCCCAGGTCCGCACCGTCTTGCCCAGGGCATCCGACACGGGACCCGACGGCACCTGTGGCATCGGGCCGTTGTCCCGTCGCGACTCGTAGACCAGCGACGACACCACGGCGGCCAGCTCCGCGGGCCCCAACCCGTCCCACACGCCGTGGCGCAGGCACTCCGCGGTCAGCAGATCCGACTCACCCCAGAGCCGCGCGAGGCGCTCACCGTGCGCGGTGACCTCGTCGCCGTCGAGATAGCCCCGTTCCGCGAGGATCGCGCGGATCCGGTCGAGGGCCCGCGCCAGGGAGTGGGTGGTCGCCCGCACCTTCTGCCGCAGCTGTTCGGTCTCGCGCTCCAGACGGGCGTACCGGTCCGCCCATCGCGCATGGGCTTCGCGGTCGTCGCAGCCGTGGCACGGGTGGGCACGCAGGGTCCGGCGCAGCGTCGCGAGCTCCGGATCGTCGGTGCCTCCGCCGCGCGAGCGACGCCGGGGCACGGAGGGAGCGACGATCCCGGTGTTGCGCAGCGACGACGCGAGGTCGCGACGCACGCTCGGCGTCCGGTGGTCGACACGCTTGGGCAGCCGCATCCGTCCGAGTGGCTCGACGGGGGTGGGGAAGTCGGCGGAGGAGAGCCTGCCCGCCCACCGGTCCTCGCTGAGCACCAGCGGGCGAGGATCGGCGCCGGGGGCGAGACCGGGGTCGAGCACCACGGCGAGACCGGCACGCCGGCCACCGGGTACCGCGATGACGTCTCCCGGCCGCAGGGCCCGCAGTGACTCGGCCGCGGCCTCTCGCCTGTCGGCCACGCCCTGACGCGACAGCGCCTTCTCCCGTTCCCCGACGCGGCGGCGCAGCGCGGCGTACTCGGCGAAGTCCCCGAGGTGGCAGTGCATCGACTCGGCGTAGCCCGCGAGCGCCTCGTTGTTGCGCTCGATGCGCCGGGCCAGCCCCACCACCGACCGGTCCGCCTGGAACTGCCCGAACGACTTCTCGAGCAGCTCGCGGGCCGCCTCCGTGCCGAGCCGTTTGACCAGGTTGACGGCCATGTTGTAGCCGGGCCGGAACGAACTGCGCAGCGGGTAGGTACGGGTCGACGCGAGTCCGGCGACCTGGACGGGGTCGACCCCGGGCTGCCAGATCACGACCGCGTGGCCCTCCACGTCGATCCCGCGGCGGCCGGCACGGCCCGTGAGCTGCGTGTACTCGCCGGGAGTCAGGTCGGCGTGCGACTCGCCGTTGAACTTGACCAAGCGCTCCAGCACGACGGTGCGAGCGGGCATGTTGATCCCGAGGGCCAGGGTCTCGGTCGCGAACACCGCACGGACCAGGCCACGGACGAACAGCTCCTCCACGGTCTCCTTGAACGCGGGCAGCATCCCGGCGTGGTGGGCCGCGATCCCGCGCTCCAGCGCCTCGAGCCACTCCCAGTACCCGAGGACCGCGAGGTCGGCCTGCGGGAGGTCGACGGTGCGGCGCTCCACCGTGCGCCGGATCTCCTCGGCCTCGACCTCGGTGGTGAGCCGCAGTCCGGAGCGCACGCACTGGCCGACCGCGGCGTCGCAGCCCGCCCTGCTGAAGACGAACGTGATCGCGGGGAGCAGCGCGTTGCGGTCCAGCCGGTCGATCACAGTGGTGCGCGAAGGCGGCCGGAACCGGCTGGAGGACCGGCCGTTCCCGCCACCGCGCGGGCCGCGCCCCCGTCCCCGGTCCCACACGGCGCTCTGCCGGTCGAGATCGCGGGTGTAGCGCACGAGGTCGGGGTCCACCTTCAGCTCGCCCGCGGCGTCCTCGCCCGCGAACAGGTCCAGGAGCCGGTTGCCGACCATCATGTGCTGCCACAGCGGCACCGGCCGGTGCTCGTCGACCACCACGGTGGTGTCGCCGCGCACGGTCACCAGCCAGTCGCCGAACTCCTCGGCGTTACTCACGGTGGCCGACAGGCTCACCAGTGCGACGTGCTCCGGGAGCTGGAGGATGACCTCCTCCCAGACGGCACCGCGGAAGCGGTCGGCGAGGTAGTGCACCTCGTCCATCACCACGAAGCCCAGGTGTTCGAGCTGGTGGGACCCGGCGTAGATCATGTTGCGCAGCACCTCGGTGGTCATCACCACCACCTGCGCGTCACCGTTGATGACGGTGTCGCCGGTCAGCAGCCCGACGGCGTCGGCACCGTGGCGCTGTACGAGGTCGGCGTACTTCTGGTTCGACAGTGCCTTGATCGGGGTCGTGTAGAAGCACTTGAGACCCTGGGCGAGCGCGAGATGCACCGCGAACTCACCGACCACGGTCTTCCCGGCACCGGTCGGTGCGCATACGAGGACCCCGTGCCCGTCTTCGAGAGCGGAACACGCCGTCTGTTGGAACCCGTCGAGCTCGAAGGGGAGACTCCCTGCGAACTCCGCGAGGCGGGGACGTGCGGCGCGGCTCCTGGCGGCGGCGTATGCCTCCGCGGGAGCGGGATTGCTGCTGGCCACCGGCCCAGGTTTCCACATCGGAGCACCGTCAATCGGGACTGCCCGGTCACAACGGGGCAATCGCGCGTCATGAGAGGGTCGTCCCGTGTCCTCGCTCTCCGAAACCGCTCCCGCATTCGTCGCACTTGCCCACCGCATCGTCTGGGCCACCACCGCCACCGTCGACCCCCAGGGCAGGCCGTGGACCCGGATCCTGCACCCCATCTGGGAGTGGGACGGAGAGCGTCTGACCGGCTGGGTCGGCACCGGACCGACCCCGACGAAACAGGCGCACCTGACCGCCCACCCGTACGTCTCGCTGACCTACTGGGACCCCTCGCAGGACACCGCCACCGCCCAGTGCCGGGCGACCCTGCACACCGACGAGGAGACGCGGACCGAGCTGTGGGAGCGCTTCCGCACGGCCCCGGAGCCGGTCGGCTACGACCCGGCGATCATCTCCGGCTGGGACGGGCCGCTCTCCCCCGGATTCGCGGCACTGCGGCTGGAGCCCTGGCGCCTGCAGGTGCAGCCCGCGGCGGTGCTGCTGGCGGGTGAGAACGACCGGATCATGGTGTGGCGCGAGGCGGCCTGAGCCCGCCGCCTTACCTCCCACGTCATCGACCGGGCACCCCGCACCGGCCCAAGCTGGTACCCGACGGCCGGACAGCCCGGCCGCCGGACCGGGGAGGAACCATGACCACCTACGCCGTCGCGCACATGCGCGAGGTCACCATCGGGCCGGCGATCGTCGAGTACCTGGAGCGGATCGACGCGACACTCGAGCCGTTCGGCGGCCGGTTCATCGTGCACGGCGCCGAGACGACAGTGGTCGAGGGCGAGTTCCCCGGTCATCTCATCGTGCTCGCCTTTCCCACGCGGCAGCAGGCGCAGGACTGGTACGACTCACCGGCCTACCGGGCGATCCTCCCGCTGCGCACGGAGAACTCGATCGCGGACGTACTGCTGGTGGACGGTGTGGGACCGGACCACAAGGCCACCGACGTGCTCCGTGCCCCGGTGAGCGCTCCGCCGGCAGCCGCGCAGGCGTAGCTGGGCAGCAGTGGCGGCGGAGCGGCTCGGGGTCAGGTGGCGTCGTCGACCCGGCGGGCGGAGTCGGAGTTGTTGTGCGGCACCTCGATCGGGCCAGGGGGGTCGAGGGTGCTCGGCTGGTCGATCGAGCTCGGGCTGACGTCGATCTTGCTCGGCGTGGTGTCGATGGGACTCGGGGCGTCGGGGTCCCACTCGTCCCAGCCCTCGGCGGCACGGCGCGCGGCGCGACGACGGTCGTTGATCCTCGTGATCTGGATGGCGACCTCGAACAACGCCACGAGGGCCAGCGCGAGCGCCAGCATCGAGATCGGGTCCTGACCGGGCGTGGCGATCGCGGCGAAGACGAACAGGGCGAAGATCAGCCCCCGCCGCCACGCCTTGAGCTTCTCGTAGGAGATGACGCCCGCGAGGTTCAGCATCACCACGAGCAGGGGGATCTCGAAGCTGACCCCGAAGATCAGCAGCAGCGCGATGATGAACGAGAAGTAGTACTCACCGGTCAGCGCCGTGGTCTGCACCTCGTCGCCGATGCTGAGCAGGAAGCTCAGGCCCTGGGTGACCACCAGGAAGGCCAGCACCGCCCCGAAGACGAACAGCACCGCGGCGACGGAGACGAAGGTGAGCGCGTAGCGCCGCTCCTTCGCGTAGAGACCGGGGGTGATGAACCCCCAGATCTGGTACAGCCACACCGGGCAGGCCAGCACGATGCCGGCCGTCATGGCGACCTTCAGCCGGAGGTTGAACTGGTCGAACGGACCCGTCGCGAGCAGGGTGCAGGCGTTGGGATCCGCGCTGAACTGACCGCGCGACGAGGCGGGAATGGCGCAGTAGGGCTCCTTGAGCAGGTCGCCCAGGCTGGGCAGGCCGAAGAAGTTCGTGCCGTACCAGATGTAACCGATGATCGTGGTGAGCGCGATCGCGATCAGCGCGATGGCGAGCCGGTTGCGCAGCTCGTAGAGATGCTCGATGAGAGTCATCGTGCCGTCGGGGTTCTTCGGCCGACGGCTGCCGAACTTCACGGAGAACTTGGCCACCGGGCTGGGCTACTGCCCGGTGTTGCTGGCACCCGGCTGTGTGGTGCGGGTGCTCTCCGTCCGGGGCTCCTGGGCCTGTGCCGGCTGCTGAACCTGTGCGGGCTGCGCTGCGGGAAGGGCCGCGGGCGGCGCGGGCGGCGCAGGCTGGGCGGCCGGCTTGTCGGTGGTGCCGGCAGCGTCCTCGCGCGTCTCGTCGCTCTTCATGCCCTTCATCTCGCCCTTGAAGACACGGGCGGACTGTCCGATGGAACGCGCCATGTCCGGGAGCCGCTTGGCACCGAACAAGAGCACCAAGATCCCGATGAGGATCACGAATTCCCAGCCACCGAGGCTCGGCATGATTCTCGTCCTTCCGCCGTGGGCACGTGCCGCGGAGTCTACGCCGCCCGGAACGCCCGATACGGGCGCGGGCCTGCCCCGATGTATTGGTCGTTGCTCATTCGTAAGGGCGTCGCCGGGAGTTCACCAGCTGCTGCAACAGAGCCATGCGCCCTCGCGTGTCGACCTGCAGCTCAGCACTCGCCCGACGGAACCGGCGCACCGGCGGCACGGCCAGCGCCAGCACGAGCGCCAGCAGCACGAGCCCGGCGCCCGCGGTGACCACCGCGGGGAGGAACTCACCCATCGTTTCGCTCCCCGTCCTCGTCGCCGTCCTGATCGCCGGTCTGATCGACACCGCCCGCCTCCGCGGCGGTCAGTGCCTCGCGCGCCCGGCGGCCGATTGTCTCCACCAGTTCCGGTGGCTCCAGCAGCCGCGCCCCGCCGCCGAGCCCCAGCACCAGCCGGACCAGCCATGCCGGGTCGGCGTAGCGCAGCAGCACCCTCGCCCGGTTCCCGTCGAGCTCCACGACCTCGTCGACGGGGTAGTACTCCGCCACCCACCGGGCCTCGGGCTCCAGCAGCAGCACGGCGGACCGGTGGTCCTCGCTGGGACGGAACAGGCCGTGGGACACGTCGGAGGGCTCGGCGTCCGGCGGCGGGGCGGCCGGCTCGTCGAGCACCTCGACCTCCTCGACGCGGTCCAGCCGGAACATCCGCACCGCCTCGGCCCGGCGGCACCAGGCCTCCAGGTAGGCGCGCCCCTCCACGATCAGCAGCCGCATCGGGTCGATCGTGCGCTGTGAGACGGCGTCGCGCCCCGCCGTGTAGTAGACGATGCGCAGCGCCCGCCCCGCGTCCAGCGCGTCCCGGACGGTCGCGGTGGCCGCCGCCTCCTCGTGTGGCAGATCGACCGCCACGCCCACGCTGCCCGCGTCACCGACCGCCCGCTCGATCTTCGCGGTGGCCCGTTGCACCGCCGCCGTGTCGACCATGCCGGGCACCTCGGCCAGCGTGCGCAGGGCCACCAAGAGCGCGGTGGCCTCCGCCGTGGTGAGCCGTAGCGGGCGGCGCATCCCGGCGTCGTGGGTGACGGTGACGGTGTCGCCGGAGAACGACAGATCCACCAGGTCGCCCGGCCCGTACCCGGGGAGGCCGCACATCCAGAGCAGCTCGAGGTCGCGGCGCAGCTGCCGTTCGGTGACGCCGAAGTCGGCCGCGGCCTCGGCGACCGGGATGCCCGGCCGCGCAAGCAGGTAGGGCACCAGCGACAGCAGCCGCGGCAGCCGCTCGGTGACCCCGCCGCTGCTCACCGCCACGTCCCGGCACGGTCGGGGCGGCGCAGGCGTCCGACGGGGCCGCCCACGTCGGTGACGAGGGTGGGGGCGCCGGTGACTGCGTCGCCCGTGGCATCGGAGCCATGCGTCGCCGCCGATGCCGCCCAGTTGCTCCGGACCGCCTCGGCGAGGCTCTCCGGGCCGAGCACCGCGACGTCGGGACCGTGACCGGCGAGCCAGCGGGCCACGGTCTCGACGCTGCGCAGATCGAGCTCCATCTCGTCGCCGGGCCGTCCGCCGTGCGTGCGGGGGCCGATCATCCGCGCGAGCCTGCGCAGGCCCTGCGCCCTGCCCTCGGCGACCCACACCCTGGCGGTGCCGCTGACCGGGGGCGGGTCGACGTTGTGGCGCACCATCGCCATGAGGTCGATATCGGCGGGCACCGTGACGGCGCCCGCGGGACCGACCGGGGTGACGGAGTCGCTGATGCGCGACACCCGGAACGAACGGGGCGCGTTGCGGTCGCGGTCGTGCCCGACGAGGTACCAGCGCCCCCGCCACGACACGACGCCCCACGGTTCGACGATCCGCCGTTGCAGCGCGCCGCCGGGACCACCACGGCGGTGCTCGAACATGACGACGCGCCCGGAACGCACCGCGGCGAGCAGGGGCGCGAACGCCGGCTCGGTGGTGCGCACGCGCGGCTGCACGCGGCCCTGTTCCTCGTCGACCTCGACGCCCGCGGCGCGCAGCTTGACCAGCGCGCTGTGGGCGGGTGCCGCCAGGTCGGGGGAATCCCACAACCGGGCCGCGAGCGCGACGGCGGCGGCCTCGTCGGGCTCCAGGTCGATCTCGCCCAGCTCGTAGTCCTGGCGGGCGATCCGGTAGCCGTCGACCGTGTCGAAGCTCGACATGCGCCCGGTCTCGAGCGGCACACCGAGCTCCCGCAGCTCGTTCTTGTCCCTCTCGAACATCCGGAAGAACGCCTCGTCGCCCCGGGCGTCGGCATAGCCCGGCACGATCTGGCGGATCCGCTCGGCAGGAAGGAACTGCCGGGTGGACAGCAGGCAGAGCACCAGGTTCACCAGACGCTCGGCCCGTGCAGAGGACACGTCCGGCATCGTACGACCGCCGCCGCCCGCATCGTGGGCGACCGGCGCAACCTGGTCGGGTGTCTCAGCTTGCGACACCCGAACCCTTGACCCGATCACCCCCCGAGCCGAGGCTCTGCGAGGTATCCGCCGGACCGGGGAGAGGCACCGTGGACCACACAGACACCAATGCAGGCCCGACCGGCGACACGGACCGTGTCGAGACGTTCAACCCATGGACGGTGGTCAACCTCGTGTTCCACCACCTCGCTGACCAGGGCCTCCACCCGGTGCTGGGCGAGACCGGGGACCCCGCGGTGCCGGCCACGGCGCTGTTGCGCGCGTTCGGGATCGAGCCGGGCCGCAACGACGAGAGCGTGACCTCGCCGCTGGTGCAGGACGAGCTGGCCGAGCTGCGCGCCCGGATGCTGGGCGAGCGCTGACGGACTGACACGGGCGCGGATACGAGTGCTGCGGCACCCGTATCCGCGCGAGCGCTACAGAGAGGCGATCAGCCGGTCGACGCGCTCGTCGACCGCGCGGAACGGGTCCTTGCACAGCACGGTGCGCTGCGCCTGGTCGTTGAGCTTGAGGTGCACCCAGTCGACCGTGAAGTCCCGCCCCGCAGCCTGGGCGGCGGCGATGAAGTCGCCGCGCAGCTTGGCTCGCGTGGTCTGCGGCGGGGTGTCCTTGGCCGCCTCGATCTCCCCGTCGTCGGTGACCCGGTCGACCATGCCCTTGCGCTGCAGCAGGTCGAACAGCCCGCGGCCACGCCGGATGTCGTGGTAGGCCAGGTCGAGCTGCGCGATACGCGGGCTCGCCAGGTCCAGGTCGTTGCGACGGCGGTACCGCTCGACCAGCCGGTGCTTGATCGCCCAGTCGATCTCGCGGTCGATCAGCGACAGGTCCTGCGACTCGACGGCGTCGAGGGTGCGCCCCCACAGCTCGAGCACCCGCTCCATCGTCGGGTCCTCGGTGCCACGGGTGGCGACGTGCTCGACCGCGCGGCTGTAGTACTCGCGCTGGATGTCCAGCGCGCTCGCCTCCCGCCCACCGGCGAGCCGGACCGTGCGCTTGCCGGTCAGGTCGTGGCTGATCTCGCGGATCGCGCGGATCGGGTTGTCGAGGGTGAAGTCCCGGAACTGAACGCCCGCCTCGATCATCTCGAGCACGAGGGTGGCCGAGCCGACCTTGAGCAGCGTGGTGACCTCGGACATGTTCGAGTCGCCGACGATCACGTGCAGCCTGCGGTAACGCTCGGCGTCGGCGTGCGGCTCGTCGCGGGTGTTGATGATCGGGCGCGAGCGGGTGGTGGCCGAGGAGACCCCCTCCCAGATGTGCTCGGCGCGCTGCGACAGGCAGTACACGGCACCCCGGGGCGTCTGGAGCACCTTGCCCGCGCCGCAGATCAGCTGGCGGGTGACCAGAAAGGGCAGCAGCACGTCCGCGATCCGCGAGAATTCCCCGGCCCGTGCGACCAGGTAGTTCTCGTGGCAGCCATAGGAGTTGCCTGCGGAGTCGGTGTTGTTCTTGAACAGGTAGATGTCGCCGCCGATGCCTTCGTCGACGAGCCTGCGCTCGGCGTCGACCAACAGGTCTTCGAGGATGCGCTCACCCGCCTTGTCGTGTGCGACGAGTTGGGTGAGGGAGTCGCACTCCGCCGTGGCGTACTCGGGGTGACTTCCGACGTCGAGGTAGAGCCGGGCACCATTGCGTAGGAAGACGTTCGACGAGCGCCCCCACGACACGACCCGGCGGAACAGGTAACGCGCAACCTCATCAGGTGAGAGTCGCCGCTGTCCGTGGAAGGTGCATGTGACCCCGAATTCGGTCTCCACACCGTAGATCCGCCGCTGCATCCCGTCAGAGTAGGCGCAGTACGCCCCCTGATGTCATGGCTGTGACCGACCGGTTCGGGCGCGTCGTCCGAGTAGTTCTACTGAAGCCGGTCGCCGATTACGCCGTTAGCGCTGCCCGCGGTCGGTCCGCCGGACGCTGGGGGGTGTCCGGCGGGCCATCTGATTACGGTGGGTCCTCATCGGGGCCTCACCAGGTCCTCCTCCGGGTGCAGAAATACGTGCGTACTGTCAGCCCGTGATTTCGTGGTTGCAGCGGGCCGCCGACGAGGTGAACGACGCCGACCGAGCCGTCTCACGGGCGATCGCCTCCATGGCTCCGTCACCGCTCGACAGCACCATGAAGGCGGTGTCGACGGCCGCCAACCACAGCCTGCTCTGGTTCGGGATCGCCGCGCTGCTGGCGGCCCGGCGGGGAGCGAGCCGCAAGGGCGCTTTCCGAGGGGTCCTCGCGATCGCGGGCGCCAGCGCCACCGCCAACGCGCTGCTCAAGCCTGCTCTGCCCCGCCGGCGCCCGGCTGCCGCCGAGCTGCCCGCCTACCAGATCATCGACAACCCGCCGACGTCGTCCTCGTTCCCGTCCGGGCACGCGGCGTCGGCCGCTGCGTTCGCGACGGCGGTGGCGTTGGAGAGCCCGCGCCTGGGTCTCGCCGTGGCCCCGCTCGCGGCCTCGGTGGCCTACTCGCGTGTGCACGTCGGCGTGCACTGGGCGTCGGACGTGCTCGCCGGCGCGGCTCTCGGCAGCGGGATCGCGCTCGCCACCCGCCGCTGGTGGCCGGTCCGGCGCACCGACGAGGCCAGGGCCCGCCCGCTCGACGCGGTGCCCGAGCTCCCCCGGGGAGAGGGCCTCGTGATCGTGTCCAACCAGCGCTCGGGCATGCCGGACCACGACCCCGCCACCGAGCTGGAGACGGCTCTACCGGCGGCGGTCGTGCTGCGCGCCGAACCGGACCGCGACCTCGACGAGCAGCTCGACACCGCGGTCGCCGAGCGGGGCGACTGGGTGCGCGCGATCGGCGTGGCAGGCGGGGACGGCACGGCCGCGGCCGCCGCCGCGGTGGCCGGGCGGCGGCGCCTGCCACTGGTGGTGGTGCCCACGGGCACGCTCAACCACTTCGCCCGCGACGTGGGCATCTACGACATGCAGGAGGCCGTGGACGCCACCGGGGCAGGCGAGGCCGTTGCCGTCGACCTCGGCCTGATCGACGTGCACCCGGGCCACGGGAGCGACCCCGAGACGGAACAGGTCGTGCGCGTCCGCTGCTTCCTCAACACCGCGAGCCTCGGTTCCTACCCCGACCTCGTGCGGCTGCGCGAGAAGTGGCAGTCGCGGTGGGGCAAGTGGCCGGCCTTCGCCGCGGCGCTCGTGATGGTGCTGCACCGCGCCGAACCCGTCGAGATCAAGATCGACGGCCGCTGGACGTCGGTCTGGTTCCTCTTCGTCGGCAACGGGCCCTACTACCCGCGCGGCGCGGTGCCGGCGTGGCGGCCCTCGCTCGACACCGGCCTGCTCGACGTGCGCTGGCTGCGTGCCGACGTCCGGTTCTCCCGGCTGCGCGCCGTCGCCGCGCTGCTGCTCGGTGCGCTGGGGCACAGCCGCGTCTACCACCAGCGCGAGGTTCCGGAGCTCGATGTCGAGCTCGCCGTGCCGGGCATGCTCGCCACCGACGGCGAGGTCGTCGAGGAGGCAGGGCGCTTCACGTTCCGCGTCGCGAAGGACGCCATCCCGGTCTACCGGCGCCACGAGGACAGGTGGACCGGGCGCGAACGGCCCTTCATCGGCTGAGCGGCCCTGAGAGGCTCCGTGCGGCCGCGGCCGCCTCCGAGTGCCCGGACGGCGCGAACGGCACGCACGTCGCCAATCAGGGCACCGGACGGGCGCCGCTAGTTGCCGCCGCTGCCGTAGGGCCGCGTGATGACCTCGAGGTTGTGCCCCTCGGGCGAGGAGAAGTACAGGCCGCGCCCGCCGTCATGGGTGTTGTGCCCCGGCTGGCTGTGCCCCGGGTCGCCGTAGGTCGCCACCTTGCGCTCGCGCAACCGGCCCGCGACCGCGTCGAACTCCTCCTCGCTGATGAGGAACGCGTAGTGCTGCGAGGGGACCTCGTCGGTGTCCAGGAAGTCCAGACTCACGCCGTTGCTCAGCTCCACGACGGCGAACGGCCCGAACGTTCCGGGTTCGGGAAGGCCGAGGACGTCGGCCACGAACCGGGACTCAGCGTGCTTGTCCCGGGCCGCGACGATGGTGTGGTTCAGCTCGATGCTCATGACCCAAGGGTGCGACCTGAACCCAGGTTCAGGTCAAGCGCTACGAGCCGGTCGGCCTGCGGGACGGCTACGAGCCGTTGGTGGCGCCGTTCGAGCCGTTGTCGCCGCTCTGCTCGCCGTCGACGGCCCCGCTCCCCGCCGGCAGGTCGTCGCCCCCGGCGACGGTGGGGGCTGCCGGGGCGTCGACGGCGCGGTTCGCCTCGGGCAGCAGATTCCGCAGGACCTGCCCGGTGATCCGCCGGAACGTGCGCCTCGGGCGCGTGCGGTCGAGCACCGCCACCTCGAGGGCGCTCGCACCGAGCACGCGGGCGGCCTGCGCCCCGCCGTTGCCGCCCGAAGGACCCGAGCCTGCCGCCCCGGCGACCTGCAGGGCCTCCACGGCGACGCCGATCGCCTGCCCGAGCTCCATCCCCGCCCGGTAGGTGTCCCTGAGCTTGGTGCTGATCGGGTCGGTGGTGCCGCCCATGACCACGAACTGCGGCTCATCGGTGATCGAGCCGTCGTAGGTGATGCGGTAGAGCTGGTCGCCGTCCGGCGTCTCGCCGACCGCGGCGAGGCAGAGCTCCACCTCGTAGGGCTTCTGCTGCTCGACGAAGGAGGTGCCGAGCACCTGGGCGTAGAAGTTGGCGAGCATCCGGCCCGTGACGTCGCGGCGGTCGTAGGAGTAGCCGCGCACGTCGGCCATGCGGATGCCGGCGTTGCGCAGCGTCTCGAACTCGTTGTAGCGCCCGACGGCGGCGAACCCGATGCGGTCGTAGATCTCGGAGACCTTGCGCAGGGCGCTGGGTCGGTTCTCGCTGGAGCGGTTCTCGGCGACGAACAGCACGCCGCCGGTGTAGGTGAGCACGACGACGCTGCGGCCACGGGCGATGCCCTTGCGCGCCAGCTCCGAGCGGTCGCGCAGCAGCTGGTCGACGGAGGAGTAGAACGGCATCGTCACGGGGCGGACTCCAGAGGCGTCGCAGGGATGGAGAGCACGGCAGGGTTGTCCGGCGAACTATCCGCCGGGTTTATCGGTACGACCGGCGATGACAGCGCGGACGACCGCCTCCATCTCCTCGTCGGAGCGGCGCACCGCTCCCTCCTCCCCGGTGATGCTGACGACCACCGGGTAGATCTTGCGGACCACGTCCGGGCCGCCGGTGGCGGTGTCGTCGTCGGCCGCGTCGTAGAGCGCCTCGACGGCCGTGCGCACGGCCCCTGCCAGATCGGCCTGCGGGTCGTAGAGCTTCTTCAGCGACGACTTCGCGAACACCGACCCGGAGCCCACGGAGTGGTAGCCGAGCAGCTCGTCGTAGCGGCCGCCCGTGGCGTCGTAGGTGACGATGCGGCCCGCCTTCGACGGGTCGGCGGAGTCCATGTCGTAGCCGACGAACAACGGCACGACGACGAAGCCCTGCAGCGCCGCGCCGAGGTTCTGCTGGATCATGCTGGCCAGCTTGTTGGCCTTGCCGTCCAGCGAGAGCGGCACGCCCTCGATCTTGTCGTAGTGCTCGAGCTCGACCGTGAACAGCCGCACCATCTGCAGCGCGATGCCCGCCGAGCCCGCGATCCCGATCGCCGAGTGCGAGTCGGTGATGAACACCTTCTCGATGTCGCGCTGGGCGATGACGTTGCCGGCCGTGGCCCGGCGGTCACCGGCGATGATCACCCCGCCGGCGAACGTGAGCGCGACGATGGTGGTGCCGTGCGGAACCTGGAGGCCACCCACGCCCGCGGCGCCCGGCGTGACCCCCTCGGGAAGCCGGCCCGGAAGCAGATGCGGCGCGTTGGCCGTGACGAAGTCGGTGAATGACGACGGGCCGGGCGCGAGATACGCGCCCGGGCCCGGTGGGGCGACCGGCAGCCGGGGCTCCATGGTCTGGTGAGTGCCTCTCGTCGTGCGGTGCAGGGCTGGTGCGGTGACGCTCGGAGCGGCTACTCGCCGCCCTTCTGGACGTACGCCCGGACGAAGTCCTCGGCGTTCTCCTCCAGGACGTCGTCGATCTCGTCGAGGATCGTGTCGACGTCCTCGCCGAGCTTCTCACGGCGCTCCTGACCGGCTGCCGCGGCGTCGGCGCCGTCCTCGTCGTCGCCGCCACCACCACCCTGACGCTTGGTCTGCTCCTGGGACATGGCCGTCTCCTCTTCGCCTGCCCGGTGCCGTCGAACTGCACGGCGTACCGGGGTCCGGTATTTGAACTTTACCCAGCCGATCGGCGACACGCCCGCGATCGAAGCCATGCCGATGGGCGAGTCGCGGTTCAGCCGCGGGTCAGCGCCTCGACCAGCTCCTCGGCGGTACGGGAGTTGTCGATGAGCTCACCCACGTGGCGGCGCGTGCCGCGCAGCGGCTCGAGGGTGGGGATCCGCACCAGGGATTCGCGCCCCAGGTCGAAGATGACCGAATCCCAGGACGCCGCCGCCACCTCGGACGGGTAACGCTCGAGACAGCGGCCGCGGAAGTACGCGCGGGTGTCCTCCGGCGGCCGGCGCATGGCGGCGACCACCTGCTCCTCGGTGACCAGCCGCTTCATCGACCCACGCGCCACCAGCCGGTTGTAGAGGCCCTTGGCCATCCGCACGTCGGTGTACTGCAGGTCGACCAGCTGCAGCCGCCCGGAGTTCCAGGCCAGGCCGTCGCGCTCGCGGTAGCCCTCGAGCAGCCGCAGCTTGGCGGGCCAGTCGAGGCGGTCGGCGCACTCCATGGGGTCGCGGGAGAGCGCGTCGAGCACCTCGCCCCACAGCTGCAGGACCTCGGCCGTGGCGTCGTCGACGTCGGCGCCCATCGTGTTCTCGACGTGCTTCTGCGCCTTCTCGAAGTAGGCGCGCTGCACGTCAACGCCGGTCATCTTGCGGCCGTCGGCCAGGTCGACCAGCGTCTTGAGCGAGGGGTCGTGGCTGATGCGGTGCACGGAGCGCACGGGTTCGGCGAGGCGCAGCTCGTCGAACCGCACGCCGTTCTCGATCATGTCGAGCACGAGGGCGGCGGTGCCGACCTTGAGCAGCGTGGAATACTCGCTCATGTTCGCGTCGCCGATGATGACGTGCAGGCGGCGGTACTTGTCGGCGTCGGCGTGCGGCTCGTCGCGGGTGTTGATGATGCCGCGCTTGAGCGTGGTCTCCAGCCCGACCTCGACCTCGATGTAGTCGCTGCGCTGCGCGAGCTGGTAGCCCGCCTCGTCGCCCGAGGCGCCGATCCCGACCCGTCCCGCCCCGCAGATGACCTGACGCGTCACGAAGAACGGCGTCAGCCCGGCCACGATCGCGGGGAACGTGGTGGTGCGGGCCATCAGGTAGTTCTCGTGGGAGCCGTAGCTGGCCCCCTTGTTGTCGACGTTGTTCTTGTAGAGCTGGATCCGCGGGGCTCCCGGCACGGTGGCCGCGCGCATCGCGGCCTCCTCCATCACCCGCTCCCCCGCCTTGTCCCAGATGACGACGTCGCGAGGCGTGGTGACCTCGGGGGTAGAGAACTCCGGGTGGGCGTGGTCGACGTAGAGCCGGGCGCCGTTGGTGAGGATGACGTTGGCGGCGCCGAGGTCGTCGAGCTCGGACTCCGCCGGGTTGTGCACGGTGGGTGCCGACAGGTCGAACCCGCGCGCATCGCGCAACGGGGACTCCACCTCGTAGTCCCACCGGGCACGGCGCGAACGTGGGATGTCCGCTGCCGCTGCGTAGGCCAGCACCACCTGCGTGGACGTGATCACCGGGTTGGCGGTGGGGTCGCCCGGCACCGAGATGCCGTACTCGATCTCGGTGCCCATGATCCGGCGGGCGGTCATGGGCGGCCCTCGACGTGCGCTGTCATGGGTCGAGCCTAACCGCGGCCGGAGGATGATGAGCGCATGCAGGCAGGGACCCCCGCAGAGGACGAGCCGGTCGCGGTCTACGACCCGGGTGGAGCAGTGGTCGGAGTGGCCCCGCGCGGGGTGGTCTACCGGGACGGACTGTGGCACGGCACCACCGGCGTGCTCGTGCGCAGCATCGACGGCGAGCGCGTGTACCTGCACCGACGCTCACCGGACAAGCTGATCTTCCCGAGCATGTACGACTGCTGGGCCGGCGGGGTGATCGGACCGGACGAGTCACCCGACGACGCCGCCGCCCGCGAGCTGGCCGAGGAACTCGGTGTCACCGGCGTGTCGCTGACACGTAGCTACGGGCCCTTCGCCTACGACGACGGCACGCTGCGCTGCCACATGTTCACCTACGAGGTGCGCTGGGACGGCCCGCTGCACCACCAGCCCGAGGAGGTCGTGTGGGGAGACTGGGTGACGCTCACCGAGCTGCGCGCACGGCTCGCCGACGGCCGGCGCTGGCCCTTCGTCCCGGACGGCCGCGTGGGCATCGAGCGCTGGCTGGCCGCCCGGGACGCCGGGATCACAGGTTGATCATGTGCCCGGTGAGGCCGTGGAACGCCTCCTGCAGCGCCTCGCTCAGCGTGGGGTGCGCGTGCACGTTGCGGGCGAGCTCGTGGGCGGTGAGGTCCCACTTCTGCGCCAGCGTCAGCTCGGGAAGCAGCTCCGTCACCTCGGGGCCGATGAGGTGCCCGCCGAGCAGCTCGCCGTAGGTCTCGTCCGCGACGAGCTTGACGAACCCGCCGGGCTCCCCGAGCCCCTGCGCCTTGCCGTTCGCCGTGAACGGGAACTGGACGACCTTGACCTTCCAGCCCTTCTCGTCCGCCAGCGCCCGCGCCTGCTCCTCCGTGTAGCCGAAGCTCGCCACCTGAGGGTTGCAGAACGTCGCCCGGGGCATCATCACGTACTCGAGCTCCTGGGTCTCCGCGCCGGCGATGGTCTCCGCCGCGACCACCCCCTGCGCCTCGCCCACGTGGGCGAGCATGAGCTTGGCCGTGACGTCACCGATCGCGTAGATGTGCGGCACGTTGGTACGCATGTGCTCGTCGATCGCGATGGCGCCGCGCTCGGTGAGCTCCACGCCGATGTTCTCCAGGCCGTAGCCCGTGGTCCGCGGCGCGAAACCGATGGCCTGCATGACCTTGTCGGCGGTGAGCTGCTTGGTCTCGCCGTTCTGCGAGACGGTGACCGTGACCTGGTCGCCCGAGTCGTCGATCGACTCCACCCGCGTCGAGGTCAGGACGTCGACGCCGTACTTGCGGAAGCGCTTGGCCAGCTCCTTGGACACGTCGGGGTCCTCCAGCGGGAGCATCCGGTCCAGGAACTCGACGATCGTGACCTGCACGCCGTAGTTGCTCATCACGTACGCGAACTCGACGCCGATCGCGCCCGCCCCGGCGATGATGATGCTGCGGGGCAGCTCGCGGCTGAGGATCTGCTCCTCGTAGGTCACCACACGCTCCGACAGCGACGTGCCCGGGAGCAGCTTGGTGGTCGCACCGGTGGCGATGATCACGTCGTCGAAGGTGACCGTCTCCGTGCCGCCGCCGGCCAGGGCGACCTCGATGGTGGAGGCGTCGACGAACGTGCCCCACCCGTCGAACTCGGTGATCTTGTTCTTCTTCATCAGGTAGTGGACGCCCTTGACCCGGCCGTCGGCCACCTTGCGGCTGCGGTCGAACGCGGGACCGTAGTCGACGGACACGTCCCCGGAGATGCCGAAGGTCTTGGCCTCCTGAGTCACCAGGTGAGCGAGCTCCGCGTTGCGCAGCAGCGCCTTGGACGGGATGCAGCCGACGTTCAGGCACACCCCGCCCCAGTACTTGTCCTCCACCACAGCGACGCTGCGGCCCAGCTGGGCCGCCCGGATCGCTGCGACGTACCCACCGGGACCCGCTCCGAGAACCACGACATCGACATGTGAAGCCATACAACGACTCTAAGACCCACAGCGGACGCACCGTCGCGGCGTACGCGCTACTCCGGGTCGTCGTACTTGTCCTCCGAAGCCGGCCAGACCGGCGCGTCGGCCAGGTTCGCCACGAGCGTGTCGCTGATGTCGCGCAACGCCCGCATCTGCTCCGGGCTGAGCGCGTCGAACATCGCTTCGCGCACCGCCTCCACATGACCGGGGGCCACGGCCTTCAGGCGGGCGAGCCCCTCGTCCGTGAGCTCCGCCAGCGCTCCCCGGCGGTCGTCCGCGCACGGGCGACGACGCACCCAGCCCGACTCTTCCAGCCGGGCGACGGCATGTGAGAGCCTGCTGCGCGAGGACATCGCCGAGGTCGCGAGCTGGCTCATCCGCATCGAACGCCCCGGCGCCTCGGAAAGCCGCACCAGGATCTCGTAGTAGGCGTGCGGCAGTCCCGCGTCCTGCTGGAGCTGTCGCTCGATCCGGTCGAACAGCAGTCGACAGGAGGTGAGGTAGCTGCGCCAGGTGCGCTGCTCCTCATCGTTGAGCCACCGGGTGTCAGGCACCACACCTCCGGAATAGGTCAGCCGTGATGTTGTTCAGGGTAGTGCGACTCTCAACAAGTGAGAGTTCAAGAGCCTCACGGAGGTCAACATGACCACATCCTCGGTCCGGATCCCCGGTTACGTCGCGGCCACATGGGACATCGACCCGGTGCACTCCGATGTCTCCTTCTCGGTCCGCCACATGATGGTCAGCAAGGTACGCGGTCGCTTCACAAACTTCTCGGGCGAGATCGTGACAGGTGAGGACATTTCCGACTCCTCGGTGAACGCCACCATCGCCGCGGACTCCATCGACACCGGCAACGAGCAGCGCGACAACCACATCCGCTCCGCCGACTTCTTCGACGCCGACAACCACCCCCAGTGGACTTTCCGCTCCACCGGCGCCCGCGCCAACGGCGACGACGTCGTGCTGCACGGCGACCTCACGATCAAGGGCGTGACGAAGCCGGTCACGCTCGCGCTGGAGGCCAACGGCTTCGGTCCGGACGCCTACGGCGGCTACCGTGCCGGGTTCTCGGCCAGCACCACGATCGACCGCAACGACTTCGGCGTCGACATCAAGATGCCCATGGACGGCGGCGGCGTGGTCGTCAGCGACAAGGTGCAGATCACCATGGAGATCGAGGCCGTGCGCCGCCAGGCCTGACCGGCTGGACATCCGGATCCAGGGTAGCGGCGGACGAGGGGACGTTTCCCCGCCCGCCGCTACCGCCATTCGACTACCGGGTTTTCATCCTGCCGGGTACGGCGGGCGCCGACCCCGGCGCGCACCAACGGTTCGTGTTCCGATGGGGTTCGGCACGACGCCGACGACGAGGGCAGTCGCCCTTCTCACCGGCGCCGTTCCGCTTCCCTGAGGCGGAAGGAGACCGATGAGCGCGCGAACGACCACAGTGCGGATCGGCTGCGGGGCCGGGTTTGCCGGCGACCGTCTCGAACCAGCCGTCGACCTCGTCGACCGCGGCGGGCTGGACGACATCGTGCTCGAATGCCTCGCGGAGCAGACGATCGCCCTGGGACACCGGCGGCGGCTCGCGGACCCGGCGGCCGGATACGACCCGCGCCTGGCCGCCCGGTTCTCCCGGCTCCTGCCGCTGGCCGTCGACCGCGGGGTGCGTGTCCTGACGAACATGGGCGCGGCCAACCCGCTCGCGGCCGGGAACGTCACCCGAGACCTCCTCGACATGGCGGGTTCCGCGGCGCGTGTCGCCGTCGTGACCGGCGACGACGTGCTCGACGGCCTCGACCTCGACGCCCCGGCCCTGGAGGACGGCAGGCCACTGCACGAGCACGGCGAGCTCGTCTCCGCCAACGCCTACCTCGGCGCCGACGCACTGCTGCCCGCCCTCGACGCCGGCGCCCAGGTGGTGATCACCGGGCAGGTCGCCGATCCGTCGCTGTTCCTCGCCCCGCTCGCCCATCGTTTCGGCGCCGACCTGGACGACGTGGCGTTCGCGGCCGGGGGCACCCTCGTCGGGCACCTCCTGGAATGTGCGGGCCGGCTCACCGGCGGCTACTTCGCCGACCCCGGCGTCAAGGACGTTCCGCGGCTCGCCGAGCTGGGCTTCCCCTTCGCCGACGTCGAATCCGACGGCTCGGCCGTCTACGGCAAGCTGCCCGGCACCGGTGGGCGCCTTGACCGGGCGACGGTGCGCGAGCAGATGCTCTACGAGGTCACCGACCCCACCGGCCACCACACGCCCGACGTGGTGCTCGACCTGCGCAGGGTGACGGTCACGCCGTTCGGGCCGAGCAGCGTGCGCGTCACCGGGGCCGTCGGGCGGCCGCGACCGGACCGGCTCAAGGTCAGCGTGGGCTACCGGGCAGGCCACAAGGTCGAGGCCGAGATCTCCTACTCGGGCCCCGGTGCCGACCGCCGGGCCACACTGGCCGCCGACATCGTCGCCGCCCGGGTGGCCGGGCTGCCGCTGCAGCCGCGGATCGAGGTCATCGGCATCGTGCCACCGGACGCCGACGACCGGGTCGAGTGCCGGCTCCGGGTGGCGGCGCTCGGCGCCGACCCGGCGATCCTCGAAACGGTCGGACACGAAGTGGAGGCGCTCTACACGAACGGTCCCGCGGGGGGCGGCGGCGTGCACGTCAGCACAGGCGAGGTGATCGGTGTGGTGTCCACCCTCGTGCCGCGCACGGCGGTGCGTCCCGGCGTCACGATCCTGGAGGCTCCCGGTGTCCGTCCGGCTGCATGAGATCGCGCATTGCCGCGCAGGCGACAAGGGCGATGCCACCACGCTGTCCGTGATCCCCTACGTCGACACGGACTACGCCCTGCTCGTCCGCGAGCTCACGCCGCAGCGGGTGCGCTGGCGGCTGGCCCGGTACGTCGGTGGTGACATCCTGCGCTTCGAGCTGCCGCTGCTGCCCGCATTGCAGTTCGTCTGCACCGGGATCCTCGACGGCGGGATCACCACCTCGCTCGCCCCCGACACCCGTGGCAAGTCGCTCAGCTCCCGCCTGCTCGCGCTGGAGCTGCCTGACTGATGTCGGGGTGCACGGCTACCGTGCCGGTGTGTCCTACGGGGAGAGCCCGCCGCCTGCGGCGCTGCGCACCGAGGTCGAGTGTGTGTGGACGGCCGGCGTGCACGCGGGCGCCCCGATGCAGGCGCAGGACGTCCTGCCCGACGGTTGCATGGACCTCGTCTGGACGGGCGACGAGCTCGTCGTCGCGGGCCCCGACACCCACCCCCACCACGTCCGCCGCGAGCCCGGCGTGCTGAGTGCGGGCCTGCGCTTCGCGCCCGGGCGGCTGCCCGCGCTGCTCGACGTCCCGGCCGCCGTAGTGCGCGACCAGCGCGTCCCCCTTCGAGAGCTGCACCCAGGCCTGGCGCGGCGGGCCATCGCCCGGCTGGAGGCTGGCGCCGCCCCCGTGTCCGTGCTCGCCGAGGTCGCCCAGGCGCTGCCGGGCGTGCCGGCCGAGCCCGCCCTGCGCGCCGTGGCCGCCCAGCTCGGAGCCGGTGCCGCGGTGGCTGCCACCGCCGAGCGGCTCGGCTGGACCGACCGCTCCTTGCATCGCCGCTGCCTGGCCGCGTTCGGATACGGGCCCGCCGTGCTACGGCGTGTGCTGCGCTTCCGCCGCGCGGCAGCTCTGCTCTACGCGGGCGTCCCCATCGCCGAGGCCGCGGTCCGCGCCGGGTACGCCGACCAGCCACACCTCTCCCGGGAGGTGCGGGCGCTGGCGGGTGTGGCCCCAAGTCAGCTCGCGAGCGGCGCGAACAGGTCCACCCCGTTGCCGTCCGGATCGAGCAACACGGCGTAACGCTGGCCCCAGAACGCGTCGAACGGCGCCATCTCGCTGTGGTGGCCCGCAGCGGTGAGCTCCGCGTACAGGGCGTCCACAGCGGCGGCGTCGGGGAGAGCGAAGGCGAGGCCCAGCCGCCCGGCACCGGCCACCGCCTGCCATTCCGGATGGAACGAGCGCACCGTCTCCTCGGTGTCGAACAACAGGCGCAACCCGCCGGGAAGCTCCACCTCCACGTGCGGCTGGTCGTCGGCCTCGGCGGGTATCGGCAGCCCGAGCGCTCGATAGAACTCGAGCGCCTTCGCCATGTCGGCCGCCACGACCCCGACCGCGTCCAACCGTGCTTCGATCGTCATGGCAGGCACCGTAGA
Organism: Pseudonocardia alaniniphila; assembly: GCF_022524485.1. Lineage (GTDB taxonomy): Bacteria > Actinomycetota > Actinomycetes > Mycobacteriales > Pseudonocardiaceae > Pseudonocardia > Pseudonocardia alaniniphila. The sequence continues at coordinate 52,778 of NZ_JAKXMK010000015.1, forward strand.
GCCCGGCGCAGGCGGCGTCGTGAACGAATCGGACGCACGTCGCGGGGTGGGCGGGCTGTCAGAGGGGGCCGACGTAGCTCCAGTGGCCGTCCTCGCGGACGAACTCGCTGTTCTCGTGCAGCACGTCGGCCTGGTCGCGGTTGGTGCGGTGGGCGCGGAACTCGACCGTTCCGGTCGCCCCCAGCAATCCGCCCCCGGTACCGCCGAGTATCTCCAGCCGCGTCCACTCGTCGTCGGGGTCGAGCCGGAGGCGAGGGGGGCGGGTGTCGGGATGCCAGGTCTGCAGCAGGTACGCCGTGTCGCCACGGGCGAAAGCGGTGTACCGGGACCGCATGAGCAGCTCGGCGGTAGGAGCCGCCTCCCCACGATGAAACCGCCCACAGCAGTCGGGATACCCCTGGGGAAGCCCACACGGGCAGCTCGCAACCACACCCAGATCTTCTCGCGTTTCGGAGCCGTACTTCTGTCAGGGGCCATGTACCCGCAGCATTACGGCTCCGGAACGCACGTGCGGCCCGTCCCCAACGGGGACGGGCCGCACGTGCGTTCGCTTTTTTACAGGTACTGGCCCGTGTTCGAGGCCGTGTCGATCGCCCGCCCGGTCTCGGCGTTCTTTCCGGTGACGAGGGTGCGGATGTAGACGATCCGCTCCCCCTTCTTGCCGGAGATGCGCGCCCAGTCGTCGGGGTTGGTGGTGTTGGGCAGGTCCTCGTTCTCGGCGAACTCGTCGACGATCGCGTCCAACAGGTGCTGCACGCGCAGACCCGGCTGGCCGGTCTCGAGCACCGACTTGATCGCCGACTTCTTCGACCGGTCGACGATGTTCTGGATCATGGCGCCGGAGTTGAAGTCCTTGAAGTACAAGGTCTCCTTGTCACCGTTGGCGTAGGTGACCTCCAGGAACCGGTTCTCCTCGGTCTCGTCGTACATCCGCTCGACCACACGCTGGATCATCGCGTCGACGCAGGCCTTGCGGTTGCCCGCGAACTCCGCGATGTCGTCGGTGTGGATCGGCAGCGTCTCCGTGAGGTACTTGGAGAAGATGTCCTGCGCCGCCTCGGCGTCCGGCCGCTCGATCTTGATCTTCACGTCCAGGCGGCCGGGCCGCAGGATCGCGGGGTCGATCATGTCCTCGCGGTTGGAGGCGCCGATGACGATGACGTTCTCCAGGCCCTCGACGCCGTCGATCTCCGCGAGGAGCTGCGGCACGATCGTGGTCTCCACGTCGGAGGACACGCCCGAGCCACGGGTGCGGAAGATCGAGTCCATCTCGTCGAAGAACACGATCACCGGGGTGCCGGCCGAGGCCTTCTCCCGGGCGCGCTGGAAGATCAGCCGGATGTGCCGCTCGGTCTCGCCGACGAACTTGTTGAGCAGCTCCGGACCCTTGATGTTGAGGAAGAACGCGCGGCCGTCCTCAGGGTTGTCGCCGCGCACGGCGGCCACCTTCTTGGCCAGCGAGTTGGCCACGGCCTTGGCGATGAGCGTCTTGCCGCAGCCGGGAGGGCCGTAGAGCAGCACGCCCTTGGGCGGGCGCAGCTCGTACTCCTTGAACAGCTCGGCGTGCAGGAACGGCAGCTCCACGGCGTCGCGGATCTGCTCGATCTGGCGGAACAGGCCACCGATGTCGGAGTAGTCGACGTCGGGCACCTCCTCCAGCACGAGGTCCTCCACCTCGGCCTTGGGCACCCGCTCGTAGGCGTAGCCCGCCTTCGTGTCCACGAGCAGGGAGTCGCCGGGCTTCAGCGCAACGGCGTCGGGGTACTCCGCACCGGCGATCAACGGCGCGGCCAGCCAGACCACCCGCTCCTCGTCGGCATGCCCGACGACGAGCGCGCGCCCTGCCAGACCGTCCTCCGTGGGCTCGGAGAGCACCTCGCGCAGCGCGCACACCTCACCGATGCGCTCGTAGTCGCCTGCCTCGACGACGGTGAGCGCCTCGTTCAGGCGGACTGTCTGCCCGCTGCGTAGCTCCGCGGTGGTGACCGCGGGCGACACGGCGACGCGCATCCGGCGCCCGGAGGTGAAGACGTCCACCGTCTCGTCCGGGAACCGCGCCAGGAACACGCCGTAGCCGCTCGGCGGCTGCGCGAGTCGATCTACCTCCTCGCGCAGTGCGACGAGCTGGCCCCGAGCTTCCTTCAAAGTCTCGGTGAGCTTCTCGTTGCGGGCGGACAGCTGAGCAAGCCGGCTGGCAGACTCGGCGAGCCGCTGCTCGAGCACGCGAACGTGCCTCGGCGACTCCGCGAGCTTGCGGCGCAGCAGAGCCACTTCCTCCTCGAGAAAGCGGATCTGCGCCCGAGCCTCCGCGGGGCTGAGTTCCCCGCCGTCACCCGGGTCACGCCTGCCGGGACCGTCGTAGGGGTTCACGGCATCCTCCCTCCGTGTTCCGTTTCCATACGGTACCTGCGAACGAACGTTGAAGGCCTGCGACGAACCGGTGATCCACCACTCAACCGGACGGCACCTTGACGCATCGACCCCTCCTGGTCCTTCCGGGGCACGAGCGGAAGTTCGTCCGGCCGGCGTCACCGGCTGGTCGGCCTGCGCTGAGGGCGAGGCGGGACCACCCCCTCGGCGAGCCGGCGGGCCGACACCAGGAACGCGGTGTGACCCTGCATACGGTGGTCCGGCCGCACTGCCAGACCCACCACGTGCCATGGCCTGACCAGGCATTCCCATGCCTGAGGCTCGGTCCAGCACTGCTGCTCGCGCAGGTCCTCCACGAGCCGCGAGAGCTGTGTCGTGGTGGCCACGTAGCCCACCAGGACCCCACCTGGAATCAGTGCTTTCGCCACTGTCTCCAGGTGTTCCCAGGGAGCCAGCATGTCCAGAACGACACGATCGACCGGTTCGGCCTCGCCATCATGAGTATGAAGATCAGCGACCTTCAAGGACCAGTTGGGTGGCGAACATCCGAAGAACTGGCGAACGTTCCGTTCGGCGTGTTCGGCGTGGTCGGCCCGGATCTCGTAGGAAAGGACCGCGCCCTCGGGTCCGACGGCCTGCAGGAGCGAGCATGTCAGCGCGCCGGAACCCGCTCCGGCCTCCAGCACACGGGCGCCCGGGAAGATGTCACCCCACATGAGGATCTGGGCGGCGTCCTTCGGGTAGATCACCTGCGCCCCGCGCGGCATCGAGAGCACGTAGTCGGCCAGCCGCGGCCGCAGCGCGAGGTAGGGGGTGCCCACCCGCGAGATCACCACGCTGCCTTCCGGCTTGCCGATCAGGTCGTCGTGGGCGAGGCCGCCGCGGTGGGTGTGGTACTGGCCCCCTGTCTCCAAGGTGAGCGTGTAGTGCCGGCCTTTCGGATCGGTCAGCTGCACGCGGTCGCCGGGACGGAACGGGCCACCCCGCGCAGCGAGAGCGGGCGCCTCATCGGAGAGCGGTGGCAGCGGTCTGGACACGAGGCACAACGCTAAAGGGTGGGGACGACGCCGGTCGCAGCGCCCGGCCGGACCGATTCCCGTTCGTGATGCGGGCATCGGACGCAACGGCGTCGTCGCGACCCGCTGTACACGACGGCCCGGCTCCCGAGCGTCCCGGCGCCGCCCAGAAGTGTCGGGGGTGTCGCCTACCCTGCGGAGCGTGACGGACACACACGGCGCAGGCCACGGGCTCGGCACGGCCACCGCCGAACCCGCCACCCCGGATCCCACGGCGATCACGCATGGGTCGATCCCCGAAGAGACAGTCACCGAAACGTCCACCGAAGCCGGCACCGCGCCGTCCGCGACCCAGAGCGCCACTGACTCCACCACTGACTCCACCACGGGCCGTCCACGGCGCCGGCCGGCCCTGTCGCCGTCACGGGCGGGCGATTTCAAACAGTGCCCGCTGCTCTACCGGTTCCGCGCGATCGACCGGCTGCCCGAGCGGCCCACCAGGGCCCAGGTCCGCGGCACGGTCGTGCACGCCGTGCTGGAGCGGCTCTACGACCTGCCCGCTGCGCAGCGGTCCCTCGATGCCGCCTGCGAGCTCGTGGCGACGGCGTGGGAGCAGCTGTGTGCGCAGGAGCCGGAGCTGGTGGGGCAACTGTTCGAGGGCGCGGAGGATCCGGAGCTCACGCCGTGGCTGGAGTCCGCTGCGCCGCTTCTGGAGGCGTACTTCCAGCTCGAGGACCCTCGCCGGCTGGAGCCCGAGGCGCGGGAGCTGCTGGTCGAGACCGAGCTGGAGTCCGGCCTGCTGCTGCGCGGCTACATCGACCGGCTCGACGTCGCCCACACCGGGCAGATTCGGGTGGTCGACTACAAGACCGGCGCGGCGCCACGGCCGGTGGCCGAGGCGCGGGCGCTGTTCCAGATGAAGTTCTACGCCCTCGCGCTCCTGCACCTGCGCGGAGTGGTGCCCACCCAGCTGCGGCTGATGTACCTCGCCGACACCGAGTCGCTCACCTACGAGCCCGAGGAGGCGGAGCTGCGCCGCTTCGAGCGCACGCTCGACGCCATCTGGCAGGCCATCCGCACGGCAGGGGAGTCCGGGGATTTCCGTCCCAACCCTAGCAAGCTCTGCGAGTGGTGCAGCCACAAGGCGCTCTGCCCGGCCTGGGACGGCACCCCGCCGCAGTACCCGGGCTGGCCTGCCGACCCTGCCGACGTCAACGCCGAGGAGAGTGCCCTCGAGCGGGCAGGCTGAACCCACCGGCCTGGGCGGCGCCTGGCTCGGGGCATCATCGAGGGGTGCCAGCCGACGTGCCCGAGCTCGAGCCGTTCTACCGGCCGCTGGACGGCGCCGCCGGCGAGCGCTTCCACGCCACCACGTCCACCACCGGGCCGTGGTTCGCCGACGCACAGCACGTCGGGCCGCCCTCGGCGTTGCTGGTGCGGGCGCTGGAACGCTGCCCGAGCGAGGCGAGCACGCAGCTGTCCCGGATCACCGTGGAGGTTCTCGGTCCCGTACCCGCTGGAGAGGTCCGAGTCTGCGCCGGCATCGAGCGCCCGGGACGCACGGTCGAGCTGCTCTCGGCCGAGATGCACGCAGGCGGCCGCACGGTACTCAAGGCCCGTGCGTGGCGCCTGGCCCTCGGCGACACGAGCGACGTGGCCGTCGGAGAGGCCCAGCCGCTACCGCCGCCGGAGCGGGGGACACCCCGCCAGGAGCTGCCGACCGGCTGGCTGCCGGGCTTCATGAACTGTGTGGAGTGGCGCTGGCTGCGCGGCTGGTTCGGCGAGCCCGGCCCGGGCACCACCTGGGGACGGCTGCGGGTGCCCCTCGTCGAGGGCGAGAAACCCAGCCCGCTGCAGCGGCTGGCAGTGCTCGCCGACACCGCCAACGGCGCGGCCTCCCCGCTGGACCTGACGAACTGGCTCTTCGTCAACACCGAGCTCACGATGCACCTGCACCGGCCCCCGGCCGGGGAATGGATGGCCGTGGCCGCCGAGACCGTGCTCGGCCCGACCGGCACGGGCACGGTCTCGGGCCTGCTCTTCGACGAGCGCGGGCACACGGGGCGCTCCGCGCAGAGTGTGGTGCTGCGGCCCCGCTGAGAGAGCTCAGATCCCGATGCCGGTGCCGTCCACCGCTCGGCAGGAGCGGATCTCCGAGGTCAGAATGGCGCGCACGCCGAGCGCGGCAAGATCGTCCATCACCTTGTTGGCACACGACCGGCTCACCATGGAGCGGACCGCGAACCAGCCCTTCTGCATCAGCGGCGACACGGTGGGCGCCTGCATGCCGGGCGTGATGCGCTTGGCTTCCTCGAGCACGTCTTCCGGGCAGTCGTAGTCGAGCATCAGGTACTGCCGCGCGTAGACGACCCCTTGGACGCGTGCCGTGAACACCTGCTTGGCCGACTTGACCTCGACGGTCTCCTCGCGGTCGGGACGCGGCTCGCGCTCGATCAGCGTGGCCTGCGACGCGGCTATCGCCGCGCCGAACGGCTTCAGGCCGTGCTGGCGCAGCGTGCGCCCGGAGGAGACGACATCGGCGATCGCATCGGCCAGCCCGAGCTGGACGGAGATCTCCACGGCGCCGTCGAGCTTGATGATGTCGGCGCGGACGCGGTTGCGGGCGAGGTGGGCGCGGACCAGCCGGGGGTAGGACGTGGCGATCTTCTTGCCCTCGAGGTCCTCGAGCTTCCAGTCCCGGCCGTCCTCCGTGCGTTCGGGGGCCGCGAACCGGAACTTCGACGCACCGAAGCCGAGCTCGATGACCCGCTTCACCTGGCTGCCCGACTCGTCCATGAGGTCGGCACCCGTGATGCCCAGGTGCAGGTCGCCGGAACCGACGTAGGTGGCGATGTCCTTGGGCCGCAGATAGAAGAACTCGATCCCGTTCTCCTCGTCGAGCATGCTGAGGTCGCGCGAGTCCGACCGCTGCCGGTACCCCGCCTCACGCATCATCGTGGCGGCAGGCTCAGCCAGCGTTCCCTTGTTGGGGAGTGCGACGCGGAGCATCAGAGTTCTCCTAGTGCCTTGCTTGTGGTCTTACAGGTACTTGTAGACGTCTTCGAGCGAGATATTGCGCCCGAGCATGACGACCTGGATGCGGTAGAGCAGCTGGGAGATCTCCTCGGCCAACGCGTCGTCGGCCTCGTGCTCGGCAGCCAGCCACACCTCGCCGGCCTCCTCGAGTAGCTTCTTGCCCTGCTCGTGCACCCCCGCGTCGAGAGCCGCGACCGTGCCCGAGCCTTCCGCGCGGGTGGCGGCCTTCTCGGTCAGCTCGACGAACAGTTCGTCGAAGGTCTTCACGTTCGCTCTCTCCCTCACAACATCATCAGTCTGATACGTCGACAGGGTCGACGCGAACAGTGCCACCGAGCGTGCTGCGCCCGGCGCACGTGCTGCGCCGGATGGTTCGCCGAACGGTCGCTGTGCGCATTATGGGGTGCGCGATTCATTCGGCGAACGGCGGCATTGCCAACGCCCAACGGCGCCATCTCCGACAGCGCACACGGCCCGCTTTCGGCGTCAGGCCACGCGATCGGTGCGCACCCGAGCGTAGGCGTCGCGCACGTCGTCCGCCGTGAGTCCAGCGAGGGAGCGACGCTGGACACGCGCCGGACCTGCTGGAACTGCCACCTCACACGGCACCACGAGCACGGCCGCGCCCGCATGCTCGGCCGCGAGCGCCCCGGTCGGGGAGTCCTCCACCGCGAGGCAATCGTCGGGAGCGACACCGAGCAGTTCCGCCGCCCGCAGGTACGGATCCGGATCGGGTTTACCGTGTGGCACCTCATCGCCACAAACCGTGACGAGAAAATGCTCACGCCCGATGGTCTCCAGCGCCATCTCCGTGAGCACCCGCTCGGTGTTCGTGACCAACGCCATAGGCCAGCCCGCCGCACGGACCATGCGCAACGCGTCGAGCGCGCCCGGCCGCCATTCCAGGCCGGCCGCGAACAGCTCGCCCGTGCGCGCCGTCATCCACTTCTCGGCCTCCGCCATCCGGACCGGATCGCGGTCGAGCCCCAGGTCGTCGAACATGAGCACCAGCGTGCGGGCCATGTTCGACCCGATCATGGCCTCCCGGGCCTCCGGGCTCAGCTCTGCGCCGAGCCAGCGAGCCGTCTCCGCGAGCGAGATGCTCCAGACCTTCTCCGAGTCGACCAGCGTGCCGTCCATATCCCACAGCACGGCCGCGGGAAGATCGGCATCGATGTTCGGGCGCGGCAAGCGACCCTCAGCATCGATATTCGGGCCCGGCAAGCGACCCTCAGCCTGCATTGAAGTACTTCGCCTCGGGGTGGTGCGCGACCATCGCGTCGGTGGACTGTTCCGGATGCAGCTGAAGCTCCTCGGAGAGCTCCACGCCGATCCGCCCGGGCTCCAGCAGCTCGACGATCTTGGTGCGGTCCTCGAGGTTGGGGCAGGCGCCGTAGCCGAGCGAGTAACGCGCCCCGCGGTAGCCGAGCTTGAAGAACTCCTCGACGTCGGCGGGGTCCTCCTTCGCCACGGCGTCACCGGTCGGGAACCTCAGCTCCTCGCGGATGCGCCGGTGCCAGTACTCGGCGAGGGCCTCGGTGAGCTGGACGCCCAGGCCGTGGACCTCCAGGTAGTCGCGGTAGGCGTCCTTCGCGAACAGCTCGTTGGCGTAGTCGGCGATCGGCGAGCCCATCGTCACCAGGTGCAGCGGCAGCACGTCCACCTCGCCCCGTTCGACGGCCAGCGTGCGCGGCCGCCAGAAGTCGGCCAGGCACAGGTGCCGGTCGCGGCGCTGGCGGGGGAACTCCAGCCGGAACCGCTCCGCCGCGTCGGCGCGCGGCTCCTCCAGCACGAGCAGCGCGTCCTTCTCCGACACCGCCGGGAAGTACCCGTAGACGACGGCGGCGTGCGCGAGCACGCCCTCGGTGGACAACCGCTCCAGCCAGTACCGCAGCCGCGGGCGGCCCTCGGTCTCCACCAGTTCCTCGTAGCTCGGGCCGGAACCGCCCTTCGCCCCGCGCAGACCCCACTGGCCCAGGAACAGGGCGCGCTCGTCGACCATCCCGGAGTAGTCGGCCAGGGACACGCCCTTGACAACGCGGGAGCCCCAGAACGGCGGGGTGGGCAGCGGGTTGTCCACGGTGACGTCGGAGCGCTCCGGGAGCGGGCCTGCGACCTCGGCCTCGGCCGCCTTCCGCTTGGCCGCCACCCGCTGCGACCGCTCGTGGCGGGCGCGGCGCTCGGCCTTGCGGGCCTCCTCCTCGGAGTCGACCTCAGGTGCGTCACCGCGGGCGCGCGCCATGGTGGCGTCCATGAGGCGCAGGCCCTCGAACGCGTCGCGGGCGTAGGCGACTCGGCCGTCGTAGACGTCGGAGAGGTCGTTCTCGACGTAGGAGCGGGTGAGCGCGGCCCCGCCGAGCAGCACCGGGAGCTTCGTGGCGACCCCCCGGGAGTTCATCTCCTGGAGGTTCTCCTTCATGATCACCGTGGACTTCACCAGCAGCCCGGACATCCCGACCGCGTCGGCCCGGTGCTCCGCGGCAGCCGACAGGATCGTGGAGATCGGCTGCTTGATCCCCAGGTTGACCACGTTGTAGCCGTTGTTGGTGAGGATGATGTCCACGAGGTTCTTGCCGATGTCGTGGACGTCGCCCTTCACGGTGGCGAGCACGATCGTGCCCTTGCCGTCGCTGTCGGTCTTCTCCATGTGCGGCTCGAGGTGCGCCACCGCCGTCTTCATCACCTCGGCGCTGGCCAGCACGAACGGCAGCTGCATCTGACCGGACCCGAAGAGCTCGCCGACGGTCTTCATGCCCGCCAGCAGCGTGTCGTTGATGATCTCCAGCGCCGGGCGGGACTCCAGCGCCTCGTCGAGATCGGCCTCCAGCCCCAGCCGCTCGCCGTCGACGATCCGCCGCTCCAGCCGCTCGAACAGCGGCAGCCCGGCGAGCTCCTCGGCCCGGCCCGCCTTCGCCGACGAGGCCGTGACGCCCTCGAACAGCTCCATGAAGCGGTTGAGCGGGTCGTAGCCCTCCCGCCGCCGGTCGTAGACGAGGTCGAGTGCCACGGACCGCTGCTCGTCGTCGATCTTGGCCATCGGAAGGATCTTTGCCGCCGACACGATGGCGGTGTCCAGCCCGGCGTTCACGCACTCGTGCAGGAACACCGAGTTCAGCACCTGCCGCGCGGCGGCGTTGAGGCCGAACGACACGTTCGAGACACCCAGCGTGGTCTGCACGTCCGGGTAGCGGCGCTTCAGCTCGCGGATCGCGTCGATGGTCTCCAGCGCGTCGCGGCGGACCTCCTCCTGACCGGTGGTGATCGGGAACGTCAGGGTGTCGACGACGATGTCCTCGACGTGCATGCCGTGGTTGGTCGTGAGGTCGCGGATGAGCCGGTCGGCCACCCGCACCTTCCACTCGGCGGTGCGGGCCTGGCCCTCCTCGTCGATGCACAGCGCCACGACCGCTGCCCCGTGAGCGCGCACCAGCTCCATCGCACGCTGGAACCGCGAGCCGGGACCGTCGCCGTCCTCGTAGTTGACCGAGTTGATGATCGAGCGCCCGCCGAGCCGCTCCAGCCCGGCGCGGAGCACCTCGGGCTCGGTGGAGTCGAGCATCACCGGCAGCGTGGACGCGGTGGCCAGCCGCCCGGCGAGCTCGGCCATGTCGGCCACACCGTCGCGCCCGACGTAGTCGACGCACAGGTCGATGAGGTGCGCGCCGTCGCGGGTCTGCTCCCGGGCGATCGCGACGCAGGCCTCCCAGTCCTCGGCGAGCATCGCTTCGCGGAACTTCTTCGACCCGTTGGCGTTGGTGCGCTCGCCGATCATCAGCACCGACGTGTCCTGGCGGAAGGGCACCGACGCGTACAGCGAGCTCAGCCCGGGCTCCGGCCGAGGAGACCGCGGCGCGGGGACGAGGTCACGGACCGCCTCGGAGACGGCACGCACGTGCTCGGGAGTGGTGCCGCAGCAGCCGCCCACCAGGCGAAGGCCGTAGTCGCGCACGAACGTGGACAGCGCCTCGGCGAGCTCCTCTGCGGTGAGCGGGTACTCGGCGCCGTTCGGGCCGAGCCGCGGCAGGCCGGCGTTGGGCATCACCGACAGCGGGATGCGCGCGTGCTTGGACAGCGTGCGCAGGTGCTCGCTCATCTCGGCGGGGCCGGTGGCGCAGTTGAGCCCGATCAGGTCGATGCCGAGCGGCTCCAGCGCGGTGAGCGCCGCCCCGATCTCGCTGCCCAGCAGCATCGTGCCGGTGGTCTCGACGGTGACCTGCGTGATCAGCGGGACCCGGCGGCCCTCGTCGGTCATCGCCTGCTTCATGCCGAGGACCGCGGCCTTGACCTGCAGGAGGTCCTGGCAGGTCTCGACGACGAGGGCGTCGGCGCCGCCGGCGAGCAGCCCGCGCCCGCACTCGGCGTAAGCGTCACGCAGCCGGGCGAAGGTCTCGTGGCCGAGGGTCGGCAGTTTGGTGCCCGGCCCGACCGAACCCAGCACGTAGCGCGGACGGTCCGGCGTGCTCATCTCGTCGGCGACGCCGCGGGCGAGCTGCGCACCCTTCAGGGCGAGCTCCCGGATTCGTTCCGCAATTCCGTACTCGGCCAGGTTGGGCAGATTCGCCCCGAAAGTGTTGGTTTCGACGGCGTCGGCGCCCGCCTCGAAATAGGCGCGGTGGATGCTGCGCACGACGTCGGGGCGGGTGGCGTTGAGAATCTCGTTGCAGCCGTCGAGGCCGTCGAAGTCGTCGATGGCGAGGTCGGCGGCCTGCAGCATGGTGCCCATCGCGCCGTCGGCGATCACCACCCGCTCCGACAGGGTCTCCATCAAGGTGGTGTCGAAGGCAGGCGGTGACTGGGTGCGGATGTCAGGCTGCACAGTGGACACGGTAGCGGCCGGGGGAGGCGGCCATCGCGCTGCGGCCTCCGGCCGTAGGCTGGGCGGATGACCGATCGCGAGCCGGAAACCGGAGCGGAGAACGAACTGCCCCGCCTCGTCGACCCGGTGCTGATCGCCGCGTTCGAGGGGTGGAACGACGCCGGAGAGGCGGCCAGCACGGCGCTGGAGCACCTGGAGCTGAGCTGGGACGCCGAACCTTTGGTCTCGATCGATCCGGAGGAGTACTACGACTTCCAGGTCACCAGGCCGCATGTGCGGCATGCCGGAGGTGTCACGCGCAAGATCGAGTGGCAGACCACCCGGCTCTCGGTGGCCACACTTCCCGGCACCGACCGGCACGTCGTGCTCGTCAACGGAATCGAGCCCAACCTGCGGTGGCGCACCTTCTGCGCCGAGTTGCTGGGTTATGTCGAGAAGCTCGGTGTGACAAAGGTCATCACCCTCGGCGCCCTGCTCACCGACACCCCGCACACCCGGCCCACACCGGTCAGCGGGATCTCCTACGACGTGTCCTCGGCGGGCGACCTTCAGGTGGAGCCGTCGAGCTACCAGGGACCCACCGGGATCGTGGGCGTCTTCCAGAACGCCTGTGTCGAGGCGGGCATCCCCGCGGTGTCGTTCTGGGCGGCGGTGCCGCACTACGTGTCGCAGGCCCGGGTGCCCAAGGCCGCCGTCGCGCTGCTGCACCGCGTCGAGGAGCTGCTGGACGTGGAGGTCCCCCTCGGGGGTCTTCCCGAGCAGGCGGAGGAATGGGAGCGCACCGTCTCGGAGATGGCGGAGGCGGACGACGAGGTGCGTGAGTACGTCCGGCAGCTCGAGGAGCAGGCCGAGGCCGACGCCGACGTCCTCCCCGAGGCCGACGGCGACGCCATCGCCGCCGACTTCGAGCGTTACCTGCGCCGGCGCGGCACCGGGGGCTCGGGCAACTGATCGACCCGCCGCTAACCCGCGCGTCCCCCCGGACGCGTCTCGCCAGGGCCGGTCTCTACGCCGGAGCAGCTCTGGGCCCCTTCGGAGGCGGGATCACCGTCGCGATGCTGCCGGAGCTCGGTGCGTCGTTCGACGTGTCGGGGGCTACGGCGTCGCTGTCGATCACGGCCTACACAGCGCCGTTCGCCGCCGTGATGCTGGTGTCGGGCACGCTCGGCGAGCGCTGGGGACGCCGGCGAACGGTCACGCTCGCCTACGTCGCGTACCTGATCACGTCGGTCGTGTGCCTGCTGGCGCCCACGCTGCCGCTGTTCCTCGCGGCTCGCGCGTTGCAGGGAGCCGCGAACGCGTTCACCACTCCCCTGCTGCTCGCGGCGCTGGCCAGCAGCGTGCCCGCAGGCCGCCTCGGCCGGGCGCTCGGCTGGTTCGGCTCGATGCAGGCGGTGGGTCAGACCTCGGCGCCGCTGATCGGGGGCCTCGCGGCCGAGGTCGACTGGCGGATCGCGTTCGCCGGGGTGGCAGTGGTCGCCGCCCTGCTCGCCGTCATCGGTGTCCCCTCGGACAAGCCGGTCGGGCAGCTGGCTGCACGGCCCAGCCTCCGAACGGCGTGGCAGCCCTCGGTCCTGCGTGCCGGCGTGGTCGCGGCCGTGGGTTGGGGCTGCATCTCCGGGCTGAACTTCCTCGTCGCGCTGCGGCTGGAGGAGGAGTTCGGCGTCGGCGCCGGGGCGCGAGGCCTGCTGCTCACCTCACTCGGGGTCGCCGGCCTGCTCACGGCGCGGCTGGTCGGCGGCGGGATAGACCGGATCGGGGCCCGGCGCAGCGTCCTGCTCGGCTCCGGGCTCGGGGTACTCGTCGTGATCGGGGTGGGGCTCGCACCGACGGTGTGGCTGATCGGCATCGTCTGGGCGGTGGGCGGGGTGGCCACTCAGTTCGTCCTCGTGGGCGTCAACGCCATGGTGTTGCGCCTTGCCCCGGAGAACACGGGCGGCACGATGTCGACGGTGCAGGCGGTGCGCTTCAGCGGAGCGGCGCTCAGCCCGGTGGTGATCACGCCCGTCTATCACGCCGAACCGCTGGCGGGCTTCCTGCTGCCGGCCGTGCTGCTGGCAGTGGCGGTCCCGACGCTGATCCCTCCCGAACGCCGCACCTGACGAGGCGCCCGACAGCCGCGACATGGACACGTGACGCTGTTCGTACGCGCGCAGAACAGCGATACGTGTCCATGTCGCGGCAAGGTCACGCTGCCCGGAGTGCCGCCTCTACCGTGTAGATCATCTTCCTGGGGTTGGCCAGCAGCGGTTGCGTCACGAACACGACGTCCCACCCGGCGGCATGCACCCGGTTCAGCCGCTCCCGGTCGTGGTTGAGCGCCCAGAGCTGCCCGTCGCGCCACTCACCGTCGTACTCGACCGCGACCTTCCGCTCGGGAAAGGCGAGATCGACACGGGCGAGCCGACCAGAACGGTCTTCGATCCAGTACTGCGGAACCGGATGCAACCCGGCCAGCTCGAGCCACACACGCACCTTCGACTCGGGCCTCGACTCCGCCCTGGCATCGGCCAGCTCGACGACCCGGCGGGCGGTGACGATGCCGCGGTCCGACCGTGCCCCGACCAGCGCGGTCAAGGCGGTGCGCTCGACCAGCCCGGCCCGGAGAACGGCATCGAGGTCGGCGACGGCGTCCGGGAGCGGACGGGCGAGCATGAGGTCGAGCGCCATCCGCAGCGGAGAGGCGATCCGGCCGCTGTGCCACGGCTCGGACTCCTCGCGGGCGAGCTCGGTGCGTCGCAGCCGAATCCCCTCGCTCCAGGTGATCCGGCGCCGCAGCGGCGCGACCACCTCCACCGGGTCATGCGCCCGTGCGAGCTCGCAGCCGCGAATCGTGGCAGCGGAGCGGCCCGTGATGACGGCGTCCGGTGGTAGCACGAGGGTGGCGCCCCGGCAGCGGACCGGGTGCGTCACCGCGATGCGGCCATCCGCGTAGACGTCCCGGAACAGGTTCGTGACCAGCGGGCCGCGTAGTTGGGCATGGGTGAGATGACCGGCCGCAACGGCCTCCGATCCCCGAAAGATCATGGGCACACGATCGGCGGGATGCCGTGCTGCGTCGAACGCCTGTCCACACCCCGCGAGCCCGGAGGGCAGATGTCCCCAGAGCCGGGATTCCCCTTGTGCCGGCCGCGCATCCTCGTCCCCGCGCGACATGGACACGTGACGCTGTTCGTACGCGCGCAGAACAGCGATACGTGTCCATGTCGCGCGCCCGGGGCCCTGTGTCAGCCCGAGGTCGCAGCGTGGCGGCGCAGGTCGTCGAGGTCGACCCAGTCGAGGGTGCGGACGTGCGTGGCCTCCAGCACCACGGGCGGTGCGACTCCCGCTTCGAGCGCCTCGGCCCAGCGGGAGGCGCAGACGCACCAGCGATCGCCCGGCCGCAGTCCGGCGAAGCCGTACTCGGGGCGCGGAGTGGACAGATCGTTGCCGCGCTGGGCGCTGAACCGGAGGAACTCCTCGGTGACCATGGCGCACACGGTGTGCACGCCGGCGTCTTCCGCGTCGGTCTCGCAGCAGCCGTTGCGGGTGAAACCGGTCATGGGGTCGGTGCTGCAGGTCTGCAGCTCACCGCCCAGCACGTTGCCCGCCATGTGCTCCACCCAACCAGAACGGGTAGGCCGACGACATGACGCAATCGCCGCATCCCGACCCGGAACCGCCCCGCCCACCCGGCGTACCGGAGCGGGACCTGGAGATCCCGATCGACACCGGCGACAAGGAGGTGCCGGACGACACGGACGTGCAGCCCGACGCGGGAACGGTCGAGCCGCCGGACTGAGGTCGTGCCCCGCCGGCGGCCCGAGCTCCCTACAGCGCCACCCCGAGTAACGCGTCGACGGCGTCGCGGACGAGAGCGGGCGCGTTCGCGTCGCCGCCGCGGCGCTCCAGCGCCTCGGATGCCCACGCGTCGACGGCGGCCAGAGCCGCGGGGGTGTCCAGGTCGTCGGCGAGGTGGGTACGCAGCCGGAGCACGAGGTCCTCGGCGCTGGGCCCGGCGTCGAGGGCGGCGGCTTGGCGCCAGCGGGCGAGCCGGGCCTCCGCCTGTGCGAGCAGGTCGGCGGTCCACGGCCGGTCCTCGCGGTAGTGGCCCGAGAGCAGCGCGAGGCGTATAGCAGCCGGATCGACGCCTTCCGCCCGGAGCTTCGAGACGAAGACCAGGTTGCCGCGTGACTTGGACATCTTCTCGCCGTCGAGACCGATCATCCCGGAGTGCGTGTAGTGCCGGGCGAACGGGTGCTCGCCGGTGAACGCCTCGGCGTGGGCGGCTCCGAACTCGTGGTGCGGGAAGATCAGGTCGGACCCGCCGCCGTTGAGGTCGATCTGGGTGCCGAGCCGGTTGAGCGCGATCGCGGCGCACTCGACGTGCCATCCGGGCCGTCCCGGGCCCAGGTCCGACGGCCATGACGGCTCGTCCGGACGGGCCATGCGCCACAGGAGGGCGTCGGCGGGGTGCCGCTTGCCCGGGCGGTCCGGGTCGCCCCCGCGCTCACGGGACAGCTCGATCATCGTGGCTTCGTCGAGGTTCGACTCGTAGCCGAAATGACCGGTGACGGAGCTGTCGAAGTAGACGTCCGGGTACTCCGGGTCGTCGATCCGGTACGCCGCTCCCGAGGCGAGCAGCTTGCCGACGAGCTCGGCGATCTCCCCCATCGCCTCCACGGCGCCGATGTAGTGGCGCGGGGGAATCACCCGTAGCGCCTCCATGTCCTCGCGGAAGAGCGCCGTCTCGCGCATGCCGAGCACGACCCAGTCGTCATGGTCGCGGGCGGCGCGCTCGAGAAGGGGGTCGTCGATGTCGGTGACGTTCTGGACGTAGTGCACGTCGTGGCCCAGGTCTCGCCACAGCCTGTTGACCAGGTCGAACGCCAGGTAGGTGGCGGCGTGGCCGAGGTGTGTGGCGTCGTACGGGGTGATCCCGCAGACGTACATCGTGGCGGTGGGCCCGGGCGCGGTCGGGCGGGTGCGGCCGGTGGCGGTGTCGTGCAGGCGCAGCGGCGGACCTCCGCCGGCGAGCCGTGGGACGTCGACGGTTGCCCAGGTTTGCATGACGAACAACTTACGCGTTCAGGACGGCCGACCCGCCACCGTCGTCGCCCGCTTCACTGCCGACCGGCAGGCAGCCTTGCCTCGATGTCGCGCAGGTGCCGTCGCGTGCAGTCCGGGCAGAGCCAGCGCACTTGCCCGTCGGGCTCCCGCTCGTGCACCCAGGTCAGGGTGGCTGCGGTGCCGTTCTCGCAGATGGTGTGGCAGTGGTGACAGGTGGGCACGCCCACAGCATGCACGCTTGCCCAGCACGGGCGGCGTCTGCCAGTCTGAGGCAAGTCGTCTAGACCAAACATCTAGCCGGGTAGGAGTGCAGTTGCGGACCGTCATCGGCATCGACATCGGTGGCTCCAAGACCCACGGCGTCCGCTCCGTGGACGGAGTGCCGGTGGGCGAGGCGGTCGCCGGGAGCGCGAACATCGCTGCTGTCGGCGTCGCCGAGGCGGGGCGCCAACTCGACGCGCTGATCGCCCGTCTCGATCCTGCGGGCGTCGACGCCGTGTGCGCGGGGGCAGCAGGCGCCGACGGGGCCGACTCGATCGGAGCCCTGGAACGCCTTCTCGCGGAGCGCGTGCCGGGCGCGAGCGTGCTGGTCGTCCACGACGCACGGCTCGTCCTCGCCGCCGCGGGGCTCGACGCGGGGGTCGCCCTGATCTCCGGCACCGGCTCGGTGGCCTGGGGGTCGCGTGCCGACGGCACCGAGGCCCGCGCCGGCGGCTGGGGCCACCTCCTCGGCGACGAGGGCAGTGGCTACCGCATCGCGCTCGACGCCGTGCGGCACGCCCTCGACCGGATGGATGCCGGGGCGCCGGTCGACGCGCTCACCGCCGCGCTGCTGGAACGCTGCGGCCTCGCGGCTCGTGAGCAGCTCATCGACCACGTCTACGCCACGCAGGACCGGCGGTACTGGGCAGGTCAGGCAGGCGCCGTCGTCGAGCTGTCCGGTGCCGGTGACCCGGCCGCCGGCGCGATCCTCGACGAGGCCGCCGACGCGCTCGCCGCGCTGGCCGCGCGGGTACTCGACCGGTTGGGGAACCCAGGGCCCGTGGTGCTCGGTGGTGGCGTCCTCGTGCACCAGCCGCTGTTGCAGGAGGCGGTCCGCAACCGGCTCTCACACGTCGAGGTCCGGGTGCTCACCGAGGCGCCGGTGGCAGGTGCCGTGCGGCTCGCGGCCACGCTCGGCGCGGCGCGTTCCGAGCAGCCGCGGATCGGCGCGGGCGCCGGGGAGCCGGGGAGCATGACAGCCGTGGCAGCGCAGAGTCCTGGCCGACTCATGGCGGCCGAGATCGCCGAACAGCCCGCCGTCTGGCGCAGGCTGCTGGCGGACGGGCCAGGTGCCGGGCTGGACGCCGCGGCCGCGGAGATCCGCCACCGCGCGCCGCGCACCGTGCTGTTCGTGGCCCGCGGCACCAGCGACCACGCCGCGCTCTATGCCAAGTACCTCGTCGAGATCGGCCTCGGGCTTCCTGCGGGGCTCGTCTCCCCCTCGACGATGACGGCCTACGGCGCCCGGCCCGATCTGCGCGACGTGCTGATGATCGGGGTCAGCCAGTCCGGTGGCTCACCGGACCTCGTCCGGTCGCTGGAGGTCGCCCGTGCCCAGGGCGCGCTGACGGTCGCGGTCACCAACGACGCCGGCTCCGCCCTCGCCCGTGTCGCCCACGTCCACGTCGACGTGCTGGCCGGCGCGGAACGGTCCGTCGCCGCCACGAAGTCCTACACGGCCCAACTGCTCGCGCTGTACCTGCTGCTGGAACGGGTGCGGCAGGCCGGCGGGGCCGGACGGGGCGGTGAGCTCGCCGCCGCGCTGCCAGACCTGGCCGACGGGGTGCTGGCCCGCGACCGTGAGATCGCCGCGACCGCCCAGCGCTACCGGTTCGCCCAGCGGATGATCACCACCGCCCGTGGTTACTCCTACGCCACCGCGAGGGAGGCCGCGCTGAAACTGATGGAGACGGCCTACGTGTCCGCGCAGGCGTTCTCGGGCGCCGACCTGCTCCACGGGCCGCTCGCGCTCGTCGACCCCCAGGTGCCGGTGCTCGCCGTGATGGCCGAGGGCGTCGGTGGCGCCGCGATGGAGCAGGTACTGCCCCGCCTGGCCGAGCGCCGGGCCGACGTGTGCTGCGTGGGGCACCCGGCGGCCGTGGCGCAGGCCGCGGCAGGCTTCGCGCTGCCGGCCGGTGTGCCCGAGGCGCTGTCCCCGTTGCTGGAGATCATCCCGTTCCAGCTGCTCGCCCTGCACATGGCCGTCGCCCGCGGCGGCGACCCGGACGCTCCCCGCGGCCTGAGCAAGATCACGGAGACGCTGTGAGCGCAGGTGCCGCGAGAACGGGTACCGCAACGACGCTCCTGGCCGCCGACACGGTCGTCACCCCCGCTGCGGTCGGGCCGGGATGGGTCGAGCTCGCCGGCAGCAGGATCGCCGCCGCAGGCATGGGCGCCCCACCCCGGCGCGCCGACGTGGATCTCGGCGACGCCGTGCTGGTCCCGGGTTTCGTCGACATGCACGTCCACGGCGGAGCAGGGGCGGCGTTCCCCGACGGCGACCCCGAGCAGGCCTTGCAGGCGGTGCGGTTCCACCGGGCGCACGGGAGCACCACGATGATGGCGAGCCTCGTCGCGGCGTCACCCCCGCAACTGCTGCGCGCGGTGGACGCACTCGCCGATCTCGTCACGGACGGCGAGCTCGCCGGCGTGCACCTGGAGGGACCGTGGCTGGCCGCCGCCCGCTGCGGCGCCCACGATCCGGGGCAGCTGCGCGACCCCGACCCGAAGGAGCTGAACCGGCTCCTGCGCGCCGGTGACGGCGCCGTGCGGATGGTGACGCTGGCACCCGAACGAGCGGGCGGGCTGAACGCGGTGCGGCGGATCGCCGACGCCGGCGTCATCGCCGCACTGGGCCACACCGACGCGAGCTACGCGCTCACGCGCTCAGCGGTCGCCGCGGGTGCGCGCGTGGGAACGCACCTGTTCAACGCGATGGCGCCGGTGCACCACCGCGAGCCAGGGCCCGCGGTCGCCCTCCTCGAGGACGCCAGGGTGACCGTCGAGCTGGTGACGGACGGACTGCACGTCCACCCGGCCCTGTGGGAGCACGTCCTGCGGAGCACGAAGGGGCAACGGGTGGCGGCGGTGACGGACGCGATGGCGGCCGCGGGGATGCCCGACGGCGAGTACCACCTCGGGCCGTTGCGGGTGGCGGTGACCGACCGCGTGGCGCGGGTGGCCGACACCGGCACCATCGCCGGCAGCACGGCCACCACCGATGCCCTGTTCGCCAACATCGTGCGGCACGCGGCGTTGCCCCGCGAGGAGGCGCTCTCGCGGGCCGTCGCGATGACGGCGGAGACACCCGCGCGGGCGCTCGGGTTGACCGAGGTCGGGGCGATCGAGCCCGGCCGGCGGGCGGATCTCGTCGTACTCGACCCCGATCTGCGCGTACGGGACGTCTACCGGGCCGGAATCCGGCTCAGCTCCCTGCCACTCGCCGGGTGAGAGGCCCGGGGCTCACCGGTGGATCGGTGAGCCCCGGGGCCGGTCAGCGACGGGTGCGCAGGTAGTCCGACACCACCTCGGCGCCGAGACCGTCCAGCGTGGGTGCGACCACTCGTCCGCCGCAGCGGCGGGCCACGTCGTCGATGAAGGCCGCCAGTCGCGGGTCGTCACCGAGCATGAAGAACGTGAACGACGCCTGCAGCCCGGTGAGCCGATCGATCTCGGCCACGGTGGCCCGCAGCGTCTCCCGGCTCGGTGGCCAGTGGAACAGCGCCTCGCCGTCGGGCTCGAGGTGTGCCGTGGGCTCGCCGTCGGTCACGACGAGGACGACGGGCTGTGCGTCGGGGTTGCGGCGCAGGTGCTGCCCGGCGAGCAGCAGCGCGTGGTGCAGGTTGGTGCCCTGCTCCCACACACCCTCCAGCCCGACGAGCTCCCCCAGCTCCACCGACCGGGCGTGCCGGCCGAAGGTGATCAGCTTCAGGTCGTCGCCACGGAAGCGCGTGGAGATCAGCTGGTGCAGCGCGAGCGCCGTGCGCTTCATCGGCACCCAGCGCCCGTCCTGCACCATCGACCACGACGTGTCGACGCACAGCGCCACCGCCGCGCGGGAACGCTGCTCGGTCTCGACGATCTCCACGTCGGTGACGTCGAGCACCCGTGGGTCCCCGGCCGCCTGACGCAGCTGCGCGTTGAGGAGCGTCCTCGGCACGTTCCACGCCTCGGTGTCGCCGAACGCCCAGGGCCGGGTGGCCCCGGTGGCCTCGGCCGACGCGCCGGACCGGTGCGTCTCACGCTCCCCGCGCCGGGCGCCGATCTTGTCCACCACATCGCGCAGCGCCGCCTCACCGAGACGCCGGAGCGCCTTCGGCGACAGCTGCAGCGACCCGTCCGGCGCCCGCTCGAACAGGCCTTGGCGCTCCAGCTCGCGCTGCAGGTCGGCCAGCGCGCGGGCGTCGACCCGTGCCTGGTCGCCCAGGTGCTCGCCGAGGGCGTCGAGGTCGATGTCCTCCATCCGCGCGCCCGGGTAGCTCTGCGAGAGCTGCTCGGCCAGCGCGTCGAGCTGCCCGAGCTGTTCCATCGCACGGGTCGCCTCGCCCATGCCGAGCGGGTTGTCGCCCCGGAACCGGCCCTGCCCGTCCCAGTCCTCGCCCGGCCGCAGGCCCTGCAGCTGCGCGTCGAGCTGGGCGAGCGCCTGCGCGAGCCGCGGGTCGCCGAAGGCCTGCTGCGAGAGCTCCATCAGCTCGGCCCGCTGCTCGGGCGTCATCGAGTTCAGCATCCGCTGGGCCGCCGCCGCCCGCTGCGCGAGCAGGTCGACGAGCTCCTCGGTGTTGCGCGGGTTCTCCGGGAAGAACTCGCCGTGCTTCTGCATGAACTCCTGGAACTGCTGGCCCGTGTCCTGTCCGGCCGCGTGGTTCGCGAGCAGGTTGTTGAGGTCGTCGAGCATCTCCCGGATGCGCTCGACCGCGGCCTGAGCGACGTCGGCGTTCTGCTGCATCGATTCGAGGGCCTGCTTCATGCCCGCGAAGCGCTGGTCGAGCATCTCGCGGCCGAGCAGGTCGCGGATCTCCTCGTAGGCCTCACGGGCGTCGCTGGACTGCCAGTCGTAGGAGTCGAGCTCACGCACGGCACCGCCCGTGTCGGACGGCAGCGCGTCGAGCTGCATCTCGCGGAACCGCGCGTCGTCGGTGTCCTGGCGCCCGAGCGTGTCGCGCTCGGCGTCGAGGGCTCGCCGGAGCAGCTCGCGGACCTCCTGCAACGTGCCGTCGAGCCGGTTCTCCCGCTGCAGCCGGCTGCGCCGCTGCCAGACCTCGCGGGTGAGCTCGTCGAGCCCACGCCGGTTCTCCATGCCGCGGCGCAGCAGTTCCTGGAGTGCCGAACGCGGCGAGGCCCCCTCCATGACGTCGCGACCGATCTCGTCCATCGCGGCCCGGAGGTCGACCGGCGGGGCGAGCGGATCGGGCCCGTCGATGTAGGGCCCGTAGGCGTAACGGCGGTCGCGTCTAGCCATAGCTCACCGTGTCACCGTCGTCGGACTCGTCCTTGGCCAGGCGCCGGGTGAGGAACAGCAGCTCCAGGGCAAGCTCGGCGGCGCTCGCCATCGGGCCGGGGTTCTCGGTCCCGCCCGCGTCGAGCCGCTTCGCCACCTCGGTGAGGACCTCGACACCGGGCAACGCCGCCACCACCTCGTGGGCGGCCACGCGCTCCCCCGTGCGCACGGGCGAACCGGAGACGGCCTCGGCGAGCGGGTTGAGGTCGATGCCGCGCAGACGGGCCCGGGCGGTGTCGGCGGTGGCCCGGCGCAACAGGTGCTCCAGGTGCTCGGACTCGCGCCCCTCCTCGCCGGAGGCGAACTCGAGCTTGCCCCGCAGCACGGCGGGCACCGACTCCAGGTCGACCGGACGCGCCACGGCGCGCTCCTCGCCGGTGATCGCGGCCCGGCGCAGGGCGGCCGCTGCGACCGTCTCGGCGGCGGCGACGGCGAACCGCGCCGACACACCCGACCCCTGGTCGACCGCGCTCGACTCGCGCAGCGACCGCGTGAACCGGGCGACGATCTCGATCAGGTGTCGCGGCACCTCGGCCGAGAGTTCGGCCTCCTGCCCGACCAGGGCGATCTCGTCGACGAGCTCCAGCGGGTAGTGGGTACGGACCTCGGCCCCGAAGCGGTCCTTGAGCGGGGTGATGATCCGCCCGCGGTTGGTGTAGTCCTCGGGGTTGGCCGACGCGACCAGAAGCACGTCCAGTGGCAGGCGCAGCGTGTAGCCGCGCACCTGGATGTCGCGCTCCTCCATCACGTTGAGCAGCGACACCTGGATGCGCTCGGCGAGGTCGGGCAGCTCGTTGATCGCCACGATCCCGCGGTGGGCGCGGGGAACGAGGCCGTAGTGGATGGTCTCGGGGTCGCCCAGCGAGCGGCCCTCGGCGACCTTGACGGGGTCGACGTCGCCGATGAGGTCGGCGACGGCCGTGTCGGGGGTGGCGAGCTTCTCGGTGTAGCGCTCGTCGCGGTGACGCCACGCGACGGGCAGGTCGTCGCCCAGCTCGGCGGCACGCCGACGGGACGCGGGGGTGATGGGGTCGTAGGGGTGCTCGCCGAGCTCGGAGCCCTCGATGACGGGGGTCCACTCGTCGAGCAGGTTGACGATGGAACGCAGCAGCCGAGTCTTGCCCTGGCCGCGCTCGCCCAGCAGCACGACGTCGTGCCCGGCGATCAGTGCGCGCTCCAGCTGCGGGAGAACGGTCGACTCGAAGCCGACGATGCCGGGCCACGGGTCGCGCCCGTCCCGGAGCGCGAGGAGGAGGTTCTGGCGGATCTCGTCCTTGACACCACGAAGCTCGTGGCCGGACGCCCGGAGAGCACCGAGGGTGCGGGGAAGATCATGGGACACGTAATCAACGTTACGCCGCGATCCACACCCTCCGCGCGTGGGCACGAGACCCCAAGCCCGATCTTGACCTCAAGTCGAGTTCAGATCTTACGGTCATCGCTGCAGGTCACTGGACGTGAGGGAGAATCATGAAGGCGATCCGGCAGTACGAGTTCGGACCGGCGGACAACCTACGGTTCGAGGAGGTCCCCGATCCCGTACCCGGTGAGGGTCACGTGCTCGTCCGGGTGGCCGCCGCCGGCGTGCACCTGCTCGACACGTTCATCCGGGCAGGCATGACGGGTGGCCCCTTCCCGCCGCCGCAGCTGCCGATGACACCGGGCCGTGAGGTGTCGGGCGTCGTCACCGACGTGGGGCCCGGCGTGGAGCCCAGCTGGGTGGGACGCCAGGTGGTGGCCCACCTGGGGATGGCCAGTGGCGGGTACGCCGAGCTGGCACTGGCCCCGGCCGCTGCGCTGCACCCGCTGCCCGAGAACCTCACCCCCGAGGCGGCGGTCGCGATGATCGGCACCGGGCGCACGGCGCTGGGAATCCTCGACGCCGCCGAGATCGTCGCCGAGGACGTCGTGCTGGTTCCGGCGGCCGCGGGCGGCTTGGGGACGCTGTTCGTCCAGGCCGCGCGTTCCGCGGGCGCCACCGTAGCGGGACTGGCCGGAGGGCCGGACAAGGTGGCACGCGTCCGGGCGCTCGGCGCCGACGTCGCCGTCGACTACCGGGCGGCGGGCTGGCGTGACGAACTCCTCGCCGCACTCGGCGAGCGCAAGCCGACGCTGCTGCTCGACGGCGTCGGCGGCGAGGTGGGCCGGGCTGGGCTGGAGATGCTCGACGTCGGAGGCCGGATCGTCATGTTCGGCTGGTCGGCCGGCGAGCCCACGCAGTTCACCACCGCCGACGTCGTGGCGGGGAGCCTGTCCATCGTGTGGGTCACCGGGCCGCGCATGCTGCGCCGCTCCGGCGGCCTCCGCCGGCTCGAGACCCGCGCCCTGGCCGAGGCCGCAACCGGCCGGCTGGTTCCGGTGGTGAATCCACCGTTCCCACTCGCCGACGCAGCACAGGCTCATACCGCGTTGGAGGAACGGGCCACGACGGGGAAGGTCGTGCTCACCCCGTGATCATCATGTGATCACCATCCGGCGGATATCGACAGTCACGCCGGCACCACGGTCCGTGGCCGGGCCGGGGAACTGCACCACTCCCTGAAGAACCGTCGGGTGACGCATTCCGCAGCATCACTTCTCGTTGCTGTCGAGCCCGTCGGCAGGTGTGCCGGTTCCGTACTTCACCCGCCCGATCGGTTTCAGTCGAATGAGGACGGATCGGGGGTGAACCGCAGCCGCCGGCACACGATGTCGTGGGCCACATCGGTGAGCAGCCGCTGCTCGCTGAACGCATGGGCGCGCATTCTCGCGAGCGCCTCCGTGGCGCTGATCCCGAGCTGCGCCAGGACCATGCCGGTGGCCTGGTGGACCTCCGCGCGGTTCCCGATCCCGGCGTCGAGCCACGGGCTGTCACCGGGGTCGGTGCGGGATCCGAGCATCATCGACGTGGCGGCGCTCGCGGCGCGCAGCGCGTCCCCGCGCTGGTCGGGCGGCAGTGACCCCGGCGTCCGGCGGTACAGGTGGAGCACGCCGAGGTTGACCGGACCCCACTGGAGGGGCAGCGCGAAAAGGGCCCTTGCCGGGGTCCGCTCGACGACCGCGGCAGCGAAGACCGGCCAGCGGCATGCATCGGCGGTGTCGCAGACATCCGGGACGAGCACCGGACGACCGGACG
The DNA here is from genome assembly GCF_022524485.1 of Pseudonocardia alaniniphila. Lineage (GTDB taxonomy): Bacteria > Actinomycetota > Actinomycetes > Mycobacteriales > Pseudonocardiaceae > Pseudonocardia > Pseudonocardia alaniniphila. Next base: position 77,719 of record NZ_JAKXMK010000015.1, read on the forward strand.
CCGCGGCCTCCGTGCAGGCCCCTTCTCCGAGGCTGAACTCGAGCTCGTCGAGCAAGGTGGCGGTGCCGTCGCTGGCCCACAGCATCTCGCGCGCGACGCTCGCCGGCCGCAGCATGAGCGCCGCCCCGTCGACGTCCTGCCCGGTCAGGCATGCCCGGCAGACCCGCTCGGCGAGGTCACGGTCGTCGCGGACGGTTCCGGCGCCCGCCAGCACCGCCCGGGTCACCGGGCCGACCTGACCGTCGGCCGGGCCACTCATCCGCTGCACGAGACGCCACTCGATGGGCTTGCCACCGTGTTCCCTTTCGGACGGAGCTCGCTTGTGGACCAGCACGGTACGTCACTCGTCCCACGGACAGATGACCCGGGTGGACACGAACGCCACAAACGGGCTGGTCCAGGCAGCGGAGCGCAGCGGCGAGGCCACTGCGTAGCTCGATCTCGGAATCGATAGTATTTGGCTCGGATTCGGCGCCCGACCCGATCTCGGGTACCTTCCTCGATCCGTATACCAACGGACCTTGTAATGTTTTCGAAAGGTCTGGCGAGGAAGTAGTGTCAGCCGTTCTGACGATGATCCGGACATGCCGGACAGGGGTTGGTCCGAGAGCGTTCTTGGGCAAGGAGAAACGGGCGATGAGTGAAACGATCAGTGGCCGCGAGGGGCTCTTGAGCAAGGCCTTCGTCGGGCTCGCGGACGCCCTCATCGACGACTACGACATCGTCGATCTCCTGAACCAGTTGGTCGGCCACTGCGGCACGCTGTTCTCCGTCGACGCCGTGGGCATCCTCCTGGCCGACTCCCAGGGCTTCCTGCAGGTCGTGGCCTCGTCGGACGAGGACGTGAGCCAGATGGAGCTGTTGCAGCTCCAGGCCGACGACGGCCCTTGCGTCGAGTGCGTACGCACGTCGAGCCCGGTGGCCGTACCGGACCTCGCCGAGATGGACCACCGCTGGCCTGCGCTCACCGAGGCGATGCGGACGCGGCGGCTCTACAGATCGGTCCACGCGGTCCCGCTGCGGCTGCGTGGCACGGCGATCGGCGCGATGAACCTCTTCCGCTGGGAGCCCGCCGCGCTGCCCGACGACGACCTGGCGCTGGCCCAGGCGCTCGCCGACGTGGCCACGGTGGCGATCCTCCAGGAACGAGCGGTCCGGCGCGGGGAGGTGCTGATCGAGCAGCTCCAGACCGCCCTGAACAGCCGCGTGATCATTGAACAGGCCAAGGGCGTGCTCGCCCAGCACGGCGGGCTCACCATGAGCGCGGCCTTCGAGCGCCTGCGCAGCCACTCCCGCAACCGCAACCAGCGCATCAGCGAGGTCGCCCGGCGGATCGTCGAGGGCGACCTCGAGCTCAGCGCGCTCGACGCGCCCCGCACCGGGTAGCGCCCCTGCGGTCCGCACCAGGACCGCACGGGGGTACACCCCACCGGTATCCGGGGGCGCACCGGCTCATCATCCAGCCCGCGCCCGCGCAGGCTCGCCGCATGACCACCGACACGGCCCTGCCTGACGACACCGCGCTGCCCGACGGATCACTGCGGTCCGGGAGCGACTACGCGCAACTGTCGCGCCGGGTCGCCGCCGCCGGTCTGCTGGATCGCCGGCCCGGCTACTACGTCATCCGCTTCCTCCTCGTCGGCGCGCTGATCGCCGGGACGATCGCCGCGTTCGTCCTGCTCGGGAACTCGCCATGGCAGTTGCTCGTCGCCGCGGTCGCCGCCGTCGTGTACGGACAGGTCGCGCTGCTCGCCCACGACGTGGCGCACCGGCAGGTCTTCCGGACCAGGCGTCCCGCCGTGATCGCCGGCAGGCTGCTCGGCAACCTCGGCATCGGGATGTCCTACGGCTGGTGGATGGACAAGCACACACGCCACCACGCGAACCCCAACCACGAGGGACTTGACCCGGACGTGGAGGCGGGGGCGCTGGCCTGGACCGGCGAGCAGGCCTCGGCGGCCCGCGGCATCACCCGGTTCGTGAACCGCCACCAGGCGCTGCTGTTCTTCCCGCTGCTCACCCTGGCCGGTATCGATCTACGCAGGAGCAGCGTGCGGGGGCTGCTGGGTGAGCGCGGCGCGACGGTGCGCGGCCGCAGGCTGGAGCTCTGCCTGCTGGCCGCGCATGCCGTCGGGTATCTGACGGCCCTGTTCGTCGTGCTCCCCCCGGCTCTCGCGATCGGCTTCTTCGTGGTGCACCAGGCCCTGTTCGGCGTGTACCTCGGCTCGATCTTCGCGCCCAACCACAAGGGGATGGCGATGCCCGAGGAGCGTCTGGACTTCCTGCGCAAGCAGGTGATCACCTCGCGGAACGTGCGGGGCGGCTCCTTCACCGACGGCCTGCTGCACGTGGCGATGGGCGGGCTCAACCACCAGATCGAACACCACTTGTTCCCGAGCATGCCGACGCCGAACGTGCGCCGCGCGCGCCCGATCGTCCGGAGCTTCTGCTCCGAGATCGGGGTGCCCTACCACGAGACGAGCTTGGTGCGGTCCTGGGCGGAGGCGCTGGGACAGCTGCGCCGCGCCAGCGCGCCGTTGCGCGCAGAGCGCGGGTGACCGGAACGTTCACGACACGCGCCGCGCGGAACGCGAGGCTCGTCCCATGACTTCGCATCCGACGATCGACCTCACCGCTGCCCGCGACTTCATGGCGACCCACGCCCGCCCGCTCGACCGCCACAGGTTCCGGCTGATGCTCGGTGAGGGCGCGCCGCAGGCCGCCCTTGCCGCGCTGGAGGCCTACCGCAACGCCGACGGCGGGTACGGCTGGGGACTGGAACCGGACCTGCGGTCGGGAACCAGCCAGCCGGGGGCGGCACTGCACGCCTTCGAGGTGTTCGCGGAGATCGGGCCGGCAACCTCGCCCCGCGCCGCCGCGCTGTGCGACTGGCTGGAGTCGGTCTCGCTCGCCGACGGCGGCCTGCCCTTCGCGCTTCCGGTGAGCGATCCGGCGGGGACGGCGACGTGGTGGGCGCAGGCCGACCCGCGGACGTCGTCGCTGCAGATCACCGCGATCGTCGCCGCCGTCGCGCTGGAGGTGGCCCGGCACGATCCGGCCGTCGCCGCGCATCCGTGGCTCGCGGCGGCGACGCGGTACTGCCTCGATGCCATCCAGACGATGACCGATGTCCCGCACGCGCTCGTGCTCGCCTTCGCCTTGCGGTTCCTCGACGGCGTGCACGACACGGAGCCCGCTGCCGCCGCTCTCGTCGAGAAGCTCGGCGTCCATGTGCCGGCGAGCGGCGTCATCCCGGTCGAGGGTGGCACCGCGAACGAGGTGATCCGTCCGCTGGACATCGCTCCTGTGCCGGGACGCCTGGTGCGAGCCCTCTTCGCGTCCGAGGCCGTCGCCGCGGATCTGGATCGGCTCGCCGCCGCCCAGCAGGACGACGGCGGCTGGCGGGTGGACTACGCGCAGTTCTCGCCCGCCGGCGCTCTCGACTGGCGCGGTCACGCCACGGTCTCGGCGGTGACGGTGCTGCGGGCGAACGGGCCGGCCTGAGCCGCTCGGGGACGGGCCTGGTCAGGGGCAGAGCAGCAAGGCCGTGGGTAGCGCCACCAGCGCGGCCGCAACGAGCCGGACGAGCACCCGGACCGCGGGCGGCAGGGGCGGCGGCGGGGCCGTGATCCGGCCCAGCCGGTCGTTCAGCCCGTCGGTGAAGGAGCTCAGAGCGGCCGCCGGAGCGGCACCACCCATCGTCCGCAGCGCCCCCGTCAGCTCGTGCGGGGTGACCGAGCTTGCTGCCACGTCGTCGGCACGCATCTCGATCAGCGTGGCCACCGCCAGCTGCGCACAGACCATCCCGCGGATGAACGGCGCCGTGGCCCCCCACGCGACGAACGGGAGCACCACGAGATCGTGACGCTCCCGCAGGTGGGCCCGCTCGTGGGCGAGCACGGCCTGCACGGCGGGTGGGTCCAGGACGTCGAGGACCCCGGCGGAGAGCACGAGCCGCGACCGCAGGCCGGGCAGGCAGTACGCGACCGGAATCGGATGGTCGAGCACATGTGCACCGGGGACGGCGGGCCACGGCGTGCCCAGCAGGTCGAGCAGGTCACGGTGGCGGCGGCGGGCCCGCACGGTCCGCACGGCGACCGCCGCCAGCACCCATAGCAGCCGCAGCGCCAGCGCCAGCGCCGCCAGCAACGCGATGAAATGGACGAGCGTGAGCGCCCGGGGAACCTCGCCGACCGCCAGTGCGTCGAAGGCCCCGGACGCGGCGACCGGCAGCGTCGGCCCGAGCGGTGAGAGGCCGTACACCACGCCGGAGCCGAGCAACGCCAGCCCGCCGGCGAGCCCGACCGCCTGCCAGACGAGCAGGGCGCCGACGGGGTCGCGCGCAGGCCAGTGGGCGGCTGCGAGCGCTCTGCTGGCCGGCTCGGCGAGGAGCACGCCGAGCACGAGCAGACCGAGCGCGGTAAGCGTCATCGGTAGCAGATTGGTTCAGTCGAGCAGCTTGCGCAAAGCGGCACGCTCGTCCGCGGCGATCGTGCCGAGGAAGCGGGCCAGCGCAGCCCCCCGGTCCGGCGCCGCGTCCAGCGCGTCACGCATGAGCTCGGCCACGTGATCCTCACGGCTGGCCACCGACCGGTAGCGGTGAGCCCGGCCCTCCCGTTCCCGGGTGACGAGGCCTTTGCGCTCCAACCGCCCGAGCACCGTGAGCACCGTGGTGGTGGCCAGGTCGCGGCTGGCCAGAGCCTCCTGCACATCGCGCGCTGTGACAGGTCCGCTGGCCGACCACAGGGTCTCCATCACGGCCCGCTCCAGTTCCCCCAGTGTCGGCACTCATCCATTCTACTTCAGGTAGAAGGCTTCCGGGGACCTCCATCTGGGGATCTCCACAACGAGTCTTTACCCCCGGGCAACAGATGTCGACGACCATGCGACGGCCCGTGGCCGACCTCACTCGGCTCTCGAAGCCGAAGGCATAGTTGAGGTCATGGCTGAGGCAGGCGGCATCCGTATGGGCACGGCGCGGGGCCGATGGGTGCTTCTCACGACGGTGCTCGGATCGAGCCTCGCGATGATCGACAGCACCGTGGTGAACGTGGCGCTGGCACACATCGGCGCCGAGTTCGACGCCGGGTTCGTCGCCCTGCAGTGGACCGTCAACGCGTACACGCTCACCCTCGCCTCCCTGATCCTGCTCGGCGGGTCACTCGGTGACCACTTCGGCCGTCGCCGCATCTTCGTCATCGGCGTCGTGTGGTTCGCGGTGGCGTCGCTGCTGTGCGGTCTCTCCCCGAACGTCGAGACGCTCATCGTGGCGAGGGCGCTGCAGGGCATCGGCGGGGCGCTCCTCACGCCCGGAAGTCTGGCACTGATCTCGGCGTCGTTCCACGGACCGGACCGGGCCGCTGCTGTCGGCGCCTGGTCGGGCCTCAGCGGGATCGCAGGCGCCATCGGCCCCTTTCTCGGTGGCTGGCTCGTGGAGTGGGACTGGCGGGCGGTGTTCCTCATCAACCTCCCGCTGGCCGTGCTCGTCGTCGTGGTGGCGCTGCGGCACGTACCGGAGAGCCGGGATACCGAGTCCGTCCCCGGCCTGGACATCTCCGGCACGGCGCTCGCCGTGCTCGGCCTCGCCGGCCTGACCTACTCGCTCACCGGGCTCAGCGAACGCGGCGCGACGCCGGACCTGATCGTCGGACTGGCCGTCGGGATCCTGGCGCTGATCGCGTTCGTACTGGTGGAGCGGCGTTCGCACCACCCGCTGGTGCCACCCGAGCTGTTCCGCAACCAGACGTTCAGCGCCACCAACGCGGTGACGCTGCTGATCTACGCCGCCAACGGCGTGGTGTTCCTGCTGCTGGTGCTCCAACTGCAGACCGTCGCCGGCTTCAGCCCGCTCGCGGCGGGCACGTCCCTGCTGCCCGTCACGGTGATCATGCTGGCGTGCTCCGCACGCGCCGGAGCCCTCGCCGGACGGATCGGCCCCCGATTGCCGCTGACGATCGGTCCGCTGATCAGCGCGGCAGGCTTGCTGCTCATGCTGCGGATCGGTGCCGACGCGACATGGCTGACCGATGTCCTGCCCGCCGTGGTCGTCTTCGGCGCCGGCCTGGCGCTGACCGTCGCGCCGCTGACCGCCACCGTGCTCGACAGCGCCCCGGACCGCTACGCAGGATCGGCGTCGGGCGTGAACAACGCGGTCGCCAGGGCAGCGGGGTTGCTCGCAGTGGCCGTGATCCCCGGTGCCGCCGGCATCCGGGGTGACGACTACGCCGACCCCGCAGCCCTCGATGAGGGGTTCGGGACCTCGATGGTGATCGGGGCGGCCCTGCTCGCGGGGGCGTCGCTGCTGGCGTTCGCGGTGGTCCGCAGCCCGCTGCGGGCCACGGAAGCCGATCAGACCGATGACGGCGTCTCGCACCGGGTGCCGGTAGAGGACTATCCGCACTGTGGTGTCGTCGCCCCGCAGGTGTGCCCCCAGGCGGAGCAGGCGTGCGACTGAGCCGATCAGGGCCGATCAAGGCCGATCCGGCGCCGTCGGGAACCCGCTCGCGCGCAGCGCGGTCAGGGGGCCGGGGCCACGTGCGAGAACACGGAGGCCGCCGCGTGCCGGGCGCGGCGGGCGGCGGCCTCGTGAGATGTCAGTTCGTGCGGATCAACGGAGCTTCAGCGCATCCGCAAGCTCACGCAGGGCGGGGAGCGGGTCGTCGGCGTGGGGCAGCACCTGTGCGCACACGTGGTCGGCACCCGCGTCGAGGTGCTCGGTGAGCCGAGCGGCCACGGCGTCGGCGTCGCCGTGGGCGACGAGAGCGTCGATCAGCTGGTCGCTTCCGCCGTCGGCCACGTCCTCGTCGCTCCACCCCAGCCGCTTGAGGTTCGACACGTAGTTGCGCAGGCCGAGGTAGGGCTTCGCGACGACGGGACGCCCGATGGCGCGGGCGCGCTCCGGGTCGGTGTCGAGCACGACCTTGTGCTCGGGCGCGAGCAGCGTGCCCGCACCGAGGATCTTCCGCGCCTCACGGGTGTGCTCCGGCGTGGTCAGGTACGGGTGGGCACCTGCCGTCCGCTCGGCCGACAGGGCGAGCACCTTGGGCCCCAGCGCGGCGAGCGCGCGGCCCTCCACCGGCACCTTCGCGACGTCGAGGCGGTCGAGGTAGTCGACGATCGTGTCGTAGGGCTTCCGGTACTCCGTGGTCGCCTCGGGGTGTCCGATCCCCACCCCGAGCAGGAAGCGGCCGGGGTACGCCGCCTCGATCCGGTGGTAGGACGCCGCCACCTCCTCGGCGGGGGTCGTCCACATGTTGACGATGCCGGTGGCCACGGCGATGTGCTTCGTTGCGGCGAGCATCGACTCCGCGAGGGCGAGGTCCCCGGGAGGCGAGCCGCCGATCCAGATGGCGCCGTAACCCAGCGCTTCCACCTCCGACGCAAGATCAGGGCTGAGCCCGGTCGCGCCCCGCCAGATTCCGTACCGCCCGAGTTCTACCGTCATGTCCGCGCCAACCGCGCCGCGTCCCGGCGCATTCCGGGCACTGTCGGTGGCGGCGCATAGGGTCACGCCGTGAACCGAGAGCTGACCACTCGGGCCGCTCCGCTGCGGATGCGTCCGCGGGTGGTCGTGCCCGCCGACACGCGTCTTCCGCGTGACGCCCCGGCCGGTACCGAGGCGGTGATCGTCGGCGGCGGGGTGGCCGGAGTCACAGCCGCGGTCGTGCTCGCCGAACGCGGCGTGGCGGTCACGCTGCTGGAGGCCGCACCCACGCTCGGCGGTCGCCTCGGCGCGTGGCCCCACACCCTGCCCGACGGCACGGAGCAGGTGGTCGAGCACGGTTTCCACGCCTTCTTCCGCCACTACTACACGTGGCGCTCCGTGCTGCGCCGGATCGACCCGGAGCTGAGCTTCCTTCGTCCGGTCAGCGGCTATCCGGTGATCTCCCGGGAGTACCCGCCCGAGCAGCTCACGGGCCTGCCCGGGGCGCCCCCGCTCAACCTGCTCACGCTGTTCGCCCGCTCCCCCAGCCTGGGTCTGCGCGATCTCCTCGGCTCCCGGCAGGCGCTGGCGGCCGAGCTGCTCGCCTACGACCGCGAGCGCACCACAGCGCTGTTCGATGCCGTACCGGCAGCGGAGTTCCTGGCCGGTCTGCGGATGTCCGACCGCGCGCTGGCGATGCTCTTCGAGGCGTTCGCACGGTCGTTCTTCGCCGAGCCTGCGGCGCTGTCCTCGGCCGAGCTGATCGCGATGTTCCACTACTACTTCCTCGGCAACCCCGAGGGCATCACGTTCGACGCACCCGTCGCCGACCACCTCACCTGCATCTGGGAGCCCCTGCAGGCCCTGCTGGAGAAGCGCGGTGCGGAGGTCCGCACGTCCACCTCGGCGAGCGCGATCGTTCCGGCCGACGGCCATCGCTGGCGCGTCGAGCTCTCCAACGGTTCCACGCTCGACACCCGCCACCTGGTGCTGGCCGTGCACCCGGGTGCCCTACGGAGCCTCTTCGCGGCGTCACCGCGCGCCGCCGAGGCCGCGCCGCGCTTGGCGAGGAAGGCGGCCGCGCTCCCCCTGGCCCCGCCCTTCGCCGTCACCCGACTCTGGCTCGGCTCCGACGTCGCAGCCGAACGTCCCGTGTTCAACGCGGTCAGCCGGGAACCCACGCTCGACTCGGTCACCGTCTACTCCCGGCTGGAGCAGCCGTGCGCCGAGTGGGCGGCACGCACCGGCGGGGCGGTGCTGGAGCTGCACTCCTACGCCTGCTCCGCACCCGACGCCCACACCGCCACCGCTCGCATGCGCGCCGAGCTCGCCGCGCTGTGGCCGGAGACGCGCGACGCGCCTGTGGCGCATCTCCAGCAGCGGTACGAGGCCACGGCCCCCACTTTCCCGCCGGGCGGTGCCGGCGCCAGGCCCACGGTCAGCGGAGACGCCCGCGGGATCCGCGTGGCCGGCGACTTCGTCGACACGCCCTTCCTCACCGGCCTCATGGAGCGCGCATCGGCGTCGGGAGTGCTGGCGGCCAACGACGTGCTCGCCGAGGTCGACGCCGGTCCGGAGCAGATCCTGAGCGTGCCGCAGCGCGGGTTGCTCGCCGGGCTGCTACCTCGCCGCTCCGCCGCGTGGCGCGGATGAGGATCGCGCTCGACCCCGGGCCGCGCGACGGCCCGGCCCGGATCCAGCGGCTCGACCACGACGGCGCGCCGCTCGGATCCCCGGAGACGCTCGGGCCGCTGGCCCGCGTCGCCGACATGGAGCGTGACAACGCTCCGCGGTGGGTGGTGGCGCGAGCGCGCACCTATCGGCGGTTGCTCGCCGCCGGGGTACAGGTGGCACGCGCCCATGACGTCGAGCTGGTGGAAGGGCTTCTCGTGGGAGCGGCGGGCCGCTTCGGAGATCCGCACGGGCTCGCCGCGGCGCTCGCCCGGCTCGATGGGCGCCCGCCCGAGCCCGACCCGCCCGACGCGGACGACGGTCCGCCGGCCTTGTTCGAGACCACGGCGGCTACCGACGAGCTGGCCGGCCTGGTGGCCGTACACGCCGCGCAGCAGCAGGCCCTCGCCGCGGCCGCGCCGGGGATGCGGCTCTTGGCCGCAGCGGAGTCGGCCGGGATGCTCGTGGCCGAGGAGATGACCTGCCACGGGCTCCCGTGGCAGGCCGACGTGCACGACCGGCTGCTCACCGATCTGCTCGGCCCCCGCCCCGTTCTCGGTGGCCGGCCGCCGAAGGTGCAAGCGCTCGCCGACGAGGTGGTCGCCGCGTTCGGTGGCCGCGCACTCAACCCCGACTCGCCTGCCGAGGTGATGCGCGCGTTCGCCCGGGCCGGCTACGAACTGCAGACCACCCGGTCATGGGAGCTGCGGCAGATCGACCACCCGGCCGTGGAGCCTCTGCTCGCGTACAAGGAGCTCGCCAGGCTGCACTCCGCACACGGATGGTCGTGGCTGCGCAGCTGGGTCGCCGACGGCCGGTTCCGGCCCGAGTACGTGGTCGGCGGTGTCGTGTCCGGCCGCTGGGCCACCCGCGGTGGGGGTGCGCTGCAGATCCCGCGTGCCCTTCGCCCGGCCGTGCGCGCCGATCCGGGATGGCGCCTGGTCGCGGCCGACGCCGCCCAACTCGAGCCCCGCGTGCTGGCGGCACTGTCGGGCGACCATGCGCTCGCCCCCGGTGAGGACGACCTGTACTCCGCGCTTTCCGTCCGCGAGTTCGGCGGCGAACGCGCCACGGCCAAGCTCGCGCTGCTCTCGGCGATGTACGGACAGACCTCCGGCGGTGCCGGCACGTTGCTGGCCACTCTGCGCAAGCGGTTCCCGGCGGCGATGGCCTACGTCGAGGACGCCGCGAAAGCGGGCGAGGAGGGCAGGCTCGTGCGCTCGCACCTCGGGCGCACCTGCCCGCCGGCACGGCCGGGCCACGAGCAACCGGCCGCCGCACGGGCGCGTGGCCGGTTCACCCGCAACTTCGTCGTGCAGGCCACCGCGGCCGAGTGGGCGCTCGTGCTGCTGGCCGAGCTGCGGCTGTCACTCCGGGCGGCCGGCAGCCCGGCGCAGCTGGTGTTCTTCCAGCACGACGAGGTGCTGCTGCACGTGCCTGCCGAGGCGGCCGAGGAGACCGCGGCAGCCGTCCGCGCCGCAGCGAGGACGGCAGGCCGCCGGCTCTTCGGCGCGTCGCCGGTGCAGTTCCCGATGCACCCGCGGATCGTCGAGAGCTACGACGAGCGCTGACCAACGCCGCCGCGCCGGTGGCGGCCCCGCGCATCGAGAAAAGCTCAACCGAATGGTTGACGATTCTCCGTCCGGCTCTCTATATTCAACCGAGTGGTTGAACGACTCGATGAGGTCTTCCACGCCCTCGCCGACCCGACGCGCCGGGCGATGGTGCGACGGCTCGCGGAGCGCGAGCAGACGGTCACCGAGCTCGCCGCCCCCTATCCGATCTCTCTCGCGGCCGCGTCGAAGCACGTCAAGGTGCTGGAGCGGGCCGGGCTGGTGCGCCGCACCGTGCACGGCAGGCGGCACGTGTGCCGCCTGGATCCCGCGCCGCTCGCTGCGGCCACCCACCACCTGCGCTTCTACGAGCAGTTCTGGACGGGCCGCCTGGACGCCCTCGAAGCGTTCGTCACCACGCCAACGGAGGAAAGCCCATGACCCTCGTCCCGCACACGGTCTCCGTCTCCCGCACCATCGCGGCGAGCCCCGCCACGCTCTACTCCGCGTGGACCGAGCCTGACCAGATGCGCCGCTGGTACGCCACGGTCGTCGACGCCGACGTGCGGGTCGGCGGTCGCTACCGCATCGAACTGCACGAGGCGGACGGCAGCGTCAACGGTTTCGTCGGCGAGTACCTGACACTCGAGCCCCACTCCCGGATCGCCTTCACCTTCACCCATCACTCGCAGACGCCCGCGGACCAGATCAGCGACGAGACGGTGACCGTCACGTTCCGCGAGGTCGAACCGGGCCGTACCGAGGTCACGATCACCAACAGCTGGACCGGTCCCGAGTTCGAGCCCTCGTACTACGACACGCTCCGGGAGGGCTGGGAGGAGTGGATCAGCCGCCTGGAGAAGATCTTCTGAACCCCACCCCGGGCTGGGCCCGCAGCGCCCGCTCCAGCGCCGTGCGCAACCACGCGGTCAGCACCGGCTCGTCCTGCGGACCCCGTATCAGGGCAGTGAGCATCAGGCCGTCGAGCGTGGCTGCCAGCTCGTCGGCCGATCGGTCGGGGTCCGCCGCTCCGAGGGGTCGCACCAGGTCCGCGGCCAGGCGGCGGATCGTGTCGCCACCCCGCTGCAGCTCGGCGCGCAGGTGCTCGTCACGCACGGCCGCGAGGGTCAGCTCGTAGCGAGCCAGGGTGCGGTACCGCTCCCGCGTCACCATCGCGACGCAGACGGAGGCGAGCACCTCCGCAAGGCCCACGACGTCCGTAGCTCCGGACTGCACGAATGGGAGGTCGACGAGCATGTCGATCTCCAGCAGCCGCTCGACGCACCCGGCGACCAGGGCGGAGCGGCTGCGGAAGTAGTACGAGGTGCTTCCAGGCGGGATGCCGGCGGCGGCGTCGACCGCGCGATGGGTGAGGCCGCGCATGCCCTGCTCCGCCAGCACGTGCAGCGCGGCGTCGAGTATCTCCGTGCGTCGATCGCTCAATTCCTCTACCTCGCGTAGAACGTTATGCGGTACCGTCTCTACAAGCGTAGAGGGGGCTACGGATGCACATCGTTGTGGTCGGAGCAGGCCTGGGCGGGCTGGCGGCAGCACTCGCCGTCCACCGGGCGGGACACGAGGTCACCGTGCTCGAGCGAGCGCCCGAGCCCCGGGAGACCGGCGCCGGAATCGGCCTCCCGCCCAACGGGGTACTGGCGTTGGACGCGCTCGGGCTCGGGGAGCCCGTGCGGTCCCGTGCCGTACCGCTCGACGGTGGCGCTGCCCTGCGGGACCGGCACGGCCGCCCCCTGCTCACAACCGACCAGGTCGCCATGGCCGCGCACGTCGGCGCACCGTTCGTGGCCGTGCCCCGGCCGTGGTTGCACGGTCTACTGGCCGAGGCGCTCCCCGCCGGCACCATCCGCACCGGCTGCGCGGTCACCGCGGTGCGTGACGCGGGGGCGCACGTCGAGCTCGGTGGGGCGGCGGACCTGCGGGCCGACGCCGTCGTGGTCGCGGACGGCGCCGGCAGCAGGCTCCGGGGAACACTGTTTCCGGGTCATCCCGGCCTGGCCGGATCCGGTGAGAAGGCCGCGCGGGCCATCGCCGCCGTCACGCCGGCGAACGTGCCGATGGTGGCCGGCGAGCTGCTCGACCACCGCACCGGTGACCGGTTCGGCTGCCTTCCGATGGCCGACGGGGTCTACTGGTACTCGGCCTGGCTGGCGAGCGCCGAGGACGGAGCCGCGATCGCCACGGCGGACGAACGGCACCGTTGGCTGCGCAGCCGCCGAGCCGACTGGCACCCGAGCGTCGCCGCGCTCATCGACGCGACCCCGCCCGAGGGCGTGCACGTGGTCGAGACGTCCCAGCTGGCACGGCCGCTTCCGGTGTTCGCCATCGGGCGGGTGGCCCTGCTCGGCGACGCGGCCCACGCGATGACCCCCGACCTCGGGCAGGGCGCCTGCCAGGCGTTCGAGGACGCTGTGGCCCTCGGGAACGAGCTCGCCGACGCGGGCCCCGCGGACGTGCCCCGAGTCCTGCTCGCCTACTCCGCCCGCCGGCACCGTCGCACGGTCGACCTGCAGACAGCCGCCCGCCGGATGAACCGGGTGCTCCGGCTCACCGGCGCCCGCGCGCGCCTACGGGACACGGTGCTGCGGTCCGTCCCGCAGGCTCTCGCCACGCGGGCGCTGGCAGCGCAGTTCCGGTTCGACGCCGAGCCCGGATGACCCTCGTCCGAGGCAAGCGTCAGATGTCCACGACCGGCACGGAGCGCCCCGCCAGCGTCTCGATCACCGCGGTGGCCATCGCGGACATGCCCAGCGCGTTCGGGTGCACCGGCGCGGCGGGAGCCGTGGGGATCAGGCCCTCGATCCACTTGGTCCCCGGCAGCGTGCACATGTCGTGGCCGATGAAGGCCGTGTAGGTGTCGATGTACTCGACGCCCGCGTCCTCGGCTTCGTCGGCGAGCATCTCGTTGAGCCGCTTCTCGGTCTCGCGCAGGTAGGCCACGTCGCCCGGGCTGAACGGGACGGCCGGGAAGCAGCCCGGGCCGGAGTCGGGGAGGATCGCCGGGTAGCCGACGACGAGCACGCGGGCGTCGGGAGAGCGCTCCTCGATCTCGTGCAGGGCCGCGGCGATCTTCGGCGCCGTGGCGTCGATCCGCTCCGCGAGCTCGTCGTTGCCGTCCTTCGTGTAGAAGTCCCGGCACGCGGCTCCGGCGGGTGCCAGCGGGGAGCGCGTGGCGCATTCGCTGATGATCTCGCCGAAGCCGATGTCGTTGCCGCCGATCGTGAGCGTCACGAGTCCGGTGTCCTCCGACAGGGCGTCGAACTGCGGATCGTTCACCCCCGGCTTGACGGGCTGGGGAGCCGCGAGGTGCTCGGTGGTGGCCGCACTGCACGTCACGTCCCGGAAGTCGGGCAGGGCGAGGACGCTCGCGACGATCGCCGGGTAGTTCTCGGTGGAGCGCTGACACCCGGCGGGCTCCCCGGTCTGCACCGGAATCAACGGGCCTGCCGCGTAGGAGTCGCCGAGTGCGACGTAGCTGGGCGCCCCGTCACTCTCCGACGGGGCAGGCTGGGCATCCGCGACCGCAGGTGCAGCCGCGCCCGCCGTCATGACAGCAGCCAGAACCACGGGCAGGGCCCAACGGCGGGCGTGATGGCGCACGCTGCGCCAACGACGACGAGGCGATCACGTTACGGCGGATCACATCAACGGTCATCGCAGTCACTCGCTCAGGCGGGCCGCACGACGTTCTCGACATGTCCGTTCTCGATACCGTCATTCCGCCCGGATGCACCGGCGGCCCAGCGCTGGCAGGGTCGACACCGAGGTGAGAGCCGTGGAGCAGGAACAGCCGGGCGCCGGGCCGGTGCTGATCGTCGGCGCAGGCCCCACCGGACTCACCGCCGCCCTCCTGCTGGCCCGGCTCGGGGTTGCCTGCACCGTGCTGGAACGGCGGGCCGGGATCCACCCGCTGCCACGCGCCGTGCATCTCGACGACGAGGGGGCGCGGATCCTGCAGCGGGCCGGCATCGGCGACGCGTTCGCCGGGATCAGCATCCCTGCGGCGGGCCTGCGGCTGCTCGACGCCCGGCTGCAGCCCTTCGCGCAGTTCCGCCACGACCGGCCCGCCGGCGTGCACGGCCATCCTGAGTCCAACCTGTTCCATCAGCCGGATCTCGAGCGCCTGCTGCGTGAGGAGCTGGCCCGTCGGCCACTGGCCCAGCTGCGCGAGTACACCGAGGTCAAGGACGTGAGCCGGCCCGACGGGCGTCCCGAGGGCGTGCTCGTGCACCTCACCGACGCGCGCACCGGCGTACGCGAGCAGCTGCGCGCGGCGGCGGTGCTCGGGTGCGACGGCGCCGGCAGCACCGTCCGCGACGCCATCGGTGCCCGGCTTCGTGACCTGCGGTTCACCGAGCGGTGGTTCGTCCTCGACGCCCGCTCGGACCGGCCGCTCCCCACCTGGGGTGGGGTCGACCAGATCTGCGACCCGCGCCGCGCGGCCACGTTCCTCCCGCTGCCCGGCGACCGGTACCGGTGGGAGTTCCGGATGCGGCCCGGCGAGACCGCCGAAGACATGATGCGCCCGGAGCGGATCGCCACACTCACCAGACGATGGGGGACGCGGGTCGGCGACCTCGATGTACTGCGGGCCGGCGAGTACACGTTCCGTGCGCGGATCGCCGACCGGTGGCGGCGCGGGCGGGTGCTGCTGCTCGGTGACGCCGCCCATCTGACGCCCCCGTTTATCGGACAGGGCCTCGGGGCCGGGCTGCGCGATGCGCACAACCTCGCCTGGAAGCTCGCCGCCGTCTTGGAGGGCGGTGACGAGCACACGCTGCTCGACAGCTACCAGGCCGAGCGCGGGCCGCACGCCGAAGCGGTGATCCATGGAGCGGTCCTCGTCGGTCACGCCATGACCGGTGGCCAGGATCTCGCGGCCGCGCTGCGCCGCCCGGCGGCCGGCGTGCTCCTGCGGATTCCGGGCGTGCGGACGGCGGCGCAGCGCGGCATCGCGACGCGCTACGGCCCGGGGCCTCTCGTCGAGCGCCGCCGGCACCGCCGGGATCTGTCCGGGACCCCTTGCCCGCAGCCGACCGTCCGGGTGGACGGACGCCAGGCACGGCTCGACGAGGTCCTCGGCGACGGCTACGCACTCCTCGCCACCGGCTCGGCGCCGCGTTCGGTGCTGGTCAGGGCACGCCGGCTCGGTGCCCGGACGCTGCATCTCGGCCCCGGCCCGCACGTCGGCGACGTGACGATCGAGGAGGGCGAGGAGCTGCTCGCCTGGCTGGAGCACGGCCGGGCGTCAGCCGCTCTGCTGCGCCCCGACCGCATCGTGCTGGCAACAACCCCGCGCTGACCCTGCGAGCCGCCCGTTCCGGCCCCGAGACCGCACCCCGTGCTCAGCCTTGCCGCAGCAGCGCGACGTACAGCGTCAGGCCGGGCCCGAATGCCATGGCCACGACGGCTCGACCCGCTCGGGAGCGACCGGCGGCGCGCAGCGCGTCGAGCACGAGGAGAACGGTGGCCGACGAGCAGTTGCCACGTTCGGCGAGTACCGCCTTCGAGGCGTCCAACGCATCCGCGGGAAGGGCGAGCTGCTCGGCGACCGTGCTCAGGATCCGCGGCCCACCGGGGTGCACAGCCCACCCGTCGACGTCCGCCGTGGTCAGCCCGTGCCGCCCGAGCACCTCCGACACCATGGCGCGCACGTGCCGCGCGAGCACCCGGGGCACCTCGGGCGAGAGGCCCATGCGGAAGCCCAGGTCGGTGACCTCCCAGGTCATGTGGTCGGCGGTCGCCGCGTCGGTGAGTGCGGCGATCTCGAGGACTTCCAACCCGCGCCGTGCCCCCGGCGCGTCCGGCAGCACGACGATCGCGGCGGCGGCGTCGCCGAACAACGCGTGGGAGACGACCTGGCCGAGGTCGATGCGGCCGTGGTCGTCGGCGGGCGGCTGCACGTGCAGCGACGTGAGCTCCAGGCACAGCACGACAGCGGGCCGGTTGCGGGCGACGACGTAGTCGCGGGCCGCGCCGAGCGCCGGGATCGCCGCGTAGCAGCCCATGTGCCCGATGAACAGCCGCTGCACGTCGGGTGCCATCCCGAGGTCGGCGGCCACACGGATGTCCAGGCCGGGCGTGACGTATCCGGTGCACGAGGCCACCACGAACAGGCCCACCTCGTCAGGGGCGAGGCCGGCGTCGGCGAGCGCCGCGGCCACGGCCTCCTTGCCCAGCGGGAACGCCTCGCTGACGTATCGCCGCATTCGCTCGCCCGTCGACCAGCCCGAGACGTCCTCGTCCGCCGGGTTCACCGCGGCGTGCCGGTGCTGCACGCCGGCGCTGCGGAAGATTCGCTCCGCCATCCGGTCGCCCGCGAAGTGGCGCGCGAAGAACCCGTCCCACATCTCGATCTGGCGGAGGGCGCAGCCGGGCACGGCGGCGCCGAAGCCCGCGATGTACCCCGATCCGCTCACGGCGTCGACTCCCCGCCGGTCCGGGGCGTCAAGCCCGCCTCCCGACGGCCTGGAACAGCACGGCGGTGGTCGGCACCGTGACCATGGGCACCGTGTCGGCCCGCCCGGTGAGCCAGCGGGCGAGCCCCGACAGCGACGGACGGATGCCGCGCAGCTGCAACGTCACTCCGTGGCGTGCGCACTCCCGCACGAGGAGGCCGCGGTCGACGAACAGCGCTGGGTCGTGGATGCCGGGTGGCGCCGCGCCGGGTATGCGTTCGGCCAGCGTCACGGCGACGAAGCGGCTCAGCGCCGTGGCGGCGAGGGTGTCGATCACGAGCAGGCCGCCGGGACGCAGCAGCCGGCAGGCCTCGCGCACGGCGCCCGGCAGGTCGGGTACGTGCTCGAGGATCTCCCCCGCCGCGACGACGTCCGCGCAGCCGTCGGCCAGGGGCACGGCGGTGACGTCCCCGCGTACGACGGTGACCCCGTGCGCCGCGGCTTGGACCAGCGCGGACGCGCCGATGTCCACGCCGACATGCCGGTAGCCCGCGCCGGCGACGTGGGGGGCGAGCAGACCCGCCCCGCAGCCCAGATCGACCAGGACCGCGCCGGGTCGGGTCGCCGGTGGCACCAGCGCGCCGCGTGCGGCCACGAGCCAGTGGAGCATCGCGAAGGGGCCTCGCGGTTGCCACCAATGCTGCGCGAGATCGTCGTACTGCGCCGGATCGTTGCGCGCTAGCTCGCTGGTGCGGTGGTTCCGGAGCGCGGGCACGAGCATCAGGCTGCCAGACTGGGCCGCATGCGGCCTGTCGCCGCGACCACGGTCGCGCTGCTGCGCTCCTCGCACCCTGAGCCCACCGTTGCGGTCACCGTCATGGTCACGGCGCTCGCCGTCACCACGGGGCGCGACCTGCCCGGGGTGCTTCTGGTGGTCGCGGCGGTGCTCACCGGGCAGCTGTCGATCGGCTGGCTCAACGACCTGCTGGACGCCGAGCGTGACGTCGCCGTGGGGCGCCAGGACAAGCCGGTGGCCGCAGGCGCCGTCACGACACGGACCGTGGCGGTGGCCACGGTGCTCGCCGCGGTGGCCTGCGTGCCGCTCTCGCTCGCGTCCGGTATCGCCGCCGGGCTGGTGCACATCGTCGCCGTCGCGGCCGGGTGGGCCTATGACCTGGGGATGAAGTCCACCGCGCTCTCGGTACTGCCCTACCTGGTCTGTTTCGGGCTGCTACCGGTCTTCGTCGTGCTCGGGCTACCGGGCGCGCCGGTGCCGCCGTGGTGGCTCCCGGCGGCCGGCGCGCTGCTCGGCGCCGGTGCGCATTTCGCGAACGTGCTGCCCGACCTCGCCGACGACGCGGCCACCGGTGTCCGCGGCCTGCCCCACCGGATCGGGATGCTGGGCAGCCAGGTCGCCGCCGCAGTGCTGCTGTTCGCGGCCACGGTGCTGCTCGCGCTGAACGCGCCTCTGCCGGCCGTGTTCAGCTGGGGCGTCCCCGTGCTCGCCGTGGTGATCCTCACGGCCGGGTTCCGTGCCGGGCGCCGACCAGGCTCGCGCGCACCGTTTCGTGCGGTGCTCGTGGTGGCCGCCGTGGCGGTGGTGCTGCTGGTGGCGTCGGGCCCCGCCCTGCTCGCCCAGCCCGGGGTCGCTGCCGCCGTCAGCCGCGGCCCAGGGTGACGTACGCGGCAGCCACCCGGGCCAGGGCGGCCACCGGCGCCGTGCCGCGCCCGAGGCCGAGGTCCACGGCGGCGTCGAAAACGGACTGGTGGCGTTCTGCGGCGGTGACGGCCGCGTCGAGGAACCGGGCGTTCGACACCAGACGGGAGAGGAAGGCTCCGTGCTGGTGGTGCAGGGCGAAGGAGCGCGTCATGGCGCGCCGGTGGGCCGCGCCCGCGGCTGCTCCCAGGAGCGCGGCACGGCCGGCGAGGACCCCGGAGGCCACCGCGTCGAAGATCCCCTCACCCGTCAGCGGGTTGATCATCGCGGCGGCGTCACCGGCCAGCAGTACCCGGCCGTCGGGATGGTGGCGCGGCCCGGTGGAGAGCGGAAGGTGGTGCCCGCGCACGGTCTCCGGGGTGGGCTCGTGTCCGGGCAGCAGCGTGCGCATGGCATCGAGCAACTCCTGCCGGGACCCCGCTCCGCGGCGGTCGAACACCCCGTATCCCACGTTGGATCCGCCGCCGGGCAGCGGGAACGACCAGGCGTAGGCCGGGTAGCGGCCGCGGGCGAACTCGATCACCAGCGCGTCGGGTCGCAGCGTGGTCGGCGCGTAGCCGCGGATCGCGACCGCCGTTGCCGCTGACGGGGTCTCGGGCGCGCCCAGCAGGCGACGGACCGTCGAGTTCGCGCCGTCGGCACCGATCACGACCCGCGCCCGGATGCTTCCGTCGAGCACCACCTCGTCGGCGCGGACGTCGACGCGGCGCACCCGATGGCGGCGCAGCTCCGCGCCGCGCGCGACTGCGGCGGAGACCAGCTCCGCGTCGAACACCGCCCGCGGAATCACCCGGTTGGGACGCGCACAGATGCGCGAGACCAGGCGCCCGCCCGGGCTGCGCAGCTGGAGCCGGGGCACAGCGGGACCCAGACGGGCCAGGTTCGGCACACCGAGGGCCTGGAGCAGCTCGAGCACCTGGGCGGCTATGCCGTCGCCGCAGGTCTTGTCGCGCGGGAACGCCGCCGCGTCCAGGAGCAGAACACGCGCGTCGGGGCGCAGCTGCAGCACCCGTAACGCGCTTGCCGACCCTGCCGGTCCGGCGCCCACAACGGCGACGTCGTACGTCTCGTCCACCCTGAGGTTCTACCCGAGTGCGTCGAGACCCACCGTGGTCATGTACCCCGATACACACCCGAGTCGCCCGTTTCCCGTCAGCGAGGCGCCCGGGGGGCTGCGCTAGCGTCCGCGCCATGAAGCAGCAACGGCGCGCCCGCGCGATCGCGATGACGCCGGACGAGGTCGACGCGTTCCTCGCGGAGCAGCGCACCTGCCGGGTCGCCACCGTCGGCAGCACCGGCCCGCATGCCACCCCGCTGTGGTTCGTCTGGCAGGACGGGGCGCTGTGGCTGACCTCGCTGTCACGCAGCCAGCGCTGGACCGATCTGCAGAACGACCCGCGGATCGCGGTCGTCGTCGACGCCGGGGAGGACTACGGCGAGCTGCGCGGGGTGGAGCTGCGTGGGCGGGTGGAGGTGGTGGGCGAGGTGCCCCGCACCGGCGAGCCTGTGCCCGAGCTGGACGGGCCCGAGCAGGCCTTCGCCGACAAGTACAGCGGCGGCACCGTCGTCCGCGACGGGCGCCATGCCTGGCTGCGTCTGCTTCCCGAGAAGATCACCAGCTGGGACTTCCGCAAGATCGGCAGCTGAGGAATGATCATCGCCGGGGACGCCGGAGCACTCCCAGCACGAGCACGATCACCGCGGCGAGCGTGATCTGACCGCCGAGGACGATCCGGTTGACGTCGACGGCCGGGTGCCAGCTCACCTTCCCATCAGGGGTGACCGAGAAGGCACCCATCGGCCGCGCTATCGCCGCCGCCCCGGTGCTCGCCGCCCCCGGCCGCATCGCACCCACGCCACCGCCGGCCCGCACCCGCGCGACCGGTACCAGTGTGGTGCCCGACGCGCTCGTGACCGCTGGGCCGAACACCTGGTCGCGCCCCAGTCGATCGGCCACAGCGGCCACGACCTCCGACGACACGGACCGGGCGGGAACGTTCTGGGCGGGGCGAGCAGGAGTCGAGTCGGTCATGCCGCACAGCCTGCCGCCCGCCCCGGAACCGGGCTACGGCAGGATCGAGTCGACGTAGCCGCCGTCCACCCGCAGCGCCCCTCCGGTTGTCGCCGAGGCCAGGTCGGAGCTGAGGTAGGCCACCATGTTGGCGATCTCGGACGGCTCGATCAGCCGCTGCAGCAGCGACTGCGGCCGGTGCTCCCGCATGAACCGGCGCTGGAGCTCGTCCCATGGCAGGTCCTCGTCCACCATGCCCGCCACGAAGTCCTCGACACCGCCGGTGTGCGTGGGGCCGGCCAGCACGGAGTTGACGGTGACGCCGGTGCCGGCTGCGGCCTTCGCAAAGCCGCGCGACACAGCCAGCTGCGCCGTCTTCGTCACGCCGTAATGCACCATCTCCACGGGGGTCACCACCGAGGAGTCGCTGCTGATGGAGAGCACGCGGCCCCAGCCGCGCTTGATCATCCCGGGCAGGTAGGCGCGGGTCAGGCGCACCCCGGCCAGCACGTTCACCTCGAAGTAGCGCCGCCATTCGGCGTCGTCGATCTCCAGCACGGGCCGGGCCTCGAAGATCCCCAGGTTGTTCACCAGCACGTCCACCTGGGGCAGCTCCCCGATGAGCGTCCCGGCCCCGTCCTCGGACGCCACGTCCGCCGCGATGCCGAGCACGTCGGCGCCGGGCACAGCGGCACGCACGCGCTCGACGGCGTCCTTGACGCGTTCCTCGCCTCTCCCATTGACCACCACCCGCGCGCCCGCCTCGGCGAGCCGGATGACGATGGCGTGGCCGATCCCCTGGGTGGAGCCGGTGACCAGTGCCGTTCTCCCGTTGAGGTCGATGTTCATGCCTCGTGCAAGGTTCACGGCCGCGTTTCCCTTCCCACGCGCCGGGTCAGAACAGCTCGTAGGACGCCCTGGCGACGTTGAACCCGTGCCCGGTCCCGGGGTTCTCGCAGCGCATGCCGCTCTCCTTGCTCACACAGACCACGTCACCGAACCGGACGCCCTGCCCGTAGTCGAGGACGGAGAGGGAGGAGTCGGCCAGGGTGTCTCCGACGCAGGACAGCTGCCCCTTCCCCGACCCGGCGAGGATCGCGCCGGTGCCGTAGGACTGGGTGCAGTCGGCCGGCGGCGGTGGCACCTCCCACGTGCGCTGGACGACGTCGCACCGCACGTTTCCGGTGGACATGCGGCACGCGATGTTGCGGCTCGGGGTGACGAACTGCGCGGATCCCGTGCCGAAGCGGTGGTCCGTCTCGCCGTCGATCACCGTGACGTCCGGGTCCGTCGATCCCGCCGAGTCCGCCGAGGGGGCCGCCGATGCGGTACTGCCCGGGCCTTCGGCCGCCGGGGCCCCGGCGTCGCCACCGCCGACCGTGAACACCGCGGCCAGGGCGATGCCGGCTCCGGCCAGGGCTGCGACGACGACCGCGGCGATGATGCCCCACTGCCGCCGCGTCAAGCTGCCGAGACCGCGCGCCGGGCGCTCCGGCAGCAGGACGGGCGCTCCGACGAAGGTGGACGGCCCGGACCGATCGGGCGTGCGAGGAACGGGAATGGCGCCGAGGGGAACCGGTGACGGCGGAATGGGCGCCGTTCCAGCTCGTGCCGGGGCCGCTCCGCCGGGTGCCGGGGCCGGGCGCGCCGGGACCGGGACCGGCGGAGCCGGGACGGGCGACGGCGGTGCGGCAGGCGCCGGGACAGAGACCGCCGGAGGCGGCCCGGCCGGCGCCGGTGCGTGGGGAACGGGCACCCGAGCTGCCGTGACGCGCGGCGGCCCGGCCGGTGCCGCCACGGCGGCGGGCGCGGCGGCCGGTTCCGGCTGGTCCAGGAGCCGCAGCAGATCACGCAGGCGGGCGGCCGTCGGTCGCGCGGCGGGGTCCTTCGTGAGGCACGCCAGCACGGCATCGCGCAGGGGCCCGTCGATCGGCCCGAGATCGGGGGCGGTGTGCGAGACGCGGTGCATCACGCCGGGAACGGAGTCGGCGGCGAACGGGGAGCGACCCATGGCCGCGAAGCCGATCAGCGAGCCGAAGGAGAAGATGTCGGCGGCCGGTCCGACGTCCCGGTGCCCGGCGACCTGCTCCGGCGCCAGGAAGTCGGGGCCGGCGACCACATGGCCCGTCTGGGGCGCTCCCGCGGGGGGCTGGGCAGCCCGGGCGACACCGAAGTCCATCAGCCGCGGCCCGTCCTCGGCCAGCACCACGTTCGACGGCCTGAGGTCCCCGTGCGCGAGGCCCGCGCCGTGCAGGGCGACGAGCCCGTCGGCCATCCGGACGGCCAGCGCCACCGTGCCCTGGCGGCTCAGCGGACCGTTCGCCTCCACGTAGGCCTGCAGCGTCGGACCCTCGACGTAGGCGGTGGCAAGCCACGGTGGGTCGCCGTCAGGGCCGGCGTCCAGCACGGCGGCGGCGAACCACGGCGGCGCCGTGGCCGCGAGCTGCACCTCCCGCCGGAACCGCTCGCGGAACCCGGGCTGGGCCGCGAGCTGCGGATGCACCACTCTCAGTGCCGCGCGCCTGTCACCGTCGTCGACGCCGAGCAGGACGCGGCCCATCCCATCTGTCCCAAGTCGGCCCGTTACCCGGTAGCGACCCAGAACGCGGGGGTCGTCCGCTGCGATCTGTTCCATCGCCGGGGCACGCTACCGGGCCCTGTTGATCATGGACGTCCGGTCACCAGCGGCCAGAGTCCCTCGGGTCCGGCGGCCAGTGCGGCCGCTCCGATCTCGCTGTTCCACTCGGCGTCCGCGCCGTCCTCGTCACGCCACGCCCACAGGCGGGTGGTGAGGAGCCGCAGGTCGTGCTCGCGGGTGAAACCGATGGCCCCGTGCACCTGGTGCGCGATCCGGGCGACGGCACCAGCGGCCTCGCCGGTGCGCGCCTTGGCCGCGGCGACAGCGAGCCGCGATGCCGGGTCCGCGAACCCGTCCGCGGTGACGGCTGCAGCCGCGGCGGACGCCGCCGCCGATGCCGCGGCCACCTCGGCCGCGGCCAGGGCGAGCTGTTGCTGCACCGCCTGGAACCGGCCGATCGGGCGGCCGAACTGCACCCGCTCGCCCGCGTAGCGCACAGCGGCGGCGAGTGCACCTCGCGCGGCCCCGGCGAGCAGCTGGGCCCGCCCGAGCGCGGCGCGCAGCCGGAACTCTTGCGTCGCCCCCTCCGGCACGGCTGCGACGGCACCGGAGGGCACCTCGCCGTCGACGACGACCGCGTCGCGCGGCTCCTCCGCAAGGTTGCTGCCGTCGGTGACGGTGATCTGTTCCGGCCCGAGCAGGACGACGTGGTGCGGGGCCAGCACGGCGATCCCGGCCGCGGCGCGCGCCCACGGCACGCGTTGGAGCGTGCCGCGGACCGTCGAGCCCTCGACATCCAGCGTTGCGGTCACGGCCGTCAGCGGCCCGGCAGGCACGCCGATGCCCGCGGCGTGCAGCAGCCAGCCCGCCAGCAGATCGGTCTCCACAAGGGGAACCCGCGCGGCGTACGCACCGGCCTCGGCCAGCACCACCGCCGCGTCGGAGAAGCTGCCCTCGCTCCCACCCGCGTCGGACGGCAGGGTCAGCCGGGCGAGTCCGGTGCCTTCGAGGGTCTTCCACAGCTCGGCGTCGAACCCCGTGCCCGCGTCCCGGGCGTCGGCGAAGATCGACTCCGCCAACTCGCGCAGCTCCGAGTTGTCGGTCATCGCAGCCCCATTCCGCGCGCCACGATCCCGCGCAACACCTCGTTGGTCCCACCGCGCAGCGTGAAGCCGGGGGCGTGCAGCACCGCGTCGGCCAGAAGCCGTGCGTAGCCACCCTCGGCAGCGGGGTCCGGCGGGATCGAGACGAGCAGCCGGGCCACGTCGATCACCTCGTTCTCATACCGCGTGCCGAGATCCTTCACCACGGCTGCGGCCAGCTCCGGCGCCTGCCCCGACTCGAGCGAGCCGGCCACGGCCAGCGACATCCGCCGCAGCGTCCACAGGCGGCTGACGAGGCCACCGAGCTCCTGATGCGGCGTGGACCCATTGGCGAGAAGCTCCCCGACGAGAGCGGTGAGCAGCGGGAACGTCGAGAGGAACCGCTCCGGTCCGCTGCGCTCGAACGCGAGCTCGCTGGTGACCTGCCGCCAACCGGCGCCGATCTCACCGAGCACCATGTCGTCAGGCACGAACACGTTGTCGAACACGACCTCGTTGAAATGGTGTGCGCCGGTCAGCAGCGGGATGGGGCGGATCTGCACACCGGGCGAGTCGAGCTCGACGATGAACTGGGACAGGCCCGCGTGCCGGTTCTGTTCGTCACGGGGCGCGGAGCGGGCGAGCGCGAAGAAGGCATGCGCGTGGTGGGCGCCGGACGTCCAGACCTTCGTGCCGGTCAGCTCCCACCCACCGCTGACCTGCACGGCCTTGGTGCGCACGGCCGCCAGGTCGGAGCCGGCATCGGGCTCGCTCATCCCGATACCGAAGTACACCTCGCCCGCCGCGATTCCGGGCAGGAACTTGCGTCGCTGCGACTCGGTGCCGAACCGCATGAGACTGGGGCCGATCTGGCGGTCGGCCACCCAGTGCGCGGCCACCGGAGCACCGGCGGCGAGGAGCTCCTCGGTGACCACGTAGCGGTCCAGCGGCGAGGCGCCATGGCCGCCGTACTCGACCGGGATGGTCATCCCGAGCCAGCCACGGCGGCCCAGTTCCTTCGTGAATCGCTCGTCCCAGCCCGAGAGCCACACGTCGGCGCGCGGTGTCCACGCTCCTGCGGCCCGCTCCTGCTCGAGGAAGGCCCGCACGTCGGCACGCAGCTGCGCCGCGCGCGGCGGGAGGTCGGTCGGGGGCGGCACCAGCGCCGGCAGCCGCGCCATCGTCTCCGTCACCACCCCATCCTGCGACATTCCCCCAGCCGCGGCAGCGGTGATCGGGTCACAGATCGGCGACCTGCAGGCTTCGCGTCACCACGTCGGTGCTCCCGCCCGGCCGGAGAAGGTGCCCATGGGCCCGCGCATCCCTGGAGTCGCAGGGACAGCCACGTCCGGCCGACCGTGATTAGCCTCGAATCGTGGACAAGGTCAACGCCCTCGGCGAGTACCTGCGCGCCCGACGCGGTCAGGTGCGGCCCGAGGACGTGGGGCTCGTCGCCGGCCGGCGGAGACGGGTGTCCGGCCTTCGCCGCGAGGAGCTCGCGATGCTGGCCGGCATCAGCTCCGACTACTACCTGCGCCTCGAGCAGGGACGCGACCAGAACCCGTCCGCCCAGGTGATCGACGCACTGGCTCGGGCGCTGCTGCTCGACCCAGCCGCGACCGCCCACCTGCACGAGCTCGCCGGCGCGCGCACCCGCCGCCGGGCGCGCCCGCGGATCGAACGGATACCGACCGGCACCGCCCTGCTCATCGACCAGCTCCCGATGCCCGCGTACGTGTCCGGCAGGTACCTCGACGTGCTGGCCGCCAACGCGCCCGCCCGTGCCCTGTCGCCGAACTTCGCACCCGGCAAGAACCTGTTGCGACAGGTGTTCCTGGATCCCGGCGACCGCGAACTGCACGTGGACTGGGAGCGCGCCACGGCGAGCGTGGTCGGCGGCCTGCGTGCCGCGGCGGGAGCCGACCCCGAAGACCCGAACCTGGCGGCGCTGGTCGGTGAGTTGTCGATGCGCAGCGATCGGTTCCGCAGCCTCTGGGCCCGCGCTGACGTCGGGCATCGCCGGGACGGCACGAGTCACATGCAGCATCCGCAGGTCGGTGAGCTGCACCTGCGTCGCGAGAAGCTCGCCGTCGTCGGCGCCGACGGACAGCAACTCGTCATCTATCACGCGGAGCCCGGCACCGACTCCGCCCGCGCACTCGCCCTGCTCGGATCCATCGCGGTGACCGACGCGCGCGACAACGCACGCGCGGACGAGGACGCCACCCGCTGACCTGGGCCGACCGAGGCAGGGCGTGGAGGAATATCACGTCGGGTGCGCCCGCCCGTTCACGGTGAGAGCATCGGGCCATGACGAACTCCGGCCTGACCAGCAACTCGACTGCAGATGAGGCGCGGGTCGTCGACGCGGTCCCCACCGGGCTGTTCATCGGCGGCTCCTGGCGGCCCGCCGCGTCCGGCCGCACCCTGACCGTCGACGACCCGGCCACCGGGAAGGTCCTCTGCGAGGTGGCCGACGCCTCGCCTCAGGACGGGATGGACGCCCTCGCCGCGGCGGTGGCGGCCCAGGCCGCGTTCGCGGCGATGCCACCCCGGGAGCGCGGCGAGATCCTGCGCCGTGCCTATGAGCTGATCATGCAGCGCATCGACGACCTCGCCCTGCTCATGACCCTGGAGATGGGCAAGCCGCTCGCCGAGTCGCGCGGGGAGATCTCCTACGCGGCGGAGTTCTTCCGATGGTTCGCCGAGGAGGCCGTGCGCATCGACGGCGGGTACGCGGTCGCGCCCAACGGTGCGAGCCGTTTCCTCGTGCAGAAGCAGCCCGTCGGCGTGTGCCTGCTCATCACGCCGTGGAACTTCCCTATGGCGATGGGCACCCGCAAGATCGGGCCGGCGATCGCGGCCGGCTGCGCGATGGTGCTCAAGCCTGCGGCCCAGACGCCATTGTCGATGAACGCGCTCGCCGCGATCCTCGCCGAGGCGGGCCTGCCCGACGGCGTGCTGAACATCATCACCACCTCGGACGCGGGCGGCGTCATGGAGCCCCTGATCCGCGACGGACGGGCGCGCAAGCTGTCCTTCACCGGCTCCACCCAGGTCGGGCGCAAGCTCCTGGAGCAGGCCGCCGAGAAGGTGCTGCGCACGTCCATGGAACTCGGTGGCAACGCGCCGTTCCTCGTGTTCGAGGACGCGGACCTCGACAAGGCCGTCGAGGGCGCGATGCTCGCCAAGATGCGCAACATGGGCGAGGCCTGCACGGCCGCCAACCGGTTCCTCGTGCACCGTTCCGTCGCCGGGGCGTTCGCCGACCGGCTCGCGGAGCGGATGAGCGCTCTCACCGTCGGCCGCGGCACCGAGGACGGCGTGGACGTCGGACCGCTGGTCGACGCGAAGGGCCGCGACAAGGTCACCGAGCTCGTCCGTGACGCGGTGGACCGCGGCGCCACCGTGCGCGTGGGCGCCGTGCCGGTGGACGGGCCGGGCTACTTCTACCAGCCCACGGTGCTCACCGACGTTCCGCTGCAGGCACGGCTCAGCGCGGAGGAGATCTTCGGGCCGGTGGCCGCGATCAGCGTGTTCGACGACGAGGACGAGGCCGTCGCCGCGGCGAACGACACCGAGTTCGGACTGGTGAGCTACCTGTTCACGGAGAACGTGACCCGGGCGCTGCGGGTGTCGGAGCGGCTGGAGGCGGGGATGATCGGCCTCAACACCGGTCTGGTCTCGAACCCTGCGGCCCCGTTCGGCGGGATCAAGCAGTCCGGCCTCGGCCGCGAGGGCGGCAAGGTCGGGATCGAGGAGTTCCTCGAGACGAAGTACGTGGCGATCGGTTTCGGAGGCTAGGGGTTGCCGAGCAACTCGGCCCTGGCAGGCCGAGTTGCTCAGCGCACGCCTGGCGCCGCCGGCGGCGCTACGGGAGCTCAGCCTCCCGGCGGCGCTGCGGGGTTGGCAGCCGGAGCTGCCGGTGCGTTCGCGTCGGCCGGCGCGTTGGGGTCGGCCGGCGCGTTCGGATCCGCAGGGGCGTTCGGATCCACAGGCGCGTTCGGGTCGGCGCCGGCATCCCCGGAATCTGAATCGCCGGAGTCCCCGGCGTCAGGGCCGTACACCTTCGTGGCCGGGTCGGTGCCGGTGATGACCGACTCGACCAGCAACGCCCCGCCCTGCACCGCGATGAGCGACATCAGCCCGACGAGTACGAGCACCGACGTCGCGGTCAGGAGCTTCACCTTGACGGGGGTGCGCCCCAGCCTGCCCTGGCCGGTCTCCACGACCCACGCCCGCGCCGCCACCACCACGAGGAACAGCGCGAACGTCAGCCAGACCCAGATGTCCTGAGCCGGATTGATGACGAGGTTCTGAGCCAGGATCATGCTCAGCCTCCCGGGGTCGGGGCCGGAGGTGCAGCCGGCACGGTCTTCTTCAGCACGGCGTCGAAACCGTCCTGGTAGGTCACCACGTACTGCCCGGAGGCCACCAACTGGCGGATGACCTCGAGAGTCCAGCCGGGCTGCATGCCGTTGAGCACCACACCCTGCTTCTCCACCGAGGTGAAGGTGATGAGCACGTCCGGGGACTCGGCCTCGATACAGCGGATGGGGTCATCCGACAGCTCGGAACAACCCTCGACCACCGAGCCCATGCTGTGGGTGTCGATGCCCTCCACGCCGTACGGCCCGACGTTGCCGAGCGGCAGGATCTCCTGCCCCGGTGGAGTCGTCTCGATGGTCTGCCGGGCCAGCGCCACTTCCTGCGGGTACACGACCTGGTAGGCGTCGTTGCCGCCGCGGATCAGGATCAGCAGGGGGAACAGCGCCGCCATACCGATCGCGAGCACCACCTCCCGGGAGCGCTTGCGCCGCACGAACGCACGCAGCGCGTCCGCCCCGAGAATCGAGAGAACCGGGAGCCCGTAGAGCACGATCCGCAGGAACACCTCGCCGCCGTAGCCCTGTGCGGCGAACGCCATCGGCACCACGGCGAGCGCGATCGGCACGAGGTCGCGCTTACGACGCCAGTAGACCCACGCCCCAGCGATCGCGAGCATCCAGGTCAGCCCCGGCATGAGGATGCGCAGGTACTTCACCACGACCTGGCCCGTGTCACCCGTGAGCCGGTCGGCGACGCCTGCCTGCAGCGCGGCGCCGGCGTCGTCCGACCCCGTGATCAGGCTGAGCTGGGTGATCCAGAACTCCCGCGCGGAGATCACGAAGTACACCGCGAAAGCGACCATGGCCAGGAGCACCAGCCCGCGCCCCCGGAACCGGCCGACCACGGCCAGCACCACGAGCTGACCGATGATCGCGAACGGGGTGAGCTGGTGCTCGGGGATCACCGCTACCAGGCACAGCGCGGCGCAGAAGTAGATGAGCAGCAGCTGGCGCGGCGGCAGCGACGGTCTGTTCGGCGGGGTCATCGCCGACACCAGCCAGCGGCGCAGCAGCGGCAGCCGCTTCGACTCGGGATGTGGGAAGGGCCAGCCGGGCACACCGGCCGAGTCGGTACGGCGGGTGGCCAGCGGGCCGAGCGCGAACGTCAGCACCGTGAGCATCAGCACGATGCCGGTGGCCTGGGGCGAGAAGTAGTCCTGCTCGATCCAGTTCAGCCCGATGAACAGCCACGCGGCGGCCCACGGGGCACGCGAACCACCGAGCATCGAGCGGGCCAGCGCGTAGATGCCGATCGCCCACACCGTGACGACGACCGGGGGGAACCAGCGCAACACGCTGTCGAGCTGCTCGACCCCACCCGCGTCCCGGAAGAACGCCCACTGGGCGAAGAAGGCGGGCCAGTAGAACCGGGCGTCGATCCCGGTGGGCGGGATGCCGTCGTGGGCGAGCGCATCGGTGAAGCCGGCCAGCAGCCATGCCGTGGTGAACCGGGCCACCGGCTCCACCACGGACGGCATGCCGACCGAGCAGAGGATGAGCACGCCGGTGGCGGTGGACAGCATCGGGATCCGCGGCCGTGGCGACCACAGCTCCGCCACACAGGCCGCCACCGCACACAGCACCGACGCCCAGGCAGCCGGACCGAGGACCGTGGCCAGGCCCCAGCCGTCCATCGCGTGCAGGTCGGTGGTGGCCGCGGCCACCGGCAGCAGTGCCACGGCCGCCAGCGCCAGGATCGGCGAGAGCCAGCGGTAGATCCCGGGCTCGGGCGGCGCGGGCGGAGCCGGCGGCGGACCGCTGCGCGGGCGAGGTGGCTGGGCCTGCAGCATCGTGGTGGGAGCGTCGACACCGGCGGGCCGCATAGCCGTTGTGGCCTGGTCGACGTCGCTCCGCGGGCGCCTGTCATCGCCCGTGGAGCGGGTATCCGTCGAAGTCACGGCCTTGCCACCTCCACATCGAACCGGCGACTCGCCGGCGTGAACATCACGACCACCGCGCAGACGACCTGGACGGCGATGTAGCCGATCGCCACGGGGACGAGCGCGGACGCCCCCGCACCGGTGACCGGGGTGACGAGGGCAGCCACCACCACCAGGATCGAGCTGCTCAGCTGCAGGCGTGCGTAGCTCATGGCCGCGCCGGTCGCCTGCCGCACACCCAGCTCGTGGGCCACCACCAGCCGGAACGCCAGACCCAGCAGGAGCAGGCGCAGCACGTCGGCGCCTTCCGCGTAATCCTCACCGAAGATCAGCAGCAGCGGGTAGGCCAGTGCGGCACCGACCGCCAACATCGGCAGGAAGATCCCGAGCAACCGGCGCCGCGCAGCCGCGGCCAGCTCACGCGCGCGGTGTGGCTCCCGGGCCACCGTGACCGCCAGGGAGTTCATGAAGAACATCCCGGCGAGGTCGATCACCGCGACGGCCTGCCACGCGATGAAGAACACGGCGCCGGTCTCCGGCCCGAACCGCAGGTTCACCAGGATCGGGACCTGGTTGTACAGCAGCGCCCCGCCGGCCTGCCCCACCGCTGTCGGGACGAGGAACGCGATCATCGCGGAGCGGCTCGGGAGCTTGCCGCCCGTGGCTCGTTCGGTGGCGCGACGCGCAAGAACGAAGATCACCAGCGAGCCGACGATGATCCAGAGGACGACCGGGCCGATCCACGACAGCACGATGCCGAAGGAGCCGAGCGCGAGAGCCCCACCGAGGAACACCAGCAGCGCCAGGCGGACGACCGCGAAGATCGCGTTGCGCCAGACCGCCCACCACGGCTTGCCGAGGGCCACGAGGAGGAAGTCGTGGACCGGGAACACGCCCCACCCCGCGGAGGCGATCGCGAACAGCAGGAATCCGGCCGCGACCGGCAGGGCCGGGCCCGCCGAGATCATGGCCAGCCGGGGCGCGAACAGCGCGTACAGGAGCCCGACCAGCCCGGACAGCGGCATGATCAGCAGCAGGCTGCTCCAGATCAGCTTGGCGGTGCTGCGCCCGGCGGGCGGGATCCACCGCATCATCGCGACACCGAGGTTCAACTGGGCGGCGCCGCCGACGAGGATGAACGCGGACGCCACGAGCTGCGCGTCGCCGACAGCGGCGGTGGGCAGGATGTGGGCCGCGATCAGCCATCCGACGAAGCCGGCCAGCGACCCCAGCACCGAGCTCAGCGAGAGCGCCAGCCCGTCGCTCAGCCCTCCGTCGCCGCTGTCCTCCTCCGGCGTGACGCCCCGCGCGACGCTCGGGATCCGCACGGTGTCGGCGACCACGGAGGGCAGCCGCACGGTTTCGGCCACCACGGACGGGAGCCGGACGGTGGGCGCGGCGGACGGGTCGAACACCTCTGTCGGCGGATCGGCGCGCGGATCGGGGTGCGGCCGGCCGTCATGATCCGGTCGCACGATCGCCGACGGCCCCGGGGACGGCTGCCGCTTCGTCACGACGTGAGGACCAGTGAAGCGCGGGGGAACCGGGAAGAGACGATCACTGTATTGACAAGCACTGACGCGACGATCAATGTATTAGCGATCACTGAGCGACCACCGCATGGCGGAGCAGCAAGGGGACGCTCAGCGCCGTCATCACGTACAGCGCCACCGCTGGTCGCCAATGCTCAGTACTCACCATGAACTGGGCGACCAGCAGCGTGGTGGCCACACCGACCCCCACGGTGAGGAGCCAGACGTGCGCGGCCGGGGCTCGACGCAGGAAGCCTGCGGCGGCCCAGCCGGGCCCGAGAATGAGGAAGACGGTGGTGACGACGAACCGGACGTCGCCGATCACACCACCCGTGATCTTCAGAACGCTCAACACACACGCCGTGATCCCGGCCACCACCAGGAGAATGGCCACAAAGCGGCGCGCGAGCCGCGCCCGCGTGAGCTCAGCGCTTGAGGGCACGCTCACCTGGCACTCCGTTCGTCACCAACTCGCGATCTTCTGGCCGCAAGCATCTGGCGGATGGTCACCGGACACCCCGGCGGACCCGGTTGGCGTCGAAGTGTAGGGGTGCGTCCCGATCAGGACGCTTCCTCCTCCAGTGCAAAGCGGAGGGCGACGCTATCGCGTCCCTCACGATCCACCGGAGCCGGGCGGGGCGGCGGCATCGGACGGCGGCCGTTCACGGGGTCGGCAACCGGAGCAGCGCCGTTCAGCGACCCGGTGGAAAGTGACCCAGCCCCGATCGGCCCACCGTTGATCGGCCCACCGTTGGAAGCGGGGTCGGCGAGCGGCGGAACCACGGGGATGCCGCCGGCGGGCGTGAGAGCCCGGGCCTGCTCCTCGACCTGAACCTTCTCGGCACGACCACGCAGCGCGCGGCGACGCTCGGCGGCCAGCGTGCGCAGCACACGGGTGCCGTCGGCGAAGGTACGCAGGTTGGACTGGCCGAAGATCCGCTCGCGCTCCATCGACGGAACCTCGGTGATCTTCAGTCCCGCAGCGGCGACACGGCAGTTGAGCACGGTCTCGATCTCGAAGCCGTCGCCCCACAGCATCCCCTCGGGCGGGGCGGGCGCGTCGATGGGCGGAAGGTCGAGAACCGGGAGGATGTCGATCCAGAACGCGTTGTAGCCGTAGCAGAGGTCGGTGTAGGAGGTGCCGAAGAGCGCGTTCGCCACGCCGTTGAGGCCCGCGTTGCCGGTTTTGCGCAGCAGCGTGATGTCGTCGCTGCCCCCACCGCGCACGAAGCGGCTACCCTTGGCGA
This sequence comes from Pseudonocardia alaniniphila, assembly GCF_022524485.1. Classification (GTDB taxonomy): domain Bacteria; phylum Actinomycetota; class Actinomycetes; order Mycobacteriales; family Pseudonocardiaceae; genus Pseudonocardia; species Pseudonocardia alaniniphila. The sequence goes on from NZ_JAKXMK010000015.1 coordinate 111,214, forward strand.
AGTCGGCGCCGTCGATCAGGGCGCGGACGAACGCCGGGATCTCCGCGGGGTCGGCCGACCCGTCGGCGTCGAACATGACGATGAGGTCCCCGGTGGCTGCGGCGAACCCGCACGCCATCGCGTTACCCTTGCCCTTGCGGGTCTGCGTGATGACCTTGACCCAGGGCAGGACCCGTTGGGCGGCCTCGACCGTGCCGTCGACGGAGTTACCGTCAACGACGATGATCTCGTGGACCGCCGGACGCACCGCGGCGATCGCAGGGAGCACGACCTCCAGGTTCCGCGCCTCGTTCCGGGTCGGCACCACCACGGACACCCGCGGGTTGCCGTTCCGCTGCATCGCCGTTCTCCCCCCCACCGCCCATGCGGTGATTTCGCGTCCTCGGCCGCGTCGCTGAACGTTGCCGTGCCCCAGGACGATCTCCATCACTGGGTTTATCTCCAAAACACCCCATCGCGTTACGTAACAATCTAGCGACGCTGTACCCCAATCGGGCCATCTTTGCTAGTGCAACTGCCGGAGCAGCGCGGGGCCGCCGATCGGCACTCTACGGATCGTGGACCTTGGTCGTCATCGAGGTACCCGATCGGGCAGTAGCGGGGGCCAGGGGCTTCCGCGCCGTCCCTGAGCGGTACGGTCGCGGCGTCCTGGAGTCGGCTGGAGAGAGGCCCGAGTTGCTGCCGATGGCGAGCGTGTCCGTCTGCATTCCGGTCTACAACGGCGCACGCTTCTTGGCCGAGACGATCCGTAGCGTGCTTGATCAGACGTACCGCGACTTCGAGCTCATCGTCCTCGACAACGCGAGCACGGACGGCAGCGGCGCGATCGCTCAGTCCTTCGCGGAACGGGATTCCCGGGTCCGCCTCGAGCGCAACCCGACCACCTTGTCGCAGCCCGACAACTGGAACCGGGTGGTCCAGCTCAGCCGTTCGCCCCTGGTCAAGGTCGTGTGCGCGGACGATCTGCTCCACCCGCGCTGCCTCGAGTTCCAGGTCACGCCCATGGAGGCCGACCCGGGCCTCGCGCTCGTGGCGTCGCGGCGGCACATGATCGACGAACAGAGCCGTGTGATCGTGCCCAACCGAGGCCTGGCCGGGCTCACGGGCGTGCGCACCGGGGTGGAGGTGGCGCGGAAGGTCGTCCGCAACGGCTCCAACCCGATCGGCGAGTCCAACAACGTGTTGTTCCGCCGCGAGGACTTCTTCGCCGTGGGCGGGTGGCGGGCCGACCGCACATACATCATGGATCTCGATCTGTGGCTGCGACTGCTGCAGTACGGCGAGTTCCTGGGGCTGCCGGAGACGCTCGCGGCGTTCCGGATCGGACGCGGCACGGTCTCGTCTGATCACGGCGAGAGGATCTACGAGCAGCAGCGGATGCTCCTGGAGGAGATCGGCGAGTCGCCTTTCTTCCAGGTCCGCGGTGTCGACCTCGCGGTCGGGCGGCTACTCGCCCCTGCCGGGCGCTCCCGCAGGCGGGCCCTGTACGCGATCTCGAAGATCGCCGCGCGTCGCAACGAAGGGGGCGACGCGGCCTGAGCCGCGTAGACCGCCCGAGGCGACCCCAAGGGCCAATCGCACATATTTTGCGATTGCCGGACGATCGCGACTAGCCTGAGCGAGTCATCGGCCGGGAGGTCGACAGCGCGCTCCTCGGGAGGTCGGGATGGCCGGCGACGCGGTCCTCGCCATGCACATGAGCGACGGGCTGGTCAACGCGCCCACCGCTGCGGCATGCGGCGTGCTGGCCGTGGCCGGGCTGGCCCTGGCCGCCACTCGCGCCCGGTCGGATCTCGACGAGCGGACGGCCCCGATGGCCGGGCTGGTCACCGCTTTCGTCTTCGCGGTGCAGATGATCAACTTCCCGATCCTGCCCGGTGCGAGCGGCCACCTGCTCGGCGGAGCGCTGGTCGCGATCCTCGTCGGCCCCTGGGTCGGGTCGCTCTGCATCGCCATCGTGCTCGCGGTACAGGCCCTGCTCTTCGCCGACGGCGGCCTCACCGCGCTCGGCACGAACATCGTCAACATGGCGCTGGTCGGTGTGTTCGTCGGTTACGCGGTGGCGGTCGCCCTGCGCCCGCTCGCCCGCCGTGGCAGGGCGGGGCTGGTCGCAACGGCGTTCGTGGCCGCGTTGGTGAACACGCTCGCCGCAGCGCTCGCCTTCGTCGTGGAGTACGCGATCGGCGGCGCGGGCGGCGCCTCTCTGGGCACCGTCCTCACGCTGATGCTCGGCCTGCACCTGCTGATCGGCATCGGTGAGGGGATCATCACCGCCGCCACCGTCGGCGCCGTCGCCGCGGTCCGGCCGGATCTCGTCCACCTCCTGCGCGGATCGGCACCCCCACTGAGCATCCGCGAGGGTCAGGGCCGTGCCACGGCTGAGGGGAGCGCGTCATGACCGCGCCTGCACCGAACCGTCGCTCCGCGCGCTTCTTCATCGGATTCCTCGCCGTGGCCCTGCTCGTCGCGGGTGTCCTGTCCTACCTCGCGAGCCCCGATCCCGACGGGCTGGACACCGTCGCGCTCGACGGCTGTCAGGTCGTCGAGACCGACGCAGGCGAGCAGCTCACTGGCACGTGCATCGCGCAGAACGCCGGCGAGCACGCGTTCGCGGGGAGCCCGCTGGCCGACTACGCAGTGGTTGGCAGCGACGGCACGGTCGGCGTGGCCGGCGTGATCGGCGTCCTGGTCACCGTCGTCGTGGCGGGCGCGCTGTTCCAGGTGCTGCGCAAACGGGGTGGCCCGGGGGACGAGCGCTAGTCGTGGGTGCGGGACACGCCCATCCGCTCCACCTTCCCGGGACGTCGCCGGTACATCGGCTCCCGTCCGAGGTCAAGATCGTCGCGGCGTTCCTCGGGATGGTGTGCGTGGTCGCCACGCCGAGGGAGGCCTTCCCGGTGTTCGGCGGCTACCTGGCGTTGCTGGCCGCGATCTGGGCCGTCGCACGGATCCCGCCGGGGTGGATCGCGCGGCGATCGGTGATCGAGGCGCCGTTCGTGGTGCTCGCGGTGCTCCTTCCGATCACCGGCGCCGCGCCGTACGTCGAGTGGTTCGGGCTCTCCTTGTCCGAACCGGGGTTGCTCGGGGCGTGGAACATCCTCGTCAAGGGCACGCTCGGCGTGCTGACCTCGCTCACCTTGGCCGCCACCACCTCGCTGCGCGACCTATTGCTCGGGCTGCAGCAGCTGCACGTGCCCGGTCCGGTCGTCACGATCGTCACCCTGATGTTGCGCTACGTCGACGTGATCGCCGCCGAGGCCGGCCGGATGCGGCTCGCCCGGATCTCCCGCGGTCACGACCCGCGTTTCCTCTGGCAGGCGGGAGCGACCGCGCGCGGCGTCGGGGCCCTTTTCATCCGCTCCTACGAGCGGGGTGAGCGGGTGCATCTCGCGATGCTGTCGCGCGGCTGGACCGGGGACATGCCGCGGCTGACCGACGCGGTCACCACGCGGAGCCAGTGGCTGATGGGGCTCGCCCCCGTGGCCGTCGCCGTAGCACTGACCGTCACCGGGTGGTCGATCACATGACAGGCACACGCGAACCCGGAGCCGGCACCCTGCCGACGGCGGGCCCACCGGCACAAGCGCCGTCGCTGCAGGTCAGCGGCCTCGCGTTCGCCTATCCGGACGGTCGTCAGGCCCTGTTCGGGATCGACCTCACGATCGAGCGCGGCGAGCGGGTGGCACTGCTCGGCCCCAACGGGGCCGGCAAGACCACGCTCGTGCTGCACCTCAACGGCATCCTCACCGCAGGCCGCGGCACGGTGGCGGTGGGCGGTCTGCCCGTGGCGAAGGAGAACCTGCGGGAGGTTCGCCGGCGGGTCGGCATCGTCTTCCAGGATCCCGACGACCAGCTGTTCATGCCCAGCGTCGCCGAGGACGTGGCGTTCGGCCCGGCGAACTTCGGTGTCACCGGCGCCGCACTGCGCGCGCGGGTGGACGCGGCACTGGCCACCGTCGGCATGCAGGAACACCGCGACCGCTCCCCCCTGCACCTGTCCGGCGGGCAGCGCAGGCGGGTTGCGCTCGCCACCGTGCTGGCGTGCGAGCCGGAGATCCTCGTGCTCGACGAGCCGTCGTCCAACCTCGACCCGGTGGCCCGCCGGGAGCTCGCCGAGGTGCTGCTCGGGCTGGACGCCACCCTGCTCATGGTCACCCACGATCTGCCGTACGCGTTGCAGCTGTGTACCCGCGGGGTGGTGCTCGACGAGGGCGCGATCGTGGCCGACGCACCCCTGCGCGAACTGCTCGCCGACCCCGCGCTGCTGCGCCGCCACCGCCTCGAGCTGCCTTACGGCTTCGTCCTGTCGTGACGGCTCGAACCGGGTGGCGCAGCAGCGCCGGGCGCGGCTACTTCTGGTCGTCCTGATCGGCGGGCGGCACCTGCGGGAACCCGCGCGGAGGGGTGGGCAACGCGCTCTCGGGCAGGCCCCGCTCGTCGGACGCCTGCTGCAGGGCGGGCCGGGCCGGGCCGTTGGCGTGAGCGGGCTGCGCGCCGAGCGCGGGCACCACGTCCTTGCGGGCCTGCGCCTCCGCGTCGGCCACCACCTTCGCGATCGCAGGGTCACCCGCGGTGTCGAACCAGTCCTTGATCGACTCGTCGTCCGCCTCGGGCTTGGACACCGTGTCGTCCACCGGCGAGGGCTCGAACCGGAAGACCCCGTCGCTGCCGGGGGCACCGAGCATCCGGGTGAAGCCCTCCAGCGCCTTGCCGAAGTCGGACGGGACGATCCAGACCTTGTTGGCGTCTCCCTCCGCCATCTGCGGCAATGTCTGCAGGTACTGGTAGGCGAGCAGCTCCGGCGTCGGCTTGCCCGCCTTGATCGCGGCGAACACCTTCTCGATGGCCTTGGCCTCACCCTGGGCCTCGAGGTAGCGGGCGGCCCGGTCGCCCTGGGCGCGCAGGATGCGGGACTGACGCTCGGCCTCCGCGTTGAGGATGGCGGCCTGCTTGGCGCCCTCCGCTGTGAGGATCTGCGCCTGCTTCTGCCCCTCGGCGCTGCGGATCGCGGACTCCCGCTGGCCCTCGGCCGTGAGGATCGTGGCCCGCTTCTCGCGCTCGGCCTTCATCTGCCGCTCCATCGACTCCTGGATCGACGCGGGCGGGTCGATGGCCTTGATCTCCACGCGGGCCACGCGGATCCCCCACCGGCCCGTGGCCTCGTCCAGTTCACCGCGCAGCGCTGTGTTGATCACATCGCGCGAGGTGAGAGCGTCCTCCAGGCTCATCCCGCCCACGATGTTGCGCAGCGTCGTGGTGGTGATCTGCTCGACGCCGACGATGTAGTCGTTGATCTCGTAGACGGCCGACTTCGGGTCGACCACCTGGTAGTAGACGACCGTGTCGATGTCGACGGTCAGGTTGTCCTGGGTGATGACCGACCGCGGCGGGAACGACACCACCTGCTCGCGCAGGTCGATCCGCTCCCGGACCTTGTCGATGAACGGCACCAGGAACACCAGACCCGGGTCGGCAGTGCCCTTGAACCGACCCAGTCGCTCGATCACAGCCGCCGTGGCCTGCGGGATGATCTGGATCGCTTTGACCAGCGATATCACGACAAGCAGGACCACGAGCACCACGACGATCAGTAGCACCGCACCATCGGCAGCCACTGTCACCACTCCCCCTTCAACCCTGCACTGGACCTCAGCGGGCCGGATCCTTGCGCACCGCCTCGCACCACGTGATTCCGGTGTACCCCTGTGGCGCCCGGATTGCTGCTGTTAGTCCTGTCCGACGACCAGCGCTGTGGCCCCGGAGATCTCCATGACGGTGACCTTGGCGCCGGGTTCGATCACCTCGTGCCCGTCGCTGGACCGCGCGGACCACAGCTCGCCGCCGATCTTGACGCGGCCGTCATGGCCGTCCACCCGCGCGACGACGACAGCGGTGGTGCCGACGAGCGCCTTGTGATGCATCACGGTGTGATCGATCCCGCGGTTCAACCGGCGGCGCAATGCCGGCCGCGCGGCGAACACCAGCAGCACCGACACCACGACGAACGCGACTGCGCCGGCGATCGGTCCACCGACCAGAAAAGACACCCCGGCCGCCGCGAGAGCGCCGCCGCCGAGCATCAGAAGTACGAAATCGCCGGAGAGGACCTCTGCGGCGATCAGCACCAGACCCACGATTAGCCAGATCAGTGCGGCCGACATGAACCGATCCTGCCAGATCCGCGGGCCTCTGATCAGCTCGTTACGAAATCGATGAGCCTTTCGACCGCATTGATGAGGGGCACCTCGAGATCGCGGAAGCTGTGCACGGCACCGAGCACTCGGCGCGCCCCGTCGGCGGGCTGACCCCAACGCAGTGCGGCGCAGACCCCGGTTTTCCAGTCGGTCCCCCTGGGCACCTCCGGCCAGGCGCGGATCCCGACGACGGACGGCTTCACCGCCTGCCACACATCGACGTACGGATGCCCCGTGACGAGCACGTCCGGTCCGGCCACGGCCGCGGCGGCGCGCGTCTCCTTGGACCCCTCCACCAGGTGGTCCACCAGCACACCGAGCCGGCGCCCCGGACCCGGACCGAACCCCGCGACGGCGGCGGCGATGTCGTCCATGCCGTGCATCGGTTCGACCACCACACCCTCGACCCGCAGGTCGTGGCCCCACACGCGCTCCACGAGTTCGGCGTCGTGCAGCCCTTCCACCCAGATCCGTGCGGCCCGGGCCGTACGCGCGGTGTGCCCCTGCACCTTGATCGAGCCGGAAGCCGAGCGGACCGGACCCACAGGCACCCGCTTCGGCGGCACGAGGGTGGCGGGAGCGCCCTCGAACAGGAACGCTGCCGGACGCAGCGGGAAGACCCGTCGGCCGCCGTGCCGATCCTCCAGAGTCACATCCCGCACGCTCACGCCGACGACCGCGCCGCAGAAGCCACTGGCCGGATCCTCGACGACGAGGCCGGCCTCGGCGGGTACCTCCGGAATCTCCCGGCGTACCCGGTTGCGGGTGCCGTCTGATCCGAACGCCCCTCGGTAGTCGTGCGACCGCGTCACCCCGCTGTTCTACCTCCCGATCACGTTCCGGGTACGGCGCGACACGCGCATGCCTGCAACCCACCCGCCCGACCTGCGGCAACGCATCGTGTTCGCATTCACCCGCACGGCAGCGATGCTCCAGGCCCCGGACGTGGCTAGCCTGACGCCCGTGCCCTGCCCCTCCGCCACCTTCACCGTGTGGACCTCGGCCTGGCTCGCGGGTGCTGCGGCACCCGACGACGTGCTGGACGCACTCGCCCCGTGGGCAGATGCGCACGACGTCCAGGCAGCCGACGCGGACACCGCCCGCGTCACCGCGCTCCCGTCGCCTGGCGAGCCGGTGTCCTCGGTGACCTTCCTGCTCGCCGCGCTGCGCCGGTCGGCACCGCGCGGCCCGGCCCGGCTGGTCCTCCCCGTCCCCGGTGACGCGCGTGGGCTCCCCGGCCCCGGCCCATTCAGCCAGCAGGCGATGTCGGCGGGTGAGGGTGTGCTGTTCGCCGAGGCCGGGCTGGGCGTCGTGCCCACGTCGGTGGCCGACGGCGTCCTGCGCTGGACCGTCTACCCCGTTGCCGATCCGGGCCCGCCGCCGGAGTTCGTGGCCCTCAACCAGGCGGAGCGCGAGCTACGCGACCAGGTCCGCCAGTCGGCGTCGGTGCTCACCTCGCTCGGCGTGGCCCGCCATCGTCCCGGGGTCCGCGAGGAGATCGCGGCCGCCCTGCGGGCGCGGCCCACGTCGTTGTGGCCTGCCGGGATGCCCGGGCAGCCGCTGCGCGTGCTCCAGCACGCCGACGAGGTGGAGGCGATCCTCGCCGCGGCGTCGGTCGACGAGCCGGGCGGGGCGCTGTCCGCGTCCGCCGCCACGGCCCGTCGCGAGGCGCTGCGCCCCATCGAGACGGCGGTGCGTGTGGCCCGGCGGGCCGCCGTGGCCGAGGCCGTCCGCATCCTGGCGTCGAGCCCGCTCGTCTGACGGCGCTGCTCAGCCGCACCAGCGGGCGAGCAGCGTTCCGTACACCTCCACCGCCTGGTCCACGCGCGACGCCAGGCACCATTCGTCCACCACGTGGCACTGCGCGGTCTCGCCCGGCCCCAGCACCACGGTCGGCGCGGCCGCTCCCGCGCCCAGCAACCCCGCCAGCACCGACGCGTCGGTGAAGTAGCGGGCCGGTGCCCTGGGCGTGTCGTCCAGCCCGGCGTCGGCGAGCGCGGACCGGACGAGCCCGACGAACGGGTCGTCCGCGGCGGTGTCCACCGGAGCCAGCAGCACGTGGTCCGCCACGCTGACCTTGTCCCCGGCCAGCGCTTCCACCTGCGTGCGCAGCTCCTCGGGGTCGACGCCCGGCACAGTGCGGATGTCGAGCATCAGCTCCGCGGCCGCAGGCACCACGTTGGTGGCCACACCGCCGCTGAACATGCCGACGTTCGCGGTCACGCGGCCGAACCGCTCGTCGGTGGGCCAGCCGTCGAACTCGTGCAGCGCCACGCCTGCCCGCGCGAGCCGTACCACGGCGTTGTCGCCGAGCTCGGGAGCCGAGCCGTGTGCCGAACGCCCGGTGGCGCGCAGCCGCATCCAGTGGGCGCCCTTGTGGCCGAGCACCAGATCGTTCCCCGTCGGCTCGGCCACCACGAGCGGTCCACCACCCGCGATGGCCGCCCTGGCGCCGTCGTCCAGGCCGAGCAGGCCCGTGCAGCCGGTCTCCTCCCCCGCCGTCAGCACGAGCTGCACACCCCGGCAGTCGTGCGGTCGGCGCGCATGCTCCACCGCGGCGATCACGGCGGCGGCCACTCCCGACTTCATGTCGCTGGTGCCCCGCCCGACGACCCGGTCGCCGTCACGCTCGGCACCCCACGGGTCGGCCGACCAGTCCGCGGCGTCCACCGGAACGGTGTCGAGGTGGCCGGTGAACGTCAGCGGAGGCCCGCCGCCCGGAGTGCGGGCGACGAGCTGCTCGCGCCCGTCGGCCCAACCGAGCAGCTGCGTGCCCATCCCGGCGTTCTCCGTGATCGAGGCACAGTGCCGGGCGGCGGCGCCCTCGCCACCCCCGATCGTCCGGAACCGGATCAGGTCGGTGAGCAGGTCGAGCGCGGAGGTCACCGCAACACCTGCCCCTTCGTCTCGGGCAAGGTGAGGATCACCAGGAACGCGATGGCGGCGCCTGCGGCCACGTACCAGAAGAACGCCTCGGCGGCACCCGCACCCGACAGTGCCTGGATGACCAACGGGGCCGTGCCTCCGAACAGGGCGACGGTGAGGTTGTACCAAGCCCCGATACCGAGGCCGCGCACGGTGGTGGGGAACAGCTCGCTCATCACGGCGGGCGCGATGGAGGTCATCATCGTGTAGAGCCCGAGCCCGACGCAGAACACGACGAGCAGGTTCCCCATACCCGGCCCGATCAGGTACGACAGCGGCACGATCAGCACCGCCGTGGCGGCCGACCACACCAGGAGTTGTGGCTTGCGCCCGTACCTGTCCGACAGCGCACCCATGGGGTACTGCAGCGCCACGAACAACGCCGTCGCGATCGAGAGGGCGACGAAGACCTCGTTCGCGCTGGCACCTCGCGAGGTCACGGCGAAGGGCGTGAGCGCCGAGAAGAACGTGTAGTAGCAGAGCGTCGAGAGCAGCGTGAAGCCCACGAGCTGGCCGACGGCCTTCGGGTGCTCGCGCAACGTGGTCAGGAGCGGGTTGCGCAGGGCCTTCGCCGCGGTCTTGTTCTCCTCGAACTGCTCGGTCTCCGGCATCGCCCGGCGCAGCCACAGACCGACGAAGCCGAGCACGCCCCCGATGATGAAGGGGATCCGCCAGCCGTAGGACGCCAGATGCTCGGCGTCCATCACCTGGGTCAACAGGGCACCGAGCAGTGACGCCACAAGCACCGCCGAGCCCGTCGAGATGTAGAAGAACGACGAGTACCGGCCGCGGCGCTCGGGCGGGGCGATCTCGGCCAGGTACGCCGAGGCGTTGGAAACCTCCCCACCCAGCGACATGCCCTGCGCGATACGCGCGATCAGCAGCAGCGCCGGCGCGAGCCAGCCCACCATCGCGAACGTGGGCAGCAGGCCGATGGCGAGCGATCCCAGTGCCATCAGCAGGATCGTCACCAGCATCGCCGTGCGCCGCCCCCGCAGGTCCGCGAACCGGCCGAGCACCCAGCCCCCGAGCGGACGGAAGAAGAACGCCACCGCGTACGTGGCAAGCGTGCTGAGCAGGGCGAGCGCAGCGTTCTCCTTCGGGAAGATCTGCGTGGCGAAGAAGATGCTGAACGTCACGTAGATCGTCCAGTCGTACCACTCGATGGCGTTGCCGATCGATGCTGCGACCAGAGTGCGGACGGGCAACCGGTGCGGCTCGGAGTCGACCGCGGCAGACGGTGTGGATATCGACGGATCGGACACGGCTACCCCTGGCTTTGCGGCGACGGAAAGTCAGCAGAGAGTAGCCACTCGACCGACCGTCGTCACCCGCTAAGGTGAACGGCGGCCGCCTGATGCCCTAACCGGCGCGCATCCCCTCGATGAAGGCGCCGGCGTGATCCAGCACCTCGGCGCTGGTCGTAGTGGTCTGCCCGAGGTCGATGAACACCTCGTCCACGTCGAGATCCACCAGTGACCGGGCGTAGTCGACGAGCTGGGCCATCGTTCCTTGGTCGGGAACCTGCTCGGTGTCGGCCTTCTCGTCGCTCAGGTGGGGATTGATCCGCACGATGAACCGGATGTCGCCACGGTCGCGCCCCGCCGCCTCGGCCTCCCGCAGGACGCTGTCCCAGAGGTAGGACAGCGCCGGAAGCGGAGCGCCGACGCCGAGCCACCCGTCCGCCCGGCGCCCGACGCGGCGGATGGCCTGCGGCGAGAAGCCGGGCAGCAGGATCGGCGGGCGGGGCCGCTGCACGGGCTTCGGCTCGATCGGCGTCGGGACGACCGTGAACAGCGGGCCGTCGTGCTGCACCACCCCGGAGGTCCAGATCTGCTCCAGCAGGTCGAGCGTCTCGTCCAGCCGTGCTGCCTTGCCCGTCCACGGGACGTTGACGGCCGTGTACTCATCGCGCATCCAGCCGATGCCGAACCCCGCATCGAGCCGCCCCTTGCTCAGGATGTCGAGGGTGGTCAACGTCCTGGCGAGGATCACCGGCGGGTACCAGAGCGCGTTGAGCGTGTTCGTGCCCAGCCGGACCCGCTCGGTGTGGGCGGCGGCGAACGTCAGCGCGGTGAGCGGGTCGAGGAACGTGCCGAACTGGGGAGGGATCACCCCGTCCTTGCCCGGGTAGGGATCGCTCGGCTCGACCGGGATGAAGAGGCGGTCCCCCGTCCACAGGCTGTCGTACCCCATGGCCTCGGCGGCTCTGCTGACCTCGACCAGAGAATCGACGGTGGCCAGCGCGCCGTAATGGGGTAAGCCGAGACCGATTCGCATCCGATCACCTTTCAGGGTCTATTTCCAGATCACACTAAGAGTGGCGCTGCGGCACGGACACAGCCGTGACCAGCGAATTTCCTGACGGCAACAGGCGTCGCACGCCCGGGGCAGCAACGAAGCCACCCCCGCCGAATTCATGCGGAATTCGACGATGTGTGCGATTCAGTTCGCCGGCCGGTCGGTCGAGACGGCGAGGTCGGCGTAGGCCTCGAGCTCGGTCAGCTGGCGCTGCAGCTTGTCGCGGATGCGCTCGACCGCCGCCTGCCCCAGTGGCAACCGCAACGGCGACGACCCGTCGCGCACCACCCCGATGATCGCCTGGCACGCCAGTGCGGGATCGCCGGGCTGCTGTCCATGCCCCGTGGAGAACCGGTCCCGCAACGCCCCCGCGGGACCGTCCGCGTAGTCCTGGATCGGCGTGGCCCACCCGAGCGACCGGCCCAGGAAGTCGGTACGGAACGGGCCTGGCTCGACGAGCGTCACCCGGATCCCGAACGGTGCGACCTCACCGGCGAGTGCCTCGGACGCCCCTTCCAGCGCGAACTTCGAGGTGGCGTAAACGGCGTGGCCCGGGTTGGCGACGACGCCACCGACCGACGACATCTGCACGATGTGGCCGCTGCGGCGAGCCCGCATGTGGGGCAGCACGGCACGCGTGACGGCCAACACCCCGAACAGGTTCACCCCCAGCACCTCGTGGATCTGCTCGTCGGTCAGCTCTTCGAGCGCTCCGAGGAGACCGTGGCCCGCGTTGTTGACAAGCACGTCGATGCCGCCGCTGTCCACCGCGGCCGAGACTGCGGCACTGACCTGCGCGGGGTCGGTCACGTCGAGCGGCAGCGCCAGGGCGGCTCCGGGGTAGCGCTCCACGAGATCGGCGACCGTCTCGGGCTTGCGCGCGGTGGCCACGACCTGATCACCCTGGTCGAGCAGGGTCTCGGCAAGGATGCGGCCGAACCCGGTCGATGCGCCCGTGATGAACCAGCGGAGTTGGGTCATACCGCCATCCTGCGCCTCCCCACCGAAGCCGAGCCGAGCCCCTCCCCCACGCTGGACGAGCGGCACGATCGCACCGACCTTGCGGGTGAACGTGCCGCTCGTGGCCCGGAGCGTCAGGAGTCCTTCACGGTCGCGCCGTGGACTGCGGCGACAAGTGCTCGCAGCTCGGTGCCCTGTTCGCGGAAGGCGGTCAGCTCCTCCCGCGCCAGCCGGGCATCGGCTCGGGCTTGCTCGACCTCCACGCGCATCCGTTCGAGCTCGGCATCGGCCCGCGCCCGCAGCGCCGCCTCGGCGTCGAGCCGTGCGCGGGCGCCGGTCAGCTCCTGCTCCGCCCGCTGCCGGGCCTCCTGCTCGCTGGCCAGGGCGTCGGTGGCTGCCGCGGCCTGACGGGTGGCGTCGTCGCGGGCGCTCGTGCAGGCGCTCAGCTCGGCGCGGACGGCGACGAGCTCGGTGCGGCGTTCCTCGGATTCCGCCCGCCATTCCTGCGACCGTGCCTGCGCCGCGGCGCATTCGGCGTCGGCCCGCCCGGCCCGCACCGCCGCCTCCTGTGCACCCCGCTCGGCTTCCGCGGCCTGGCGGGCGGCCGCGGCCGCCCGTTCCTCCGCGGCATGGCGGCCGGCCACTGCCTCCTCAACGGCCTGCCGCGCCGCGCCGAGCGCCTCGGTGGCCTCGAGCGCCTGCCGGGCGGCGGCTGTCGCCCGCTCCACGGCGGCGGTGCGCTCCTCGACGGCCCGGGAGCTCCGCTCGCGCGCCTCACGGGCCTCACGCTCAGCCCGCTCCCTCGCCTGCTGCGCCTCGACCCGCGCGGCCTCCGCCTCCGCCGCACCCCGGTTGGCGGTCTCGACGGCGGCCAGGGCGGCACCCTCCACCTCCTCCAACCGCGCCATGACGGCGTCGAGCGCGGCGGCCAGTTCCGTGACGGGTGCGCGCACGGCGTCGACGTGCTCACGGAGCCGGTCGGCGTCGAGTCGGAACGAGGAGCGCCCCGAGTCGAGACCCAGCGCGTCGAGGGCATCCCGTTCGGCCCGGGCCATCTGCGCGCAGGTGCGGCCGCCGGGCCACCGGGTCTCCCGGCAGAACGAGCGGCGCCGGCCGCCCTGGGGACCGGGCGGCGGCAGCTCTGCCCGGCACTTGCTGTAGCCGCAGCGTGCGGCCTCGTCGATCATGATCCAGAGGCTATCAGTTCGACGTTTGTGAACTATAAAACCGGTTCGATGTTCCCGAAACTGAACTAGCCACCAACGAAACCGGTGTTTTGTTGGTGTGGGCGGGCGGTCGGCGCGTCTGAAGGCTGGGAGGGTGTCGGTCTCGTTTGGCTCAGTGCGCTTGGCAGCGGCTCAGCGCACTTGGCAACGGCTCAGTCATCTTGCCCACGGTTTCTTACGCAGACTTAACATCTCCCACCATCCGCAGTCGGCTCAGCGACAGGGCGGCAGGTGACCTATCGGTCATCCGCGATCGGAGCGCTGGACACCACAAGCCGCAGTGGTGGCGCCACGTACTCGGCTCCGCCCCCATGCGATCGGGTGCGACCAGCGGTGAACGAGGGCGAACTTCGACGTACCGGTCGACGAGAGAGGTTGGAAGTGCGTGCGAGGCAATCCGGGCCGCAGGCCCGGGAGTCGCAGGCTCGGGAGTCGCAGGCCCGGGAGTCGCTGTTGCAGGAGCTGCATCTGGGACGGACTGGGACGCGCCGACCCGGGCCGGAGGAACACTGGTGACCATCGCCGGCCCGCCCGAGGCGCGGCCCGCGCACGGCCTGGCGGCCGACTTCGTTGTCGAGGCCGATCGTGCCCAACTGGGTGAGGTCGTCCGGCGGGTACGTGACGGACGGCTGCCGACGAACATCGGCAACTTCGCAACTCTCGACGATGCCGTCGCGGCCTTCAATACGACCGAGCGGATCAGCGGACAGACGATCATCCGCGTTCGTCCGTGATGACCTGAGGACAGCGACCGGTCCTGCCCTCCTCGTGGATCAGCGTCAGCCGCGTGGCCAGGGCGTCGACGGCGCCGAGTACGCGGGTGGCGGCACCGAATCCATCGGCGCCGGAGACGAGGAACAGGGCCCCGGGCGGGGGCTTCTGGCGGCCCGGTTCGTCGACGACCTGCGGCCAGCGACCTCGGCGCCTTTCACGGATCCATGAAACTATGCGCGCCGCGCCGGCGAAGCGGCGGGCCTCAGGTCGATCCCGCGGCCGGGCCCGCCGGTCAGCGGCGTCTGGCCGCCGGAATTCTGCTCCCGAGTCCTATCGCCCGTTTGATTTCCACCGGCACGCCGCACCGCGACTGTCCAGTCCTGGGAGCTTCCACCTGGGATCGGCAGCCGAACGCGCCGCGTTGGGCGGCTGGTGGCCTGCAACCCGGGAACTGTGGATGCGAGCTGACCTTGATGGCGATCACGACACAGTCGCGGGTTACGCCAGGTGGCCTGCCAGGTTCCGGTGATGGTCTCGGACACGCTCCCGAATTACCGTGGACGCAGAACGAGTACGCGTCGGCGCTGTCCACGAAGTCCCCGCCGGCCTCGGTGGAGGCGTCGAGCACCGGGTGCGAGGTCGCCCCGTCGCTGGTCCAGCCGAACGTATTGCCGCCGAGGTTCAGCGAGGACACGTCGATGCCACTGGCGCCCAGCGCGCTCACGGGAGCACATCCGTGCGCAGGCGGGTCTCGACGAACTTCTCTATCCGCCAGGAGCCATCGACCTTGGCGAACTCGCCGTGATAGTGGCCGTAGCCGCGCGCCTTGAGGGTGCTGCCGTCGATCCAGTCCTCCATGTTGATGGTCGAGGACGCAGCCACCGGCGAGTGGACCTCGGTGGTGAAGGAGAACAGGTGGTGGATCGCGGTGGCGTCGCCAACACTGGTGGTGATGACGTCCTCGATCTCCTTCGGGCCGGTCATCTGCATAACCTGGACGCCTTGCGGGTCATAGATCGTGAAGGTCGCCTCCGGTGCGAATAGCCGCGCGAGCTGGTCGAACTGTTTGTGGTCGGCGTAGTAGGCGTATCGGGCCATGAACTGGCGGATCTCGTCGACGATGACCAGCCGCTCAGTATCGGACACCGCGAAGAATCGGCGGAATCGCTCGGCGGTGGCCTGCGGATTGTCGAACGCGTACGCGTGGGAAGCCTGCACGATGACATCGGTTTCGATGTTCTCGGCGACCTGCCGGGCGCCGGCCAGCAGCTGGTCGCGGTAGTAGCCGTGGTCGCCGTTGAGCACCAGGACCGGCATCGGGAGCCGGGTCGTGAACTCGGCCCGGTTGGCCTTGCCGTCCTCGATCATGGCGCCGTAGTGCTGGAAGCCGCCGCGGATGCCGTTCGGGCCGGTGAAATGCGGCAGATAGTGGGCGACGCCGTATTCCTCGGCGTCCGGGCGCACTGAGGTCAGCCGGTAGAACGGCGTGAGGTATTCGGTTTCCTTGCCCTGGGTGAGGAACGTGGCGAGGTCGACCTGGCCGCTGAACCCGAAGGCGTAGGTACCGCCCTCGACGGAAGGGTTCATCATCTCCTCAAGGCCGAAGCCGGGGATCAGCGTCTCGGAGAGCACCAGCCGGCGGACCTCGTCAGGGTGCCGTGACGCGTACGCGTAGACCACCATGCCGCCCACGTCCATGCCGACCAGGTTGATCGGTCCCAGACCCCGCCCGAGCACGATCTGCCGGATGTCCTCGGCGACGTTGGTCTTGGCGAAGGTGTCGCTCTCGGCTGGGTCGGAATCGCCCATGCCACGCAGGTCGGGGGCCAGCACGGTGTAGCCCTGGGCCGCCAGCATCGGCATCAGCTCACGCCATACCGCCCAGGTGAACGGGAAGCCATGCACCAGCACGACCACCGGGCCGGCGCCGCCGATCACGTAGTGGATGCGGGTGCCGTTCACTTCGGCGTAGTGGTGTTGGAAGCCGTGCAGGCCGTCTACCGCAGTCCGGGTTCGGGATGAGTCACAGTCACCAGAGCCTCCTTGATTGTCGGTCGCTCGAACGTAAACCTTGGAGTATGGTCCAAGGTCTAGGGTGATCCGCGCCTCACTTCACTCCGCTCGGATCGACAGGGAGGCTCAGCGCATGTTGATCGGCGAATTCGCTAAACACGTCGGCGTCAGCACCGACACGATCCGCTTCTACGAGAAGGTGGGCTTCTTCTCCAGTAGCCGCAGCGAGAACGGCTATCGACACTACACCGAGAAGGACATCGAAACGGCCGACCTCATCGCCTCCGGGAAATCGATAGGTTTCTCCCTGCGCGAAATCCTGGCCTTCTGCCAGGAGATGACCGACGGCGTGCTGGATCACGCGCGAGCACAAGAGAGCCTGCAGTCCAAGATCAACCTCATTGACGAGCGGATCGCATCACTGAGACGAGTCCGGAAGCTGGCGCAGCGGCAACTCGACTATTGCCGGGCGGTGGAGGCGCAAGAGCTGGCTGTGTCAGACGGCGCGCTGGACAGATAACGAAGTCCATCACCAGGAAGGTCGTCGACCGCGCGGCGGGATCGGCGGCGTACGGGTCAAGCACCCTGGGGTATCTCTATGTTTGTGTCAAGCGGCGGCGAGGTCGGGATCGGGTCGGTTCACGACTGGCGGGGTGTGTAGGGACGGTGGTCGCGAAGCATGGCGTAGACGACGTGCGGGTCCCGACCCGGCCAAGCCCACGCGCACGGGTTTGGTCGACCACCGGGACATCGCGCCAGGGCAGCTCTGCGAGCTGGGCACGTAACAGGCCGGCTGCGACCGCGCCCCAGCCGAGATCGCGGACACCGCCACCGCAGCCGGTGGCGTACTCCGCGGGACTTCCGCGGATCACTTACCGCAGCCAGTACGACTAGGGCGTGTCCTGTATGCCTTCTGACCTGCGGTAGTTGATCATGACCGGGTGGTGGGTCGTGGTGAGGTGACCGACAAGGCCTGGGCACGGATCGAGCCGTTGTTGCCGCCGGTTGCGGGTCGAGGCCGGCACTGGCGCGATCACCGGCAGGTGATCAACGCGATCCTGTGGAAGCTGCGCACCAGGGCGCCGTGGCGGGACCTGCCCGAACGCTACGGTCCATGGAAGACCGCCCATGAGCGGCTGCGGATCTGGACCGCAGACGGAACTTGGGAACGCATCCTCGACCACGTGGTCGTCAAGGACGACTCGGTCGGGGCGGTGGAGTGGACGATCAGCGTGGACTCCAGCAACGTGCGGGCCCATCAGCACTCGGCTGGAGCCCGCAAAAAAGGGGATGCACCAGCGAGTGGGTCGAAGCCCTCGCCGTCGACGGGGAAGCACTCGGCCGGTCCCGAGGCGGACTGACCAGCAAGATCCACCTCGCCGTCGACGGGCGCGGCCTCCCGATGTCGATCATCCTTACCGCCGGTCAAGCCGGGGACAACCCGCAACTGCTGCCCTTGCTGAATCAGCTCAGCGTCGGGCGTGACGGACCAGGCCGGCCCCGCACCCGCCCCGACCGGGTGGTGGCCGACAAGGCCTACTCCCACCCGTCCACCCGGGCTGCGCTGCGCGCACAGGGCATCCCGTTCACCTGCCCCGAACGCCGTGACCAGATCAACCACCGGCGCGCCAAGGGCTCCCGCGGCGGCCGCCCACCCGCCTTCGACCAGGCCACCTACGCCGGCCGCAACGTCGTCGAGCGCTGCTTCAACCGACTCAAGCAGTTCCGCGACCTGGCCACCCGCTACGCCAAACGCGCCGCCTACTACCGCGCCGAGATCATCATCGCCGCGATCGTGTTATGGCTGCGCACAGACCTACAGGACACGGCCTAGCAGATCCTCGCCACATGACCGGCGGCCGACTCAACAGTGGCGGCCGCCAGGTCGGGTGCGGTGTCGCTGCACACGGCAAGCAGGGTGATCGGGGTCACAGGCATGTCACCGCGCAGACATGCCACCCGGCGTGACCTTGCCGGGCCCCGGAGCTGTGCGCGCATAGTCGCCGTTTCTACGGCCGTTACTACCGATGCCCCTAGAGGGCAACTGACCGGCTGAGTTTCTCGTACTGCCGGAGGATCTTTCCACGGGAGTCGAACGCGGCGCCGAGCGCCTCGAACGCGTCGTCGCCCAGGGCGAGGCGCAGCGGCGGAGCGGGCATGGTGGTCACCTCGACCAGGATGGCAGCGACCTTCGCAGGGTCGCCGGGGAAAATTTCGTCGCCTCGGCGGGCGTAGTCGCGAAGACCGGCCACCGGGCCGGTTTCGTACGGCGGCAGTTCGGTTGCGAACTGGAGAGCGCGACCGAAGCCGGTCCTGATTGCACCGGGCTCGATGATAGTGCAGTGAATGCCGAAAGGGGCGACTTCTTGCGCAACCGATTCGGTAAAGCCCTCCAGTCCCCACTTCGCGGCGTGGTAGATGCTTGAACCGGGAAACGCGGTCTGTCCACCCATGCTGGAGATCTGCAAGAGGTGCCCACCGCCGTTCTTGCGCAGTGCGTCCAGGAAAGCGCGGGTGATCGCGATCGGGGCATGTAACAGCGTTTTCAACTGATCTTGGATCTGCTCATCGGCGAGTTCCTCGAGGGCGCCGATGACACAGTAGCCCGCGTTGTTCACCACGACGTCAACCGGGATCTGCGCTGTCACGCGCTCGACCAGACCGGTGATGGCCGGGAGGTCTCGCAGGTCGAACAACTCCACCTGCAGCGCGCCGCCGTGACGGGCTTCCAGATCGGCCAGCGCTTCCGGGCGGCGGACGGTGGCCACAACCTTGTCCCCGAGGTCGAGTACACGTTCGACGAGGTGTCTCCCCATGCCGCTCGATGCACCGGTGACAAACCACCGACGTTCCGTCCGAGGATTGGTGCTCACGGTCTTCACCTTTCTTTGTACGAAAAGATCATGTTCCGAAACCGTTCGGCTTCCCGTTTTAGAGTTCAATCCTCGCCAGATCTTCCCCCGACCCGGCTTCGACGCGTTTCAGGACTCGGTAGACGGCGGAGCGGGAAACGTTGAACAGTCGACAGGTCGATGAGGTGTCGCCGAACATCAGCGCACGCACTTAACGCGACATGACCACCGCAGGTTTACCCCTTCCGCCCAGAAACTTCGGATCTTTTCCGGTCAAGGATTGGCAGCGGCTCAGGACACTTGACAGTGGTTCAGATATCTTGCGCGCGCCAGGCTCGCGTTCGCAGGTCCAGTCGCGGGTAGCTCGCGGCCTGACGAGAAGGCCGAGGTCGGGCCTGCGCGCGGCCGCTCAGCACGGTCGGGCGGGACAGCCCAGACCGACTCGGCGTCGGACACTAGGACGGCGACCGTTCAGGAGCTGCTGGATCCGATTGGTGTCCGTGTGGACGCTCGCCCTGGCACACTCTGCAACGCGGGGTGGTGCGATCGTCGAGGTCATCGGGCGGCGTCCGCGGAGTCCTCAGCAGGCTCGAGGACATGCAGGGTTGGCTCCGCTCCCTCGTCCACAGGCGTGACCGGCCGCAGAATTGAGCCGGCGGCCACGACGACGGTCGGACCGCCGAGGGCGCGAGCCAGCGGGGCCAGACCGAGGTTGCCAGTCCAGTCGATGTCGATCACGGCGACGCGGGCGGTGGCGACGATGGGGCGGCCCACCAGGATGCGACCCTGGTCCTCAGCGACCGGCAACAGCTCGGCCCCGAGTTCTCGAGCCACGACGTGAGCCAGCACCGCGGTGTCCGCCGAACTCCAGAACGCCACGACATCAGGATCGTTGGCTCGCAGCACTGTTGCGAGGGCCTTGCCCAATGCCTCGGGAACAGCAGGCGAGTCGAGTGTCTCCGCCACGGTCCCGTTCATTGCAGCGACGCGAAGGATTCGCTGGTCGTACTCAGCCATGGTCGAACATCTTCCTTTCGCGGTGAAGCGCCTGTTCGGCGGAAAAGAGGGACGGCGACGCTCTCGACGACCTGCGCTCCAGGGTGCTCGGGAGCGGTTGTCAGTGCTGGCGAGACGTCGCCTAGGCCGACCGAGGGCGCCGTAGGTCGACATCTGCTCCAAGGGCACGAACGGCAGACCGGTGTGCAGCGCCAGGGTCGTGACCGGCGGCGCGTCCACCGGTGGCGCAGCGGGTCGAACGGCCTCGGTCGGCGCTCGCTCAGCCAGGAGGGTGGCGACTCGGAGTGGTCATCTCGGATCGATCGGCGTGCGCACGCCGGCGCGAGCTTCGATCTCCTCGGCGGCTTCCAGACAGAGATCTTCGCGGTAGCGGCCGGCGATGAGCTGCACGCCGACCGGCAGACCGTTGGCCACGCCCGTGGGGACGGTGATCGACGGCAGGCCGAGCACCGGCACTGCGAGCTCCGTCGACTGCGCGCGCATCACGTCCTGGAAACTCGGCACATCGACCAGGCGGCCGAGGCGGAACGCCGGCTCGGCGCAGCTATGGGTGAGGATCAGCGGCCGCTGTTCGAAGAAGAGCTGCCACAGGCTCAGCAACCGGTCGCGCTCCACCATCGCCTCGACCATGTCCTCCGGCCCACAGCCGGAAAAGACCTCGAGGCAGAGATCCACCCAGGTGCGGGTGGCGTCGTCACCGTACTCCGCGACGCTTGCCGCGTCCCCGATCGTGTCCCCCATGGCCAGCCGCGGCCACAGGTCGATCACGGCACCGAACTCCGGCGGTGCGATTTCTTCGACGATGTAGCCGGCGTCAGTGAGCCATCCCGCGGCCTGCCGGATCGCCTCCGCCACCTCGGGCGCGACACCACCGCGCCCGGCCGGGTCGATCACCATCGCCACCCGCATCGGCTTCTTCACCGGCGGTCCCTCGAGCGGCACGTCGACCCAGCGATTGTCGTACGGACTACCCACCGACATCGCGGCCAGCGCCGCGCGCGCATCGCGCACCGTGCGCGTCAGCGACCCCGGCACGGACATCAGCGCCGTTGACACCTTCCGCCTGCCTGTCGTGGTGAAATTGAACCGAGGGATACGGCCGTAGGTCGGCCGCAAACCGACGAGGCCACAGCAATACGCCGGGAAGCGCACGGAACCGGCGATGTCGCTACCCTGGCCGATCGCGCCGATCCCGGCGGCGGTCGCCGAGGCCGCACCGCCGCTGGAGCCACCGCAGGTGCGGTCCTTGTTCCAGGGGTTCCGCGTCAGCCCATGCAGATCGTTATCGGTGAACCAGCCGATCGAGAAGGCCGGCACATTGGTACGACCGACGATGATCATCCCGGACGCGCGCATGTTGGCGACCAGGGGATTGTCGCGGCTCGCCATCCGGCTCTTGTACTCGACCACACCATCATCGGTCGGGCACCCCGCCTGGTCGACATTGACCTTGGTTGTCGCCGGCACGCCGAATAGCGGTCGCACGGCATCGCCCCGCGCCAGAGCCCTGTCGGCCTCGTCGGCAGCAGCCAGCGCCTCCTCGTGCAGCGCCCAGCGTGATGGCATTGATCGTCGGGTTCACCTCGTCCAGCCGCTCCAGCGTGTCGGTGATCACCTCGCGCACTGAGGCTTGCTTCGTACGGACCAGCGCCGCGGTTTCGACACCGTCGAACTTCCACAGCTGGGCCATTGCCCCACGCCCACTTTCTTTCACTCGCATCGGAAAACTGCGTCCGGCGCACAGAATGGGCGATCCACCACCCGTGCAGGCTCAAGATTTGGAGATGGCGGAAATTACAATGGAAGGGATTCCGCATGCGTCCACCCGACAGGGCGGACGTATCCCCGGAATGTTCCCGCGTTCATGTCGACGAAATCCCGTTGCCCCGGTTCGCCCCTCGCCATGATTCCAAAGTACTGCAGAGTAAGCGCTTCGCGATGTGCCCTGGCTCACCGTGAACCCAGCTCGCTTCTTCCCCCGCTGACCCCGCTGGACCATCTCGGGACGGGCATTTCTTCTCCGGCTGGAGACAATTCCTCCTTGAAGGTTGCGGGAGCAGATCCGGTATGCCGATGCTCGCGACGCCGACAGCCGGGACCATCCCGTACCGCATCCGCCGGAACGCCCGTCCGAACGTCCTGCGGTCGAGGAACCCGCCGTGGGCGCGATCGACGTCTAAGGCATGAATCGAATATTTCCGGAGGAACTGTGCGCGATCCTGCTGGGATTCTTCCGGTCCTTGACCGGACGTCCCAACAGGATCGCCCGGTGGTCCCGCGCCGCGCTCAGAATTCGAGCAACGAACAAAGGAGATTCCCGTGGAAGGTGTCGATCCCACGGTGCCGCCGAGCGGTACCGGCTGTGCTGACTGCGAAGCATCCAGCCCGAAAGGCTGGTGGTACCACTTGCGCCGTTGCGCGCTCTGCGGCCACATCGGGTGTTGCGACACGTCGCCCAGCCAGCACGCCAGCGCCCATGCCGCCTCGACCGGCCACCCGGTCGCGCGCAGCTTCGAGCCGGGTGAAGAGTGGTTCTGGGACTACAAGAGGCAAGTCAAGTACGACCACGGTCCCAAGCTGACCGCGCCGACGCACCGCCCGGTCGAGCAAACCGTCCCAGGCCCCGCTGACCGCGTGCCCGCGGACTGGGCCGACCACCTCCACCGGTGACCAGTGGCGTCGCCTGACCGCCCCCGGTCAGGCGACGCGGAACCCTCGTTGAAAACCCCGCGGAGGCGCCGTCCACGCACCAGGGCGGCGAAGCTCGGCGGCTGACGCGGCGAATTCCCCGCCGGCCGCCGACGCTCGCGGACCACGCCCGACACCTGCTTTACGAGTCGTTGTCGTCGGCGCCACCAACGCGGCCGACGGCCATGGCCGGATCCTGCAGAGCCGCGTCATTGCTGCCGTCCGGCCACGGCGACACGCTCGACGCGTGCTGCAGACCTTCATCGAGCTGTACCGCTACACCGAGGCGTGGACCGGGCTCACCGACGGCGAACGCGACAAGTTCACCCGGCAGATCCTCGGGTCCGCCGGCGAGCTACAGGCCATGGGCATCGAGGTCGTCGCGTACGGCGTCAACGACCCGGACACCGACCGCCGCGCGCCCTACGACTTCTTCTGTGTCTACCGCGTGCCCGATCTCCAGACCCGCCGCGTCTTCGAGAAGGCCGTCGAGGGCTCGGGCTGGTACCGCTACTTCGACCAGGTCAACCTCTCCGGCGCCGCCCTGACCCCTTTCGGGTTGTTCGCCGCGAACGCCCGGCTGGAGGAACCCGCCGTGCAGGCGGAGGAGATCGCCCCGCAGTCGCGGTACACCAAGAGATCCGCCGTGTCGCACGGCCACAGCATGAGCTACGCCGAACACGGCGAGGGCCGGGCGATCGTCCTCCTCCACGGCGACGTGATGTCGTCCTTCCTGTGGCGCAACGTGATGCCGCACCTCGAGGGCCGCGGGCGGCTCCTCGCCGTGGACCTCGTCGGGGCCGGCGACTCGGAGAAGCTGCCGGGCTCCGGCGAGGGCACCTACTCCTTCGCCGAACACGCCCGCCACCTCGACGGCCTGCTCGACGCGCTGGACGTCGGCGACGACGTCGTCCTCGTCGGCCACGACTGGGGCGCCAACCTCGCCTTCGACTGGGCGATGCGACACCCGGGCCGGACCGCCGGGATCGCCTTCAGCGAGGCCCTGACCCCGCCCTTCGACTGGGAGGACTGGCCGGAGTCGGTGCAGCCGCTCTTTCGGTTCCTCCGCACCCCCGAAGGCGAGCAGGCGGTGTTGCAGCACAACGCCTTCGTCGACAGCGTCCCGCGCTTCCTCACCCGGGTGCTCGCCCCGGAGGAGCACGCGGAGATCGCGCGCCCGTACGCCGAGCCCGGCGAGGGCCGCCGGCCCACGATCGACTGGCCACGCCAGGTGCCCTTCGGCGACGACGACACCCCCGTCCGGGCGCAGCTCGAGCAGCAGGCCGCATGGCTCGCGACCAGCCCCGTCCCGAAGCTGTTCCTGCGGGCCCACCCGGGCGGCATCGCCGCCGTCGGCGGACGTCGCGCCGACGGGATCCGGTGGTACACGGCCCTGACGGAGGCCCACGTCACCGGCTCTCACTGGGTCCCTGAGGAGGACCCCCACGGCGTCGGGCGCGCCCTCGCCCACTGGCTCGACGAGCTCCCGGCCCGGTGACGCCCCGCCGTCGCTGAGCTGGGAATGAGCGCGATCCACCGGAGGGATCCTCGGTCCCGCGCAGCCCTGCGCACCGTCGCCGCCTCAACCGCGGGCCGGCTGCGCCTCGTGCTCCGCCGGCGGGGAACCGGGGTTGTCAATCTCGACGGCCTGACCTGACCGGACCTCCTGCACGCAGACGCACGAGAGGCCCGCGACGATCGGCCGGGTGTCGGCCTTCGGCTGGGCGATGGGCTACTTCGGCGGAATCATCCTTCTCGGCACGACCACGCAGCGCCCGGCGACGCTCGGCCGGTGTGCGGCGGCGGGCACTCGTCAGGGCCGCCGAGGAACGGGCCCGTGACACCCTGCCGACCACTCCTTTCGCATCCACCTGTGCGGGCCGGCCCTCGCCGCTCTCGACGGGGCCCGGCTGGACGAGGAGCTGTGCTTCGTCGCGGCGGTGCTCCACGACGCGAGGTTCGCGAACCGACGGCGGGGAACTGCTTCGCCGCCGCCGGCGGGACCACGGAGCGGGCCGGCGCGATCGGCGTCGCGATCGCCGCCCACATCACGACGGGTGCGGCCGAGGACCTCGCCGATCCCGGCGGGCTCGTGTCGGTGGGCGCCCTGCTCGATCTCGCCGGGCAGCGCCTCGACGAGGTCGAGCCGCGCTGAGTCGACCGGCTGCAGCGCGAGCACCCGCACGACGGCTTCGGCCAGGCGATGAGCGGCTACTGGCGCGCGGAGTCGCGGGCGGTCCCCGGCAGGCGCGCCCGATGGCTCACCCACCACGCCGCCCTCCCGCGGCTCACCCGCGCGGCAGCGATCCCCCGACAGGCGACTGGCGAGCGCCGGCGGGGGCGGTGTCGAGGCGGAAGCGGCGGCGGTACTCCCCCGGCGTGGTGCCCATGTGGTCGCGGAAGACCCGGTGCAGCGTCTCCACGGACCGCAGGCCGCTCTCCCGCGCGATGCTCTGCGCCGTGCGGTCCGTCTGCTCGAGCAGCCGCCGCGCCAGTTCCAGCCGCAGCCTCTCGACGTAGGCAGCGGGCGTGGTCCCGGTGTCGCCGTGGAAGACCCGGGCGAAGTGCCGCGGGCTCATCGCCACCCGCTCGGCCAGCGCGGTCACTGACAGGTCCCCGGTGAGGTGCTCACCGATCCAGGCCCGGAGCCGGCGCAGGTCGTCCCGGGTGCTGGGCCGGTGCGCCAGCGGCGCGCTGAACTGACTCTGGCCGCCCGGCCGCTGCAGGTACATCACCATGATCCGGGCGACCTCGAGCGCGATCTCGTGGCCGTGGTCCTCGGCGACGAGCGCCAGCGCCAGATCCATGGACGCCGTCAGCCCCGCGCTCGTCCACATCTTCCCTGAGCGGACGAAGATCGGGTCCGTCACCACTTCGACCTGCGGGTACTGCGCGAGATCGGCGGCGGTTGCCCAGTGCGTGGTCGCGCGGTAGCCGTCGAGGAGCCCTGCGGCGGCCGTCAGGTGCGCCCCCGCGCACATCGAGGCGACCCGCCCCGCCCCCGGCCCGACCGCGCGCACCCACTCGACGGCGGCGGCGTCGGTGCGCGGCACAGGGCGGTTGTCCTCGATCTCGACGGTGCCGGGCACGAGCAGGGTGTCGATCTCCCGCTGCCACGAGGCGAAGGTCTCCTCGGCGCACAGCCGCAGCCCGGAGAAGGTCGGGACCGGCCCCTCCCGCTCACCGACGAACCGCACGTCGTACCCGCGGGCCGCGCTCCCGTCCCGGGCGAGGCGCTTCGTCGCAAGCGTGAACACCTCCGCCGGCCCCGTCACGTCGAGCGCGTCCACACCAGGGAACAGGACGACCGCCACCACGTGCGGCACCCGAGAATCCATGGCGACAGCCTGACTCGTTGCCGGCGCCCCGAACAACCGCCCCCCGCATTGTGGAGCCGTAATGCTGTGGAGGCGGGGCGTATGACAGCGCTACGGCTCCGAAATGCGCAGATTGACGGCTGTACCCGCTGCCCATGGGCTGGTAGAGATCATAATCATGAGCACTCCCGAGCTGCCGGTCGCGCGGACCTGCCCGTTCACGCAACCGGAGTTGCACGCACGCTCATCCGAAGAAGAACCCACAACTCGCGTTCGTCTTCCCAACGGATCACACGCGTGGTTCGTGACCCGCTACGAGGAAGTGCGAACCGTGCTGAGCGACCCTCGCTTCTCCTCGGACCGGGAAAAACCAGGCTTTCCACGATTTTCTCTCGAAAAAGACAAGGAACCCGTGCGCACGATGCTCGGGATGGACGCGGAGGAGCATCGGGCGGCTCGCGGCGCCGTGCTCGGCGAGTTCACGCTCCGACGCGTGAACGCGCTGCGCCCGCGAATCCAGGAGATCGTCGACGGACTGATCGACGATCTGCTCACAGCCGGCCCCCCGGCTGATCTGGTGACGTCGCTGGCCCTGCCGGCGCCGTCACTGCTGATGTGCGAACAGCTCGGCGTGCCCTATGCCGATCACGCCTTCTTCCAGGAGAACACCGCGAAGCTGTTCGGCCGGGAGGCTCCACCGGAGGAAACCGCCGCCACCTACGCGCGACTCCATCGCTACTTCGACGAGCTGGTCACTGCGAAGGAAGGCACGCCCTCCGAGGACCTGCTCGGTCGGCAGATCACCGAGAGCCGTGCGGCGGGCACCTACGACCACGCCTACCTGGTCGGGCTCGCGTTCCTGCTCCTGGCGGCCGGGCACGAGTCGACGGCGAACATGATCTCGGTCGGGGTCCTCGGACTGCTGGAAAACCCCCGTCAACTGCGGTTGATCGCAGCCGAACCGGGGAAGACACCGATTGCGGTCGAGGAGCTGCTGCGCTTCTTCTCGATCACGGACACGGTCCCGCTCCGGGTGGCGGTTGCCGACGTCGAACTCGGCGGTGTGCTGATCAAGGCCGGTGAAGGTGTGCTGCCCTCGCTGTACGCGGCGAACTGGGACCGGTCCGTGTTCGACTCGCCGGATGTGCTCGACGTCGAGCGCGGCGCCCGACACCACGTCGCGTTCGGGTTCGGGTCGCACCAGTGCCTGGGCCAGAACCTTGCGAGGGCCGAGCTGGAGATCGTGTCCGAAACGTTGTTCCGCCGGATTCCGGGGTTGAAGCTCGCGGCGGACGTCGACGAAATCCCCGTCAAGGAAAAAGCATCGGTGTACGGGCTGCACCGCCTCCCCGTCACCTGGTAGACGACAAACGCTCCCGCCACGAGCCAGGAAAAGGGAGCCATGAAGACATTATCTCGGCCCGTCGCCGGGCCCCGAATCGCCCGCAGACGTGGATGGCGACGGCGCTGTCCTTCGCGGACGTGACTCGGCGGCGTCGCCATTGGCCTTCAGCGTGTCCAGCCCACGCCGGTACTCGGACTCGTCGATCTCACCGCGCGCGTATCGCTCCGCCAACAACTGCTCGGGAGTCGCACGGGCGTGATGCTCGAACCGGTCGACAACCGACGTGAGCGCGTAGTAGACGAGCGCAATGACACCTGCGATCACCAGCACCCAGAACACGATCGCGGTGATCGTCATCGCCATCCAACCCCACCCCGTCATGTTGTCACTCCACCAATACATCATCGCGATCACCTCGCCGCGCCGTACCACTCGTCCGACCGCCTCATGGTGTCCGAGGCTGCACGACCAGATCAGAGGACGAAGGCCCCGTTCGACGATGCAGAGGACCCTGTCATCGCGGCCAAGTGTCATCGCTGACTTGGCACCCTCGCAGCGGTTGCTGCGTTGCCGCGGCAGAGGTTCGAGCCGAAGGACCGGCACCGACGAGCTCCGCGGCGAGCATCAGCCCCGCGTGCCCGGCTGCCGAACCGTCGACACCCGCCACGATGGGGCCACTGCGCGGCGGCGGAACTCGGGGATGCCCGGGTCCGACAAAGGTGAGGAAAGGACACTCGGCCCGCCTCGCTCGGGTCGAGCGAACCTGTCAGCCACCTCCTCCCCCGTGCACTCTCGCCTCCGAGAGAACCGGACCAGAGGAGACGCGCATGGCCCCCACCGTGAACGACTCGCCCGGAGCCCGGCTCGGCGTGGTCGTCGGAGTCGACGGCACCCGCACCGCGCTGGACGCAGTCCGCTGGGCGGCGGTCGAGGCCCAGCTGCGGGGGCTCCCGCTGCAGATCCTGCACGCTGCCCCCTACACCGCTGATCACACCCGGCCGGGGCTGCGTCGGGCTCACGACATCCTCGCCCGCGCCTTCACCGTTGCCCGACGCACGCATCCCGAGCTACCCGTCGCGACGAATCGCACCGAGGACACACCGGTCTGCTCTCTGCTCGATGTGGCCGAGCGCGCCGAGCTCCTGGTGCTCGGGATGAGCGGCGGCGAGCGATTCCCGGAAGCGTTCGTCCACTCCGTCGTACTCGACGTGTGCGGGCGCGCTCCGTGCCCTGTGGTGGTGGTTCGCGGCGCG
This sequence comes from Pseudonocardia alaniniphila, assembly GCF_022524485.1. Classification (GTDB taxonomy): domain Bacteria; phylum Actinomycetota; class Actinomycetes; order Mycobacteriales; family Pseudonocardiaceae; genus Pseudonocardia; species Pseudonocardia alaniniphila. Next base: position 140,019 of record NZ_JAKXMK010000015.1, read on the forward strand.
TCAACGCGCCGAACCGGGGACACCGTTGTCGGTGTCGACAGCCCGGTCGTCGACGCAGCTGCGCTGGAGGCCGCCTTCACCGACGCGAAGCGGCACGGCGGCCGGGTCGTCGTGGTGCACGCCCTGCACGGTGCCGGCCCGTTCCGCGATCACCTCACCGGCCATGATCAGAGTGCCCATGACGCCGCACTGGCGCGCCTGTCCGACCAGCTGGCCCCATTGACCAGTCGATACTCCGACGTCGAGGTCCAGCTCGAGGTGGTACACGAGCAGCCGGTTGCCGCGCTGTTCGGCGCGGCGGTAGCGGCCCGCCTCCTCGTTGTGGGTCCCCGTAGCCGCGGTGCCGCAGCACGGGCACTGTTCGGCTCGACGAGCCACGAGGTGCTTCGTTGTTGCCCCGTGCCCGTCATGGTGGTGAACCCGGTGGCCGCGGGGGACGCAGTGCTCGCATCCACCTCGACCGTGACCAGGCAGGAGCGCAATCCCCACGATCGCAGTGAGCTGTGGTGATGTGGCCCCCACCGTGACGAGATGCAGCGACGAATGACGAGCCGCCTGTATGCCGAGGTGGAGGAGAAGAATGGCGCAGAGAAGCGATCGGATCGTCGTCGGGTTGGACGGATCAGCGGCCAGCCGGGCAGCGTTGGCGTTCGCGCTGCACGACGCGGCGCGTCGTGGTGGCGCCGTGGACGTGGTCGCCGCTTTCGAGATTCCTGGGTATTGGGATGCCCTGTACAGGGCACTCCCGCCGGAAGACGGTCCGTCGTTGGCCGAGGCCCGCGACGCCGTGCGCAAGGAGGTCGAGGCGGTCGTTGCAGACGTCAGGGGGAGCCTGGTCGACGAGATGCCACAGCTTCCGCCGGTCACCGTGACGGCCGTAGGCGGAAGTGCCGCTGACGCACTGCTGCAGGCCGCCCGGACTGCCGATCTCCTTGTTGTGGGAAGCCGGGGACGCGGCGGCTTCACGAGCATGCTGCTGGGTTCTGTCAGCTTGCAGTGTGTGCTCCACGCTACCTGCCCGGTCACCGTCGTACACACCCCCGCGGAGGACGTGACAGAGCAGGCCGTGGAGCAATCGGCTCCTGCGCTGGGCTGAAACAGACGCCGGCACATACGTCGCAGGCGGGAGGCGGCCGATTCACCGGTCGCCGGTGAGCCGTCGGCGCCTCGGACCTGAGCGCGAGTGCCTGGGTTCAGGGGCGGAAGCCGCGCACGTATTCGGCGAACCGCTCAGCGCCGTCGACGATCCGCGGGCCGCTGATCGCCTCGTTGTAGTCGAGGATGTGGAACCGGTTGTGCCGGATCGCAGGCAGCGACTGAAGGGCGGGGTGAGCCTTGAGGAAGGCGATCTTCTCCTCGGCCGGCTGGTCCTGGTAGTCGAGGATGATGATGATCTCGGGTTGGGCCTGGACCACCGCCTCCCATCCGACGTCGGTCCAGCGCGCCGCGAGGTCGGCGAAGATGTTCCGTGCCCCCGCGAACTCGATGATCTGGTTCGGCGGTACCTGGTTCGCCGCGGTGAACGGACGGTCGGTGCCGGAGTCGTAGAGGAACACCGACGGTGGGGGGTCCAGACGGGGGGCCTGTTGTCGGATCGCGGCGACCCTGGCCCGCAGCTCGGCGACGTAGACGTTGGCGCGTTCCTCGACGCCGAAGATCCGGCCGAGGCGCTCCAGGTCGGTGTAGAGGGCTTCGAACGGCGGAACCTGCTCGGGGAAGTTCGGGTAGTTGTAGCAGGTCTCGGTGTGCATGAAGCTCTGGATGCCGAGGCCGTCGAGGATCTCGGGAGTGATCCCGCGCTGGTCGCTGAATCCTGAGCGCCATCCGGCGACGACGAAGTCGGCCCCGGCGTCCACCACGAGTTCCCGGTTGAGCAGGTCGCGGCTCAGCAACTCCACCTTCGCGTACTCCGCGGCCCATGGAGACTCCTCCACCGGCGGGTTCGCGGGTGGCATCACGTACCCGCGCACGGCGTCAGTGAGGCCGAGGCTGAACAGCTTGTCCGCGCTGCCCGCCTCGTAGGCGACCGCCCGCTGCGGACGTTGGTAGGAGACCTCCTCGCCACAGCGCGCAACGGTGACGGGCGCCGGAGCGCCGGACTGCGGAACGACCTCGGCTCCGCAGCCGGCGAGCAGGAGCGAGAGCGCGACTACCGGAGCGGCGCGCCGGACGGTCCGGGACGGGGTCACGAGAGGCTTCCTTTCGAAGCTGGGGACTGAACAGGGCTCGTCAAGGAGAGCGAGTAGAGGAGTTGCGGGGCACCGGTCAGGGGGTGCGGCACGACGCTCGCCACGACTCCGAAGACGCGCTGGACGAGCTCGGCCGTCAGCACGTCCCACGGTTTCCCCACGGAGACGAGGCAGCCGTCGAGGAGAACCGCGAGCCGGTCGCAGACGGCAGCAGCGAGGTTCAGGTCGTGCAGGACGACGAGCACCGTCAGTCCGGATCTGCGCAAGAGCGAGAGCAGTTCGATCTGGTGCCGTACGTCGAGGTGGTTGGTCGGCTCGTCGAGGACCAGCACCCGCGGTTCCTGCACCAGCGCCCGGGCCGCGAGCACGCGCTGGCGCTCCCCGCCGGAGAGGGAGAGCACACCGCGGTGCGCCAAGTGTGCAACGTCGAGCTGGTGCATCGCCCGTGCGCACAGCTCACGTTCCCGGGCGGTGAGGGGCTGGTTGCCCTGCTTGTGGGGAGTGCGTCCGAGCGCCACGGTCTCGGCGACCGTGAAGTCGAGGTCGGCCACGGTCTCCTGGGTCAGCGCAGCTACCCGGCGGGCGCTCTCCCGCAGGCGCAGGCCCGTCGCATCGTCGCCGTCGAGCAGCACCGCGCCGCGGGTCGGGCGCATCGCCCGGTAGACACATCTCAGGGCCGTGGATTTGCCGCTCCCGTTCGGACCGACCAGGCCGACGACCTCGCCGCTGCCGACGTCGAGGTCGAGTTCTCGGACCAGCGCCCGGCCCGCGACCTCGACCGTCAGCCCGCTCAACTGCAGCCGCATCAACGGCCGCCGAACAGGTAACCGCGTCGACGCATGAGGTAGACGAAGACCGGCACCCCGACGAGCGCGGTGATAGCCCCGAGCGGCAGCTCACGAGGAGCGACCACGGTGCGGGAGAGCAGGTCGACCCAGACCATGAAGACCGCCCCGACCAGTGGGGTGATGACCAGGACCTTGGCGTGGCCCGCCCCCACCACCAGGCGGACCAGGTGCGGCATGACCAGCCCGACGAACCCGATCGCCCCGCTGACCGCCACCATCGCACCGGTCATCAGCGAGGTCAGCACGAACAGGGCGGTGCGTACTGCCGTGGTGTCGACACCCAGGCTGACCGCCGTCTCGTCGCCGAGTGCCATGGCGTCCAGCGATCGCCCGTACCGGCGCAGCACCACCGTGCCGAACACGACGACCGCGGCGACCACCGGCAGCGACTCCCAGGTGGCCGCGCCGAAGCTGCCCATCGTCCAGAAGAGCACGGTGCTGGTCGCCTCCCCGTCCGGTGCGAGGTAGATGAGCACGCTCATCACCGCCTGGAACCCGAATGACAGCGCGATGCCGGTCAGCACCAGACGCAACGGAGTGATCCCGGCCCGCGTGGCGGATGCCGCGTACACCAGGACCGACGCCAGTGCCGCGCCGAGGAAGGCTCCGATCGAGACCGCGTGGATGCCCAGGCCGGCCAGGACCCCGAAGACGATCACGGTGACCGCCCCGACCGACGCCCCGGAAGACACGCCGAGGACGTACGGGTCGGCGAGGGCGTTGCGCACCATCGCCTGGACGGCCACTCCGACCACTGCGAGCCCTGCGCCCACCGCGGCGGCGAGGAGCACCCGGGGCGCCCGGACCTGCCAGATGATCTGGTAGGCGGCCACCTCGGATGCGGAGATCCGCCCGCCGCTCAGCGCCGCCCAGAGGTAGCGCGCGGTATCGCCCGGGTTGATCACGGCGGGACCGAGCCCGATCGCGATGACGATCGAGGCCAGCAGCACCAGGAAGAGCCCCGCCCCGGCGATCACCAGCCCGACGGACGTGGGGTCGGCGGCAGGCCGGGCGGGCGCGAGGGCCGCGGCTGCGTCGATGCCGTGCGGCGCCGTCACGAGTGTCCTTCCCGGTACAGGTAGAGGACGGTGGGGTCGGCGCTGAACTGCGAGAACGGGAAGGGCTCGGCCGACAGCGCGGTGACCCCACCGCCGACGAACGCCCGGGCGATCGCGCTGCCCGTCTGCGCGTAGACGACCAGCGGGACGGCCCGTTCCCGGCAGCGGGCGAGGATCAGGTCGAACGTGCCGTTGCCGAGTGTCATGCCGGTGGCGACCACCGCGTCCGCTCTCTCGAGGACGTCGGACATGACGGCGGTGACCAGATCGCCCCACTGCGTGACCCGCAGGTTCAGGTCACACGGCACGGGTTCCGCGCCGCGGTCACGGATGGCGGCCACCAGTGGGTTGACCACGCCGATCAGCGCCACCCGCGTGCCGGGGGTCACGTCGAGCAGCCCGGCCACGGCCGCGTCACGGGCCCGGGCCCTGACCTCGGGCCCCCCGGCCGGGAGCACGACAGGCGTCGCGGCCGACGCGCGGTGTGGAGCTTCGGCAGCCAGGTAGGCATCGAGGGCAGCGGTCCGCAGCGCCGCCGGCCCGTCACGCAGCAGCACATCGAGCGGCCTGCCCGACGCGTCCGCACAGATCCCCGGATCGACCTCGCCTGCCTCGAAGGCGCAGGCTCCGAACGCCGCCCCGACCCGGACCAGCACGTACTGGTTGCGGTAGGTCGTGGTGCCGCCGGCGAGCCGCGTGCCGTGGTGGACCCAGAACACACTCGTCGCCACCAGGTCAGCGGGCGGCCGCCCGTACCGACCGTCGAGCACGTCGGCCGTGAGAGCTCCGATCGTCGCCGGCGTCATGACCGCGCGCCCGCGCGCTCGGACCGCTCGTCCCGTGACGCCGCGCCACGCGAACCCGGCAGTACGGCGGTGGCCGACCAGGGCAGGACCAGATCCTCGACACGCTCGACCGTCCTGGGGGCCAGGCTGTCCACCGCCGGGACGTGCTCGTGACCGTCGAAGGCCGCGTCGACGTAGCGGTGCCCGGTGTCGGGTGACAGGAACACCACCGTCCGGTCGGGGTCCCGGTAGCGCTCGTGGCGGGCCACGAGGTACGCGGCACCGGCCGAGAGCCCGGCGAACACACCGCTGTCGCGCAGGAGCGCCACGGCTCCGGCCCGCGCGTACGTGAACGCCATCCAGTGCATGCGGTCGTACAGATCACGGCGGACGTTGCGGAACTCGATCGAGCTCCCGATGCCCGCGATGATCATGTCCGGGTCCGAGGTGTGCTCCGCGCCGAACGTGACGCTCCCGAACGGTTGGATGCCCACCAACTGCACGTCACGACCCGACTGACGCAGGTAGGTGGCCAGCGCACCGGTCGACGCCCCGGTTCCCACGCCGCCGACGACGGTGAGCGGGCCCGCCGGGAGCTCCTGCCCGACCGTCTCCGCCACCGACCGGTACCCGATGTAGTGCACGCCGTCGTGGTACTGGCGCATCCAGTGGTAGTCGGGATGCTCGAGCAAGAGCTCGCCCACCCGCTGCACCCGGAGGTTCTGGTCGAGCTTGAGGTCCGCCGACGGGCTCACCTGCTCCAGCGTTGCGCCGAGGATCTCCAGTTGCAGGCGCAATGTCCGGTCGACAGTGGTGGAACCGACGATGTGGCACCGCATGCCGTACCGATGGCAGGCGAGCGCCAGGGCGTGCGCGTAGATGCCACTGGAGCTGTCGACGAGCGTGTCGCCGCGGCGTACCAACCCGGCGTCGAGCAGATGCCGCACGGCACCGAGGGCCGAGCGCACCTTCATGATCTCGAACCGCAGGCACACCACTCCCCGTTCGACCTGGATGAGGTCGGGATCTGCGATCGCTTCCGCGTAGTGCCGGTGCATCAGCGGTCGGACGCCGGACGTGCGGCCGCGCGACGCAGTGCGAACAAGTACGTCCGGACGTCATCGCCGGGCCAGTCCTCCACGTGCACGATCTCGGCGCCGAACCCGGCGTGGAGCGCGATCGCCACGATCTCGCGCAGCGGAGCGGTGTTGGAGACGATCAGGTACACGACGCCACCGGGCGCCAGAAGATCGCGTCCCACGAGTTGTGCGAAGAACCGCTCCGCGATCTCGCGCCCCACGCAGAGGTTCCGCGCGATGTCCGGGTCGTCCGACAGCGGCAGCTCGATCGCGGGCGGGTTGAACGTGACCACGTCGACCTGGACACCGTCGGGAAAGCCCTCCCAGACGTCGGCGACCACGGGATGCAACGGCGGGCCGGCCGGGCCCACGATCTCCTCGTAGTGCTTCACCGTGGTCCGCACACTCTCCGGGTGCACGTCGAGGGCGTACACGGCCGCAGCGCCGCGCACGCCGGCCACCACCGCCTCGACCCCGAGCCCGGCCCCCATCGCGGCGTAGCGCAGGTCAGTCACCGGAAGCGTGCCGTCCAGCAGCCGGCTGTGCACCAGCCTGCTGGTGGCTCCGGGCTGGAACACCCCGGGCGGAAGGTCGAAGTCCCAGCCGTTCCAGGAGTAGCGGCGGTGCTCGTGGATGGCCCGGCTCGGTGGGTTGATCTCGCGGATCACATCGGGCGGCAGGGTCCGCGGAAGCCGGTCGTGCAGCTCCCAGTCGGCGGCGGCGCCCGGCAGCACGGGGCGGGTGGGGATCATGGCGCCATGGTAATGACTATCATTACCAATACAAGAGGAGAACTTGACCATCTACGGGCAGCGCGCGTTGCTTGCTGTTACCTCTTGCAAGTCAGATGCAGTAGTGCCATCCCAGGGGAGATGTCCCGGAGAGGACAAGGATGCTCAACATCGCGCCGCTCGGCGGTGACGGGTTCGTCGTCAGCCAGCGGCTGGTGCACCGATCCGACGCCAACCGCTCCGACCGGGACCGCCGCGCACTGCTCTACCTGTTCCAGCCCGCGGGCCGGCCCCACCCGGACGAGAGCGGGCGCGCGTGACACCTCCGTCACCAGCGACGGCCGCACCGACTCGCTCGGTTCTGCGCGAGCCTGCGTTCCTGCGACTCTGGATCGGGACCACCGCGTCCGGTCCGTCCACCTGGGCGTTGCCGTTCCTGGTCGGCCTCGCGCTCCTCGACGGCCTCGTCACCGCGGTGGAGCTCGGCCTGGCACTGGCCGCCCGCACGGTCGGGTTCCTCGCGGCGGTCCCGGTCGCCGGGGTGCTCGCCGACCGCTACTCGCGGCGCCGGGTCGTCGGCTGGTCGGCAGCCGCGGCTGCGCTGGCCAGCCCGGTCCTCGCGTTCGGCATCGACGGCTCGGTGGCGCTGATCGCCGTGGCGGCGGCGATCGTCGGGGCCGGGCAGGGCGCCTGCCGTCCGGCGTTCCAGGCGCTGGTCGCCGAGGTGGTCGACTCCGGCAGGCGGCAGCAGGCCAACGCGGCGGTCACCATCGCCGTCCGCGTCACCGTCCTCGTGGCGCCGAGCGCGGCGGCGCTGCTCGCGCTCGTCGCCGACGTCCGGATACTGGTCGTCGGCACCGGGGTCCTGTGGCTCGTCGCAGCCCTCGTCCCGCCTCGCGGCTCAGTGGGTGCCGCCAACCCCACGGAGTCTTCGTCTTTCGCCCGTGAGTTCGGCGAGGGATTGCGGGAGGCACGGCGCCATCCCTGGTTCCTCGCCGGACTCGGCGCGCTGACGGCCGTGATCGCCACCGGCTACTCCGCAACCGGCGTGGCACTGCCGCTCGTCTCCCGCGACCGCTACGGCACCGAGGTCGTGCTCGCCGCCGCCACCACGGGCTACACCGCGGGCGCCCTGCTCGGCGCGCTGATCATCGCCCGCTGGCGGCCGCGACGGCCGGGCTGGGCCGCGCTGGCAGGTCTCGGCCTCTACGCGCTCGCACCGTTGTCGCTGCTGTTACCCGTCCCGGCGCTCCTCGTCGTGGCGGCGTACGTCGTGACCGGGATCGGCATCGAGCTGTTCAACGTTCCGTGGTTCACGGCAACCCAGCGCGAGGTCGAGCCACGGCTGCTCGCCCGCGTCTCCTCGATCGACTTCCTCTTCTCCTACGGCCTCGCCCCGCTCGGGCTCGCCCTGATCGCCCCGGCGATGGGCGCCTTCGGCACGACGCCGGTCCTGCTCGCCTGCACGCTGGTCTGCCTGATCGCCCCGGCCGCCGCGGCGGCTGCACCCGGTGCCCGCGGGTTCACCCGATACGGGGACTCGAGGTCCCCGACCTGACCTGCGGGTGCGATGGGCCGAGATCGTCCGGGTGATCGACTTCACGGCAACCTAGCGCGAGGTCGAGCCGGCCACGGCCGCTCGGCCGATCATCCGCATCGCAGAACCCCCGCGTGCGGAATACCGTCGCGAGGTCGGACATCCCGCCAGACGACTCGTTCTGCGGCGGCCGAGCGACCATCTCCGCAACGACCACCGCGGCGGTCGCCTCCGGAGGAAGTCGGGGGCGAGCGGGTCGAGGTAGCGGACCGCGATTGTGGTCGGCATCGGACTCCCTTCGTGTTCCTGGAGAGCTTGAAGCGGTATCGAAAATCTGTTGCTTACGACGGGCGCACCCGAATCGGTATTCGAGATTCGGTGCATGATCCAGGGAAGCGCGCGATGAGCGGCGCGGTCATCAGTGTCCATGCAGTGGCCCAACCCTTCGTAACGCGTGACGATCAATACCGCAACCCGCCCCGCAGGGGCGGCTCGAGAACGTCACGCAGCAAACGCTAAGAGCCCATCCCCCACGTGGCCAACGAGAGTTCGGAATTCCTGCCATGCCTTGTCGTCATGGTCTTCGGCAACGCCTCGCTCGTCGCGTCGACACCGACGTCCATGACGCTCACGCATACCGGGAATGTCGAACGCTCGTTGGAAGAATGCGCGGTGGGCTCCTAACCTTGGAGCGTGACATGTTCTCACATCGCCATGCGCCTGCGGTCCGGCACTTTCGGCGAAGTCGGCGCTCGCGAGGATCTCAACGAACACGGCAGCCTTGCTGCCGTGTCGGCCGAAATCCTGTCATGCACGACGACATCCGCCATCGGCAAGGCGCACCGATCGCAATCGTGACCTCCGGTCGACGCTTTGTCGAGTCGTTCGCCGACACGACGAACCGCGTCCGGTACTGGCACGGGTCTTCGACGACGCTGCGGGCATGCCGTTGCCCGTGATCGGCCAACCGCGGCTCAGTTGCGGCGCGCAACCGGTAGCCAAGGCCTGCGAGCAAGTGCAATCAGCCATCGCTGTCATGCCGCACCCGACTTGGGTGTCGGAATCTCCTGCTCCTAGCGTGGCTGGTGACCCTGCCGAAAAATCAGCACCAACACCCGCCGACCGCTCAGCACTTCATCGCACCACTCGACCACCAGTGGCCAATTGATTCAGCCGCGCCCACATGTCCAATGGAGTGGCCACTAGAGGAGCGACCGGAAGCCAAGGAAGCGATCGAGCCACCCCGGCGTTTCGGGATAGGAGTAGTTCTTGCCTCAAAGTCAACTGGACGACGAATGGGCGTGGCGGCTGCTGGAGATCATCAACGCCGGATGGATGTCGCAGGTTGTCCGCACGGCGGCGGAACTGGGCATCCCTGACCTGCTCGCCAGAGGTCCACGCTCGGCACCTGAACTCGCCGCCGCCACCGAAACGCACGCGCCCACGCTGCGGCGGCTGTTGCGGGGACTCGCCACGCTCGACATCTGTTCCGAACTCGACGACGGCTCCTTCGACCTGGCCCCGATGGGCCGGCTGCTGCGGACCGACGCCGAACTCTCGCTGCGCTCATGGGCGATCCACTGGGGCCGTGATCTCTGGACGGAGTGGGCCTACCTGATCGACGGCGTGTTGACCGGCCTCAGCGCTCGCGAGCTGATCAACGCGAAGTCCCACGACGGCCTCATCATCGACAACCCGGCGCGTGCCACAGCCTTCATCGCCGGAATGGGCGAGCTCACCCGAGTGACCGCTCACGGCATCATGAGCGGCTACGACTTCCGCACGACCGAGCGGCTCGTCGACGTCGGTGGTGGCCGGGGCGATCTGCTCGCCGCCGTCCTGAAGGAGAATCCAGCAGTTCAGGGCGTGCTGTTCGAGCTACCCGACGTGATCGACCACGCACGTCCGTACCTGCAGCGGGCCGGCGTCGCCGACCGCTGCACGCTGGTGGCGGGGAGCTTCTTCGACGACGTGCCCGCCGGTCCCGGCGTCTACGTACTCAAGAGCGTCCTGCGCAACTGGAACGACGATCGGGCTCGTGACCTCCTCACCACGTGTCGGCGGGCCATGACCGGCTCGTCGAACCTCCTGGTGATCGAGCATCTCGTGCCCGACGTCATGGAGGTCGATCCCGTGCACCGCTCACTCGGCTTCATCGACCTGCTCATGCTGGTGACGCAGGCTGCCCGGGAACGCACCGAATCCGAGTGCCGCACCCTGCTGTCGGCCGCCGGCTTCACGACGACTGCCGTGACGGCGGTGGCCAGGAACCTGACCCTCGTCGAAGCCGTCCCCACCACGTAGGCACTCCGCCGGGCGAGCCTGTGCGCTTTCCCTTCGCACGACTGCCGGTCGACGCGCCCTTCACCGTTGGTGGCTGTAGTGCGATCAATGCGATGGTCTACCTGTGTGGGCACCGCGACGACTACGACACGTGGGCGCGACAAGGCACCTCGGGATGGGCGTTCCACGACGTGCTCCCGTATTTCCGGCGGATGGAGTCGGTACCCCATGGTGATCCGCGCTTCCGCGGAACCACAGGACCCATGCGACCAAGCCCGGCGCACGATCCCAATCCGCTCTCTGCGGTCTTCCTCGCAGCGGCGGCGGCCGTCGGCCACCCGATAACGCCCGACTTCATCCAAGGGGTCGAGATGGCTCGTGCGGTCGTTGCCGACGGTGCCTTCGACGGGTGGCGGGGAGCCGAGCTGCATCCCGGTGGGGAGACGACGGGTGCTGATGACCTCGAGCAGTTCGTCCGACGCGCCACGGGCACGTACTGCCATCCGGTAGGCACCTGCGCCATGGGTTCCGGAGACGATGCCGTGGTCACACCGGACCTGCGGGTACGAGGCGTCGAGAACCTCCGGGTGATCGACGCGTCGGTCATGCCCCGCATCGTCTCCGTGAACACCAACGTCCCGACGATCATGATCGCGGAACAGGGAGCCGAACTGATCCGGGGCCGGACATCGAGTACCAGCCACGAGTTCGCCAAAGACAGGCAAGGACGCAGTCTCGTGGACTACTTCGTGGCGTTGGCTTCGCGTCACCGTAGTTGCGCTTAGGGGATTACAGCGAGGTGGTTGGCCGCCCGGTCACTCCACCGCGGCCCGGGCGGTCCACAACTCCGGGAACGGAATCTCGTCGAGCGTCGGTGACAGCCAGGCCACGGTCGGCTCGCCGAAGTAACCGTCCCGGTTCCCGAACGTCCGGCGCACCGACATCAAGTGCCGGTACTTCCAGGTGGTGAACTCCTCGGCGATGTCGGCCAGCGTCTCGCCCAGCGCGAAGAACTCCTCGTACTCCGCCGGATCCTGGTACACCATGCGCCACACCTCACCCACCGCAGGATGCGGCGCATACGGGGCGGCGAAGTCGCGCTGCAGGCACGCCACCGGGATCAGGTAACCGTTCTGCGCGAGAAGGCCCAGCACGTCGTCGTAGAGAGTGGGGTGACCGAGGGCCTCGCGCAGCTCGCGCAGGCGGGTCGGAGTGCCTTCGAGCGAGACGAGTCCGTCGGTCGACCTGCTCCCCAGCAGAATCGCCATCCAGCGGAACATCCACGACTGCAAGGCACTGAACTGTCGCCGGCCGTGCACCTCCGCGATCCCGCGTTGGATCGGCCCGAAGTCGACCGGGGTCATCCATGAGAGCGACAGCCAGTTCCCGTTCAGCGCGCGAAAGTGAGCCGCGGTCCGACGCAGGGTGGCGGTGGCCCGATCAAGCCGTTGGCTACGGAGTTCACCCTGGGCCGTCCGCATCTCGTGGACGATCAACCCGAAGTAGAGCTCCATGACCTGGGCGTTGACCATGAAAGCCGGCTCGGCCGCGCTGTCACTGAGTGGCATCTGCAGGGTGTGCAGCACTTCGCTGCGCAGATACGAACTGTAGGGCGTCTGCTCATCGGGATCACCCGGGCCGGGGTGGTTCAGGAGCATCCTCTTCCCATTGTGTGTGTCGTGCGGGCGCTGCACGGAAGACATGGCCGCCTCCTCGATGTATCTCACGGACGAACAATGACGTTGTGCGCCAGGTTCCGGCACTGTCACCTGTGTCCGAAGTGATGGTCGTCGGACGGGGTGCTCGCCCGGCGCACGGCGCGGGCATGGCCGGTCAGGCCCCGCCGAGGAAGGAGCGCACGGCGTCGGCGACCGTGCCGGGCACGGCGACGTGGGCGAAGTGTGCCTGCTCGGGGATCTCGAGCCGAGTGGCGGCAGGCAGTCTCTCGACGAGGAACCGCGTGGCGTCACGCTGGTACTGCGCGGTCACCTCACCGAGCAGGAGCAGGGTGCGCTGCTGGATCGTCGTGAACCGATCGAGGTCGCCGGCGAGCCCGTTGATGACGCCCAGTTCGCGCGGCAACGTCGGGACGAGGTCGACCATCCTTTCCCACATCGGGCTCCGGCGCAGGTCCCCGACGTCGGACTCGTCCATGTGCACGATGTCGGCGAGCATGATCGACAACGCGCGCTCGTGCTCCCCGGCCTCGACCGCCCTGGCGCAGGATGTGCAGGCGTTCGCGGCGATCAGGTCCACCACCGGCAGGGGAGGCTCATACAGGACCAGTGCGGAGATGTCGGCTCCGGCGGCCGCGGCCGCAGCGGCGATGATCGCGCCATAGGAGTGGCCGATGACTGTCGCTCCAGGCCCCGCGACGGCGAGCACGGCGTCGAGGTCGGCGAGCTCGGTCGAGAGGTCGTAGTCCGGGGCGTCGCCGCTGAGGCCGCGCCCACGACGGTCGACGAGCATGACGGTGTTGTGCTCGGCGAGGATCTCGGCGACCGGCAGCCATTGCTCACCGGTCGACATCGCTCCGTGCGCGATGACGATCGCCGGGCCGGTGCCGAGTTGACGCCACCCGATGGGGGTGCCGTCAGCGGAAGTGGTGCGCTTGGGAACTGCCCCCTGCATGGCCTCATGTTTGATTTCTTCAATGCAGCGCGGCAATAGCCCCTGAGTAGCACATTGTCGGGCTACTTGCGTCGTCGCAGCACCAGGAGCCGAACTACTCCGACAGTGTGAATCGGACATATCGGGGGTTGACTGTGCCGCAGCGGCACGGTGTTGCGTCGGAGTCGCACGGCAGGCCGTCCACCGGACGGAGCCCGCCACCCGTGCACTCGACGCCGAGCGCACCGTCCACATACGACGCTGCATACCCCTGAATGGAGCCTGGATGACCGCGGTACCGACTCGAGGACCCCTCCCCGAGTTGATCGACGTCGAGCAGTTCTTCGCCGACCCGGAGTTCGCCGTTCCGTCGATCTCGCCGGACGGGACGAGGATCGCCTACCTGGCGCCGAAGTACGGCCGGCGCAACGTGTGGGTGCGCGGGGTCGACCAGGAGCACGAGGACGCGGTGTGCGTCACGCACGACGCCCGGCGCGGTATCACGACCTACTACTGGACCGACGACCCGCGCTGGCTGCTGTACCTGCAGGACACCGACGGCAACGAGGACTGGCACCTCTACCGGGTGGACCTGGCCGCCCCGGACGAGCCGGCTGTCGATCTCACACCGATGCCGCCGGGATCGCGCGTGTTCGGCGCCGAGCCGTTGGCGCCGGTGCCCGGGAGCGTGCTGGTCTGGATGAACCGGCGCCCGATGTTCATCGACGTGTTCCGGATCGACGTCGCCACTGGCGAGACGACACTGCACCTGGAGCAGACCGATCCGACAGGAAACATCCTGCTCGACCGCAACGGCGACGCGGCGTTCTCCTCGCGGCTGACCGAGGACGGCACCTACGAGTTCTCCGCGATCGACCCCGGCACCGGACAGATGCGCCTCCTGCGCCGCATCGGCGGCGCGGAACATCCCATGGGCGTGCAGCCGCAACTGGTGACGCCCGACGGGAAGGGCATGATGGTCGGCGCCTACCAGGACTCCGACGACCTGCGACTGGTCCGCATCGACCGGGAGACCGGCGAGGAGACCGTGGTCGCCGCCGTGGAGGGGCACAGCCTGTGCATCCTGGGCACGATGGCCCCCGGCGTGCTGCCGCCCACCGTGTTCACCAGCCGGCGCACCGGGGAGGTCATCGCGGCCCGCTTCGTCGGCGACCGGCCCCGGATCGAGGTGGTGGACCCCCATTTCGCCGAGGTCTACGCCGAGTTGGAGAAGCTCTCCGACGGCGTGCTGGGCACGCTGTCGTCGGACGAGTCGGAGCAGCGCTGGGTTGCGACGTTCATCCACGACCGCGACCCGGCGGTGACCTGGTTCTACGACCACGGCACGGGGAAGAGCCGGCTGCTGTTCCGCGCGTTCCCGCGCTTGGTCCCGGCCGACCTGGCCCCGATGACGGCTGTCGGCTTCCCCGCCCGTGACGGGCTGCCGCTGCACGCGTTCCTCACGCTGCCGGTCGGGATCGAGGCGCGCGACCTCCCCCTGGTGCTGCTGGTACACGGTGGACCGTGGTCCCACGACACGTGGAGTTACAGCCCACCAGCGCAGTTCCTGGCCAACCGCGGCTACGCGGTGCTGCAGGTCAACTTCCGCGGCTCCACGGGCTACGGGAGACGGCACACCACCGCTGCGATCGGTGAGTTCGCCGAGAAGATGCACGACGACCTGATCGACGCCGCCGACTGGGCGGTGGCGCAGGGCTACGCCGACCCGGCACGCATCGGCATATTCGGCGGCTCCTACGGTGGCTACGCGGCGCTCGTCGGCGTCACGGTCACCCCCGACTACTTCGCCGCCGCGGTCGACTACGTGGGCATCTCGAACCTGGCGAACTTCATGCGCACCCTGCCGCCGTTCACCAGGCCGTACAACGCCAACAGCTGGTACCGCTACGTCGGCGATCCGGAGATCCCCGCCGAGGAGGCCGACATGCTGGCCCGCTCACCCATCACCATGGTCGACCGGATCCGGACCCCGCTGCTGGTCGCCCAGGGCGCCAACGACGTCCGCGTGGTCCAGGCCGAGTCCGACAACATCGTCGAGTCCCTGCGAGGCCGCGGCGTCCCGGTCGAGTACATCCTCGCCGAGGACGAGGGGCACGGTTTCGCGAACCCCGAGAACCAGATCCGGCTGTACCGTGCGATCGAGCGGCACTTCGCCGAGCACCTCGGTGGCCGCGGTGACACCTCTGCCCCGGCGTAGCGGCCGCATGTGCCGGTCCGGCCGTGGGTCCTGCGGGGAGCAACTCAGCGTTGGCTGTCGTGGGGTGTGTCCGCGAGTAGTGCGTGGATCCGCTGCATGACGTCGATCTGCGCCGGGTTGTAGAGCTCGCGAATGGCCGCTCCGGCGGTCTTGGTGATGAGCTCCCCGCGTCGGGCATCGATGTGTGGTGCCGCCACTCCCGGATACTTGGTGTAGATGGTGCGGATGTGGGGGGCAATTCGCTCGGCAAGGTCCCGGCGGGTTGGTTCGTCGGCGTCGGCGGGCAGGTCGTCGAACTCGCGGTCGGTCGGATCGGTGGGCGTGTCGCGCAGCATGTCCGCGTAGGCCTGCAGGCGCTGTGGTCCCAGAACCCGGCTCATGACGACGGTGAGCGAGCGGTCGGCGTCGGACATCACCGCTGCGGTGGCCGGGGCGAGCTCCGGTGGCAGGTCGGTCGGTGTGCCCTGCTTCAGGATGAGCCCGAGCTCGACGCGGACCCGTTGCAGGCGCTCGATGGTGGCCGCGAGTTCGGCATCGAGGGTGCGCAGGGCTTTCTCCGGGTGGTCGTCGTCATCGCCCAAGGCGGCGATCCGGGACAGGGAGAAGCCGAGGTCGACCAGGCGCTTGATCCGGAGCAGCCGGACGAGGTGGGTGACGCCGTACTGCTTGTAGCCGTTGGCGAGCCGCTCGGGTTCGGGGAGCAGCCCGACCTCGTGGTAGTGGCGTACCGCCCGCAGGCTGGTGCCCGCCAGCTCGGCGATCTCGCGGGTACTCCAGGCCACGCGTCTCCCTTCCTCGGCTGCAAGCGCACACGCCCGACAGATCCCGAGTGTGCCGTTGCGACCGGGGCTGCTCGCAAGCATGCCCGTATGGCGTCGCGCAGTCGCCGCAGCACCCGGGTTTGATATTCTGAGTAAGCCAACTCAGAATTGCCCGACATCCGAGTCGTACGGCTCAGAACGGCTCACCGGGGGGATCGATGCGTCGCTCTGATTGGAAGTCGGTGCTCGACGCCGCCACTTCTGGCGCTTTGGAGCACCTGGATTCGCTCCCCCATCGGCCGGTCCTGCCGGCGGCGGACCACGCCGCGATCCGGACGGCGCTGGATCAACCACCGGGCACGGCCGGCATCGACCCCACGCGGGTCGTCGAGGACCTGGCCCGTGATCTCGGGCCGCACATCACAGCCCAGGCCGGTGGACGGTATTTCGGCTTCGTCGTCGGCGGCCTGCACCCGGCGTCGCTCGGGGCCGAGGTGCTGGTCGCGGCCTGGGATCAGAACGCGCCGATGTTCGCGGCGACACCCGGGGTCGCGGTGGCCGAGGAACTCGCCGCGCAGTGGCTCCTCAGCCTCATGCACCTCCCGGAGACGAGCTCGGTCGGTTTCGTCACCGGCGGCCAGATGGCGACGTTCACCTGCCTCGCCGCCGCCCGCCACGAGGTGCTGCGCGCGGCTGGATGGGACGTCGAGGCGGACGGACTCGTGGGCGCACCCCCGGTCACCGTGGTGGTCAAGTCCGGCGCGCACGCCACTGTGCTGCGTGCGCTGCGGTTCCTCGGCCTCGGCGAACGGTCGGTTGTCACGGTCGCCTGCGACGGCAACGACAACGTGCGACCCGACGCGCTTGAGCAGGCCCTGCGCACGATCCACGGCCCGACGATCGTGGCGGCAGAGTGCGGCAACGTCAACACGGGCGGATTCGACGACTTCACCGCCGTGGCCGACCTCGCCGACGCGCACCGGGCGGCCGGGAACCCGACCTGGGTTCACGTCGACGGGGCGGTGATGCTCCTGGCTGCCGCTTCCCCGGTCATGGCGGACAACGTGGTCGGGCTCGACCGTTTGGACTCCTGGTCGACCGACGGCCACAAGCTGCTGAACGTCGCCTACGACTGCGGCATCGCGATCTGCCGCAACGCCGCCGCCCATCGCGCCGCGATGAGCATCCAGGCCTCGTACCTGGAACAGGGAACCGGCGCTCGCGACCCGCTGGACTGGGGGCCGGAGTTCTCCCGTCGCGCCCGCGGGGTCGGGGTCTACGCGACCCTGCGGTCACTCGGCCGCGAGGGCGTGGCCGAGTTGGTCGAACGCACCACGCGCCTGGCCCGCCGGTTCGCCGACGCGCTCCACGAGAGCGGCCGGGCCGTCATCGTGAACGATGTCGTGTCCAACCAGGTCCTCGTGCGCTGGATTGCGCCCGACGGCGACGACGGGCGCCTGGCCGACGAGGTGATGGCCGGCGTACGCGCCGAGGGCAGCGCGTTCTTCAGCGGAACGACCTATCGCGGCCGGCGCCTCATGCGTATCTCGGTGTCGGACTGGGCCACCGACGAGCAGGACGTCGACCGGGCCGTGGAGGCGCTGCTACGCCATGCGCGCCTCGCGACCGGATGAAGGGGATGTGCACCAACCGGCACCCCGACGTCACCGGTTCTGCCAATCACGAACGAAATCGCGCAACGCTTCCAGGTGCGCGGACAGCTCGTGGCCGTCCGAGTCGGCGCGCGCGACCGTCAGTGTGCCCAGGACCGCTGCGGTCATGACGTTCGCCAGCATGGTCGGCTCCGGTGTCGACTCGCCCAGAACGCGAGCCCGCTCCACGACAGCGAGGAAGCCCGCCCTGAGCTTGGCTCGGTAGCGCCGCGTGGCGCGCGCGACCTCGTCATCAACGGGCGTCGACATCGCCGTCGTGGCCATGCATCCGAACCCGCCGTCTGGACCTCGGAGCACCGCTTCCACGCGTGCGAGCATCTCCAGCACGTCCTCGTGGCCTCGGCTGCCGCGCTCCAGTGGCTCGAGGACGAACTCCATGCGTCGCAGATACTCCACCATCGCCTCGCGGTAAATCTCGGCTTTCGTGCCGAATGAGTTGTACAAACTCGATGTCGATAGACCCGTCGTCGCCGTCATCTGTTGCTGCGTCACACCATTGAAGCCGAGCCGCCAGAAGAGCGACATCAGGCGGACCAGCATCTCCGTCCGATCAAAGGACAACGGTCGGCCCGAACGTGACACCGTCGACTCTGATTCCACCGACTCAGTTTAATCCGGTGTTGGACGCGAACGAAGGTGTGCGCCGGTTGCCGACCCGTGTTCTGTGAACGCCACGAGTGGGCGATACAGCGCAAGGAACACCGGTGGGGCACGTGCGGTTGCAGCTTTCCGATCATCATGCCGCCTGTCGCACTCGGTCGGTGTCGGCGAGTTCGTCGGCGCCCGGCCCGAGGACGCGCTGGTGGCGATCGCGAGTCGAGATACCTTCGAGGGTGTGGAACTGCGACACCTCGGCGCCTTCGTGGCCGTTGCCGACGAGGCGAGCTTCACCCGTGCGGCCTCCCGGCTGCATATCGTGCAGTCGGCCGTCTCGGCCGCCGTGCGGAATCTCGAGAAGGAGTTGGCAGCCGTTCTCTTCGAGCGCACCCACCACGGTGTGAAGCTCTCGGAGGCCGGGCGTGCGCTGCGGCCCGAGGCTCGCGCCACGCTCGCGGCCGCGGCGGCGGCGCGAGAGGCGGTGGAGCAGGTCTCCGGCGGCCTGCGGGGCACCGTCACGCTGGGGGTCCTGCAGGCGATGCGTGTGCTGAGCGTGCCGGACGTGCTCGCCTCGTTCCGGTCCCAGTACCCGCACGTCACGGTCGAGATTCGGTACGCAGGAGGCTCACCCGGCAACGCCGAGCGGGTGCGGGACGGCCGGCTCGACCTGGCCTTCGTCTCGCTGCCCACGCGACGACTGCCCGGCCTCACGGTCACTCCGCTGGTGCGCGAGCCCATCCTGCTGGCCGTGGCGGCATCGCATCGTCTGAGAACGCGCGAGTCGGTGGATCTCACGGAGTTGCGGGACGAGGTGTTCGTCGACTTCCCGCCAGGTTGGGGCGTGCGTGACGCGAACGACCACGCCTTCGCGGCGGCCGGGGTGTCGCGCGAGGTGACCTACGAGATCAACGACGCCACTACGGTGCTCGACCTCGTCCGTCACGGGTTGGCGGCGGGGATGATCATGGCGTCGGCGGTTGACGGGTCACCCGGGATAGTCCTCATCCCGGTGCGCCGGCACGTTCCGTTCTACGAGACATCGGTGGCCGTGCCGGCGGGCCGGCGCCTCGGCGCGGCCGCCGCGGCACTGTTGGCCACGATCCGCCGCACCGCCGGCACCGACGATCCCGGCAACCCACTCTCGGCGTGATCACGGATTACTTCACGGCGTACCCGGCGTCGACCGGAAGTGCGACGCCGGTGATGTAGCGCCCTTCGTCCGAGGCGAGGAAGAGGACGGCGTTGCTGATGTCGTCGGGATCGACGTAGGCGACCGGCAATGCGTTGAGGGACTGGTAGATGGGACGGAGATCCTCCTCCGTCGGGTTCTCCAGATCAGGTCGGAAGAGCGTGAAGTTGATCGGGTTGAGCACCATCAGCGTGCCGACAGTGGTCGGGTTGATCGAGTTCACCCGGATCGAGTGCTCCGCAAGCTCGAGCGCGAGCGTCCGCATCAATCCGGTGAGGCCTGCCTTCGCGGCGCAATAGGGAGCCAGGTTCGGTACCGACTTGAGCGCGATGGAGGAGCTGGTGATGATGACCGCTCCGCCACCGCGCGAGATGAGGTGGGAGATCGCGGGACGGACCGTGTGGAACACCCCGGTCAGATTGGTGTCGATGACCGCCTGCCAGTCCGCTGAGGTGACGTGGGCCACAGGACGTGGAATGCCCAGGATGCCGGCGTTGGCAACCACGACGTCAAGGCCCCCGAGTTCGGCGACGCCACGGTCGACGATCCCGGCGACGGCGTCCGCATCGCGAACGTCGGCCTGGGTGGCGATGATGCGGCGGTCGAGCTCCTCCACCAGGCGCACCGTCTCGGCCAGGTCGGCTGGGGACGCCGCTGGTGCACCCTGGGCGTGGACCGGGGCGGCGATGTCGAAGGCGATGATGTCGGCGCCTTCCGCGGCGAGACGCACAGCGTGGTTGCGTCCCTGCCCGCGGGCCGCACCGGAGATCAGCGCGACCTTGCCCGTCATTCGTTGTTCCATCGTCGCTCAGGCCGCCCCGAAGGCAGGCACCGCCGCGACGAACTGCTCCGGATCGACGTCCATCGCCTGGTGCGCCTGGCCCCGCATCGGCACGACGTACGCGCCGGCCACCCGCTCGGCAACCGCGTCCACCGCCAGCGCCTCCCGGGTACTGAGCCCCCGGCCGCGCCGGTCGAGCATGTGGACGCGGTAGTGCCGCGCCAGTTGTTCCTGGACCGGCGCCCACCGGTGCCGATCGGAGGCCGCGCCGTGGACGAGCAGCATCGGCGGCCCGTCGCCGACGGTCTCGAATCCGAGTTCCGTACCGTCCGGCGAAACGACTGTGCTCGGCATGACGCCGATGCTAACGGGATTCCCGCGTTCGCCTTTTCACACTGTGACCATCGGAAGAAAAGTTGGAAGGGTCATGGCAATGAATGGAGAATGCTTTTACCGGCTCGGGTGAGGCGTTTTCGTCGTGGCCGCGGGATCCTCATCCGAGCCGGTGTCCAGGAGAGCGCGCGCCGCCGGGCCGTCGACAGCCTCGTGCCACCGACCGGACGGATGATCGATCACCACGGGCCCGAGATTGCAGGGGCCGAGACAGCCGGTCGGCGTGACCTGCACATCTCTGCCCTTTGCCGCAGCGGCGAGGGATCGATAGGTCGCGCCCGCCCCGTAGACCGTACAGCGCGGCCCATGGCAGACGAACAGGTGTCGGGCGGGCTGGTCGATCGTCGACCAGGCCGGGCTGCGAAACGCCGCTGGGCTCACGGCGACCGGCGTGCCGTCCTCCAGTGCGAGACCGGCGAGAAGGTCGGCCATCTCGCGCGCCGAGGTCAGGGGCGGGGCGAGCGCGACCGGGAGATCCGATTCCCGCGACTCTCGCCAGTGCGCAACGGCACGTGTAATCCAGTTGCGCAGGTAGGTGTCCGCCGGCAGAGCGAGCGGGATCACGATGACCTCGTGGCCGGTACCCGAGGTCGCGGCCACCTCGTCGAGCACCGCGGCGACGGATGGATCAACCTGGTCCAGGTAGGCGACCCTGGTCGGCAGCCCGCTGCGTTCCGCGACGGCGGCCGCCAGCGCCCGCAGCGCGCGCTCGTCCACCCCCGACGGCGTCAGCCGGGCGACGAGCACGATCACTCGTGCCACGGTCCACGCACTGACATCTGAGAGTCCGTTCATCGGAGAGGTCCACACGATATGGCGCGGCGTTTCTGGCCGTCCAGGGCGGTCGGCGTGATCTCCACCGCCCGCCGACACGCCACGACACCTGGGGCACCCGATCGTGAAAACCCCCCACATGTAGTGTCTTCCGCGCTGGTGGTTCACCCCGCTTCCGGGTGGGGTGAGGCAAGAGGGAACCCGGTGGGAGTCCGGGACTGCCCCGCAGCGGTGAGCGGGAACGACCGCCGTCATGTAGCACTGGGTGTGAGCCTGGGAAGCGACGGCCAGTAGGTCCGGCAGGAAGATCTGCCATGCCCGCGAGTCCGAAGACCTGCCACCGGTGCGCGCGCCACTCGGCGCGCGCGTCCGGGGCCTCGAGGGAAGGCGTCCACGGACGGGCGCATCCCGCCCTTCCGCGTTCCCCCCGACGGGTCCCGGCCACGACCGAGCTCGCGAGGAGAGAGCGCATGGCAGCACCCGTCTTACGTGGGACCACGTCGGCCGAACCGCGGGTGGTCCGTCGCGACGCCAGCACATCGGACTTCGACGCCTCCAAGATCAGCGTCGCGATGACCAAGGCCTTCCTGGCCGTCGAGGGCGACGAAGCGAGCGCCTCGTCGCGGATCCACCCCCTGGTCGAGCGGCTCACCGCTGAGGTGATCGGTGCCCTGACCCGGTTCCCGACGCCGTCGGTGCACGTCGAGCAGATCCAGGACCAGGTGGAGCTGGTCCTGATGCGCGGCGGGCATCACAAGGTCGCCCGCGCATACGTGCTGTACCGGGAGGAACGGGCGAAGCTGCGCGAGGAGGAGCCCGCCCCGCACGTCGCGGTCGACACGGCGACCTGGACCCGGATCGAGACGATCGTCGGGGAGGCGGTCGCCGGGGTCGAGGACGTCTGCGCGGAGCCCGTGCTGGCGGAGATCCGCCGCACCCTGTACGACGGCATCTCCACCACGGAACTGGCCCAGGCGCAGGAGATGGCGGCGCGCACGCTCGTGGAACGCGAGCCGAACTACTCCACGGTGGCGGCACGGCTGCTGCTCGACCGGCTGCGCCGCGAAGCGCTGTCGTTCCTGCACGGCGCCCCGAGCAGCCTGGATCAGGCGGCGATGTGCGCCGAGTACCCGGCCTACTTCCGCGCCTACCTGCGCAAGGCCGTCGACCTCGGGCTCGCCGATCCCGAGCTCGAGTGGTTCGACCTGGACGAGCTGACCGCCGCGATCAGGCCGGAGCGCGACCTGGACTTCGACTTCCTCGGGCTGCAGACCCTCTACGACCGCTACTTCCTACATTCCGACGGCACCCGCTTCGAGCTGCCGCAGGCCTTCTTCATGCGGGTCGCGATGGGCTTGGCCATCCGAGAGGCCGATCGCGTGGATCGCGCGATCGAGTTCTACGAGCTGCTGTCGAGCTTCGACTTCATGGCCTCGACACCCACGCTGTTCAATTCCGGCACCACCCGCGCGCAGCTGTCGTCGTGCTTCCTCACCACGGTCGACGACGACCTGGACTCGATCTTCCAGGCATACCGCAACAACGCACTGCTCGCGAAGTACTCCGGCGGCCTCGGCAACGACTGGACCCCGGTCCGCGGGCTCGGCGCGCACATCACGGGCACCAACGGCACGTCGCAGGGCGTGATCCCGTTCCTCAAGATCGCGTCGGACACCGCGGTCGCGGTCAACCAGGGCGGGAAGCGCAAGGGTGCGGCGTGCGCGTACCTGGAGACCTGGCACATCGACGTCGACGAGTTCCTCGACCTGCGCAAGAACACCGGCGACGATCGCCGCCGCACCCACGACATGAACACCGCGAACTGGGTGCCGGACGAGTTCCTCCGCCGCGTGGAGGCCGACGGGGAGTGGACCCTGTTCTCCCCCGACGAGGTCCCTGACCTGCACGAGCTCTACGGCGTGGAGTTCGCCCTGCGCTACCGGGCCTACGAGGCCAAGGCCGATCGTGGCGAGATCCAGGTGTTCAGGCGGGTCCGCGCCGTGGAGCTGTGGCGGCGGATGCTGACCATGCTGTTCGAGACCGGGCACCCGTGGATCACCTTCAAAGACCCCTGCAACCTGCGCTCGCCGCAGCAGCACGTGGGCACCGTGCACTCGTCGAACCTCTGCACGGAGATCACCCTCAACACCTCTCCCGGGCCCGACGGCGAGGTGGCGGTCTGCAACCTGGGCTCGGTCAACCTCGCCGCGCACGTCACGCCCGAGGGCCTCGACGCCGAGAAGCTGCGCCGCACGGTGACCACGGCCGTCCGCATGCTCGACAACGTCGTGGACATCAACTTCTACACGATCCCGGAGGCCCGCCGGTCGAACCTTCGGCACCGGCCGATCGGCCTGGGGCTGATGGGTTTCCAGGACGCTCTGTTCGTGCAGGGCATCCCGGTCGCCTCGGAGGCGGCCGTCGGGTTCGCGGACCGGAGCATGGAGCAGCTGAGCTTTCACGCGATCGCCGCGTCGAGCGAGCTGGCCCGCGAGCGCGGCCGCTACGAGACCTTCGACGGGTCGTTGTGGAGCCATGGCGTGCTGCCGATCGACTCGGTCCGGCTGCTGGAGGCCGCGCGCGAGCAGGACGACCTGCGCGTGGACCGATCGTCCACATTGGACTGGGACGGGCTGCGGGAGCGGGTGCGCACGGTCGGGATGCGCAACTCCAATGTCATGGCCATCGCCCCGACCGCGACCATCTCGAACATCTGCGGCGTCGGGCAGTCCATCGAGCCGCAGTTCCGGAACCTGTTCGTCAAGTCGAACATGTCCGGGGACTTCACCGTGGTGAACCCGCACCTGGCCCGGGCGCTGAAGCAGCGCGGGCTGTGGGACGAGGTCATGGTCGCCGACCTGAAGTACTTCGACGGCGTTCTGGCCGAGATCGACCGGATCCCGGCCGACATCAAGTCGCTGTACGCCACCGCGTTCGAGATCGAGCCCCGCTGGCTGGTCGAGGCCGCGTCGCGCCGCCAGAAGTGGATCGACCAGGCCCAGTCACTGAACCTCTACCTCGCCGCCCCCAGCGGCCGCAAGCTCGACGAGCTGTACCGGCTGGCCTGGCACGCCGGCCTCAAGACGACCTACTACCTGCGCACCCAGTCCGCCACGCACGTCGAGAAGAGCACGCTGCGCGGAACCGACGGGAAGCTCCGCGGCGTGCAGGCGGCGACCCCTGAGCCGATACAGCCCCCGGTGCCCGACACCTGCCGGATCGACGCCCCCGACTGCGAGGCCTGCCAGTGAGCACGACCGAGACCGCCGCGATCGGGTTCGAGGAGATCGACCGCGGCGCCGCCAGGATCGCCGCCGACGCCAAGCGGATGATCAACGCCCGCACGGACGTCAACCAGCTCCTACCGCTCAAGTACACCTGGGCATGGGACAAGTACCTCGTGGCCTGTGCCAACCACTGGATGCCCACCGAGGTCGCGATGCAGGCGGACATCGCGCTCTGGAAATCCCCGGGCGGCCTCACCGACGACGAGCGCACCATGCTCAAGCGCAACCTTGGCTTCTTCGCCACCGCGGAGTCTCTGGTGGCCAACAACATCGTGCTCGCGGTGTATCGCAACCTCACCAACCCCGAATGCCGCCAGTACCTCCTGCGGCAGGCCTTCGAGGAGGCCGTGCACACCCACACCTTCCAGTACGTGTGCGAAAGCCTCGGCCTCGACGAGGGCGAGCTGTTCAACATGTACCGGGAGATCCCGTCGATCACCGACAAAGACGCCTGGGCGCTGGAGCACACCCGGGCCCTGTCCGAACCGGACTTCCGCACAGGCACCCCGGCGGCGGACCGGGCGTTCCTGCGCGACCTCGTGGCCTTCTACGTGGTCTTCGAGGGCATGTGGTTCTACACCGGTTTCGCGCAGATCCTCTCGCTCGGCAGGCGCAACAAGATGGTCGGGATCGCCGAGCAGTACCAGTACATCCTGCGTGACGAGTCGATCCACCTGAACTTCGGCATCGACGTCATCACCATGATCCGGATGGAGAACCCGCACATCTGGACCGCGGACTTCGTCGAGGAGATCCGCACGATGCTGCGCGAGGCCTGCGACCTGGAGGTCGCCTACGCCCGAGACACGATGCCGCGCGGCATGCTCGGGCTCTCGGCGCAGCTGTGCGAGAAGTACCTGCACTTCATCACCGACCGCCGTGCCGAGCAGCTCGGTCTCGACCCGTTGTTCGGCGAGACGGAGAACCCCTTCCCGTGGATGAGCGAGGCCATGGACCTGAAGAAGGAGAAGAACTTCTTCGAGACGCGGGTCACCGAGTACCGGACAGGGGGCGGCCTGGACTGGGATTGACGGAGGGCGGCCGCTTCGCGACGCCGGGCCACGCACGAGAACGGCGCCCCACCCCGAGCCGGGCGGGGCGCCGTCGTCGTGCGGAGGGTTTTCAGCCCGACGACCCCGAGCGCACCCCGGCAGCCGCCGCGACCAGGTTGCGCAACGTCGCGACGACCTCGGGCTCCCCGCGAGTCTTCAGCCCGCAGTCCGGGTTCGCCCAGAGCCGGTCGGGGCCGATCCGGTCGAGGGCCGCACGTAGCAGCGCACCGATCTGCGCCTCGTCCGCGACTTCCGGGGAGTGCACGTCGTAGACGCCCGGCCCGAGGCCGCGCGGCACCCCGGCGCCGAGGACGTCGAGCACCTCCATCCGTGATCGGGCCGCCTCGACGGTCGTGACGTCGGCGTCGAGCGCGTCGATGGCGCCGACCACGTCGCCGAACTCCGAGTAGCACAGGTGGGTGTGCACCTGGGTGGTGTCGGCGACGCCGCCGGTCACCAGGCGGAACGCGTCGGTCGCCCAGGCCGAGTAGGCGGGCTGGGCGGCCGCACGCAGCGGCAGCAGCTCGCGCAGCGCCGGTTCGTCGACCTGGATGATCGGCAAGCCGGCGGCCTCCAGATCGCGGACCTCGTCCCGCAGGGCGAGCCCTACCTGGCGCGCGGTGTCGCTGAGTGGCTGGTCGTCGCGAACGAACGACCAGGCCAGGATCGTGACCGGCCCGGTCAGCATCGCCTTCATCGGGCGGTCGGTCAGCGACTGGGCGTAGGTGCTCCAGCCGACGGTGATCGGCTCCGGCCGGGAGACGTCCGAGTGCAGGATCGGCGGGCGCACGCATCGCGACCCGTAGGACTGCACCCAGCCGTGCTCCGTCGTGGCGAATCCGTCGAGGTGCTCGGCGAAGTACTGAACCATGTCGTTGCGCTCGGGCTCGCCGTGCACCAGGACGTCGAGCCCGATCTCCTCCTGCAGCCGGACCACCCGCGCGATCTCCGCGCGCATCCGGCGTTCGTACTCGGCTGCGTCGATCCGGCCGGCCCGGAACGCCGCACGGTCGCTGCGAATCGCCCCGGTCTGTGGGAAGGAGCCGATCGTGGTGGTCGGGACGGGCGGCAAGGTGAGCGCAACCTGCTGAGCCTTGGCCCGGACGTCGCCGGCCGGACGGCGGTAGTGATCCGGGCCGAGGGCGTCGAGCCGAGCGCGGACCCGGTCGTCGCGCCGGGCCGGACGACCCGCGACGGCACGAGCCGCGGCCAGCTCACCTGCGACGTCCTCCCCCGCCAGCGCCCGGCCCAGAAGGATCACCTCGGCGACCTTCTCGCGGGCAAAGGCCAGCCGTTCCTGCAGCTCGTCCGGCAGTGCGGTCTCCCGGGCAGCGTCGTAGGGCACGTGCAGCAGCGAGCACGAGGTCGCGATCTCCACCCGGCCTGCGCTACCCAGCAGCATCGCCGCCCTGCTCAGCGCCGTGTCGGGATCGGTGCGCCACACGTTGCGCCCCTCGACCACTCCGGCCAGCAGGGTCTTGTCCCGTAGCCCGGTCAGCCCGGCCGCCGCGGCGACATCGTCCGTCCCGGCGACCAGGTCCAGCGCGACGCCCTCGACGGGGGTCGAGGCGAGCACCGGCAGCGCCGGGCCGAACGCGCCGAAGTAGCCCGCGACCAGCAGCGCAGGCCGAACGCTGAGCCCGCCGAGGTGGGCGTAGGCGCGGTGCAGCGCGTCGAACTCGGCCGGGGTGCGGTCCGCGGCGAACGCCGGCTCGTCCAGCTGCACCCACTCCGCCCCGGCCTCGGCCAGCTCTCCGAGCAGTTGCGCATAGACCGGCAGGAGATCGTCGAGCAGGTCCAGCGGCGCGAATCCGGGCACCGTCGACTTGCTGAGCAGCAGGAACGTGACCGGCCCGATCAGCACCGGCCGCGTCACGACACCGTCGGCCAGGGCCTCACGGAAGTCGTCGAGCGCGGTCCGCAGCCACGCACGGAACCGCGTGTCAGGGGAGAGCTCCGGCACCAGGTAGTGGTAGTTCGTGTCGAACCACTTGGTCATCTCCAGCGCCGGGACACCCTCGGCGCCGCGGGCCATCGTGAACATGAGATCAAGCGGGTCACCGGCGGCGAACTCGGCGAACCGGGGCGGCACGGCACCCACGGCGAGCGCGGCGTCGAGCATCTGGTCGTAGAACGAGAAAGTGTTGCCTGGCACGGAGCCCAGGCCGGTCATCTCGGCACGGGCGGCCCGGCGCAGTTCCACGGCGGTCGCCCGAAGCTCGTCCGCGCTGCTCTCGCGCCGCCAGTAGCGCTCGACGGCGCGCTTGAGCTCCCGATCCGGCCCGATCCGCGGGTATCCCAGGACGGTGCTGCCCAGGCGGGGGTGTTCTGTCACGGCTCTCTCCTCGCGAGCGGTGGTGGACCCGGAACGCGCGCAGGAGCAGGCTCCGCGGGCACACCGGTGCCCGCATCCGCCCAGCCCACCCGCGAGGCGCCGGATCCGCGCACGCCGGTGGCGCGCGCACCGGTGGCAGGTCTTCGGACTCGCGGGCATGACAGGTTGCCCTGCCGGACCTACTGGCCGTCGCTTCCCAGGCTCACACCCAGTGCTACATGACGGCGGTCGTTCCCGCTCACCGCTGCGGGGCAGTCCCGGACTCCCACCGGGTTCCCTCTTGCCTCACCCCACCCGAAAGCGGAGTGAACCACCAGCGGCATCAGCCTAGTAGTGAGGCCACAAATTCGCACCCCACGAACTAGGGGCCGAACACAAACAGCTCTGCCCTCATCGTGGGCACGTAGGCGCGCGGGAGATGGCACCCTCGGGACATGCCGGAACGTGCGAAAGCGGACGTGTACGCATTGATCGAACATCACCTCGACGATGCCGAGTCCGGCTGGAGCATGGGCGCACCGGGCGCAATCGCCGAGTTCGTGCGGTCGCCGGACGAGCCCACCCTGCGCACACCGGGCGCTGTTGCCACGGATCGTGGCGGTATCCGCGTCACCGTTGCGCCGGGGTGCCGCCCCCTCGCGTACGAGACACCAGCGGGTCCCGACGACCACTGGAACCACGCCGTTGCCCTGTGCCTGCCGGTCGCCGGGGCCCACCGCGCCGGCCGCCGGGTGGTCACCGAGCTCGGCACAGACCCCGCGCCGCTGCGGTCCCAGGATGCGGGCGCCGTGCTGTTCGACCTCGGCCTCGGAACGCCGACCGTGGACGCCTGCGTCCGCACGGCCGATCCCGAACTACTCGAGATCCTGCGCGCCGGCTGCGGCCGGCCGCTGTTCGAGCCCGGCTCGCCGCTCGCGGCCGCGCTGGTCGTGGCGGCGCCGCACCGCGTGTTCGACACCGCCCTCGGGAGGGTCGAGGTGTACGCCGCGATCCCGCCACCGGACGGCCGCTCGCCCGATGGCCCACACACCCACCTGCTGCCTGCGCTGATGCGGGCCGGACGAACGCACGGCGCGACGGTCCCGGTCCCGGACGGGTGGGTGCCGTGCGCGCACCTCTACCCGCCGCACCCGCTCACCGACCGCGCCGGGCTGCCACGGCCGTTCGACCCGGCGCGGCTCACCTCCTTCGAGGAGCTGCTGGCCCGCTACGGCGACCCCGCCCAGGCGGAGATCGCCACGGCGGTGCGGGCCGCCGTCCGGGGTGGTCACGGGCCCGCGGCCGGTCCACGCCCCACCGATCCGCCCGGCCGTGCCGCGCTCGCGGTGGCGCTGCGCAAACTCGCGCACACGGGCGCCCCTGAGGGCGTGCTCGCCGGGTGGCGTCGGTCCACGCCTGCACCGACCGACCTCCTCGACCCGGACGGGGACCCCAACTCGGGATGACGGGTATGCGGGTCGGACATCGGACATCGAGTTCTCAGATGGTGCCCGCGAACTTCTCCAGGCCGCAGGCAACGCCAGTCAATTGCACGCCCTCGACGAGCCGCATGCCGACCAGAGGTTCTTCGGCGATTCCTGAACGCCCGGCTGTCACCGACATCCCAGCCGTGTACACGAAGAGCGCTTCCGCACGTCACGTCTCGAACAGCCCACTGCCCCAGTAGTCCTCCCCGTGCTCTGTCAGTCCGCCAGGGCAGGCGAACAACCCCGAGGTGGTGTGTTGGATGAACGTGTCCAGCGCGTCGTGGGAGCCGAGCTTGCGCTGCAGCGTGACGAACGCCTCCGGGTCGGACTGGAAGGCGATGAAGAACAGCCCCGCCTCCTGGCCTTCGTGAAACGAGTAACTGCGGCGCAAGATCCGCAGACCGTTGTTGGCATCGGGACCGGCGAGCCGAATGTGGCAGTCGGCCGGGATCACCAGACTGCCGTCGGAGTTCGTCGCGGCGAAGTCGGGCCTGTCGAACTCGCCAGTACCGGTCAGCGGGGCGCCGGACGCCTTCTTGCGACCGAAGACCGCCTCCTGCTCGGGAACGGGTGCGCGATCCCACTGCTCGAGGCGCATTCGGATCCGCCTGGCCACGAGATAGGCCCCGCCGCGCATCCACGGCTGGTCCGCTCCATTCCCGACCCAGACGAACTGGTTGAGGGCGGAGGCGTCGTTGTTGCGGATGTTGTTGGTTCCGTCCTTGAACCCCATCAGGTTGCGCGGGGTGACCTGGTTCGAGCCGGTCGACGAGTCGCGGCCGAACCCGAACTGGGTCCAGCGACTGGCGACGACGCCGTTGCCGATCCGGGTCAGGTCGCGAATCGCGCCGAACGCAACGTTCGGGTCGTCGGCGCAGGCCTGCACCGCGATGTCCCCGTTGCTCCTACCGGAGATCAGCTGGTCGCCCGGCAAGGCAGGCAACGGCTTCAGAGCCGCGGGCCGCCGGGCGGCGAGCCCGAACCTGTCGTCGAACAGCGACGGGCCGAACCCAACCGTCAGAGTCAGTCGGGCCGGCGACCGCGGGGTGGTGTCGGCCGGGGTGTCACCGGGCACCGGTGCGCCCTGCGTCATGGCCTCGGCCGCAGCGGTCAATCTCTTGAGCATCGAGACCAGGGTTGCGCGATCGGTGGTCGTGACGTCGTAGGCGGCGAACGCCAGATTGCTCTGGACGTCCGTGACGATCCCGGCCTGGTGTTGACCTCGGAAGGCCACCGCGGACTCAGTCGCAGCGGACGCCGGTGCCGCGTCCAGGACCGAGGTGCTGCCGATGACGAGACCGGCGCCGGCCACGCCCGCTCCGGCCAGACGGCCGAGGAAGCGACGTCGGTTGAGCTCGGCCATGTGCCTCACACCACCCGACTCGCCACCGGCACCAGCGCGGCGGTGTCGGAGACGGCGTCGTGGTGTTGACACGTCGCAAGCGCGGCACCCGGCGTGCCTGGGCGATACATGGTCATGGAGCAGCCCTTCTTCGACGACGAGATAGGACAGGGGTGAGCAAGCGGCTTCCGCATGAAGATCAGCTGCGGCGCGGCAGCGGGGTCAGCGCGGCGCGGCCGGCGCCGTCAGGCCGGTCCGCGCCGCCGTGAACCCACACGCACCAGCAGCGAAACGACGTAGACGAGCCAGGCCACCCGACTAACGACGATGCCGACCAGCACCCCGAGGCAAGGCGCCACCACCCGCCTCCACCGGGAAAGTTGTCGCGAACTGCAAGAACAGCGCCTGAAAATCTCCAAGCTGAATTTACAAAGGCGTCGAACACGACACCAGCCCACTTCCGGGAGCATGGGTCGAGAAACCCTTGCAGGACTCACCCGCTGGGTCAAGTTAAGTTGCCCCAAGCCGAATGTCAATTGTCAATAGATTATCGGACTATTCACCATGAAGAAGAATCACATCGCTGTAGGGATGAATCGGATCGATTGCCCCGGTACTGGGCAGCGCGGGCGCGACGGGACCTGCGATCGGGCCCCCCGCGACGACGACCAGGACGGAACCGACGTCGTTGTTGGATCCCCGGCCGCGCGTCCCTCCTCGTCGAGCCGGTCCGCGTCGGTGTTGCCGGGTTCGTCGGGCTCGTCGGCCCACATATCGCGCGTCGCCTGATCGGCTACGACCACCGTCGAGCCCGGTGAGCGTATTGATCTCTGCCTGCACGCTACTGGTGGCCCACCTGCTGGCACAGATGGTGGCGCTCGCGCTGCCCGGAAGGCCGAGTGCGCTGCCGGTCGGCGCCGTGACCGCGTTGTTCGGTGCTCCCTATTTCCCGTTCCTCATTCGAGGTGGCCGGCAATCGAGGGAGGCCTGAGAAGTGCATATCCACGTGGACGACCTGTCGGTGTCGTACGCGTCGCACATCGTGCTCGGCGGACTTCCACCTACCGAACGGCAAGATCACCGTTCTGGTGGGATCCAACGGATCAGGGAAGTCGACGCTGCTCAAGGCCATCGCCCGGATCGTGCAGCCACCCGGGGGGGGCGATCGTGCCGGTGTGCCTGCCCTACGACCTTTCCGGGGAGGCGGGGGGATGACTTCTGAACCTGGATCGACACCTGGATCGACGAGAAGCAGGGTAAGCCGGCAGGTGAGCGGGACTCGTGCAGACCGGACCCTCCGTTCGCCGACATTCAAGGAGTTCTACGTGTCCATTGATTCACATTTTCGAATCCAGGTCACCGTCACGGGGATGACGTGTGACCATTGCGTGAAGTCCGTCGTGGAGAGCAGATCAGCGAGCTCGATGGCGTCGAGGCCGTCGAGGTCGGCCTCGACACCGGCTGCGTCACGCTGCTGGCCGCGCGCAAGATTCCCCCGCCGTCTCCCGATCAACCACCGCACCGCACTACGTCTCGGCAGAACGCGGATGGTCGTGCCGTTGGATCCGACGCCGGGCAGGGTCGACCCCGACGTGCCGCAGGTGGTGTTGATCGCCGAGGGCCCCGAGGACATTCCGACGCGGCGACGGGATGACCGTGCCCGTCGATCTCTGCACGACCGTGCTGCCCGCCCACTCCGTCGACGTGCCCTGCAGGCTCGGCCACACCGGCGGCACGGCCACCACGTCCAGCGGCTCCCCGGGTTGATGATCCGCGAAAGCCGCGCACCGGGTATTTGCGTTTTTGCGTCACAATTGGCCCGTCGACGGTGTGCCATTCCCCACCGGGCGCTGCCGACCTGGCCGGAATGCGGTTAGCGTCCGCGCTGTGGCCACCACGTTCTGCGCCTTGCGTCGGGCGATCACGTGACGTCAGGTAACGGCCACCGTGGATCACAGGTCCCGCAGTCGCCCTTCTCCGTCACCCCTGAGCAGTTCGAGCGGGTCAGCATGCACACCGGCGGCACCGCCGGGATCTGCTGGATCACGCTGGACCGGCCCGAGCGGCTCAACGCGTTCGACTGGCGCATGCTGGTGGAGCTCCGGGCTGCGCTGTGGCAGGCGACGTTCGATGACGAGGTACGGGTGGTCGTCATCACCGGGGCGGGACGGGGATTCTGCGCCGGGCGAGACATCAACGACCTGCGGTGGCAGCGGGGTCTGCCGGGCAACAGCTACCGCTCCTACGTGCGGACCAACCACGCCACGTTCGACGACGTCGAGAACATCGAGAAGCCCGTGATCGCGGCGATCAACGGGCCGTGCGCCGGCGGGGGCGTGGAGCTCGCGGTGTCGTGTGATTTCCGAATCGCCGCACAGAACGCGACGTTCGTACTTCCCGAAATCAGGATCGGGGTCATTCCGGCATCGGGGGCGTGTTCCCGCATGAGCCGCCTCATCGGTGTCGAACGGCTCAAGGAGATGGTCATGACCGGGCGGGAGTACACGGCCGAGCAGGCCGGGGCGATGGGCCTGGTCTCGCGGGTGGTGCCCGCCGACGCGCTCGTCGGCGAGGCGGAGTCGCTCGCGGTCGACCTCATGAAGGGTGCGCCGAGGGCGATCGGGCTCGCGAAACACGTGATCAACATGTGTGAGGGCACCGACCCCCACACCGGACGGGACGTCGAGCGGCTCGGCCAGTCCTGGCTGGCCCAGAGCGACGACTCCTGGGAGGGCCTGTCGGCGTTCCTGGAGAAGCGACCGCCCGACTTCCACGGCTAGCGGGGAGGAACGAGTGGCCATCCTGACGGACCCGTACCAGCAGGCGCTCCGCGTGGGCGACGTCCCGCGGCTGCACGCGACCAACCCGAGAACCCGGGATCGGGTCGCCGTGGTCGAGGGGGAACGCAGCCTCACCTGGAGCGAGCTCGACGATCGCACCACAGGACTGGCCGCCGGGCTGGCGAGCTACGGCCTGCGCAGCGGAGACCCGGTGGCGCTGTATGCGAGCAACCGGATCCAGTACATCGAGCTGATGTACGGGCTGGGCAAGGCGGGTTGCCCGATCGTGCCGATCAGCCCACGGTTCGTTCCCTGGGAGGTGGCGCGGGCCGTGCGGGTGACCGGGGCGAAGGCGATCGTCACCGACGTCCTCGACGCACTCGGCCCGGCAGGAGCCGGCGTACCGTCCGGCGAGCTGGCGGTGGCTCGACTGCGCGACGAGCCCGACCTTCCGATGGACGCGCTCGCCGGGGACGTCCGGCTCTATGAGGACGTCGTGGTCGACCCGGCAGGTGCGGCACTGCCCGATGTGGACGAGAGCGCACCGTTCCGGCTCGCACTCACCAGCGGCACCACCGGGTCGCCGAAGATCTGCGTCATCCCTCACCGCGCCACGGTGCAGGGCTGGGCGGACATGAGTGTCGAGTTCGGCATCGGCCCCGACGACGTCGAGCTGGTGGTCGGGCCGCTCTATCACGGCCTCGGGTTCACCTTCGCGCTCCAGCAGCTCTACGTCGGCGGCACGCTGAACGTCCATCGCCGGTTCGACCCGCGCCGGACGCTCGAATCGATCAGCCGCGACCGGCCCACCGTGCTCCCCGGCGCACCCGTGATCTTCGACCGGCTCGCCGACGCGCTGGAGAGCGCAGATGGCGGCGTCGACACCAGCTCCCTGCGCCTGGTGCTCACCTCCGGCGCTCGTGCCGGCGGCACCCTCAAGCGACGCCTCGCCACGGCGTTCCCCCGGGCTCGCGTGGGCGAGTTCCTGGCAGGCACCGAGATGGCCTGCGTCACCGTCAACATGCAGGACCCGTCCGGGCCGAAGGCGGAGTCCTGTGGCCGCGCGTTCTTCCGGGCCGAGGTAGCCATCCTGGACCCGGACGGCGGGTTCCGGCCGCAGGGCGAGGTAGGGGAGATCGCCAAGCGCGGACTCCTGAGCGGACCGGTCTACCTCGGTGACCCGATGCGCACCGAAGAAGCCCTCCGCGACGGCTGGTTCCGCACCGGCGACCTGGGCTACCAGGACGAGGACGGCTACGTGTACATCGTGGGGCGGCTGAAGGACGTGATCGTCAGCGGCGGGATCAACGTCTATCCCGCCGAGATCGAGGAGGCGATCCGCGGGCTCGCCGGTGTGCGGGAGGTCGCCGTCGTCGGCGTGCCCGACGACGAGTGGGGCGAGAGCGTCAAGGCCGTCGTGGTGCCCGAGGACGGTGCGCGCCTCACACCGGAGAGCATCGAGCAACAGTGCCGGGCGGCGCTCGCCGGCTACAAGGCGCCACGAGTGATCGCCTTCGTCGACGCGCTCCCCCGCACCCCCTCCGGGAAGGTGCTCAGCCGCGAGCTCACCGACACGGCCCACGGGTTCCGGCGTACCGGCCACGGCTGGCTGGCGATCACTGTCGAACCGGCCTGACGGTCGCGCCGCTACTCTCCACCGGTGACAGCGTCCGAGCCGTTGGTCGTCCTGGAAGCACTCGCCGGCCATCGCTTCGCCCCGGCGCTCGTCACACCGAATGCCACCGACTGGCCCGGCGTCGCCGATCCCGAGGTGCTGCGCGCCCAGCTCGTCGACTGGCTCGCGCAGTACGCGAACGCCGGCACCCGCCGGACCTACGCTTACGCGCTCGGGCTGCCCATCGCCTGGGTGGACGCGATCGGCGGCGCACCGGCCCGCGAGGCGCGCCGCGCCGCGCCCCCTCCGGCGCAGGCAGGACCGCTCCACGACCTGGCCTGGTTCCGCTGGTGCGCCCGGCAGGCCCTCGACCCCCGCGACGCCACGGCCCGGCACGTCAAGGCCTGGCTCCACGCGCTCGACGCCGCGGGCGCGCAGCGGCGTACCCGGCAGCGGATGCTCTCCACGCTGTCGGCGCTCTACGGGCACCTGGCCGAGACGGGCACCGTCGCGGCGAATCCGGCAGCGCTCAACCGCGCCCGGCTGGGGCTCTCGTCGACCGCCCGGGACGCCTCACCGACCGTGCGGCTCACGGCCGGGCAGCTCAAGGCACTGCTCGTCACGGCCGCCCGCCTCCCGTACTCGCGCAGCCCGCGGCTCGCTCGTCTTTACGCCCTGCGGGCCGTGGCCATGGTGGCGTTGCTGACGCTCGGACTCCGGATCTCCGAGGTGGTCGGGCTCGACCGGGGCGATCTCTACCGCAGCGGCGGGGACGACGTGCTCCGGGTGCTCGGCAAGGGCGGCCTGCACCGAGAGGTCTACGTCACCGACCTCGTACGTGACGCGCTGACGGCCTACCTGACGGAGCGCGACCGCGTCCGCGACGCCGCCGTGCCCGCCCGGCGTGGCCGCACCGGAGCCGGTGACGCGCCGATGCTCGCTACGCGCCAGGAAGGCCGCTGCTCGCGCGTCGACCTCTACACGCTGCTGCGCCGCATCGCGGCCGAGGCCGGCCCGGCGCTCGACGGTGTCGCCGACCGCGTGCACCCGCACGCGCTGCGGCACGCCTACGTGACGATCGCGCTGGAGCAGGACGCCCGCATCCAGCACGTCCAGGCCGACGTCGGACACGCCACGATCGCCACCACCCAGCACTACGACCGCGGCAGACGCACCCGGGCGAGCACGGCTGCCGACCTGGTGGCCGACGCGATCGCGGCCGCGCCCGCCCCCTCCTGAGGCACGGCCCGCCCCGAGACGGTCAGCTCTCCGGGAGCAGGCGCGTCGCCATCGCGTCGATCAGGGCGTCGAGACCGTGGGGCGTGAGAAGGTCGGGGACGGTGAGGTCGTCGACGATCAGCCCGAGCATGGCCAGATAGAGCAGCACCACTCCGGTGCGGTCGCCGGGCAGGCCGTTGCCGAGATGGAAGCCGATGTTCGCGTCGAGCTCGGCGACGGAGAAATCGGTCAGCTCCTCCTGCAGTTCGGGGCGTCGGGTGGCTTCGAGGCGCAGTTCCATCATGGCCAGGTGGGTGTTGCGTTCCCGGCGCATGCGCTCCACGAGCTGGCACAACAACGTCTTCACGAGCTCTTGCGACGGCGGGATCTTCATGGTGTCCGCCAGCTCCGACGGGTCGGGAGTCAAGCGCTCCCGCGTGCGCCTCAGTACCTGACCGAGCAGCTCGGCGCGGTTGGCGAAGTAGTTGGAGGCCGTTCCGGTCGGGACACCGGCCTCTTTGTCGACGGCCCGCAAGGTCAGCCCGCGCGACCCCTCGCGAGCCAGGACCTCGATCGAGGCGTCGAGCAGGGCAACCCGGCGAGCGGGGTTCTGGCGCATGAGGGTCTCCAGGACGGCCGATTGACACCACTTCAAGTGCAGTACTAACCTCAAACCACTGCAAGCAGAGTACATCAATCGTAGTGGGAGAACATTGCGCCAGCTCGTGTACTGCATCGCGTCCACCATCGACGGATTCATCGCCGGACCGGACGGAAGCGACCCCACCGGTCCCGACGGCTTCTGGCCGGTCGCCCAGGACTACATCCAGCACCTCGCCACCGAACTCCCGGAGATCCTCCCCGGGCCGGCGCGCACGGCGCTGTCCATCACCGCCGAGGGCACGCATTTCGACACCGTCCTCGAAGGGCGCCGGACATACGAGATCGGACTGAAGGCCGGGATCAACGACGCGTACCCGCACCTGCGCCACCTGGTGTTCTCCCGGACGCTCGCCGCGAGCCCCGACCCCGACGTCGAGGTGGTCGCCACCGATCCGGTGGCGAAGGTGCGGGAACTCAAGCAGGAGAACGGCAAGGACATCTGGCTGATCGGCGGGAGCGAGCTCGCCGGGGTGCTGTACCCGGAGATCGACCAGTTGATCATCAAGCTGGGGCCGCTGACCATCGGAACGGGAATCCCGCTCTTCTCGCGGGACACGGCGTTCGATCCCCGCCACTGGCAGCTCGCGAGCCACACCGTCGTGGCGAGCGGATCCGCCTTCCTCACCTACGTCAGCACACCGTCGGCGTAGCACCGCGCCGTTCTATCGGCCGTTGCTTATATAAGCAAGTGCTGCTATCTTTCCGGCGTGCACGCGTTCGACGTCCTCGGCGACCCGGTTCGCCGGCGAATCCTGGAGCTGCTCGCCGGGGGGGAGATGACCTCCGGAGCGGTGTGCGCCGCGATCCAGGAGGAGTTCGGAATCTCCCAGCCCGCCGTCTCACAACACCTGCGGGTACTACGAGACAACGGGTTCGCCTCGGTCCGTCCCGAAGGGACACGCAGGCTCTACCGTGTGCGGCCCGAGCCGCTGCGTGACGTCGACAACTGGCTCGACCACTTCCGGCGCTTCTGGACTCCCCACCTGGACGCGCTCGCCACCGAACTGGCCCGCGGACGGCGCGAGCGCCGCATCCGCGAGGCCGACGAGAGGACCGACCCATGATCGATGTCACCCACCAGATCAACGCCGTGACGCGCACGGTCGGCACGCGCACGCTCGAGGCGGGCGAGGCCCGCGTCGTCGCCATCAGCCAGACCTACAACACCGACCTCGACGATCTCTGGGATGCCTGCACCAACGCCGAGCGCATCC
Organism: Pseudonocardia alaniniphila; assembly: GCF_022524485.1. Lineage (GTDB taxonomy): Bacteria > Actinomycetota > Actinomycetes > Mycobacteriales > Pseudonocardiaceae > Pseudonocardia > Pseudonocardia alaniniphila. The sequence continues at coordinate 178,497 of NZ_JAKXMK010000015.1, forward strand.
CCCGCTGGTTCCTACCGGTCACCGGCGACCTGCGCCTGGGCGGGCGCTACCAGTTGCAGGGCAACGCAGGCGGCACCGTGGAGCGCTGCGATCCCCCGCACGGTTTCGCGGCCACCTGGGAGTTCGCCGGGGAGGTGAGCTGGATCGAGGTCCGGCTCACCGAGGTGTCCGACGGCCGCACCAGGTTCGAGCTCGAACACGTCGCCCACGTCGACGACGAACGCTGGGCCGAGTTCGGCCCGGGCGCGGTCGGCATCGGCTGGGACGGGGCCGCCATGGGGCTCGCGCTGCATCTGGCGTCGGGCGAGCAGGTGGACGCTGCGGAGTTCGAGGCCTGGTCCGCCACGGAGGAGGGCAGGCGGTTCTTCACATCGACCAGCGACGCCTGGTGCGCGGCGAGCACGGCAGCGGGCACCGACGCCACAGCTGCCCGCGCCGCCGCCGACCGCGCCACCGCCTTCTACACCGGGGTGCCCGACCAGGCCTGATCCGTTGTCCCGCGGGCGGCGCACGCGTCGCATGCGCGAACCCGACAGAGAGGACCAACGATGATCGACGTCACCCGGCAGATCAACGCCGCGGATCGCACGGTCAGCGCGCGGATGCTCGACAAGGGCGAGGGCCGCACGGTCACCATCAGCCAGACCTACGCCACCGACCTCGACGACCTGTGGGACGCCTGCACCAACGCGGAGCGACTGCCGCGGTGGTTCCTCCCGGTGTCCGGCGAGCTGCGCCTGGGCGGGCGCTACCAGCTGGAGGGAAACGCAGGCGGCACCGTCGAGCGCTGCGACCCGCCCCACGGATTCCCCGCCACCTGGGAGTACGAGGGGTCCGTGAGCTGGATCGAGGTCCGGCTCACGGCGGTGTCCGAGGCATCCACACGGTTCGCGCTCGAACACGTCTTCTACATCGGCAACGACCACTGGACCGAGTTCGGCCCGGGCGCCGCCGGCATCGGCTGGGACATGTCGTTCCTGGGGCTCTTCCTGTACCTCTCGTCGGGCGGCACCGCCGACCCCGCACAGGTCGAGGCATGGTTCGCCACGGACGACGGCAGACGGTTCCTGACCTCGTCCGCCGACGCCTGGTGCGCTGCCGACATCACAGGTGGCGCCGACCCCGACGTGGCCAGAGGAATGGCCGACCGCTCGGGCGCCGCCTACGCCGCCGTGCCCGAGCAGGCCTGAGGCTCCCCCGCACGAGCGGCACGTTCGTCCCGACCTATCGGCCGAGCGGGCCTCTCGTACGCGGCCCGTTCACTCCGGGCGCGCCGGCCGCCGGGCCGGAACACAGCAGTCGACCGCGCACGGGGCCCCGTTGACCGTGCACCCACCCCCTGGCACCTCGCCCAGGCGCCGCGGAGCGGCCTCGTGCAGACACTCGGCCATCAGCTCCACCACCATGTCGGCGAACCGTGGGTCCGGCCCGGCCGTCGCCGCGCGAGCGAACGCCATACCCAGCTCGGTGGCGCGTTCCTTCGCCTCCGTGTCCAGATCCCACACCACCTCGACGTGGTCGGACACGAACCCGACCGGGGACACGATCACCGCGGGCACGCCACGAGCGTGCAACGCCTCGATGTGGTCGACGATGTCCGGCTCCAACCACGGCACCTGCGGCGGGCCGGACCGCGACTGCCACACCACGTCGAACTCCTCGACCCCCAGCTCCGCCGCGACCAACCGGGCGGCCTCACCGACCTGCCGCGAGTACCGGTGCCCGCCCTCCTCCGGCGGCCCGGCCGCGACGTCGGCGGCGACCGGCACGGAGTGGGCGGTGAAGACGAGCCGAGCGTCCTCACGGACGTCGGCGGGCAGCGTCGCGGCCGCCGCACGCACGGCGCTGGCGTTGGCGGCGATGAAGTCGGGGTGGTCGAAGAAGTGCCGCAGCTTCACCATGTCCGGCGCGCCCTCCCCCACCGCCTTACGTGCCCGCTCGATGTCCTCTTGGTACTGCCGGCACGCCGAGTACCCGCCGTAGGCGCTGGTGGCGAACACGAGCGCACGACGAACCCCCGCACGCGCCATCTCCGCGACCGTGTCCTCGACCAGCGGGTGCCAGTTGCGATTGCCGAAGTAGACCGGCAGGTCCGTGCGCTGCCGGAGCGCCGCGATGATCTCGCGGTTGCGCGCATTGAGCGGGCTCACGCCCCCGAAGTGCCGGTAGTGCTCCTCGACCGCGTCGAGCCGCTCGGGCGGGACACCACGGCCACGCACCACGTTCTCCAGGAAAGGCCGCACCTCGTCGAGGCCCTCGGGCCCGCCGAAGCTCAGGACCAGCAGCGCGTCCGCTTGTTCTCGCACGACCCGATTAGACACCGATGGCGTGGAACCCGCCGTCCGCCCACACCATCGACCCGGTGGTGACCGGCAGCCAGTCCGACAGCACGGCGCAGACGGTCTTCGCGACGGGAACCGGGTCGTTGACGTCCCAGCCCAGCGGCGCACGGCCGTCCCAGGCGTCCTCGAACGCAGAGAAGCCGGGGATGGACTTCGCGGCCATGGTGCGCACCGGCCCGGCGGCCACGAGGTTGACGCGGATGCCCTTCGGCCCGAGGTCACGCGCCAGGTACCGGGTGACCGACTCGAGGGTGGACTTGGCCACGCCCATCCAGTCGTAAGCGGGCCACGCCTGCCGGTTGTCGAAGTCCATTCCGACGATCGAACTGCCCGGCCCCAGCAGCGGCAGCACGGCGGTGGACAGCGACTTGAACGAGTAGGCGCTCACCTGGATCGTCGCGGCCACGTCCTCCCACGGCGCGTTCATGAACGCGCCCTCCCCCAGGCACGAGGCCGGCGCGAAGCCGATCGAGTGGAGCACGCCGTCGAGCTTCGGGCCGTCCACTTCGGACGACTCACCGAGGTACGGCGACACCCGCTCGACAAGGCTGTCGAGCTGGGACTGGTCCGACACGTCGAGCTCGACCACGGGCGCAGGCTTCGGCAGCCGCTGCGCGATCCGCTCCACCAGCCGCATCCGTCCGAAGCCGGTGAGCACAACTTCTGCGCCTTGTTCCTGGGCGATCTTCGCGGCGTGGAACGCCAGCGACGCATCGGTGATCACGCCGGTGATCAGCAGGCGCTTGCCCTCGAGCAGTCCCATGGCAGCCTTTCCGTGTTCAGGGAGCGGGTGGGCTAGTGGCCCATTCCGAGGCCGCCGTCGACCGGGATCACAGCGCCGGTGATGTATCCGGCGTTCTCCGAGCCCAGCCACGTGACGGTGGCGGCCACCTCGTCAGTGCTGGCGTAACGCCCGAGGGGAATCTGGCCGAGGATCTCGGCGCGCCGCGCGTCGGACAGGGCGCGGGTCATGTCGGTGTCGACGAACCCCGGCGCCACCACGTTGGCCGTGATGCCGCGGGAACCGAGTTCACGTGCGACGGAGCGGGCCAGCCCGACGAGACCGGCCTTGGACGCGGCGTAGTTGACCTGCCCGGCGCCGCCGGAGAGGCCGACGACGCTGGAGACGAAGACCATGCGGCCGCTCTTCGCCTTGAGCATGCCGCGGGAGGCGCGCTTGGCGACGCGGTAGGCGGCGGTGAGGTTGGCGTCGACGACCCGCGTGAACGACTCCTCGCTCATCCGCATGAGCAGCCCGTCGTCGGTGATCCCGGCGTTCGAGACGAGCACCTGCACGGGGCCGTGCTTGTCCTCGATCTCGGCGAACGCCGCGTCCACCGCAGCCGCGTCGGTGACGTCGCACTGAACGGGGAGCAGTTCCCCCGGCAACCCCTCGACGGGGCTGCGGTGCGTCACCGCCACCTGGTCGCCCTGCGCCGCGAACGCCTTCGCGATCGCGAGTCCGATACCGCGGTTGCCTCCGGTCACCAGCACGCTGCGTCCCACGGATGGTCACCCTATGGGCAGTGCCCCGACCCGCGGAAACCGGGCGACTCGCGTCGCGAACCGGGCGGCTGGCGGAGGGTTCCGCGAGCCGCCCGGTTCACAGGTCGCAGTCGAGATCTACGGGAACCGCCGGCCCAGGGCCAGGCCGCTGCCCACACCGGCGAACAACAGCAACGCGCCTCCGGCGAGCCACGGCCTGCTCGTGTCGACCCGCCGCACCTCGTAACCGATCTGCTCGCCGAGCTCGGCGTACACCTGCCGTAGCTCGTCCTCGGTGGCCGCCGTGAAGAACTGCCCACCGGACAGCTCGGCGATCTTCCGCATCGACGCGTCATCCACTGCCACCGGTGTGCGCTCACCCGGGTTGATCTCGATCGAGCCGTAGTCGGTGCCGAAGGAGATCGTGGAGACCGGGATCCCGGCCTCCGAGGCCGCGCGCGCCGCCGTGAACGAGCCGCGCGGCTCCTCCTCCGGCATCACGCCACCCGGCACCGTCTGTTTGCCGTCACTCATCAGCACGATCCGCGCAGGCGGCGGACCATCCGCCGCCGCACCGGCGATGGCCTGCGAGAACGTCTCCACCGACTGCAGCGCGGCGAAGATCGCCTCGCCGGTGGCGGTCGACTCCGACAGCTTCAACCCGTCGACGGCACGCTTGACCGGCTCCCGGTCAACCGTCGGCGAGACGAGCACCGCGGCCGTGCCCGCGAACGACACCAGCCCCAGGTTGATCCCGGGCGTCAGCTGATCGGCGAACGCCTTCGCGGCCGCCTGCGCCGCGGCGAGCCTGCTCGGTTCGACGTCCGTGGCCTGCATCGACAGCGAGACGTCGATCACCAGCACCACCGTGGCCCGGTTGCGGGGCACCCGCGCCTCGGCCTGGGGCCCCGCAAGCGCGATGGTGAGAACCGCCAGCGCCAGGATCATCGCCGCAGCCGGGACGTGCCGGTACCAGCCCGGGCGTTTCGGGGCCACCCGGTCGAGCAGTTCCAGGTTGGTGAACCGGACGGTGTCACGCCGGCGCCTGCGCAGCAGCAGGACGTAACCGGCGGCAAGCGCGCCCACCACGATGAGCAGCAGCAGCCACCAGGGGTGGGTGAACATCTACCGCCCACCCCCCGACCAGGCACGTTTGCGGGCCAGGACGAACCGCACGATGTCCGCGATCCAATCCGAGTCGGTGCGCAGCGTGAGATGCGCGGCGCCGCAACGGCGCAGCGCAGCCGCCACCCGTTCCCGGTGCTCGGCCGCCGCGGCCGCGAACTCCCGGCACAGCAGCGGACTGGTCACGACCTCGCGCTGGCGTCCCGTCTCGGGGTCGGCGAGCACCACCGTGCCGACGTCGGGCAGTTCCAGCTCACGCGGATCCAGCACCTCGACGGCCAGCAGGTCGTGCCGGTTCGAGAGCGCACGCAGCGACCGTTCCCAGTCGGGTTCGCCGAGGAAGTCGGAGATGACGACGGCCAGGCCACGGCGTCGCGGCGGGCGGCGCAACTGCTCGATCGCAGCCGCCAGATCGCCACGGGTGCCCTCAGGGGCTCGTTCGGTGCGGGCGACGCGGCGCAGCATCGCACGGGCGTGGCCGAGACCGCCTCGAGCGGGGATGCGGACCGTCTGCTCCCCCGTGCTGACGAGCACACCGATCCGGTTGCCCCCACCCCGGGTGAGGTGGGTGACGGCGGCGAGCGCCGCGATCGCGAGGTCGCGCTTCTCGCACGCCGCCGTGCCGAAGTCGAGGCTCGGCGACAGATCGAGCACGACCCAGGTCTCCAGCTCTCGATCGGCCACCGTCTCGCGGACGTGCGGCACCGTGGTGCGGGCGGTGACGGCCCAGTCCATGCGCCGGACATCGTCGCCGGGCTGGTAGCTACGTGCCTCTCCCGGCTCGCTGCCCGGTCCGGGGACCAGACCGAGGTGGTTGCCCTGCAGCAGCCCGTCGAGCCGCCCCCGTACGGCCAGCTCCAGCGTCCGCAGCGCCGCCTCGATCCGCCCGTCCCTGAACGACGGCGGCGCGATCGGCGGCCGCCGCGTCGGCTCGGCGGTGGGCTGCGCAGCTGTCACGTCGAGCTGCCGGCCGGGCTGTACGGCGCAGAGGGCGCACCCGGATCGTGCTGCGGCCGGGCGGTGACCTGCGGCAACGGAACGGTGGCGAGCACCCGGGAGATGATGTGGTCCATCGGAACACCGTCGGCGACGGCGTCGTAGGACAGCACCAGCCGGTGGCGCAGCACGTCGGGAGCGACGTCCAGGATGTCCTGCGGGAGGACGTAGTCGCGGCCGCGCACCAGCGCGAGCGCACGTGCCCCGGCCACGATGCCCAGGGTGGCGCGCGGCGAAGCACCGTAGGACACCCAGCCTGCGATGTCGGTGAGGCCGTGCTCGGCGGGGATCCGGGTGGCCACCACGAGCCGCACGACGTAGTCAACGAGCGCGTGGTGCACGAACACCCGCGAGGCCACCTTCTGCAGCCGCTGGAGCTCCGCGGGATCGATCACCTGGTGCGCGACGGGCGGCTCAGCACCCATCCGGTAGACGATCTCGCGCTCCTCCTCGACGCCCGGGTACTCGACGATGATCTTGAAGAGGAACCGGTCGCGCTGCGCCTCCGGAAGCGGGTAGACGCCCTCGTTCTCGATCGGGTTCTGCGTGGCCAGCACGAGGAACGGATCGGGCATCGGGAACGTCCTGCCGCCGATCGAGAGATGCCGCTCCGCCATCACCTCGAGCATCGCCGACTGCACCTTCGCCGGCGCGCGGTTGATCTCGTCGGCGAGCACGAAGTTGGCCACGACGGGCCCGAGTTCGACGTCGAACTCCTCGCGGCCCTGCCGGTAGATGCGTGTGCCGAGGATGTCGGCGGGCACGAGGTCGGGGGTGAACTGCAACCGGGCGAAGGTGCCGCCGACGACTTTCGCGACGGTCTCGACCGCGAGCGTCTTCGCGACGCCGGGCACACCCTCGAGCAGCAGATGGCCCTTGGCCAGCAAGCCGACGAGCATCCGCTCGACGAGCCGGTCCTGGCCGACGATCACGCGCTTGATCTCGAAGACGACGCGTTCGAGCCGCTCACCTTCGTGGGCGGGGCTGGGGACGGACTCCTGCACACTCACCACGCCATCCCACTCCGGCGTGCGTGAGACGACGGTGAACCCGGACGTCCGGCGCGCACCGCCCTACGTGTCCGAGAGCTTGCGGCGAGGCTCCCCGGTCGCCCGGTAGGCCGATCGATCCTGCCACGCGGTCCTCCCCCACGACAGTCCATGACCCGACGCCGGCCGGCGTCGGCGTTTTCGGTCCTGAGCTGGGCTTTTCGGGTGGTCAATGAAAGGAGGACGATTTGTAGGCGTCAATGTTTCATTGACATAGATGGTCAGCGCGCTGCTCTCATGGGCTGTCGTGAGCCCTACGGCACCAGCCGCAGTGGGCGATGGACGTGCGCGAAAGAGCGCTCCATCGCCCACTTCTCGAGATCCGGCCCCACCTCGCCGTGGAGATGGACAGCGGTCATGTCCGCGAGCTCCGCGATCCCCTGCAGCAGCATCGCGCAGTGCTGGTTGTGCACCACCGCCGCGTCTGCGTCCGTGTACTCCTCGATGACCACGAACTCGTGCGGGTCCGCACAGCCGTACCAGTCGTAGCGGAGGGTCTCGCCCTCCTCCCCCGCCGCGACGGCCAGCGCCGCCGCCGCCCTGACGAACTCCTCACGCTTTCCCGAACGGATACGTAGCTCCGCGCGAACAACGATCGTCATCGCCGTCTCCCCGCCGCTCAGAAGATTCGCGTGGCCTGCGGCAGCAGGCCTCTGGTGCGCAGTGGCACCACCCGGACGCTCGCCCCCGTGTAGGGGGCCTCGATCATCTTCCCGTTTCCGATGTACAGGGCCACATGGTGAATCGGGGCGCCCGGGTTCTGGAAGAAGACCATGTCGCCGGGTCGCAGGTCGGAGATCGGCACCTTCCGGCCCGCGTTGAACTGGTTGCGGCTCACTCGCGGCAACGACACCCCCGCGCCGTTGAACGCGTAGAGCATCAGGCCCGAGCAGTCGAACCCGACCCGGTCGAGCGGTGAGCCCAGACCGTCGGGAATCCCCCTGCTGGGGCCGCGCCCGTTGCCACCGCCCCAGACGTACTGCACGCCGATCTGCGACATCGCGCGGTCGATCACGCGCCGCACCGCGGCGCTGCCCCCGACGGCCGGGCCGGCGCCGTCCCGGCCCCCGAGCCTGGCCGCAGCGGCGTTGCGCTCGGCCCGTTCCCGCGCGGTCTGCTCCTGCGCCAGCCTGCGCTGCCACTCGTCGAACCGGGCACGTTGCTGACGCAGTCCGGCATCGGCCGACTCGGCGGCATCGAGCCTGTGCTGCACCTCGGCGCGCTCCGCTGCCACCGCCGCGAGCTGCGCCGCCTGTTCGCGCGCAGCCGCCGCCGCAGCAGCGAAGGCTGCATCGGCGGCGGCCTTCGCCGTCTGCGCCTCGGCCTCACGGGCGCGCGCCTCATCGAGCGCGGCCCGCGCAGCGGAGTCCGCATTAGCCTTCGCGACGCGTGCGCGTTCCAGTCCGTCCCGCGCCGCGAGCTGCGACCGGGCGATGAGGTCGTTGAACTCCGCCCGTGCGACGAGGTCCTCGGGGCTCGTGGAGTCGGTGAGCAGGCCGAGCGGTCCGACGTCGAGGCCCTGCTGGTACGTGGCGGTGACGAACTCGTCGAGCCGGGCGCGCGCCTCGTCGATCGCGGAGGACGCCGCCTGGGTCTCGATCCGCGCCGCGGCAGCGCGCCGCGCCGCAGCCGCCGCCGCGTCCTGCGCGGTCTGCAGGACGACGAGCGCGGCCTCGGCGGTCTCGCGCTGGGCGGCCAGCGCGGCCTGGAGGTCGTCGGTACGGCTGTCGAGCTCCGCGAGCTGGGCGGTCAGCCGGCCGACCTCGCCTGCCCGCTGGGCGACCGAGCTCCGGCTGCGCTGCAGCTCGTCGTCGCTCGGGTTCGGCGGTGGCGGCGGGGTGGGCTGGGCCAACGCGGTGGACGCGCCACCGCCGACCAGGGCCAGCAACACGACGAGGACGACGGCACGGTCCCGCCACCGCAACGGCCGGCCGTCCTCGTCCCGCCCCGGGCGCAGACGCGGCAGACCTCGGTACCGCACGGCAGCCGCCTCCGTTCCGTCGTCGTGCTCCAGAAGCGAGCGCACTGTGCCACCCGGACGGCCCAGAAACGGGTAGCCACACGCGCATCGCCACGAACAACGACCACACGGAGGAACAGGACGGAGCGCTCAGAGAGCGACGAGCCCGGAAACTCACCCGGTCGAGCGACGAACCCCGCGACTCGACCGGCTAGCAGGACAAGCGTACTGTTTACGGCGAGCGGGGCCGCTGCGCCGAGGACCTGTCGGTGCGCGAGACTCCGGGAACCTGAGGCACAGCGATATCCAGCGCGAGATCCCAAGCGCCCACCACCGCAGGAGGACAACGACGTGGCCAGCACGAACAGCTTCGGAGCGAAAGGGACGATTCAGGCAGGCGGGTCGGATCACGAGATCTTCCGGCTCGCAGCGGTGGAGGGCGCCGACCGCCTCCCGTTCAGCCTCAAGGTTCTGCTGGAGAACCTGCTGCGGACCGAGGACGGCGCCAACGTCACCGCCGAGCACGTGCGGGCGCTGGCGAACTGGGATCCCACCGCCGAGCCGGACACCGAGATCCAGTTCACCCCCGCCCGGGTGGTGATGCAGGACTTCACCGGCGTCCCCTGCGTCGTCGACCTGGCCACCATGCGCGAAGCCGTCACCGAGCTGGGCGGCGACCCCGCCAAGGTCAACCCGCTGGCTCCGGCCGAGCTGGTGATCGACCACTCGGTGATCATCGACATCTTCGGCCGCCCGGACGCCTTCGAACGCAACGTCGACTTCGAGTACCAGCGCAACAAGGAGCGCTACCAGTTCCTGCGCTGGGGCCAGGGCGCGTTCGACGAGTTCAAGGTCGTCCCGCCGGGCACGGGCATCGTGCACCAGGTCAACATCGAGCACCTCGCCCGCGTGGTCATGACCAGGGGCGGCCAGGCCTACCCCGACACCCTCGTCGGCACCGACTCCCACACCACGATGGTCAACGGCCTGGGCGTGCTGGGCTGGGGCGTCGGCGGCATCGAGGCCGAGGCGGCCATGCTCGGCCAGCCCGTCTCGATGCTCATCCCCCGCGTGGTCGGCTTCAAGCTCACCGGTGAGATCCCTGCCGGCGCCACCGCCACCGACGTCGTGCTGACGATCACCGAGATGCTGCGCCGCCACGGCGTGGTGGGCAAGTTCGTCGAGTTCTACGGCGAGGGCGTGGGTGCGGTGCCACTGGCCAACCGCGCGACCATCGGCAACATGAGCCCGGAGTTCGGCTCCACCGCGGCGATCTTCCCGATCGACGAGGAGACCGTCCGCTACCTCAAGCTCACCGGCCGTTCCGACGAGCAGATCGACCTCGTCGAGACCTACGCCAAGGAGCAGGGCCTCTGGCACGACCCGTCCCGGGAGCCGGTCTACTCCGAGACCCTCGAGCTCGACCTGTCCACGGTCGTCCCGTCCATCGCCGGGCCGAAGCGCCCGCAGGACCGCATCGAGCTGACCGACGCGAAGTCCTCGTTCCGCAAGTCGGTGCACGACTACACCGACGACGCGGAGCCGCAGCCCCTCGCGCACAACCATGTGGACGAGGCCGGCCGGGAGTCCTTCCCGGCGAGCGACGCCCCCGCGCTCGCCTTCTCCGACGACGATGACGACGACGACCAGCCGGTGGTGCACTCGGCCGCGAACGGCGGCGACGGCCGTCCGTCCCGCCCGACCACGGTCAAGACCTCCGACCGCGGCGAGTTCGTGCTCGACCACGGCGCCGTCGTGATCGCCTCGATCACCTCGTGCACCAACACCTCGAACCCGTCGGTGATGCTGGGCGCCGCGCTCCTGGCGAAGAACGCCGTCGACAAGGGCCTGGCTGTCAAGCCGTGGGTGAAGACGTCGATGGCGCCGGGCTCGAAGGTCGTCACCGACTACTACGAGAAGGCGGGCCTCTGGCCGTATCTCGAGAAGCTCGGCTACCACCTGGTCGGCTACGGCTGTACCACGTGCATCGGCAACTCGGGACCGCTGGCCGAGGAGATCTCCGCCGCGGTCAACGAGGCCGACCTCTCTGTCGTCTCGGTGCTCTCGGGCAACCGCAACTTCGAGGGCCGGATCAACCCCGACGTCAAGATGAACTACCTGGCGTCCCCGCCGCTGGTGATCGCCTACGCGCTCGCCGGCACGATGGACTTCGACTTCGAGGCCCAGCCCCTCGGCCAGGACCCCCAGGGCAACGACGTGTTCCTGCGCGACATCTGGCCCTCGGCCCAGGACGTGCAGACGACGATCGACGGCGCGATCAGCCAGGAGATGTTCACCAAGGACTACGCCGACGTCTTCGCAGGCGACGAGCGCTGGCGCTCGCTCCCGACACCCGAGGGCAGCACCTTCGCCTGGGACCCGGAGTCCACCTACGTCCGCAAGCCCCCGTACTTCGAGGGCATGGAGCCCGACCCGTCACCGGTGCAGGACATCTCCGGGGCGCGCGTCCTCGCGTTGCTCGGCGACTCCGTGACCACCGACCACATCTCCCCCGCCGGCTCCATCAAGGAGGACACCCCCGCCGGGCAGTACCTGCGTGAGCACGGCGTGGAGAAGAAGGACTTCAACTCCTACGGATCCCGCCGCGGCAACCACGAGGTGATGATCCGCGGCACCTTCGCCAACATCCGGCTGCGCAACCAACTCCTCGACGGCGTGTCCGGCGGCTACACCCGCGACTTCACCCAGGAGGGCAGCCCGCAGGCGTTCATCTACGACGCCTCGCAGAACTACGCCGCCGCGGGCACACCGCTGGTGGTGCTGGGTGGAAAGGAGTACGGCTCCGGCTCGTCGCGAGACTGGGCGGCCAAGGGCACCGCGCTGCTCGGCGTCAAGGCCGTGATCGTGGAGAGCTACGAGCGGATCCACCGCTCCAACCTGATCGGCATGGGCGTCCTGCCGCTGCAGTTCCCGCAGGGCGAGTCGGCGGCCTCGCTCAAGCTGGACGGCACCGAGACGTTCGACATCTCTGGCGTCACCGCCCTGAACGAGGGATCGACGCCGCGGACCGTGCACGTGAGTGCCACCAAGGACAACGGCGAGAAGGTCGAGTTCGACGCCACCGTCCGGATCGACACCCCCGGCGAGGCGGACTACTACCGCAACGGCGGGATCATGCAGTACGTCCTGCGCGGCATGCTGCGCAGCTGACCTCCACTCCCCCTCGACGGCGGGCGACCCGGTTCTCCGGGTCGCCCGCCGTCGTCGTTGTGGCGTGCGAGGTGTCGCCGACAGATTGACGAAACGCTGGCGTCAATGTTTCATTGACATAAGAGCTACCGCGCGGACGCCGGCTGTGATCGGCTCCCCGAGGAGAACCGGCGCCGGTGTGGCCGCTCGGACCTGAGTTCGCCGGAGGCCGAGCGGGGCGACACCGGACAGGCGGCCGGTGCGTCGAGACGAGGGGGATGCCCCGACGCCCGGCCGACCCGTCATCCGCTGGGAGCAGGATGGGCCGGGTCGACCCACGGCACGTGCTCGGGCTCCGCCACGCCCTCGATGTCCAGGTTCACCACGATCGGCTCCTGACCGCTGCGCGTCAGCACGCACTCCAGCGGCTCGTCGTCGAGCGCGTTGATCTCCTGGTGCGGCACGAACGGCGGCACGAAGATGAAGCCACCCGGGCCGGCCTCCGCCGTGAACTCGAGATGCTCACCCCACCGCATCCTCGCCCGGCCGCGCACCACGTAGATCACGCTCTCCAGCTCGCCGTGGTGATGGGCACCGGTGCGGGCACCGGGATGGATCGTCACGGTGCCGGCCCACAGCTTCGCCGCCCCCACCCGCGCGTGCGTGACAGCCGCGGCGCGATGCATGCCCGGCGTCTGCGGTGTGTTGCTGTCGAGCGCCTCCCCGGGGATGACCCGAACCCCGTCAGTCCGCCACGAACGACCCGCCCGATCGCTGCTCATGCCAGCAGGCTAACCCGATGTCCGGAGGGCCGGCCCGGCACCGAACCGCTTGCCCGGCACGCAGCACCACCGCTTCCTGCGCGCCGGGATCGTGCGGTTCGGCCTCCGGAAACGGGCCTGCGGAGGTGTCGGGTCAGGTGGCGGTTGCCAGCGTCAGCGCGAAGCGGTCGTCGGGGTCGGTCCAGGTGCGGGTGACGGTGAAGCCCGCCTCTTCGAGCATCGCGCGAACGCCGGGGGCCCTGAACTTGGCCGAGACCTCCGTCCGCATCTCCTCCCCCGCAGCGAAACGCACCTCCAGGCCCAGCTCGGCCAGAGTGACGGTGATCGCACGCTGCGCGACCAACCGCATCTCGATCCACTCGTTCTCCGCGTCCCACAGCGCGCGGTGGGTGAACTCCTCCACCGGGAAGTCGGCTCGCAGCTCGCGGTTGAGCACCCGGAGCACGTTGCGGTTGAACTCGGCCGTGACGCCTGCCGAGTCGTCATACGCGCGGACGAGCGTCTCCTCGTCGATCACGAGGCCCGTGCCGAGCAGCAGCTGCTCGCCCGGCTGCAGCACCGCACGAAGACGATCGAGGAACTCGGCGCGCTCAGCAGGCAGCAGGTTGCCGATGGTGCCGCCGAGGAACGCCACCATCCGGTGCTTGCCCCGCGGCAACCGGTGCAGATGGCTCGTGAAGTCGCCGACCACGCCGTGCAGCTCGAGGTCGGGGTACTCGACCGACAGTGCGTCCATGGCCGAGCGGAGGGCGGCCTCGCTCACGTCCTGTGGCACGTACCGGCGCAGCGACCCGGCGCGACCGAACGCGTCGAGCAGCAGCCGCGTCTTGGCCGACGACCCCGAACCGAGCTCGACGATCGTGTCGGCCCCCGACGTGATCGCGATCGCGTCGGCGCTGCGCTCCAGCAAGGCCCGCTCGGTGCGGGTGGGGTAGTACTCCGGCAGCTCCGTGATCAGCTCGAACAGTTCGCTGCCCCGTGCGTCGTAGAACCACTTGGGGGGCAACTGTTTAGGGATCGTCGTGAGGCCTGCACGCACGTCGGCGCGCAGGGCGGCATCGGCGTCGCCGTCGGTGAGGTGGATGTCCAGCAGCGCGGGGCTCATGGGACTCCTGTCATCGTGAGTTCGTCGACCCGGTAATGGCCCGGTCGGGCCACGACGAGATGCCGGTCGGGCACCGGGTTCCAGGTGGAAAGGCTGTCGATCGGCTCGGACGCGACCAGAACGGAGTCGGGGGTGGTGCGCACCGACAACGCGTGATCCCACGCCGTGGCCCAGATCCCACGGCCGTCCGTGAGCAGCAGGTTGAGCCGCGACCCGGGTGCCGCCGTGGCCACCGCGGCGACGACACCCGCCAGGACGCCGGCTGGATCCCCGCCATCGGACAGCCGGTGGCGCACCAGCGCCCAGAGCAGCGCCGAGTCTGTGGGTGCGTCCAGCATGATGAGGTCGGCCACCGGCAGACCGCCGGCGAGCTCGGCGACCGAGTGCGGCCACCCTCGCACCACGCCGTTGTGGCTGAACAGCCACCGCCCGTGGGCGAACGGTGCCGCAGCCGTCTCCGTGACGGGCATGCCGACCGTGGCCGACCGGACCGCCGCCAGCACGGCGGACGAGCGGGTGGCTCCCGCCATGGCGGCGAAGGAGGCGTCGGACCACAGCGGTGCGGCGCTGCGGTACCGCACCGCGTCGGCCTCGGGCGCCGGGTACCAGCCGGCGCCGAAGCCGTCGGCGTTGATCGTGCCGCCGGCGCGCATGTCCAGCGGCGCGTAGGACTGGCGCAGCAGCCCATGGGGCGCCTCGAGGACCAGCGACGACAGCGTCACTGGTGGCCCCAGGTAGGCCAGGTGGCGACACACCCGGGGCTACGCCGTCTCCGCCGGGGACACATCCCGGGCGCAGCGGAAGCCCGAGAAGATCTGCCGGCGAATCGGGTGGTCCCAGTTGCGGAACGTGCCGCGGATTGCAGCCGGGTCGGTGCCGAAGGAACCGCCGCGCAGCACCCGGTAGTCGCCGCCGAAGAAGACCTGGGAGTACTCGGGGTAGGGGAACACCTCGAACCCCGGATAGGGGTGCCAGCCCGAGCTGGTCCACTCCCACACGTCGCCGACGAGCTGCTGAACACCGAGCGGCGATGCCCCGAGGGGGAACGCCCCGGCAGCCGCGGGCTGCAGGTGGCGCTGCCCGAGGTTGGCGTGCTCGGCGGTAGGCGCATCGTCGCCCCACGGGAACCGCCGGGAGCGTCCGGTGGTGGGGTCGTACCGGGCGGCCTTCTCCCACTCCGCCTCCGTGGGCAGCCGCTTGCCTGCCCAGCGGGCGTACGCCTCGGCCTCGTGGAAGCAGACGTGGACGACCGGCTCGTCGGCGGGCACCCGCTCGACCACGCCGAACCGCCGCCGGTGCCACTCGCCCGAGCCGTCGCGCTCCCAGAACTCGGGTGCGGTGAGCCCGGCGGATACGCGGTGCGCCCAGCCCGCGTCGCTCCACCAGCGCTGGTCGTCGTAACCGCCGGCCGCGATGAACTCGGCGTACTCGCCGTTGGTGACGGCGGCCGTGTCGATGACGAACGCCGGGACCTCCACGACGTGCGCGGGACGCTCGTTGTCGAGCGCCCACGGCTCGGTGGACGTGCCCATCGTGAACGGGCCACCGGGGACGAGCACCTCGCGGGCGGCGAGCGCCCGCCCGGCGGGCGGGGCATCCGCGTGCAGTACCGGAGCGCCGGCACGCAACTGGTGGGTGGCGAGCATCGTCTCGTCGTGCTGCTGCTCGTGCTGCACGATCATGCCGAACGCGAAGCCGTGCTCCACGAGCCGGCGACCCGTGAGCGGGGTGCGCTCGAGGGTGTCGAGGGCCTTGTCGCGCACCTCGGCCACGTAGGCGCGAGCCTCTGCCGGGCCGAGCAACGGCAGATCGACGCGGCTCGCGCGCGAGTGCTGGAACGCGTCGTAGAGCCCGTCGATCTCCGGGCGCAGCGGCTCGCGACCACCGACGTCACGCACCAGCCAGAGCTCCTCCTGGCTGCCGATGTGCGCGAGGTCCCAGACCAGCGGTGACATCAACGGTGAGTGCTGGGCCACGAGATCGGCCTCGTCAACGGCGTCGGTGAGGGCGGTGCTGCGAGCACGGGACGCGGTGAGCAGCTCGGCGACGCGGGCGCGTAGCTCCTCGCCGCCCAGCGCGATCTGGTCGCTGACGGTCATGACGTCTCTCCCTCCGGGGGTGCCGGCTGGCGGGTGGAGTTCTCGGCAAGGTCGGGTGCGAGGTCTCCGACGAGGCGGTCGGCGGAGACATCGACGGCGGTGTCGGCAGGGCACAGGCCGCGCAGGACCTGTCGCTCCGTCATGTCCGCGAGGTCGTCGGCCACCCAGCGGGGAGCGCCGAGGGCGGTCAACCGGTCGCAGGCCAGCTCGAACAAGGTGGCCGCGGCTTGGGCGAGTGGCTGGTCGGCGAGCCCGAGCTGGGCGGCCTCGGTCCAGCGACCCTCTGCGGGCTCGCAGGCCTCGCGCGCCTTGCCCGTGACGACGGTGTCGGAGAGCAACGCGGCGATCACCGCGACGGGCAGCGCCCACCGGCGCCCCGGCTGGGCGTCGACGTAGCGCACCTCGAGATGCCCGTGCGGTCGGACCGGCGGGAACAGGGTGGATACGTGGTAGTCGAGGTCGGCGGTGGTGGGAGGCACCGGGAGGGCGCCGTTGACCCAGTCGGCGAACGTGACGCCGCTGGGCACCTCCCACGCCCCTTCCCTGCGCACGAGCAGCAACGGGCTGCTCAGCACACGGCGCGCCCACGCCGTGGCGGGGTCTTCCGTTTCGACCTCGGAGATCCGCGGGGGAACCGTGCGGGACGGGTCGGCCCGCTGCCAGCACGCCCATCTCGAGGACTTCCACCCCGTGGGCCTGCCGTGCAGCAGCGGTGAGTTGGCGAACGCTGCCAACAGCACCGGGCCGAACGCATGGACCGCGGCCCAGCGCTCAGCGACGTCGCCGTTCTCCCCCGCGTCGACGCACACCTGCACGGCTGCGGTGGAGCACATCGCGCTGCGGCCGTGCGGGCCCAACCGGTCGAACGCCTGCTCCATGGCTCGGTAGCGAGGAACGTCGAGGATGCGGACCGCAGGACGCACCGGGTCGGTGGCGCGGAGTTGGGGTTGAAGTCCCTGATCGGCGAGCAGGTGGTGCAGTGCGTCGGCATCGGCGCGGACGGTCTGCAGCAACCCTCCGAGATCCGGAAGGGGCGGGCTCGCGAGTTCGATCTGGCCACCCGGTTCGACGGTGACGGCCGAACCGGCGGGGAGCGGCAGTGCGGACGAGGACGGGTCGAGCGTGGTGGGGGTGTGCGGCCCGAGCGCCGTGACCAGCACGGCGGGATCAGGTGGCACCTCGGGAGCCGACGGCTGATGCAGCAGCCACTCGAGCTCTACCCCGACGAGTCGGGGAGGGCCGATCTTGAAACAGACGGACGCCACATATGCCTCAGCATCGGCACAGTCGCGTAGAACCGAAGGGCCCGCATCCGGCGGATCGGCAGCGGGAGCACCCACTGCCGTAGCCGTTGCGATGCCCACATCTCTCGCCACTCGCATGACGCTACCCGCGGGCTACGACGATTTCAGGGGCTCGACGGCCGTCACTGGTACGGAAGGGCAATTCTCAAGACGTACGTACGTCTCGCTTTCCGGTTATCCTGGTCTGATGCCCCGTGTCAGCGCCGACCAGCTCGCCGCGAGGCGTGAGCAGATCCTCGACGGGGCTCGCGCGTGCTTCGCCCGCCACGGCTACGAGGGAGCCACGGTGCGCAGGCTGGAGCAGTCCACCGGCCTGTCACGCGGGGCCATCTTCCACCACTTCCGGGACAAGGACGCCCTGTTCTTCGCCCTCGCCGAGCGGGACGCCGAACGGATGACCGAGATCGTGGCCGAGCAGGGCCTCGTACAGGTGATGCGGGAGCTCCTGACATCACCCGAACGCATCGACGCCGGCTGGACGGGCACGTTCCTCGAAATCGCGCGCCGGGGGCGTACCGACCCGGGCTTCCGTGACCGCTGGCGCCAGCACGCCGAGGCCCTCACCGCGGCCACCCAGGCACGGCTCGAACGGCAGGCGCGGGCCGGCACGCTGCGCGACGACGTACCCATCCCGGTGCTGGCGCGCTATCTGGAGCTGGTGCTGGAAGGGCTGGTCTCCCACCTGTCCATGGAACTGCCCGCAGAGCACCTCACCGGCGTGCTCGACCTCGTGGAGGGCGCCGTCCGCCGCCGCTGACGGCCGCGACGACCGCGAGCCCCGAGCGGGTCCGATCCCGCGACCTGACGGGGCCGCTCGTGCTGAACGCCACCCGGGATCCCGGGGTCCGGATCCGGTGATCAACGCCGGGCCACGCCTACCGGTCGGACCATGATCACCACTTGGGTACCGCCAGCCGCACCACACCCCGTTGCGGGCCCCGAAACGATGATCAACCTCGGGGTCGGGCGAGCTGACCGCTCCGGTTCGCCCTTGCCGGCATCGCGGCCACCCACATGAAACTCGACCGCGCCACGGCGGGAACCGAGCGCCTGAGCCAGGCCGTGTGGGCATGATCACCATTCTGGGACCGCCGACCGCACCGCACGCAGCTCCACGGCCCGAAGCGACGATCAACACCCACCGACGGCCGGCGCCGACCCGCTCGCTCCCGGCCGCGCGGACATGATCACCGATCCGGCACCAGCAACCGCGCCATACACGGCTCCAGCGCCCGAACCAACGATCAAGCCCACCGACAGCCTGGGCCTCAGCCCAATCCCCTTCAAGATCGCCAAACCGGGAGCAGCAACCCCGCCACGCACAGCTCCCGGACCCGAACCGACGATCAACCTCCGGGCGGGTCAATCCGGCCGATCCAGACCGCTCGGCAGGCCCTCGCGGCCCCACATCACGCGCGCCACCGCGCTACCGCGCGGACCCAGCGCCTGAAAGCCAGGCCGTGGGGGTGATCACCATCTTGGGACCGGCGACCGCGCCACACGCGGCTCCACGGCCCCAACCGACGATCAACACCTACCCGCGGCGGCACCGAACGGCACCCCAGTGCTGGCCGATCAAGATCCCCGAACCGGGAGCGGCAACCACACCAAGCACGGTTCCCAGGCCCGAACCGATGATCAAGCTCCGGGCAGGTCGAGCCGACGGCCGCCCCGCACCACCGCGCAGGCCCGCCCCGCTGCCGCCCACGACGCGCTCGACGCGACGCCACGTGTGCCCCAAGCACCCACGGGCGGTTGATCACCACTCTGGGACCCGCCACCGCACCACACACGGCTCCGAGGTCCGAACTGACGATCAAGGTCTACCAACAGACCGCACCGACCCGCCGCCGGCGATCATGATCACCATTCCGGGACCGGTGACCGCGCCGCACACGGCTCCGAGGCCCCAACTAACGATCAAGGTCTACCAGCGGACCGCACCGACCCGCCGCCCGCGGTCATGATCACCATTCCGGGACCGGTGACCGCGCCGCACACGGCTCCGAGGCCCCAACTAACGATCAAGGTCTATCGGCGGACCGCACGGCCCACGGCCCGTGGCCCGTGGCCCGTGGCCCGTGGCCCGTGGCCCGTGGCCATGATCGCCATTTCGGGACCGGCGACCGCGCCACACACAGCTCCACGGCCCCAACCGACGATCAACACCCACCGACGGCCAGCGCCGACCGGCACGCTCCCCGCCGCGCGGACATGATCACCGAACCGGGACCGGAGACCGCGCCACACGCGACCGCACGTCCCCAACCGATGATCAACGCCTCCGGCCCGGTCCCCGTGCTACTGCCGCTGCCGGGTTGTGATCAACCGGGGGCACGCCCGCGTCGGTCAGGCCCGCCCGCCGCCGATGCCCCGGGCGGGGTTCCACTCGCCGGTGTCGGGGCCCTCCTTGCCGGAGAGAACCGTTGCGCCGCAGGTCGCGGCGCCGGCGGGGTGGGTGTAGGAGTACCACCACGTCATGCTGCCGTCGGGAAGGGCCTCCGCGATGTGGGCCAGCCGGACAACTTCCTCGCCGTCGCTGATGCGGCCGTAGCAGCGCTCGCAGATCATGATCATGGTTGTGCTCCAGCGCGGCTGATCGCCGCCGACCGTTGAACCGTCAGGGATGGGCGCTGTGGTCGGCGTCGACTCTCCGGTCACCCGACTTCCATGCTCCTCCGTCGCCACGACGAGCGGACGTGGCGTCGCCCACGCATTTCGGCCGGTCAGCCGACCAGGTGCGCCTCTTGATGGCGCACCGTGCACCCCGGGATGCCGCACGCGATCCCGTTCGGCAGGGGTTCGACGGCCGGGTCGCCGAGGGTGTCGCCGTCGGCGAACTGGGTGCGGTAGAGCGCGGCGTAGCGGCCGGCCTCGGCGAGCAACTCGTCGTGGGTGCCGCGCTCCACGATCCGGCCCTGTTCGACCACCGCGATCTCGTCGGCGGCCCGGATCGTGGAGAGCCGGTGGGCGATGACGATCGCGGTACGGCCCACGAGCGCCTCGGCCAGGGCGGCCTGGACGGCGGCCTCGGACTCGGAGTCCAGGTGCGCGGTGGCTTCGTCGAGGATCACCACGCGCGGCCGGGCCAGCAGCAGCCGGGCGATCGTCAGTCGCTGCCGCTCCCCTCCGGAGAGCCGGTACCCGCGCTCCCCCACCACCGTGTCGAGGCCGTCGGGAAGTGCGTCGAGCAGGTCGCCGAGGCGGGCCCGGCGCAGGGAGTCCATGATCTCGCCGTCGCTCGCCTCGGGCGCGGCGTAGCGCATGTTGGCCCGGATGGTGTCGTGGAACAGGTGCCCGTCCTGGGTCACCACACCCACGGCGCCGCGCACCGCAGCGAAGGTCAGGTCCCGCACGTCGATGCCGGACAGCTCGACCGCGCCCTCGTCCACGTCGTAGAGCCGCGGCACCAAGGAGGCGAGCGTCGACTTGCCTGCTCCCGACGAACCGACGAGCGCGAGCAACCGGCCCGCGCCCACGTCGAGGTCGATGCCGTGCAGCACCTCCTCGTTGACGCGGTTGTCCAGCACGGCCACCTCCTCCAGGGAGGCGAGCGAGACCCGGTCCGCGTTCGGGTAGCCGAACCGCACATCGCGCAGCCGCACGCTGACGGGTCCGTCGGGCAGCTCCACGGCGTCCGGCTTCTCCGTGATCATCGGCTTCAGGTCGAGCACCTCGAAGACGCGCTCGAACGACACGAGCGCCGTCATCACGTCGACGCGGGCGTTGGCGAGCGCGGTCATCGGTGTGTAGAGCCTGGTCAGCAGGAGCGCGAGAGTGACGACCGTGCCGGGCTCGATCTGACCGGTCACCGCCAGGTAGCCGCCGAGGCCGTAGACGAGCGCCTGGGCCAGCGCCGACACGAGCGACAGCGCGGTGACGAACACGCGCGACACCATCGCGGTGCGCACCCCGATGTCACGCACCCGCTCCGCGCGCTCCCCGAACTCGCGCGCCTCCTCCTCGGGACGGCCGAAGAGCTTGACGAGCGTGGCGCCCGGCGCGGAGAACCGCTCGGTCATCTGCGTGCTCATGCTCGCGTTGAGATCGGCCGACTCACGGCGCAGATCGGCGATCGTGCGGCCCATCCGGCGGGCGGGCAGCACGAAGATCGGCAGCAGCAGAAGCGCCAGCAGCGTCACCTGCCAGGCCAGGCTGATCATCACGCCCAGGGCGAGCGCCAGCTGGACGGAGTTGCTCAGCACGGTGGCCAGCGTCGATGTGATCGCCGACTGCGCGCCCATCACGTCGTTGTTGAGTCTGCTCACGAGGGCGCCCGTGCGCGTACGCGTGAAGAAGGCGATCGGCATCCGCTGCACGTGCTCGAAGACAGCGCGCCGCAGGTCGACGATCAACCCCTCCCCGATGCGGGAGGAGAACCACCGCGACACCAGGCCGACCACGGCCTCGAGCACCGCGAGGGCAGCGATACCACCAGCGAGGCCGAGCACCGTGGCCGCGACCACGGACACGTCGCCGCGCGCGACGATCGCGTTCACCACGCGCCCGGCGAGTATCGGCGTCAGCACACCGATGGTGGCTGAGACGACCGTCAGGAGCAGGAAGGTCAGCAGCCAGCCGCGGTAGGGCTGGGCGAAGGCCCAGATCCGCGTGATCGTGCCCTTCTTCACCGACTTCGGGGCGTCTGCCGCGCGGACGACGCCCCGCATCATTCCCCAGGTCCGATCCACCGCGGCTCCTTACTTACACCGTTGCAACAGCTCTTCGGAGCGCTGCAACGCCGCCGCGGCGTCCTTTTACTCCCTGATCCCCACGATCATCCCTCACCTGCGGCGAGGCTCCGCAGACGGCGAAGCTGCGCAGCGCGTTCCGCCGCTAGGGCGGCGGCGGGGTCCAGGCCGTCCGCTACTCGCGCGAGCAATGCGTGGGTCTCAGCGCCGGCACCGGGCGGCGGGGCCAGGAGGGCGGAGACGAGGGCATCGACCTCGGCGTCCAGTTCCGCAACGGGAACCGCACGCAGTGCGAGGCCGCATGCCACCGCCTCCTCCGCTCCGACCCGCCGCCCGGTGAGGCATATCTCCACGGCGCGGGCGTAGCCCACGGCGTGGACCAGTGGGTGGGTGCCGCCGAGGTCCGGGACGATCCCCAAGGTGGCCTCCGCCATGCAGAACTGCACGTCGTCGGCAACAACCCGCAGGTCACAGGCCAGCGCGAGCTGGAATCCAGCTCCGATCGCGTGGCCCTGTACCGCCGCAACGGTGACCCGTGCGGGGTGACGCAGCCACGAGAAGCCGGCCTGGAAACCGGCGATGACGGCATCGGCGTCTCCGTCGGGCAGCTCCGCGATGCCGGCGATGCCGGGCATCCCATCGACTTCGCGTGCCCAGAAGAAGCGCCTGTCGAGACCGGCTGAGAAAGCCCGTCCTTCACCCCGCACGACTACTGCCCGAACCTCATCGGAAAGGGCTTCGCCGATCGTGCGCAACGCTTCCCACGTTGCCGGCGTCTGTGCGTTCAGCGCCTCAGGGCGCGAAAGCCAGATCGTTGCCCGGGGGCCGTCCACGTCGAGCGCCACTCCGCCGCGCTCGAGAAGGCCGGGGTCCACCGCCGCTGTCGTCATGCGGGCAGGCTAGCCCGCGGCAGTCTTACTTCTTCTTGGTGCGCGTCGCCCCGCCACGACCCCGCAAGGACACACCCGTCTCGCTGAGGACCCGGTGAACGAATCCGTAGGACCGCCCGGTCTGCTCAGCGAGCGCTCGGATGCTGGCGCCCTTCTCGTACTTCTTCTTGAGATCGGTGGCGAGTTTGTCACGCTGGGTGCCGGTGATACGTGCACCCTTCTTCAGGTCGGCCACGGCCGTTTCCTCCTCTGTCCGCCGCAGTACTTCCGCGCGCGGCTCGTTACCGGCCCCCCGGTGCGCGCAATGATCGCTTACCGAAAGACCTGTAACCAGGAGATCCACTCGATGATCGGTGAACGGTTGCGCCGAACGGACCACGCGGACGGGTGATCATTGACGCACCCCTGTGACCTCCCGGCCACTCCCTCGCCACCTGATTGTCGCCGAGGGTGAGCCCACTCAGGTTCATTTCCGACCCATGGATTACAGTCGGTGAACACGAGGTGCCGAATAACTTTGTCCGATCGGGTGGTCGCCCGAAGAGTGGCAAATCGCCCGATCAGGCCAACTGAACGAGTTCGAGATAGTCGGCCGACCAGAGGTCCTCGGTGCCGTCGGGCAGCACGATGACCTTGTCGGGGTGCAGCGCCTCGACCGCGCCGGGGTCGTGGGTGACCAGAACGACGGCCCCCGCGAAGCGCCGGAGCGCGTCGAGAACCTGTTCGCGGCTCGCCGGGTCGAGGTTGTTGGTCGGCTCGTCGAGCAGAAGGACGTTGGCGGCGCTCGAGACGAGCCCGGCCAGTGCGAGGCGCGTCTTCTCCCCGCCCGAGAGCGTGCCGGCGGGCTGCGAGAGCTGGTCGCCGGAGAACATGAACGACCCGAGCAACGTCCGCAGCTGCTGTTCCGGGGTGTCCGGCGAGGCGTGCCGGACGTTCTCCCAGACCGTGGCGTCGAGATCGAGAGTGTCGTGCTCCTGCGCGTAGTAGCCGGTGCGCAGCCCGTGGCCGGGCACGACCCGGCCTGCGTCGGGCATCTCGGTGCCGGCGAGCAGCCTCAGCAGCGTGGTCTTCCCGGCGCCGTTGAGCCCCAGCACCACGACCTTCGTGCCGCGGTCCACGGCGAGGTCGACGCCGGTGAACACCTCCAGCGAGCCGAACGCCTTGCTCAGCCCCTCCGCGGTGAGCGGGGTGCGCCCGCACGGCGACGGGTCGGGGAAGCGGATCTTCGCGACGCGGTCGGCGCGGCGCTCGGGTTCGAGGCCTGCGAGCAGCTGGTCGGCCCGGCGCGCCATGTTCTTCGCGGCGACGGCCTTCGTGGCCTTCGCGCCCATCTTCGCCGCCTGCGTGTGCAGCACGGCAGCCTTCTTCTCCGCGTTGGCGCGCTCGCGGCGGCGGCGCTTCTCGTCGGTGGAGCGCGCCTCCTGGTAGCGGCGCCAGTCCATGTTGTAGACGTCGACCTCGCTGCGCGTGGCGTCGAGGAACCACACCTTGTTGACCACCGCGGCCAGCAGTTCGGTGTCGTGGCTGATCACGACGAGACCACCGTCGTGGGCGGAGAGGAAGGAGCGCAGCCAGGTGATCGAGTCGGCGTCGAGGTGGTTGGTGGGCTCGTCGAGCAGCAGCGTGGTGGCGCTGGGCGCTCCGCCGCCGCCACCGTCGGAGGCGGCGAAGAGGATGCGGGCCAGCTCGACCCGGCGGCGCTGACCGCCGGAGAGGGTGGCCACCTGCTGGTGCAGCACGCGGTCAGGCAGGCCCAGGTGGGCGCAGATCCGGGCGGCCTCGCTCTCGGCGGCGTACCCGCCGAGGGCCGAGAAGCGCTCCTCGATACGGCCGTACTCGCGTACCGCCCGCTCGTTCTGGGCGCCGTCGACCAGCTCGGCCATCGCCGTCTGGGCCTTCTCCATCTCGCGCAGCATCTCGTCGAGCCCGCGCGCGGACAGCACGCGATCCTTCGCCGTGATGGTCAGGTCGCCCTCGCGAGGGTCCTGGGGCAGGTAGCCGACGGGGCTGTTGGAACCGACGCTGCCGGCGTACGGCTCGCCCTCGCCTGCCAGCACCCGCATCGAGGTGGTCTTGCCGGCGCCGTTGCGCCCGACGAGCCCGATGCGGTCGCCCGGCTGCACGCGCAGGGTGGCCCCGGACAGCAGGATCCGGGACCCGGCACGCAGTTCCAGGTCAGTGGCGGTGATCACGAGAAGAAACTCCAGAAGGTTCCGGCAGTACAGACGAGTGCCCGGGGAGCTGCTCGCCGCTACACGGTCCGGATCACGGCATCCAGACTACCGACCCGGGCTAGCGGATTCTGGAAGTAGGGTGCCGCACATGACCGATCTCACCGACCTGTCCGGCCGAGCAGCCCTCATCACCGGCGCGAGCCGCGGCATCGGGTTCGCCATCGCCGGCGAGCTGCTCTCCCGCGGTGCGTCCGTGACGATCACGGCCCGCAAGCCCGACGAGCTCGCCGCCGCGGGCGAGAAGCTGGTCGCCGACTTCGCAGGTGGCGACGCGTCGCGCGTGCTGACGGTGGCGGGCAACGCCGGCTCGGCGGAGGCCCGCGAGGAGGCCGTCACCCGCACCATCGAGACGTTCGGCAGCCTCGGGATCCTCGTCAACAACACCGGCATCAACCCGATCTACGGCTTCCTCATGGACGCCGACCTCGACGCCGTCCGCAAGATCTTCGACACCAACGTCGTCGCGGCGCTGGCGTTCGTGCAGCTGGCCTACAAGGCGTGGATGGGCGAGCACGGTGGTGCCGTGGTCAACCTCGCGTCCACCGCCGGGCTGCGCTCCACGGGTGTGATCCCGGTCTACGGCGCGTCCAAGGCGGCGCTGATCCGTCTCACCGAGGAGCTCGCCTGGCAGCTCGGGCCCGGTATCCGCGTCAACGCCGTGGCGCCATCGGTGGTGAAGACGAAGTTCGCCAGCATGCTGTACGCCGAGGGCGAGGAGAAGGCCAGCGAGCCGTTCCCGATGAAGCGGCTCGGCGAGCCCGCGGACGTGGCCTCGCTCGTCGCCTTCCTGGTGTCCGACGCGGCGTCCTGGATCACCGGCGAGACCGTGCGGATCGACGGCGGGATCCTCGCCACCGGCTCACGAGGCCCGGCCTGATCGCACTCGTGGTCCGCCACCGCTAGAGCACGGCCGCGTCGGTCCAGAGCCGGGCCGAGCGCCCGGTCAGCACGTCGAGCAACGCCGTGGCCTGTCCGTCGGTGAGCGAGGCGACGTAGTCCACCACCGCGCGGCCACGCGCCAGCCGCTCCACGTCGGCGGCAGGCGCGAACGCGGCGAACTCACCGCGGGCCAGCTCGACCAGGTCGCGCAGGCGCGGCGGCTTGCGGGTCTCGCTGTCGTCCTCGGCGAGCCAGTCGTGCAGCGCTCCGACGAGACCTGCCAGCACTGTGGCCTGCCCGCGCTGGTGCGAGGCGAGATCGGCGCGTTGCAGCACGAACCGGTGGTGCACGAACTTGAGCACCGCCACCTCGTGCCACTGCTCGGTGGCCAGCGCGACGTGCGCGGAACGGACCGGCGGATCGGTGAGCACCCGCACCCCGCCCACGAGCCGTGCGGTCCACCGCGCGGAGAACTCGGCGACGGCCCGTTCCGCGGCCATCGACCCGTCGAACGAGGAGGCCAGCAGCCCGTCCGCGAGCTCCGTACGGACGCGCTCGACGGCCGCGGCGAACGCCTCCGCGTCGTAGGCCCAGCCGTCCTTGTTCTCGAGCCTGCGCCGGAGCCGCTCCAGAGCGGCCCCGGGACGGTCGCCTCCGACCGCCGAGCCCGCCTGCTGCCAGCCGCGCAGCTCAGCAGCCACCCCGGCCTGCTGGAGCACGCCGACACGGTGGAAGTCCTCGAGGTCGTGAATCGCGTAGGCGATGTCGTCGGCGAGGTCCATCACGGCCGCTTCCACGGTCTGCTGCCACGGCCCGATCGCCCCGAACGCGCCGCGGCCGGCTCGCAGGTCGTCCAACTCGGTGGAGTAGGCCGAGAACTTCGCCGATCCGGCATCCGGAGCGCCCGGCAGCGGACCCCCACCCCGCGGTGGGAGCGCCGCCGCGCTCGGATGCGGATCGGGATGGCCCCGCCTCGCCCACGGGTACTTCAGAACTGCGGCCCGGACGGCGGCGGTGAGGTCCAGGCCCGTGCCGCCGGGGCCGTGCAGGTCGATCGTGGTGACGATCCGGAAGCTCTGTGCGTTGCCCTCGAACCCGTCGGGCAGCCCGAGCTGGTCACGTCCGAGCCGGTCGAGCACCTGCTCCCCGAGATGCCCGAACGGAGGGTGGCCCAGGTCGTGGGCGAGTGCCGCGGCCTCGACGACGTCCGCGTCGAGGCCGCCCAGCCGGTCGAGCACGGCGGCCGTGGTGGCGTCGGCGGTCAGTCGCTCGGCGATCGCGCGCCCCACCTGGGCCACCTGCAGGCTGTGGGTGAGCCGGTTGTGCACGAGCAACCCCGACCCCGTGGGGCTCACCACCTGGGTCACCCCGGCCAGCCTGGCGAAGAACGGCGAGGCCACGATCCGATCCCGGTCCACGCGGAAGGGGCTACGGGCAAGGGCTGCACCCGTCTCGGGCACCAGCGAGCGCCGGGCCGCCCGCGCGGCGTGATCCGGCCCGGCCCCGTCCGGCTCGTGACCTGTTGTCGGCCCCACTACCAGGTCGCCTGCCACCCCCAGATCGGTCATCTCAGCAGGCTAATCGCCGCGTGCGGCACGACTTGCGGACGGCAACGGGCGACTCGCCGGGTGGGGCGGTAGAACGAGTCCGTGCTCAGAGCGGACGTTCTCGTGGTCGGCGGCGGCCCCGCGGGCCGGTCCCTGGCCGCCGAGACCGCCGAGCGCGGGCTGCGCACCCTGCTGGTCGACCCGACTCCGGACGCCCCGTGGCGGGTCACCTACGGCTGCTGGGTCCGCGAGCTGCCCGCGGCGCTGCCCCCGTCGGCGGTGGCCGCCGTGGTGCGCGGTCGCGCCATCGCGCTCTCGCCGCACGATCTGGGCTGGGACTACGCCGTTCTGGACGTCGCAGGGCTGCGCGCACACTTGGACTCCCGCCTCGGGCGCTCCGGAGCCACCGTGCTGGCTGGACGCGCTGTCGATGTGGTGGTCCCCGGGACGGTCGCGCTGGCGGACGGCTCCCGGATCGAGGCCGGGATCGTCGTGGACGCCGGTGGCCGGCGCCAGCCGCTGCGCTCGGAATCCACTCACCGGCGTCCCGCCGCGGAACAGACGGCGTACGGCGTGGTGGTCGACGAGTCGCAGGCGGCCGGCCTCGTCGCCACAGGCACCGCGTTGTTCATGGACTGGCGCCGCGACCACGGCGAGGACGGCTGGCCGACGTTCCTCTACGCCGTGCCGCTCGGCCGCGGCTCGGTGCTGCTCGAGGAGACCTCGCTGGCACGTCGTCCCGGGCTTCCGCTGCCGGTGCTGCAGCGCAGGCTCCTCGCGCGGTTGGCCCGCCACGGGATCACACCTCAGTCCACCGCACCGATCGAGCGGGTGGTCTTCCCCGTCGACTCCCCGCTGCACCGGACACCCGGCGTGCTCGGCTTCGGGGCGGCGGCCCCGCTCGTGCATCCGGCGAGCGGGTTCAACCTCGCCGCGACACTCGGCCTCGCACCTGCGGTGGCCGACGCGGTGGCCACTCACCTCCCGGCGGGTCCCCACGCCGCGCTGGCCGCTGCCGACGCGACCATCTGGCCCGCGGCGGCACGCGCGGTGCACCGCCTGCGCCGCGTCGGGCTCGAGGCGCTGCTGCGCATGCCGCCCGACGAGGTGCCGGCCTTCTTCGAGGTGTTCCTCGGCCTGCCCGAGCGCCACCGTTGGGCCTACCTCACCGGGCGTCAG
Source organism: Pseudonocardia alaniniphila (assembly GCF_022524485.1). GTDB lineage: Bacteria > Actinomycetota > Actinomycetes > Mycobacteriales > Pseudonocardiaceae > Pseudonocardia > Pseudonocardia alaniniphila. The sequence goes on from NZ_JAKXMK010000015.1 coordinate 207,314, forward strand.
GACCTGCGCGGGATGGCGGCCACGATGAACGCGCTCTTCGCTCGTGCCGGCTGGCGGCTGCGACGGCGGCTCGTCGGGCCCGCGCTGCGCCCGCCCGCACCCCCCGTGATCGACGAGGTGACCACGATCGGGTGATCCCACCGCGTGCCGGGGCCACCCGCTACCGCCGGTAACCTCCGGGGCCGACGTTCCCCCGAGCCGGAGGCCTCCATGTCCGCCTACCGCACCATCGTCGTCGGCACCGACGGATCCGCCACCTCCTTCGCGGCCGTGGACCGCGCCGCCGCCGTCGCGGGCGACACCGGCGCCGAGCTCGTGATCGTGTGCGCCTACACCCCGACCGGACGGGACGACACCGCCGAGGCCGAGGACGTCCTCAAGGACGAGGCCTTCCTGGTCCGCGGTTGGACCCCGGCCGAGGAGACGCTGCGCTCCGCCGAGGACCGGGCACTCGCCGCAGGCGCCGGCCGGGTCCGCACGGTGGCCGCCGACGGCCCGCCCGTGGAGGTGCTCCGCAAGGCCGTCGCCGACGCGAACGCCGACCTGCTCGTCGTCGGCAACCGCGGACTCAACACGTTGAGCGGGCGGCTGCTCGGCTCCGTCCCGTCCGACGCCGCGCGCCGCGCGGGAGTGGACGTGCTGATCGTCCACACGACCTGACGTGGGCACGGCCGACCGCCCGCTCGACGAGGCGATCGAGGAGATCGTGCTGGGAGCACCGCGGCGCTACACGCGGCTGCGGATGAGTGAGGTGGCCGGCCTCGACCTCGACGAGGGACGCAGGCTGTGGCGGTCGCTGGGGTTCGCCGAGGTGGCGGACGACGCCGTGCTGTTCACCGAGCACGACATCGAGGCCGTTCGCCTGATGACCGGCCTCACCGAGGCCGGTGTGCTCGAACTCGACGTGCGCGAAGCGGTCGCCCGGGCCGTGGCACAGCAGATGTCGCGCCTCGCGGAGTGGCAGGTCGGCCTGGTGAAACGGCTCATCGAGAGCCGATCGGACGACGTCACGGCGCAGCAGGCGCTCGAGACCACCGCCGCGGTGCTGCCCGCTCTGGAGTCACTGCAGACCTACGTGTGGCGCCGGCACCTTGCGGCCACCGTCCACCGCGTGCTGGCCACCTCGGGCGCTCAGGAGGAGGCACCCGACACCTGGCCTCTGGTCGTCGGCTTCGCCGACATGGTGGGCTTCACCCGCACGACACGGCGCCGCAGCAGCGCGGAGCTCGGCGAGATGATCGAACGCTTCGGCTCCACCACCACCGAGGTGATCGCCGACGGACACGGCCGGATCGTCAAGACGGTCGGGGACGAGGTTCTGTTCGTCGCCGACGAGATCGCCGACGGGGCGGCGATAGCCCTGGGCCTGCGCGACCGCGCGCGCGGCGAGCCCCTGCTCCCCCGGCTGCGGATCGGGCTGGCAGCCGGTCCCGTCCTCGTGCGGTACGGGGACGTCTACGGCGAGGTCGTCAACATCGCGTCCCGGCTCACCACGCACGCCGACCCGGACTCCGTGCTCGTCGACCGGACGGTCGCCCAGAATCTCGCGGACGACCCCCGGTTCACGCTGCGCCCGCTGCGGCCCCTCACCGTTCGCGGGTACCGGCACCTGCATCCATGGATGATCGATAACTCCTCTTGACCCTGGGTTGGGTGCAGCGTCCAGGATGGCTGCCATGGCCACCACCGGCTCGGCGACGTCGGCGCTGACCTCGTACCTCGACAGGATCGGTGAGCCCGGCGCTCGCGATGCCGACCTCCCTGCCCTGCGGCGCATCGTCGCCGCGCACGCGGAGTCGATCGCGTTCGAGAACCTCGACCCGTTCACGCGCCGGGACGTGCGGCTCGACCAAGAGAGCCTCGCAGCGAAGCTCGTCCACGGCGGACGGGGTGGTTGGTGCTTCGAGCAGAACCTCCTCCTGCGCGGCGCCCTCGACGCGCTGGGTTACCGCACCACGGGCCTCGCGGCGCGGGTGCTGTGGGGACGCCCGGCCGATGCGCCCGCGACGCCGCGGAGCCACATGCTGCTGCACATCGACCTGCCGGAGGGGCCGCACGTGGTCGACGTCGGCTTCGGAGGTCTGACGCTCACCGGTGTGCTGGCGCTCGAGCCCGAGGTCGAGCAGGCCACCCCGCACGAGTCGTTCCGCCTGCGGCCCGACGGCGCCGGGTTCGTGATGCAAGCGCTGGTCGCGGGCGAGTGGCGCCCCCTCTATCGGTTCGATCTCACCGAGCAGTGCCTCGCCGACTACGAGGTGACGAACTGGTACCTCGGGCACCACCCGGCGTCGCACCTGCGTGCCACGCCGATCGCGGCGCGCCCCGGCACCGACCGGCGCTACGCCCTGAACGGCACCACCCTCACCGTGCACCACCTCGGCGGCCCGAGCGAACGCCGTACCCTGCAGACCCCGGCCGAGGTATGCGCCGTGCTGGAGGAGCACTTCCGGATCGACCTGTCCGGGTTGCCCGACCTCGACGAAGCGCTCGCCCGGCTCTTCTGAGCAACCCCGCCGATCGCGCGGGCAGCCACCGTCCGGATGGCCATTCGGGCAACGTGATTACCCGCCGAGATGCCCGGATGATTCCTGCCCGCCCGGCAGCCTGGCCCTAGTGTCACCGAGACGAGGGTGTTGATCACTCCTCGCGAAGGAGGCCCCGTGCGCCGTTACGAGTCGACAGCGGGGCGCGACATCGACCAGGCCGGGACGTCCCACCCCGCTCGTCCGTTCGCCCCAGCCCGGCCCAGCGGGGTCCCGGCCGCATTCCTGACCTTGCAGCGCAGCGCGGGGAACGCAGCCGTCGTCGCCTTCCTCCAGACGAGCCGGGCAGAGGAACCTGTCGAGGAACCGACGGTGCAGCGCTCGGGCGTCCTCGACGTACTGCCCTCCCCGGGACGGCCGCTCGACACCCCGGTGAGGCGCGACATGGAAGCCCGCCTCGGCGCGGACTTCCGCTCCGTCCGCATCCACACTGGACCCGCTGCCGGCCGATCCGCCGCCGCGATCGGCGCACAGGCCTACACCTCCGGCGAGCACGTCGTTCTGGGCCCCGGCGCCGGCGACCGCCACACGCTCGCCCACGAACTGACCCACGTCATCCAGCAACGACGAGGACCGGTCGCAGGAACCGTCCGCGGTGACGGGTTGAGGATCAGCGACCCGAGCGACCACGACGAACGAGCTGCCGAGGCGAACGCCCACCGCGCGCTGCGGCACCCACCCACCGAGCTCGGACAGAACGCACCCGAGCCCCCGCACGCCCGATCCGGGCCGGCACCGGGCCGGCTCACGGTGCAGCGCAAGGTCGGAATCGAGATCGAGACCGGATGGTACGTCGACACGGCGGACAAGCCGCTGATCGGCAAGACCAAGCCTGGCAAGCCACTGAAGAAGTACGACGTCGTCGGGGATCCGTTCGACGGCTTCAAGGTCACCGCCGACACCGCGCCCAACAAGCGGTCCGAGATCGAGTTCGTGGTCGACCCGCCGGTGGAGGAGGGCGACGAGGGCAAGCAACGCCTCGACACCGTGATGAAGAACCTCACCGACGTCGGCAAAGGCATGGAGCAGGCCGCACAGGGGACGGAGCACTTCACGCAGGACAAGGCCACGAACCGGAAGCCGGACAAGAACTTCGTGATCACCCCGCGAGGGCGGCTCGACGGGAGCCCGCAGGTCACCCTCGGTCTGGCGCTCGGCGCGATCACCCGGATGGCACCGCCCCCGCCGCCCGCACCCGCGGCCGGACAGCAGCCTGCGCCTCAACCGCCCCAGGACAGACCCGCACCCACCCCGATGCAGCCGGGTACGTCGTACCTCGCAGGGCAGGCCCGCCGCGTGACGGGCAAGGGTGCCATTCCGACACCCAGCGACGACCTCAGAGGCCTGATCGCCGTGATCTCGAGCTACATCATCAAGGGCTCGGTCACCGCCCAGCAGCTCGCCTACCCGAAGCAGATCGCCAACGTCCTCATGGCGCGCACCGACTTCGCCAAGCTGTTCCAGCTCCTGCCGGCAGCCGAACGGACGATCCTCGAGGCCGACAAGCAACTGTGGGTCGATCTGGTCGTCGATGCCGCAACAGCGGGCAAGTTCAGCGGCGGCGCCATCGACCCGGACAAGAACGTCATCGAGGCGGGCACCAAACGCACGGGCGTCCGCGACCTGACGATCAAGGACTGGCTGACGGCCATCGCCGAGAACGACGACAAGCTGAACAGCGTTTTCGCCCCCACCAACATGGGGGCGTTGAAGGACAGGACCGAGCAGGTCGGGCCGGACAACGCACGCCAGGAGGCCGGGATCTTCGAGTTCCGCGCCTCCCAGATGACGAAGCTTCCGCTCGACAAGTGGAAGGAGTTCGCCCTCATGGCGCACGACTACATCACTCGTCTGCACGGAGGCTGACCGCGCCGGGAGCTGCGGACCGGGGCAGCCCGACGCCCGCTATGTGAGTTCCTTGGTCACGATGCGGCGCCACCTCGGGGGTGCGGCGTTTAGCATGGCCGTCGTGCGGCTGGTCGACGCGGAGGTCGACCACCCCTGATCCGGCGTGGCGATGCCGACCCGTTCCAGAGGTCGACACTTCGCCGCCGTCCTCCGACCATCTGCACTGCGAGGTCCACACGTGAACCACGGCAACCAGGGCACGACGTCGCTCGCGGGCGGCACGACGGATCCTGTGACCGTCGAGACGCCCGCCGTCCGTGCCCCCGACGACCGCTACGGCGGCACGGGGTTCGACGTCGCGCTCCTGCTCCTGCGCCTGATCCTGGCCACGACGATCGGCGCGCACGGGCTCATCAAGGTGTTCGGCTTTCTCGGCGGGCCCGGGCTCAGCAGCTTCGCCCACGTCCTCCACGGCTACGGCTTCACCCGCGGGATCACCCTGTTGTCCTGGGTCACCGGGCTGACCGAGGTCGGCGCGAGCGTGATGCTCGTGCTGGGCCTGGTCACCCCGCTGGCGGCCGCCGGGGTGCTCGGGGTCCAGCTGAGCGTGGTCTGGGCCAAGCACGGCGGCGGCTTCTTCGAGGGCGCTGGAACGGGTTTCGAGTTCGAGCTCACCCTCGCCGTGATCGCACTGGTGCTGCTGCTCGCCGGCTCCGGCCGCCTGTCCCTGGACGCGAGAACCCCGTGGGGCAGGAGGCCGCTGTCCTTCGGGCTGGCGGGGCTGCTCGTCGCGATACTCGCCTCGATCGTGATCAACGTGGCGTTCTGACGGCCCCGGCAGGCCCTGCGACTGCTGGACTTGTACCCGTTACGCACGATCTGCCCGCGAAATCCACCCGGCGACGACGAGCCCGCAGGTTTTGGACGCGCGGCGACCGGGCAAGCGCTGGTGATGGTTTCGTCAGCGCCTGAGGCATGACTGCCGACACAGCGGTGTACCGCGGCCCGCACGGCTTCCGCGGCGGGCACCGCTGGCCGGCCACGCTCGAACGTGTCCACCCGCCGCTCCCCACGCTCGGGCGACGCCAGGACGAGGCCCCTCTGCTGAACGTGCACCCGAACTGCACGAGCCCCACCATCACGAGGAGGAACACTGGTGAGCGATCCCACTTCGAGGTTCACGACAACCGATGCCGGCATCCCGGCCGAGAGCGACGAACACTCACTCACCGTCGGACCGGGTGGTCCGATCCTGCTGCAGGACAGCTACCTGATCGAGCAGATGGCGCAGTTCAACCGCGAGCGGATACCTGAGCGGCAGCCTCACGCGAAGGGCAGCGGCGCGTTCGGCCGGTTCGAGGTCACGAACGACGTCAGCGCCTACACCAAAGCAGCGCTGTTCCAGCCGGGACAGAAGACCGAGATGGCCGCGCGGTTCTCGACCGTGGCCGGAGAGCGCGGCAGCCCCGACACCTGGCGCGACCCCCGCGGCTTCGCGCTGAAGTTCTACACGGCCGAGGGCAACTACGACATGGTCGGCAACAACACGCCGGTCTTCTTCGTCAAGGACCCGATGAAGTTCCAGCACTTCATCCGCTCCCAGAAGCGCCGTGCCGACAACAACCTCCGCGACCACGACATGCAGTGGGACTTCTGGACCCTTTCGCCGGAGTCCGCGCACCAGGTGACCTGGCTGATGGGTGACCGGGGGATCCCGCGCACGTGGCGGCACATGAACGGCTACACCTCGCACACCTACATGTGGATCAACGAGGCCGGCGAGGAGTTCTGGGTCAAGTACACGTTCAAGACCGATCAGGGCGTGGAGTTCTTCACCCAGGACGAGGCCGACCAGATGGCGGCTGCCGACACCGACTACCACACACGGGACCTGTTCGAGCACATCCGGGACGGGGAGCACCCGAGCTGGACGCTGTACGTGCAGATCATGCCCTACGGCGACGCGCCGGGTTACCGCTTCAACCCCTTCGACCTCACCAAGGTCTGGCCGCACGGCGACTACCCGCTGATCGAGGTCGGCCGGATGACGCTGGACCGCAACCCGACCGACAACCACACCGAGATCGAGCAGCTCGCGTTCCAGCCGAACAACCTCGTACCCGGCATCGGGCCGAGCCCGGACCGGATGCTCCTGGCCCGGTTGTTCTCCTACGCCGACGCCCACCGGCACCGCCTCGGCGCCAACTACCAGCAGATCCCGGTGAACGCGCCGACCTCACCGGTGCACTCGTACAGCAAGGACGGTGCGATGCGCATGGTGAAGGTCGCGGATCCGGTGTACGCGCCGAACTCGAAGGGCGGCCCGGCGGCCGACATGTCGAGGGTCGGGAAGATCCCGAGTTGGCACACCGACGGGGACATCACCCGCGCCGCCTACGTCGACCACGCGGAGGACGACGACTGGGGGCAGGCCGGCACGCTCGTGCGCGAGGTGTTGGACGACGCCGCGCGTGAGCGCCTCGTCGACAACGTCGTGGGGCATCTGCTCAACGGCGTCACCGAGCCCGTACTGGAGCGGGCGTTCGACTACTGGCGCAACGTCGACAAGGGCATCGGCGAGCGGATCGAGGCCGGGGTGTGCGCCAAGGCCGACGAGACGGACCCGAAAGCCGAAAAGCAGGGAAACCCTGCTCGTAGCTCGATGCAGGCCAAGGCATAGAACGGCCCGCAGGCCGGCTCGTCCCGATGCACGTACGGGCCGAGAACCCCTCCGTTCCACAGCCGGCGGGGCGGACGACGCAGTGATCGCGTCGCCCGCCCCGCCGGTGCGCTCAGGTCGTCAGGCGCTGATCCGGTCGTCGACCGGGTCCGGGTCGGCGATCGGATACGGCAGGTCACCGGGCAGCAGGAACTGCGGGACCTGCGCGAACCGCCAGCCGGTGCCGTGGCGGGTGAAGGTCCACACGACATCGAAGCGGTCGCTGGGCCAGTGCTCGGGCGGAGCCGGGCTCACCTCGCCGAGGTTCTCGATGATCTTGTGGAGGGATTCGTGCTTCCACGACACCAGGGCGGCACCGGGACGGGCCCGAAGCTCGCCGGCGAGTGCCGCCTCGTCACCGACGGCGTAGCGCTGGACCACGTCCAGGCCGAGCCGGGCGGCGAGCGGCGTCACCGTCTGCGCCGATCGTTTGCTGTGGCCCTCCCGGTGCGCCGGGCCGTAGACCGTGTCCGGCCGGTACAACCCCGACGGCGGTTCTCCCCGGGCGGGGGCGAACAGCCCGACCAACGCCCCTGCCCGGAGCCACCCGTTCACGGTGAGGGAGTGCTTGTCGAACTCCCCCTCCGGTGAGACGCCCTTCGGACTGCCCGAACGGCCGGGCTTCTCCGCGTGGCGAATGATCATGATCACCTGCTCGGCCTCGACAGGCTCGTCCAGCAGCCACATGTTGCTCGTAGCAGACATCATCCGAGCACCCCCGAAACCGCCTCTGCCACTTCCGGAGCCGGACGCGACGGGGCCTCGTCGAGCACGCCACCCCGGCGCAGGTGAACCGTGCGGGTGGCCAGCCTGGTCAGCGCCGGCTGGTGAGTGGTCATCATGACCGTCCGGCCCTCGACCAGCCGGGTCAGTGCCTGCACCACGACCTCCTCAGCCACCACGTCCAGTCCCGCCGTGGGTTCGTCCAGCAGCACCACCGGTGAGTCGACCAGCAGCGCGCGGGCGATGCCGACACGCTGGCGCTGCCCACCGGACAGCCCGACCCCACCTGCGGAGATCACGGTGTTCAGCCCGTCGGGGAGCCGGTCGGCGAACTCGGTGACCAGCGCGGCCTCGGCCACCCGGGCCACTTCCTCGTCCGTGGCGTCCGGCCGGCCGTAGCGCAGGTTGTCGGCCAGCGTTCCGGAGAACAGGAAGGTGTCCTGCAGGACCATCGCCACCTGCTGGTGCAGCCAGTGCTCGGGCACGTTCGGCACCGACAGGCCGTCGAGCAGCACCTTGCCCTCGGTGGGCCGGTACAGCCCGCCGATCAGCGACAGCACGGTGGACTTGCCGGCCCCGTTGTCCCCCAGCAGCGCCACCCGCTGACCCGCCTCGATCTTCAGATCCAGGCCGCACAGCACCGGACCGCGTCCGTAGTCCAGACCCACGCCGCGCAACTCGATCTCGCCGGTGACACGGGTGGGCAGCCCCTGGGCCGACCCCACGTGCGCACGAGGCTCGTCGAGGATCGCGCCGATCCGCTCGGCCGACGCGGCGGCCTGGGTGAAGCTCGGCATCAGCTTGGCCAGCGACTTCATCGGCTTGAGGATGTTCTGCAGGTAGCTCGTGACCACCACCAGCAGACCGACCGACCACCAGTTCTGCAAGGCGCCGTACCCGCCCACGAACAGCAGTACCGCGGTGCCGATCGCCGCCACCGACTCCAGCGCCGGGGTGAACCGGGCGCTCAGGTCCACGCCGCGCAGCCCGATGCTGAGCACCTTGTCGTTGGTCGAACCGAAACGCCGATCCTCCACCGCCTGGCTGCCGAACGCGTGCACCGTGCGAATACCCTGCAGCGACTCGGTGACAAAACCGGTCAAATCACCCACAGCTGCACGACGCTGACGCGAGTTCACCCGGGTCAGGCGCGCGTAACGAACCGCGGTGAGAAACACCAGCGGGGCCGCGCACAACGTGATCAGGCCGAGCCGCCAATCAACCGAAACCAGCACCACAGCGGTTCCCAGAAGCGCGAGGATTCCAGGCACCAGCGTGGAGAACAGGTCCGTCAGGCTGCCCTCGATACGCTCGGTATCGGTCACGACCCGACTGGTCAGCTCGCCGATCGAATTGCGATCATGGTAATCCTGTGGCAGCCGCTCCACGTAACCGAACACGTCCGAACGGATGCGCGAACTGATCCGCTCGCCCGCCCCGTTCATGAACAGGTCACCCAGATAATCGAACACGCCGGACGCCACCGTGATCAGCAGAACGGCGACCGCTGCCACTCCGAGCATGGCAATCGCCGACCCACCGAACCACTGGGCCACGTTGTGCAACGGCCCGCCGTGGTTCTCCCCCCTGAGCAGATCGTCGATGACCAGGGCCAACGGCCACGGCGTGGCCAGGTCGGCAGCCAGTTCCAGCCCCCGCATCCCCACACCGGTCAACAACCACCGCAGTTCCGGCTTCCCGTAGCTGCGGAACCTCCACAGCTGACGCAACGTCCCGATACTCTCCGGCGACCGCTTGTCCACAGTGCGCACCCAGCCGGGAATCGATTCGCCCTGCCCGCGATCCGGCAACTCTCCGGCTGCCGCCGCCTCCACGCTCATTGATTCACCACCAAGATCCGGCAATGGCGCCGCGCCATCTCCCCCATTTCGGACACAGCCGTCACTGCCACTCCCCTCATCGGCCTAGTCACATGTCGCTAGTCGGACCTCAAGCACATGGCTCGACTGATCAAGAACAGCAACATTAACGTTTGCTGAACGCCAGATAGGCGCACGCTAATTCATCATCCGCGAAGTCTGTGACATACCCCATACAGGGGTTGAATCCGCGCAAGATCTCAATCCGGCCGCAGATCCGAACAATCACGGTCGTCGATCTTCGCAGAGCCGCGGCAGATGGGGGCCGAATGCCGAGCTGCCACGGGCTCGATCTCAGGTCTTCCGAGTGTGGTCCGGATCGACGATCGGATAGGGCAGATCACCGGGCAGGAGCAACTGCGGCACCTGCGCGAACCGCCATCCGCTGCCGGCGCGGGCGAAGACCCAGACGACGTCGAATCGGTCGCCCGGCCAGTTCGCCGGTGGGGCCGGAGTGACCTCACCCAGGTGGCCCGCGATGTCGGGGATGGCCTCGTGGTGCCAGGACACCACCGTGGCGCCGGGGCGGGCGGCCAACTCCTTGGTCAGCCGCGCCTCCTCGCCCTCGGCGTATCGGTTGACCACGTCGAGCCCGAGCCGGGCTGCCAGCGGAGTGACCGTCTGGACGGATCGTTTGCTCTGGCCGCGCCCGAAGCCCGAGCCGTAGATCGTGTCCGGGCGGAGCAGGCCGGCAGGCGGTTCCCCTCGGGACGGAGCGAACAGGCCGACCAGCGCACCGGCGCGAATCCATCCGTCCACGGTGAGAGAGTGCTTGTCGACTTCCCCGTCCGGGGTGATGCCGCGCGGGCCATCGCCATGGCCCGGCTTCTCCGCATGCCGGATGACCATGATCACGTGCTCGTCGGGGGAACTGCCGCTCGTCATGCCGGCGTCCCTGTCACGAGTGCGTCGAGCGGCCGCGCGGGCCGCTCGTCGAGGACGCCGCCTCGGCGCAGGTACACGGTGCGGGTGGCCAGCCTCGTCAATGCCGGCTGGTGGGTCGTCATGATGACCGTACGGCCCTCAGCCAGGCGCGTCAGTGCCTGCACCACCAGCTCCTCGGCGTTGACGTCCAGTCCCACGGTGGGTTCGTCGAGCAGCACCACCGGTGAGTCGACGAGCAGCGCCCGAGCGATACCGACACGCTGGCGCTGCCCACCCGACAAGCCGATCCCGCCCGCGGAGATCACCGTGTTCAGCCCGTCGGGCAGCCGGTCGACGAACTCGCTGACCAGCGCGGCTTCGGCCACTCGGGCCACCTCCTCGTCGTCGGCATCGGGCCGGCCGTAGCGCAGGTTGTCGGCCAGGGTCCCGGAGAACAGGAACGTGTCTTGCAGGACCATCGCCACCTGCTGATGCAACCAGTGCTCCGGTACGTCGGGCACCGACAGTCCGTCGAGGAGGACCTGCCCCGCCGTGGGCCGGTACAGCCCACCGATCAGCGACAGCGTGGTCGACTTCCCGGCGCCGTTGTCGCCCAGCAACGCGATCCGCTCGCCCGCGCGGATCCGCAGATCCAGCCCGGTCAGCACCGGGCCGCGTCCGTAGTCCAGCCCCACCCCGCACAGTTCGATCTCACCGTTCACCCGGCGAGGCAGCCCGCGGGCGGGTCCGAGGTGCTCGCGGGGCTGGTCCAGGATCGCCCCGATCCGCTCGGCCGACGCGGCCGCCTGAGTGAAGCTCGGCAGCAGCTTGGCCAGGGACTTCATCGGCTTGAGGATGTTCTGCAAGTAGTTGGTGACCACCACCAGCAGACCGACCGACCACCAGTTCTGCAGCACGCCGTAGCCACCCACGAACAACAGCACAGCGGTGCCGATCGCCGCCACCGACTCCAGCGAAGGTGTGAACCGGGCGCTCAGATCCACCCCGCGCAGCCCGATGCTCAGCACGCGGCTGTTGGTCGACCCGAAGCGGTGGTCCTCCAGATCCTGGCTGCCGAACGCGTGCACGGTACGGATGCCTTGGAGAGACTCGGTGACGAAACCGGTCAGCTCACCCACCGCCGCACGTCGTTTGCGCGAGTTCACCCTGGTCAGGCGGGCGTAGCGCACGGCGGTCATGAAGACCAGCGGTGCCGCGCACAACGTGATCAGCCCGAGCCGCCAGTCCACCGACACCAGGACCACGGCGGTGCCCAGCAGCGCGAGGATCCCCGGCACGAGCGTGGAGAACAGGTCCGTCAGGCTGCCCTCGATCCGGTCCGTGTCGGTGACCACGCGGCTCGTCAGCTCGCCGATGGCGTGCTGGTCGTGGTAGCTCTGCGGCAGTCGCTCCACGTAACCGAACACGTCCGAGCGGATGCGCGAGCTGATCCGCTGCCCCGCCCCGTTCATGATCCGGTCGCCGAGGTAGTCGAACAGGCCGGACGCCACGGTGATCAGCAGAACGGCAACCGCGGCCACGCCGAGCACGGCCGGTGCCGACCCACCGAACCAGTCCGCCACCCGGTGAAGCGCGCCGCTCTTCTGCTCACCCCGCAGCAGGTCGTCGATCACGAGCGCCAACGGCCAGGGGGCGGCGAGATCGGCGACCAGCTCACAGCCGCGCATCACCACCCCGACCAGCAACGACCGCAACTCGGCCTGCCCGTAGGCACGGAACCGCCACAGCTGACGCAGCGTCCCGGCGTTCGACGGCACATGATCGGCGACGGCCACCGCTTCGGCCGCCGTGTATCCGGCCGACGCGTCCGCGGGCCCGGACGCCTGAGCCTGCGCGCTCATCCGCCCACCGCCGCGTGCCGGCAATGGCGCCGCGCCTTGTCACTGTCGTCGGGCATGGCGTCGCTCCTCTATCCGTCCAGCAGAGTCGGTGAATACGCGCTCAGCGCAGGCCCGCCCGATTCGGCGAGCCAGTAATTTCTGGGAAGCAGTTTCGGAAAAAATGCCCCGGCGGCTACGAAATGGACACCGGATGCTTCAGCCGACATCGTGTGCGATGTGTCAGATCAGCACGATCGACCGATCTCGAGGGAGCGAGGGAGCGTCCGTGGCGCAGGAGCGGTCGAGCCGGGGCGGCAGAGGGCCTGCACCCGCCCCGTCACACAGCGAAGCCGACGGACCGCACTGACCAGCACATCCAGCACGGCGGCAGGCTCAGGCGGCCGTAGGAGGACGGTCCGGCCGGGCCGGCAGAGAGCATCATCAGGGCCCGGGAAGCGGCACCCGGCAGCCGGCGGCCGATCATGGTGATCACCGTCGAATGGATTCCCGGCACGAACCGATGCCGGCTACCGCGCTTGTCGAGAGCGATCCCTCCACTCATCGACCTCCCCCTTGTTCACGATTGCATGGCAGTTACACGAGTCTTACTGAAGGAATCCTCAGCTTAGAAGATTCATTCACGACACAACTGTGATCTACCCCACGCAGAAAGATCACCACAAACAACGAACGGCACTTTCGTCCGGACCTACCGGACGAAAGTGCCGTTCGTTGTGTGCTGCGGTGGCAGTGCTCGGGCTCAGACGCGGAAGCCCAGTGCCCTGAGCTGCTCGCGGCCGTCCTCGGTGATCTTGTCGGGGCCCCACGGCGGCATCCAGACCCAGTTGATCTTGATGTCGTCGACCAAGCCGGCGGTGCCGGTGAGCGCAGCCCTGGCCTGCTCCTCGATGACGTCGGTCAGCGGGCAGGCCGCGGACGTGAGCGTCATGTCGATGGTGGCGACGCCGCCCGCGCTCTGGATGCCGTAGACCAGACCGAGATCGACGACGTTGATGCCCAACTCGGGGTCGACGACGTCGCGCATCGCCTCCTCGAGGTCCTCGATCGAGGGCTCCTCGGCGCGCTGAGCCGGCGGCTCGGGCATGCCTGCCGCGCCTCGCACTACGTCGTCGGCGGTCTCACTCATGACTGTGCCTCCTCCGTCTTGCGGGCATCATCGCGCGTTTTGCTCCGGCCGTCATGCGCGGTGCGGACGACGGCGTCCTTGAACGCCATCCATCCGAGCAACGCGCACTTCACGCGGGCCGGGTAGCGGGCCACACCCGCGAAGGCCACACCGTCGCCGAGCACGTCCTCGTCGGGCTCCACCTGCCCACGGCCCTGCGCCATCTCCTGGAACGCCGTGAGCACCTTCATCGAGTCCTCGACCGAGCGGCCGACGACGAGGTCGGTGAGCACCGACGCCGACGCCTGGCTGATCGAGCAGCCGAGCGTCTCGTAGGAGACGTCCGCGACCGTGTCGCCGTCGAGCTTCACGCGCAGCGTGATCTCGTCGCCGCAGGTGGGGTTGATCTGGAACGACTCGGCGTCGAACGGTTCGCGCAGGCCGGCGCCGTGCGGCGACCGGTAGTGATCCAGGATGATCTCCTGGTACATCTGTTCCAGCTGCATATGTGTCAGCTCACTCCGAAGAAGTCACGCGCGGCCCGCACGCCCTCGACCAGAGCGGTGACCTCGTCCGGTGTGTTGTACACGTGGAACGAGGCGCGCACGGTGGCGGCCACCCCGAAGCGACGGTGCAGCGGCCACGCGCAGTGGTGGCCCACCCGCACGGCGACGCCCCGGTCGTCGAGCACCTGGCCGACGTCGTGCGCGTGCACGCCCTCGACGACGAACGCGACGGCACCGCCGCGGTCGGTGAGATCGGTGGGCCCGACGATCCGGACACCGGGCACCTGCGACAAGCCGTCGATGGTCTGCTGCACCAGCGTCATCTCGTGGGCGTGGATCACGTCCATGCCGATCGCGTTCACGTAGTCGACGGCCGCCCCGAGGCCCACGGCCTGCGACGTCATCGGTACGCCGGCCTCGAACCGCTGCGGCGGCGGGGCGTAGGTGGTGTGCTCCATCCGCACGAGCTCGATCATCGACCCGCCCGTGAGGAACGGCGGCATCGCGTCGAGCAGCTCCGCACGCCCGTAGAGCACGCCGATGCCGGACGGCCCGAGCATCTTGTGACCCGAGAAGACCGCGAAGTCGACGCCGAGCTCGCCGAGGTTCACCGGCATGTGCGGCACCGACTGGCAGGCGTCGAGCAGCACCAGTGCGCCCACCTCGCGGGCGCGGCGCACCAGCTCCGCCACCGGCAGCACTGTGCCCAGCACGTTGGACTGGTGCGCGAACGCCACGACCTTCGTGCGCTCGGTGAGCTCGATCGAGTCGAGATCCACGCGCCCGGTGTCGGTGATCGAATACCACCGCAGCGTGGCGCCGGTGCGCCGGCACAGCTCCTGCCAGGGCACCAGGTTGGCGTGGTGCTCCAGCTCGGTGATCACGATCTCGTCGCCCGGCCCGAGTGCGAAGCGCTCCGACTCCGGCCCGAGGCCGGTGCGGATGCTCGAGTTGCTCATCGCGTACGCCACGAGGTTGATGCCCTCGGTGGCGTTCTTGGTGAACACGAGCTCGCCCGCCGTGGCGCCGATGAGCGCGGCGATCCGCGCCCGCGCCGACTCGTAGGCGTCGGTGGCCTCCTCGGCGAGCTGGTGCGCGCCGCGGTGCACGGCGGCGTTGTGCTGCTCGAGGAACGCCCGCTCGGCATCGAGCACCTGGCGCGGGCGCTGCGACGTGGCGCCCGAGTCCAGGTAGACCAGCGGGCGGCCGTCGCGGACGGTGCGGGCGAGTATCGGGAAGTCCGCCCGCAGCTTCTGGACGTCGACGCCCTCGACCGTGGTCATCAGACTGTGGCCTCAGCCACCGCCGTGTCGGCGGCCGACCCGGTGAACCGCACGTATCCGGTCTTCTCCAGCTCCTCGGCGAGCTCGGGGCCACCGGACTCGACGATGCGCCCGCCTGCGAAGACGTGCACCACGTCGGGCGTGATGTGCTGCAGGATCCGCGTGTAGTGCGTGATCAGCAGTACGCCGGTGTCGCCACCCGCCCGGTAGCGGTTGACCCCCTCGGACACGACGCGCAGTGCGTCGACGTCCAGGCCGGAGTCGGTCTCGTCGAGCACCGCGAACTTCGGCTTGAGCAGCGCGAGCTGCAGCACCTCGTGGCGCTTCTTCTCGCCGCCGGAGAAGCCCTCGTTGACGTTGCGCTCGGCGAAGTCCGGGTCGATGTCGAGGTCGCTCATCGCGCTCTTGACCTCCTTGACCCAGGTGCGCAGCTTCGGGGACTCACCGCGGATGGCGGTGGCTGCCGCGCGCAGGAAGTTGGCCGTCGAGACGCCGGGGACCTCGACCGGGTACTGCATGGCGAGGAACAGGCCCGCTCGGGCGCGCTCGTCGACGGTCATCCCGAGGACGTCCTGGCCGTCGAGGAGGACCTCACCGGAGGTGACCTCATACTTCGGGTGCCCCGCGATCGCGTAGGCGAGCGTCGACTTGCCGGAGCCGTTGGGGCCCATGATGGCGTGCGTCTCGCCGGCGCGGATCGTGAGGTCGACGCCCTTCAGGATCTCCTTGGGGCCGTCCTCGGTTGCAACCGAGACGTGCAGGTCCTTGATCTCCAAGGTGGACATTGGTGTCAGTGCTCCGTGTGGTTGGGTGCGTCAGGCGCCGGTGACGGCCAGCTCGGCCTCGATCGCCGCTTCCAGGCGCTCGCGCAGCTCGGGAAGGGTGATCCGGCTCAGGATCTCGCCGAAGAAGCCGCGGACGACGAGCCGCCGGGCGACGTCCTCCGGGATACCGCGGCTCTGCAGGTAGAACAGCTGCTCGTCGTCGAACCGGCCGGTGGCGCTCGCGTGGCCGGCACCGGCGATCTCGCCGGTCTCGATCTCCAGGTTCGGTACCGAGTCGGCCCGCGCGTGCTCGGTGAGCACCAGGTTGCGGTTGAACTCGAACGTGCGCGTGTTCTCGGCAGCCGCGCGGATCAGCACGTCGCCGATCCACACGGTGTGGGCGGTGAGGCCCTTCGCGCTCTGCAGCGCGTTCTTGTAGAGCACGTTGGAGGTGCAGTTCGCCACGGAGTGGTCGACCAGCAGCCGCTGCTCCAGGTGCTGGCCCGCATCGGCGAATCCCAGCCCGGCCAGCTCGGCGTCGCCGCCCGGGCCGCGGTACTTCACGGTGGGGCTGATCCGCACCAGGTCGCCGCTCAGCGACACCGACGTGGCCCGCAGGACCGCGTCGCGCCCGATCGACATGTGCTGCGCGCCGACGTGCACGGCGTCGTCGGCCCACTCACCCGTGACGACCAGCATGAGCCGTGACCCCTCAGCCAGTACGACCTCGAGGTTGTCGGCCACTGCGCCGGACCCGCGGTACTCCACCACCGCGGTGGCCTCGGTGTTGGGCGTGGTGCGCAGCTGCAGGTGGCCTGCGGCGGTGACGCCCACTCCCGGGCCGGTGACCGTGACGGTGACCGGTGCCGGGGTGCCGGACAGCGTGACGACCGTGGCCTCACGGAACGCGGACCAGGCCGCCGCGGCGACACGGTCGGCGGGGATGCCGCCCTCGCCGATCCGTGCGTCGTCGCGGTCGACGGTCTCGACCGTGACGCCCTCGGCGGCGGAGGCCTCGATCTTCACGATGCCGTCAAGCGCCGCGGTGCCGTCGTGCAGGCCGTGCAGCCGCCGCGTCGGCGTGAAGCGCCAGTTCTCCTCACGACCGCCGGGGACCTCGAAGGCCTCGACGTCGTAGGAGGTGAAGCGCTCACTCGCCGACGAGAGAGGCGACTCGCCCTGCCCCTTCTTCGCGCCTTCCAGCTCGGGGGCGAGGCCGGCGACCTCGGGTGCGGTCTCCGGAACGGTCATGATTCGTGATTCCTTCTCTGCAGGTGGGAAAGGCGTGCGGTCATCCGACCGAGCCCTCCATCTGCAGCTCGATGAGCCGGTTCAGCTCCAGCGCGTACTCCATGGGCAGCTCGCGCGCGATGGGCTCGACGAACCCGCGCACGACCATCGCCATGGCCTCGTCCTCGGTCAGCCCGCGGCTCATCAGGTAGAAGAGCTGGTCGCCGCTGACCTTCGAGACCGTGGCCTCGTGGCCCATCGAGACCTCGTCGTTGCGAACGTCGACGTAGGGATAGGTGTCGGACCGGCTGATGGTGTCGACCAGGAGCGCGTCGCACTTCACCGTGGAGCGGCTGTGGTGCGCCCGCGGGTTGACCTGCACGAGACCCCGGTACGAGGTGCGCCCACCGCCACGCGCCACCGACTTCGAGATGATCGTCGAGGACGTGTGGGGCGCCAGGTGCACCATCTTCGCCCCGGCGTCCTGGTGCTGGCCCTCGCCCGCGAAGGCGATGGACAGGACCTCGCCCTTGGCGTGCTCACCCATCAGCCAGACGGCCGGGTACTTCATGGTGACCTTGGAGCCGAGGTTGCCGTCGACCCACTCCATGGTGGCGCCCTCTTCGGCCTTGGCCCGCTTGGTGACCAGGTTGTAGACGTTGTTCGACCAGTTCTGGATCGTCGTGTAGCGGCAGCGGCCGCCCTTCTTCACGACGATCTCGACCACGGCCGAGTGCAGCGAGTCGGACTTGTAGATCGGCGCGGTGCAGCCCTCGACGTAGTGCACGTAGGCACCCTCGTCGACGATGATCAGCGTGCGCTCGAACTGGCCCATGTTCTCGGTGTTGATCCGGAAGTAGGCCTGCAGCGGGATGTCCACCTTGACGCCCTTGGGGACGTAGATGAACGACCCGCCCGACCACACCGCCGAGTTGAGCGCGGAGAACTTGTTGTCGCCGCTCGGGATGACCGAGCCGAAGTACTCCTTGAACAGCTCCGGGTGCTCACGCAGGCCCGTGTCGGTGTCGAGGAAGATGACGCCCTGCGCCTCCAGGTCCTCGCGGATCTGGTGGTAGACGACCTCGGACTCGTACTGCGCAGCGACACCGGCGACGAGGCGGGCCTTCTCGGCCTCCGGGATGCCCAGCTTGTCGTAGGTGTTCTTGATGTCGGGGGGCAGGTCCTCCCAGCTGGCGGCCTGCTTCTCCGTGGAACGCACGAAGTACTTGATGTTGTCGAAGTCGATGCCCGACAGGTCCGCGCCCCAACGAGGCATCGGCTTGCGTTCGAACAGGTCGAGTGCCTTGAGCCGGAAGTCGAGCATCCACTGGGGCTCGTTCTTCAGTGCGGAGATGTCGGCGACGACGTCGGCGGAGAGACCGCGACGTGCGGTAGCGCCGGCGGCGTCCGGATCGGCCCAGCCGAAGTCGTAGCGGCCGAGCGTCGCGAGCGTCTCCTCCTGGGTGAGTGCCTCAGGAGTGGTCGTCATTCGGACTGCCTCCCTCTCAGGGACGTACCTGTGGGGATCCCTGTCGAGATCGTGGTGGTAGTGGTGCAACCCCGCTGGATTTCGGGAGCTTCCAGCGGAACGTGGGTGGTGCACGCGGTGTCGCCGCGCGCGATGGTGGCCAGCCGCTGCACATGCGTGCCGAGCAGCTCGGCGAACGCCTGGGTCTCAGCCTCGCACAGCTCCGGGAACTCGGCCGCGACGTGGGCGACCGGGCAGTGGTGCTGGCACAGCTGCACACCCGACCCGGCTTCCCGGGCCTGTGCGGCGTAGCCGCGGGACGTGAGCACCTCGGCGAGCGCTCCCGCGCGTGCGTCGCGCCCGTCGGTGGCCGCGACCTGCTCGGCTTCCGAACCGAGCAGGTTCTCGACCCGGCTGCGCGCGAAGTCGCGCACCGCCGCCTCTCCCCCGTGCTCGGCGAGGTAGCGCAGCGCGGCCACGGCGAGGTCGTCGTAGCCGTGACCGAACCGGGCCCGCCCGGCGTCGCTGAGCAGGTAGAGCCGAGCCGGGCGCCCCCGGCCCCGCGGACCGCGGCGCGGCGCCTGCCGCACCTCGGCCTCACCGTCGGCGAGCAGGGCGTCGAGATGACGCCGTACCGCGGGAGCCGACAGCGAGAGCTCGGCGGCGACCGCCGTGGCCGTGATCGGCCCCTGCTCCATGAGCAGGCGGGCGACGCTCGCCCGGGTGCGGCCGTCACCGCTCGACTGCCCCTCATGGGCGTCGACCGACGGCTGTCCCCCGCTTTTCACAACACCAGTGTTGCGTATATCGGCGACTGGGGCAAAGGCGACGTGCGAGGGGTGACGACGCTCACGTGGGGGGAGACTCGCCGATGTCGCGGAAACGGGGTTCCTGGCCCGCATCCGGCGTCCAGGCGGATGGATCGCAAGGCGCCGCGAGGCGCCGCCCAGGGCGCCGGAGGCGGGTAGGACGACCTCGTTTCCCCGGCACTAGGCTGCACGCATGGTCGCAGGGGAGCTGGACGGCGCACGCGCTCCGGTTCCGGTAGAGGCACCCCCGCGCGACCCGAGCCGCGCCGCCCGCCGGCTGGGGCTGACCGGGACACTGCTGATGGGAGTGGGCGCTCTCGGCTCGGGCGCGCTCCCCGTCCCCAACCCGTTGTTCGGCCTGCGGCTGCTCGGCCTGCCCAGCCGCAACGCCACCATCGCCATCGCCATCACCTACGCCGGCATCGGACTGCTGGTGGTCGCCTGGCTGTGGATCGGGAAGATGCTGCGGTCGAACGGGGCTGTGGCGCCCGCTCCCAACCGGGCACAACTCGCCCGAACGGCCGTGCTGTGGGCCATCCCGCTGGCCGTGGCGCCGCCACTGTTCTCCCGCGACGTCTACAGCTACCTGGCGCAGAGCGCGATCCTCGCCCGGGGGCTCGACCCCTACGTGCTCGGGCCGGCGCAGGCCCTGGGCGTCGACGATCCGCTGACCCGCAGCATCCCCACCATCTGGCGCGACACCCCGGCGCCCTACGGGCCGTTCTTCCTCTGGCTCGGCCGCGGCATCACCGCGCTCACCGGCAACGACGTCGTCCTCGGCCTGTTCGCCCACCGCGTGCTGGCCCTCATGGGCGTCGGTCTGATCGTCTGGGCGATACCCAAGCTCGCCCGGCGCTGCGGGCTCGACACCGGGCTCGCGCTGTGGCTCGGCGCCGCCAACCCGCTGGTGCTGTTCCACCTGGTCAGCGGCATCCACAACGAGTCACTGATGATCGGGATGATGCTCGCCGGCATGGAGATCGGCCTTCGAGCAGGCCCACGGGTGCTCGACGCGCGGTTCTTGTGCGGCGCCCTGCTCATCGTGGGCGCCTCCGCGGTCAAGATTCCCGCGCTGCTGGCCCTCGGCTTCCTCGGCACGGAATGGGCCAGGCGCCGTGGCGGCCGGGTGCGCGACGTCGCCGTGTCGGCGGGGGTGCTCGGCGGGGTCACGGTCGTCGGCTACGGCGTGCTGGCACTCGTCACCGGTCTCGGGCTCGGGTGGGTCACCACGCTGGACACACCGAGCCTCATCCGCAGTTGGATGTCGGTGTCCACCGACCTCGGGCTCATCGGGGGCCAGGTCGGCATCGTGGGCGGCCTCGGTGACCACACCGACACCGTGCTCGTGCTCACCCGCGGCCTGGGTGGGCTCGCCGGGGGCGTCGTGGTCCTGATACTGCTGCTCGCCTCGCTGCGCGGGCGGCTCGACCCCGTCACCGGGATGGGCGTCGGCCTGGGCGCTGTCGTGCTGCTCGGACCGATCGTGCATCCGTGGTACCTGCTCTGGGCCGCGATCCCGCTCGCCGCCACCCAGGGCCTTCCCCGCTACCGGCGCGCCGCGCTGGCCGCCTCCGCCATCCTCGCCCTGCTCGTCCCGCCCACCGGGGCCGACTTCAACTTCCGCGCCTATCAGCTGCCCATGGCGATCGTGGCCGGGCTCGTCATGCTCGTGCTCCTGCTGCTCGTGCAGCGGCGTCAGCTCGCCGGGCAGCAGGGCGTGGACGTCGACGCGTGGCCGGGCCGCGTGCCGACTCCGGGTCCGGATCCCGCACCTCATTAGACTGCTCTGCTGTGAAGACTCCGCCGCCCCCTGTCGCGGTCCGGGGGCTGGTGAAGCGCTATGGCCGCACCACCGCGGTCGACGGGCTCGACCTCGATCTGGCCGCCGGATCGGTGCTGGCCCTGCTCGGCCCCAACGGTGCGGGCAAGACCACCACCGTCGAGGTCTGCGAGGGTTTTCTCCACGCCGACGCCGGCGAGGTGCGTGTGCTCGGTCTCGATCCGGCCACCGCCCCCGACAGCCTCCGCGCCCGCATCGGTGTGATGCCCCAGGGCGGGGGTGCCTATCCCGCCGTGCACGCCACGGAGATGCTGCGGCTCGTCGCCGCGTGCTCGGCGCACCCGCTCGACGTCGGGTGGCTCACCGGCGTGCTCGGTCTCGACGGCTGCGCCCGCACGCCCTACAAGCGCCTGTCGGGAGGCCAGCAGCAGCGGCTCGCGCTCGCCTGCGCCGTCGTCGGGCGCCCCGAGCTGGTGTTCCTCGACGAGCCGACCGCCGGCATGGACCCTCAGGGCCGCCGGGTGGTGTGGGACCTGGTCGAGGCGCTGCGCCGCGACGGGGTGGCCGTGCTGCTCACCACCCACCTCATGGAGGAGGCCGAGGCGCTCGCCGACGAGGTGGTGATCGTCGACCACGGGCGCGTGGTCGCGCAGGGCTCCCCCGCGGCGCTCACGGCCAACACCGACCAGCAGGAGCTGCGGTTCCGCGCCCGATCCGGCATGGACGTCGACGACCTCGTGGCGGCGCTGCCCGCCGGGTACGGGGCGGCCGAGCCGATCGCCGGGCGCTACGTCGTGCAGGGCCGGATCGACCCCACGGTGCTGTCGATCATCACGGCGTGGTGCGCGAGGCAGGGAGCGCTCGCCGACGACGTGCAGGTGGCCAAGCGCAGCCTCGAGGACGTGTTCCTCGAGCTGACCGGACGGGAGCTGCGCTCGTGACCCTCTTCCCGCCCGGCACCTTCACGCCCCGCCCCGGCGCCGGTTCGCCGCTGCGGATGCTCGCGGTGCAGTCGGCCACCGAACTGCGCCTCGCCATGCGCAACGGCGAGCAGGTGCTGCTCACCCTCCTCATCCCGATCGTGCTGCTGGTCGGCCTGAGCACCCTCGATCTGGTGCCGCTGCCGCAACCGCGGATCGCGGCGGTGCTCCCCGGCGTGCTCGCGCTGGCGGTGATGTCCAGCGCCTTCACCGGCCAGGCCATCGCGCTGGGCTTCGATCGGCGCTACGGCGTGGTCCGGCGCCTCGCCGCCACCGCGTTGCCACGCTGGCTGCTGGTCGCGGGCCGGCTGGTGGCGGTGCTGGGCGTCGTCGCGATCCAGGTGGTGCTGCTCTGCGGCCTCGCCGCCGCACTGGGCTGGCGGCCGGCGGCGGCCGGCGTGGGTTGGGCAGTGTTGCTCCTGGTGCTCGGCACCGCCGCGTTCGGATCGTTGGGGATCCTCCTCGGCGGGTCGGTGCGTGCCGAGATCACCCTCGCGGTGGCCAACCTCGTGTGGTTCGTGTTGCTGCTGGCCGGAGGGATCATCGTTCCGCTCGGGCTGCTACCGGGGCCGCTCGCGGCCATCGGCGCCGCGCTGCCGTCCGGGGCACTGGCCGAGGGTCTGCGCGCAGCCCTGTCGGCCGGGCACGCGCCGAGTGCCACACAGGTGCTCGTGCTCCTGCTCTGGACGGCTGCCGCATCCCTGCTGGCGGTGCGCACGGTCAAGCTGCGCTGATCGCGGGCGAGGTCCGCTAGCGCCATTCCAGCCAGCTGCCGCCGGGGTGGGCCCGGCCGAGCACCGATCCGGTGCGCAGGCCCCCGCGGATGCTGACCCGGCCGATCACGCCGAAGACGCCGCCGCGACGGACGTCCCGCACCCATCCCGCGGGCACGTCGAGGCCCTGAACGCTCTCTCGGGCCTCCGGGCCGAGTGGCACGAGCGGATCGACCGAGATCCATTCCAGGTCGCGCTCCCGCCCGAGCTCGCCGAGGATCCGGTCGAACCGCCGAAGCTCGGCGGGCGGCAGGAAGACGTGCACGTACGCGTCGACGAGGCACACAAGCGCGTCGGGCGGGGTGGACGCGACGACGTCGCCCAGAACGTCGAGCAGGTTTCCGCGCACCGAGCGCGCAGGGTCGGCACGTGCGACACCGGCCGCGGCCGCGAACCGCGTGACGGCACCGGCCTCCGACGGCACGCACGCCGCAAGCCAGTCGTAGGTGTGCGGATCGGCGACGTCGAGCGGCTCGACGTCGATCCCGACCCGGTCGGCGAGCACCGGGGGTTCGCGGGGCACCGGAGGCGCTCCCCCGGGCCGGACCTCGCAGGTCAGCTGCACCGCGGACGAGCGCTCCCCCACCGTCCGGTCCGGGCGGCCCTCGCTGCGGTAGGTGTAGTGGTAGCGGTCCAGGTGCAGGCCCAGGCCGGCACCGGTGCCGAGATCCACCAGCGCGAGCGGCCGCCCGTCCTCCTCCCCGATCGCGGCGAGGACGGGAAGCACATCGGCGCAGCGGGCCACCTCGTTCATCTGGTAGCGGTGGGTGGCGCACAGCTGTGCGAGAGCGTCCCGTTCCGTCCGCGCGAACTCCACGAGCTCGGCGCGGAAGCCGTCGTCACGCGGCGGCTGCCGGCCACCCGGTTCCGGGTAGAAGCGCGCCAGCGCGGGTCGGCGCCGCTGCACCAGGAACCCCACGGCCGCTCCGAGCAGGAGCGGTGGCAGGCGGTCGGGCGGGATCGCGGCGGCCAGATCGAGAAGCACGTCCTCCTCCGCGATCGCCGTCAGCGTCTCGGCCGTGAGCCACCAGCTCTCGGGGGCGTCCTCCGACGACCAGGCGGCGGCGACGGCGCGGGCCTGCCCGGCCACGACCTCCCGCGGGGTCATCGGCGCCGTCACGCCGCGAACCGTTCCGGGTACAGCAGCTTCGCGATCTGCAGGAACGTCTCCAGGCCGACCCCGTCGACGTTCGACGCCTTGTTGGCGACCACGACGATGGTGGCGCCGGTCTCCGGCAACTGGAACATCGCGGTGGTGAATCCGTAGATCGCGCCGTTGTGGCCGACGAAGCCGTTGATATCGATCACGCCCGCGCCGTACCCGATCTGCAGTGGCGGTGAGAGGCGCGTGTTCACGACGGCCATCTGTTCGGCGTGGGCGGCGGGGCTGAGCAGCGTGCCCGCGGCCAGCGCGCCTGCCCAGGCGCGCAGCCCCGCGACCGTGGAGATCATCGCGCCCGCGGTGCCCGCCACCGCCGGGTCGAGCGCGGTGACGTCGCGCTCCGGCGCCCCCGGCGGGACGATCATGTAGCCGCGCGACGCGGGCGGGGGTATCTCCGGTGACGTCGGGTAGCTCGTGCCCGGCAGGCCGAGCGCGTCGACGATCTCGCGCTGGATGAAGGTGCCGGCCGGCTCGCCCGTCACGTTCTCGATGATCTGCCCGAGCAGGATGTAGTTGGAGTCGCTGTACTGCCACGCCCCGGGCCGGCCCGGCGTGAACGCGGCCGGGCGGCTCCGCAGGATCGCGAGTATCTGGTCGACAGGGAACGGCGCGAGCGGGTCGACGTCGAAGGACGCCTTGAACTCCGGGGACCGGGTGTAGTCGTAGACGCCTGCCGTCATGTTCAGCAACTGCCGGACCGTGATGTCACGGCCGTTCGGGATCCCGGGAACGAACGACTGCAGCCGGTCGTCGAGAGCGAGCTTGCCCTGGTCGACGAGCATGAGCGTGGCGGTGGCGGTGAACGTCTTGGTGATGCTCGCGATCCGCACATGGTCGGTGAGGGCGAAGGCCGACCCGGTCGCGACATCGGACACGCCGTACCCCTGCACCAGACGGCCCCGCCCGGGGACCCAGACCCCGACGGCCATCCCCGGCACGGCGCCGGCCCGCATCTGGTCGTGCACGATCCGCTCGATCTCCGCAGCGGTGGCGGGCGCGAAGGGGCTGCCGGCGTCCACCGGTTCCAGGGGCACGAGCCCAGAGCCGCCGCCGGGCGACGTCGTGCAGGCGCCGACGAGCGCCAGAAGAGCCACCAGCACGGCGAACGACCTGCACGACCGACCCACGAGCCCCTCCTGCCTGCGCCGACGCAGCGCCGACATGCGCGCTCTCGGCAACCGTCCCACCCCCGTTAGCGGGGACCCGGGCTCGTCACCCAGGCGGAAGCCGGGCGGTGCACGCGGCGGCAACCCGGCCATCTCGGTGACTCCGATCCTGGTCAGCGGTGTTTCGTGCCAGGATCGAGCCACCGCTCCGGCGGATACCCGCTGGGCACGACACACGTCGGGGACCGTGGAGGCCCGGCTCGTCCCCGACAGGAGGTGCGCCCCTGTCCGGTTTCGACCTCATCTTCTCGGCCGAGCTGACGCGCCGCCACATGCTCGTCGGCTGGATACTCGCGGCTTTCCTGATCACGTTCCTCGTCACCCGAGCCGTCACGAAAGCCATCCGGCGTGGCAAGGGCCCGTTCAAGAACACGAGTGTGGGTGGGGTGCACGTCCACCACCAGGTCTATGGCATCTTCCTGCTGCTCGTGGTCGGGACGATCGAGTTCACCTACCGCCCCGACGGGCCCTGGGTGGACATCCTGGCGGTGCTCTTCGGCGCAGGGGCGGCCCTCACCCTCGACGAGTTCGCGCTGTGGCTGCACCTCGACGACGTGTACTGGGCACGGGAGGGCCGCAGCTCGGTGGACGCCGTGCTCGTCGCGTCCCTGATCTTCGCACTGCTGCTCGTCGGCGCCGATCCGTTCGACCCCGATACGGGCGACGGGGCCCCAGGCATCGCCGTGACCGTGCTGTTCAACTTCGGGTTCGCGTTCATCGCGATCCTCAAGGGCCGCACGCTGCTCGGCGTGATCGGCGTGTTCGTCCCGCTGCTGTCGCTCTACGCCGCTTTCCGCCTCGCCCGGCCCACGTCCGCGTGGGCCCGGCGCCGCTACGACGAGCACCGGATGGCCAGGGCGCGCGCCCGCTTCCCGGCCGGGCGGCGCAACCGCTGGGACCGGCTCGTCGACGTGTTCGCCTCGGCCCCGCCGCCGGTCAGCGACCTACACCGGACCCCGTAGACGCGGCGGAGGTGGAGGCCTTCACGCCGTGGGCGAAGGAGGCCGACTCCGGGCCGCGCTGCGGCGCCTTCTGCGACTCGAGCCGCTCCACGACCCGCCGCAGGTCGTCCATCAGCAGGTCGGCGAGGTCGTGCGACATCCCGTTGCGCACGACGATCCGCAGCACGGCGAGGTCGGTGACGTCGGCGGGGAACGTGTAGGCCGGGACGAGCCAGCCCTGCTCCCGCAGGCTCGCGGAGACGTCGAAGACCGAGTAGTTGGCGACGTCGTCGGCCAGGGTGAACGCGAAGACCGGGAGCTCGCTGCCGTCGGTGATCAGCCGGAACGGGCCGAGCTCGCCGATCCGCGAGGCCAGTGAGACGGCGACGTCGCGGCAGGTCTGCTGCACCCGCCGGAAGCCGTCCATGCCCAGGCGCAGGAACATGTAGTACTGCGCGATCACCTGCCCGCCAGGGCGCGAGAAGTTCAGCGCGAAGCTCGGCATGTCGCCGCCGAGGTAGTTCACCCGGAACACGAGGTCCTCGGGCAACGCCTCCGCATCCCGCCAGACAACCCAGCCGACGCCAGGGGGGACCAGGCCGAACTTGTGTCCCGACGTGTTGATCGAGGCCACCCGGGGCAGCCGGAAGTCCCACTCCAGGTCCGGGTCGCAGAACGGCGCGATCATCGCGCCGGAGGCGCCGTCCACGTGCACGGGGACGTCGAGGCCGGTGCGCTCCGCCACCGCGTCGAGGGCGGCGCAGATCTCGGCGACGGGCTCATAGCTGCCGTCGAAGGTGGAGCCGAGCACCGCGACCACGCCGATGGTGTTCTCGTCGCAGCGCGCCACCACCTCGTCCGCAGTCAGGTGGTAGCGGCCGGGGGCCATCGGCACCAGCCGCGGTTCGACGTCGAAGTAGTTGGCGAACTTGTCCCAGCACACCTGCACGTTGATGCCCATCACGATGTTGGGCCGATCCGTCGGCAGACCGGCAGCCCGGCGGGCGTGCTGCCAGCGCCGCTTGAGCGCCAACCCGCCGAGCATGCAGGCCTCGCTCGAGCCGGTGGTCGAGCAGCCCGGCGCCGTCGTCGGATCGGCGGCGTTCCACAGGCGCGACAGCATCCGCACGCAACGCAGTTCGAGGTCGGCCGTGCGCGGGTACTCGTCCTTGTCGACGATGTTCTTGTCCAGGGTCTCGGTCATCAACCGGCGCGCACCCGGCTCCACCCAGGTGGTGACGAACGTGGCCAGGTTGAGCCGGGCGTTGCCGTCGAGCATCAGCTCGTCGTGCACGACCTGGTAGGCGATCTGGGAGTCGATCCCCTCCTCGGGGAGCGCGTTGCGCGGCACGACCAGTGGCTCGGCCGCGAACACCGGGTTCACCGGGAGGGCACGGGAGCCCCCGTTGGTCTCGGACGGCGGATGCGCGAGCGGCATGCCGGCCAGCGTATGCGTCTGGAGTGACGCAATGACATCACCGTGGCGTAGTAACGCTATCGAGTCATGGTGATCCTTCTGCGACCCAGCAATACTCGTGAGTTCGGAGTGACTGTCGAGATTCCCGGGAGGAGCGATGACGACAGCAGCCCGCGCGTGCGTCGCCGTGCTGCTCGCGGGCGTCCTCACTGCGTGCGCGCCGACCGGCACGCCCCCCGCCCCCGCCCCGACCAGCACCGCGGCACCGCCGACCACCCGCGTGCCGACGCTCGAACCCGGCACCGGAGCAACGGTGCTCACCCCGATCGCGGTGTCCCCGGTCGCCGAGATCGCCCCGGTTCTGGGCGCCGACGACCGCGTGCACCTGGCCTACGAGCTCGCCGTCACGAATCCGAGCAGTGAGGAGGTTCATCTACGCAGCGTGACCGTCCTCGAGGGCACGCACGGCGACTCCACGCTGTCCACGCTCGACGCCGACGCACTGGGCAGGCTCTTCCGTCCTGCCGGTGACTCGCCAGGGCCGAGCCTGCGGCCGGGTGAGTCCGGCTACCTCTTCGTGGACGCCACCCTGGCGCCCGACGCGCCGTTGCCCCACCTCGTCCGCCACCAGTTCGCGGTGGCGACACAGCCCGCACAGGCCCCGGAGGACGTGGGCCCGCGCGACGCCGACCCCGCGCCCCCGCCGATGCGCGACCTCGAGTTCACCGGCGTGCCCGTCGCGGTCACCGGGCAGCCGGCGGTGACCCTCGCACCCCCGCTGCGCGGATCCGGGTGGGTCGTCGGCAACGGCTGCTGCGACACGATCACCTCGCACCGCGGGGCCGTCCTCCCCATCAACGGCACGGTGCACGCCGCGGAGCGCTTCGCGGTCGACCTCGTCCAGCTCGACGCCCAGCGCCGGCTCTACAGCGGTCCGCCCACCGACGTCACCTCCTACCGGTACTTCGGCGCCGACGTCCTGTCGGCTGCCGACGGCATGGTGGTGGCGGCCGAGGACGGGATGCCCGAGCAGACGCCCGGGAAGCGCCCCGACGGCGTCACCGTGCAGACGGCGGCCGGCAACCACGTCGTGGTCGACCTCGGCGGGGGCCGCTTCGCCCTCTACGCACATCTGCAGCCGGGATCGTTGCGGGTGCGGCCGGGCCAGCAGGTGCGCACCGGCGACGTCATCGGACGGCTGGGCAACAGCGGCAACACCGATGCACCCCACCTGCACTTCCACGTCATGGACGGGCCGTCGCCGCTCGAGTCGAACGGGCTGCCGTTCGTGCTGTCCCGGTTCACCGGCGAAGGCGTCGTGTCCGGCGAGGAGGCCCTGGAGGAGACGACACCGGGCGTGGCCCCGGTCATCCCGGTCGACGCCGGCAGGCTCGCCGGCCCGCACCGCGACCAGCTACCGCTCAACCTGCAGATGGTCGGCTTCGGCTGAACGGCGTCACCGCGAGCGCGGGTCGTCGGAGTCCGGCTGCTGCTCTTCGGCGACCTCATGGGTCAGCTGCTCCGACACGGCCGGCCGGTGCCCGACGTGCGCCTCCTCACGGAAGCGCTCCACCAGGTGCGGGTAGTGCAACTCGAACGCCGGACGCTCCGAACGGATCCGCGGCAGCTCCGTGAAGTTGTGCCGCGGCGGCGGGCAGCTCGTCGCCCACTCCAGCGAGTTGCCGAAGCCCCACGGGTCGTCCACCGTGACCACACGCCCGTAGCGATAGCTGCGGAAGACGTTCCAGATGAACGGAAGCACCGAGAGCCCCAGCACGAACGCCCCGACCGACGAGATCATGTTCAGCGTGGTGAACCCATCGGTGGGCAGGTAGTCGACGTAGCGGCGCGGCATGCCCTCGTTGCCCAGCCAGTGCTGTACGAGGAAGGTCAGGTGGAACCCGATGAAGGTCAGCCAGAAGTGGATCTTCCCCAGGGTTTCGTCCAGCATCCGGCCGGTCATCTTCGGGAACCAGAAGTAGATGCCGGAGTAGGTGGCGAACACGATCGTGCCGAACAGCACGTAGTGGAAGTGCGCCACCACGAAGTAGGTGTCCGAGACGTGGAAGTCCAGCGGCGGGGACGCCAGCACGATGCCCGTGAGGCCGCCGAGCAGGAACGTGACCAGGAAGCCCAGCGCGAACAGCATGGCCGACTCGAACGTCAGACTTCCCTTCCACAGCGTGCCGATCCAGTTCACGAACTTGATCCCGGTCGGGATCGCGATCAGGAACGTGGTCAAGGAGAAGAAGGCGAGCAGGACGGCCCCGGTCGCGAACATGTGGTGCGCCCACACCGCCGCCGACAGCACGCCGATCGAGAGGGTCGCGTAGACCAGGCCCTTGTAACCGAAGATCGGCTTTCGGCTGAACACCGGGAAGACCTCGGTGACGATGCCGAAGAACGGCAACGCCACGATGTAGACCTCGGGATGGCCGAAGAACCAGAACAGGTGCTGCCACAGGATCGCCCCGCCGTTCTCGGGGTCGAACGCGTGCGTGCCGAGCTGCCGGTCGGCCAGCATGGCGAACAGCCCGGCCGTGAGAATCGGGAACGCCACGAGGATCAGGATCGCGGTGACGAAGATGTTCCAGGTGAAGATCGGCATCCGGAACATCGTCATGCCGGGCGCGCGCATGCAGATGATCGTGGTGATGAAGTTGACGGCACCGAGAATCGTGCCGAGGCCGGCGACGATCAGGCCGGCGGTCCACAGGCTCCCGCCTGCGCCGGGCGAGAATGTCGAGCTGTGCAGGGGCGCATAGGCGAACCAGCCGAAGTCCGCCGCCCCGCCCGGGGTGATGAACCCGCTCAGCACGATCAGCCCGCCGAACAGGAACAACCAGTACGAGAAGGCGTTCAGCCGCGGGAAGGCGACATCCGGTGCACCGATCTGCAACGGCACGATGTAGTTGGCGAAGCCGAACAGGATCGGCGTCGCGTACAGCAGCAACATGATCGTGCCGTGCATCGTGAACAGCTGGTTGTACTGCTCGTTGGACAGGAACTGCTCCCCCGGCACCGCCAGCTCACCGCGCATCAGCAACGCCATCAGGCCACCGGCGAGGAAGAACCCGAACGACGTCACCAGGTAGAGGATGGCGATGTCCTTGGGATCGGTCGTGTGGAGCATTCTGACCAGCGTCGACCCCTTGACCGATCGGCGCGCCGGGTAGGGGCGTGCGACGACCGGCTTCGGTGAGACAGCGGTCATGAGCGGGCCTCCTGTGCATGCAGCTGCGATCGGCCGACATCCGCGTGCGTGGACCGTATGAGCTGCAGTACCGGAATGTCGACACCCGTTCGTTGGCACTCCGGTCTTTGTTGCGACTTATCGGGGTTCTCGATGGCCCTGACGCGGTAGTTTCGCGCCAGGCCCGCGCCGCGAGACCGCGGCCGAGGCCGGCGTCCGACGTGGGGCGCGACGGCCGCGACGGCCTGCCCGGTGACCCTGCCGGCCGGCGCCGGGCCGATGGGGGACCGCCCAGTGCGGCGGTGGCCGACGCCCTGAGCGACGGGGCGAAACGTGTCCGCTGCAGCCACACCGCACATCAGCACCAGGGCAGAACAGTCTCGCAGCAGAGGAGCCGAGCATGAGGATCGCGATGGTGGGCCTGGGCCGGATGGGCGCGAACATGGTGCGCCGCCTGCTCCGCGACGGCCACGAGTGCGTCGTCCACGACCTCTCCACGGAGGCCGTGCAGCAGATGGTCGCCCAAGGCGCAGAGGGCGCAGGCAGCCTGAAGGAGCTCGTCGACGCACTCGCGCCACCCCGCACGGTGTGGCTCATGCTCCCCGCGGCCGTCACCGGCAACACAGTGACCGACCTGCTCGACCTGCTCGAGCCCGGTGACGCGATCGTCGACGGGGGGAACTCCTCCTACCGCGACGACATCGACCGGGCCGAGGTGGCCGCCGTCCACAACATCGACTACGTCGACTGCGGCACCAGCGGCGGGGTCTGGGGGCTGGAGCGCGGCTACTGCCTGATGATCGGCGGCCCCGACCGGGCGGTGGACCGGCTCGACCCCATCTTCGCGTCGCTCGCTCCCGGCGTCGGCGCGGCCGCCCGCACCCCGGGCCGCACCGGCGAGGTGTCCCGCTCCGAGCAGGGTTACCTGCACTGCGGCCCGTCCGGTGCCGGGCATTTCGTGAAGATGGTGCACAACGGCATCGAGTACGCGATCATGGCCGCCTACGCCGAGGGGCTGAACGTCATCCGCGGCGCCGGTGTCGGCAAGCACCAGGAGAAGGCCGACGCCGAGACGGCACCGCTACGCGAGCCCCGCTACTACCCCTACGACGGCATCGACCTCGGGGAGGTCACCGAGGTCTGGCGCCGCGGCAGCGTCATCGGCTCGTGGCTGCTGGACCTCACGGCGGAGGCGATGGCGGCCGACCCGCAGCTGGAGCAGTTCTCCGGCCGTGTCTCCGACTCCGGCGAGGGGCGCTGGACGTCGATCGCGGCGATCGAGGAGGGCGTCTCGGCGCCGCTGCTCACCGCCGCGCTCTACAGCCGGTTCGCCTCGCGCGGGAGCGAGCTGTTCGCCAGCAAGGTCGAGTCGGCGCAGCGCAAGGAGTTCGGCGGCCACGACGAGAAGCCGGCCGCGTCATGACTGCTCCTTCGACCGGGCCCACGACAGGATCGATCACAGGCCCGGGTCCGGCCGCCGACGCGCTGGTGCTGTTCGGCGTCACCGGCGACCTGGCACGCAAGATGATCCTGCCCGCCCTGTACCGGCTCACCGAACGGGGTGAGCTGACGGTGCCGGTCATCGGGGTCGCACGGTCGGACTGGAGCTCCGACGAGCTGCGCAAGCACGCCGGGGACGCGGTGGGGGCCGTGGTGCCCGACGTCGACGGCGCGGTGCTCGAACGGCTCCAACGCAGCATGCACATGGTGGCGGGCGACTACAACGACCCCGCGACGTTCGAGCAGCTCGCTGCTGCCGTCCGCGAGCAGGCCGGGCAGGACGCCTTCGTCGTGCACTACCTGGCAGTGCCGCCCTCGCTGTTCGGCACGGTGGCCGACGCGCTCGCCGCCGTCGGGCTCACCGACCGGTGCCGGCTGGTGGTGGAGAAGCCGTTCGGCCACGACCTCGCCTCGGCACGGGAGCTGAACGCCCAGCTGCGCCGGCACGTGCCGGAGGAGCGGCTGTTCCGCGTCGACCACTACCTCGGCAAGGAGCCCGTCGAGGACCTCCTCGTGCTGCGCTTCGCCAACACCCTGATCGAACCGCTGTGGGACCGCACCTGGATCGACAGCATCGAGATCACGATGGCCGAGGACTTCGACGTGGCCGACCGCGGCTCGTTCTACGATGCCGTGGGCACCGTCCGCGACGTGGTGCAGAACCACCTGTTGCAGGTGCTCGCCCTGCTCATGATGGAGAGCCCGCAGCACGACACCGCCGACGACCAGCGCGACGCGAAGTACACCCTCCTGTCTTCCGTGCGGGCGGTGGATCCGTCCGAGGTGGTGCGCGGGCAGTACACCGGCTATCGCGACGTGCGCGGGGTCGCCCCCGACTCGACGACCGAGACGTACGTGGCCCTCACCCTGCACGTCGACTCCTGGCGCTGGGCCGGCGTGCCCGTGCACATCCGGGCGGGCAAGGCGCTGGCCGAGACCCTGCTGGACATCGTCGTCACGTTCCGGCCGCCGCCGCGCCGGCTGTTCCACGGCGAAGGGGGATCGACGCTCGCGCCCAACCGGATCCGGTTGTGTCTGCAGCCCGACGCCGGAGTGACGTTCTTCCTGCTCGCGAAGCAACCCGGCGGCGGCGACATCGCGACCGAGCTGCCGATGGGCGTCGACTTCCGGCAGGCGCTCGGCCCGGTGCACGAGGCGTACGAGCGGATCTTCGCCGACGCCCTCGCCGGGGACCCCACGCATTTCGCGCGGATGGACTCCCTGGAGGAGGCCTGGCGAATCGTGGAACCGATCCTCGACCCGGGCACTGCGCCACTGCCCTATGCCCCCGGCACGTGGGGCCCGACATGAGCGGCGACGGAGCCGGAGGCCGCCGGGGACGGCGGTGGCAGGAGACGTGACCGACGAACGCCGCCGGCCGCGGCTGTTGGGGCGGCCGGCGGCGTTCCTGCACGAGCGCGACCCCGGGTTCCTCATCGTCCACCGCGCGTTGCGCGTCACCATTGCCGCCAGCTCGGGCTTCTTCGTGTGCCTCTACCTGGTCGGCGACGTGAACGCCGGTGTCTACGCGCTGTTCGCGACGGTCGCGCTGGGTGCGTTGTCGGAGGTCAACGGAACACCGGCCCAGCGCACCCGCACCTACCTCTGTGCTCTCGTGGTCGGTCTGGCACTCGCGTCGCTCGGCACGGTTCTCGCCGTCAACACCTGGGCCGCCGTGGCCGGAATGCTGGTGGTCGGGTTCCTGGTGTCCTTCGCCGCCGTCGGCGGCCCCCGGGTCGCCGCCGTCGCCAGCGGCCTGCAGCTGTTCTACGTGCTCCCGTGCTTCCCGCCCTACACGCCCGATCTGCTCGGCGAACGCCTCATCGGCCTGACGGTCGGGGTCCTGCTGCTCGTGCTCGCCGACCGGTTGCTGTGGCCCGCACCGTCACCCCCTGACCTCGTGCCGCGCGTCGCCTACGCGGCGGATGCCGCGGCGGCTCTCGCCGACGGGCTGCGCACCTGGTTCGTCGCCGGTGCTCCCGACGGGGACGTCCGGATCGCCGCCCTCCGCGCCGAGGCATCCCGCGCCGGCGCTCAGCTGAGGGCGAGCACGCTCCCACCGGCCGCACGTCCCACCGGGCCCAGCCGCCACGACCGGAGCCTCACCCACGCCTCCCTCGCGGTCCGGGTGGTCATCGGGCGGCTCGGGCTGGCCGCCGACCGGCTGGCCGAGCAGCGCACCGCAGCTACCTCCACCGAGCAGGCCACGGCGCCGGTATCCGCCGGGGCTCACGCGTCTCCGCGGGAACCGGGCACGGCACCCGAGACCGCGGATCTGCTCGACACGGACGCGAAAGCGCTGGCAGCCGTGCGCGACGCACTGCTCGGCGAGGGAGCGCCACCGCCCAGGGACGTCATCGACCAGGCGCTCTCGGGCTACGTCGAGCGTGAGACGTTCCGGCTCGCCGGTGCGGTCGACCCCGCCCCGTGGCTGCGCGGTGAGCTCGCGGTCTCCGCGGTCACGGAGTCCGTCCGGACGCTGGTGCTCGCGACCCGGGCCACGCTGGGCGCGCCCCCTCCGCCCCCGGCCGACACGCCCGTCGACTTCTGGTTCCTGCACGCCTCCCCCGTCACGCTCTGGTGGCGGCGACTGCGGGCCCACATGACACCCCGCTCGGTCTACCTGCAGAACGCCATCCGGCTCGCTGTCGGCCTCGCCGTCGCGCGGATCATCGCGGGCGTGCTCGCGCTGACCCACGGTTTCTGGGTGCTGCTCGCCACCCTGAGCCTGATGCGCACCTCGGCCGTCGCCAGCCGTGCGGTACTCCTGCAGGCGTTCACCGGCACGATCATCGGGGCGATCATCGCGGCCGTCCTGCTGACGCTGGTCGGCCCGGAAACCCACGTCTACGCCTGGCTCACCCCGCTGCTGATGCTCGCGGCGTTCGCGGCGGGTCCACTGCTCGGGCTGGGAGCGGCGCAGGCGGGCTTCACGCTGGTCGTCTCGGTCGTCTTCGCCCAGGTGGCACCGGCGAACTGGGAGCTCGCGGAGGACCGGGTGTTCGCCGTGATCATCGGCGGCCTGGTGGGGGCGCTGATCGGGGCGGCGGTGTGGCCGCGCGGCGGTGCCGGCGAGGTGCGCCGGGTGGCCGCCGACTGCATGCGCGCCGGAGCCGACGAGATCGTCGCGTCCGCGGCGTACCTGACCGGCACGGGACCTCCCCCGTCCACGGAACCGCTCACCCGGCTCTCGACGCTGTTCGAGTACACCTACGCCCAGTACCGCTCCGAGCCGGCCAAACCGGGCCCCGAGCCCGAATGGCTGGTCGTGCTGGCGGTCGCGAACCGCATCGCGGAGTACTCGCGGACCTTGTGCGTGCGCTACCCGGCAACCGATCCGCTGCCCTGGCCGGACTTCGGTGTCCTCCTGCGCGCGGACGCCCAGGAGGTCGCCGACGCCTACCGCGAGGCCGCGGCGGCCGTCGCGGCAGGCAAAGCGCCATCGGGGTACGCGTCGGCGGTGCGCGCGCAGGTCGCCGCCCAGCACCTGGCCGTGCGCTTCGCCGAGGCGCCTGCCGCGGCGCTCCGGGCGTTCGACGGCTGGGGCTGGATCCACCGCCTCGTGGACGAGCTGGAGCGGGTGGAACAGGCCCTGACCCCGGCCCCGCCGTCGGGTCCGGAGCCCGTCCGGACGGCCTCACTCAGCTGAGTACAGGGTGTGGCGAGCCTCCCACCAGCAGTAACGCCGACCATGCGCACCGCGAGTCCCGTTACCGGAACGAAACCTGAGGAGACGCCCTGAGCAACGACCACGGAGGATGCATGGCTGAGAACGTGCTGATCGTGGGGGCGGGCCCGGTCGGGCTCACTGCCGGCGTCGAACTGCGGCGCCGCGGGGTGGAGTGCCGGATCATCGACCGGCTCCTCGCGCCGATCCCGTACGCCAAGGCGGTGGGGGTCCAGCCCCGCACCCTCGAGTTGTGGGAGTCGGCAGGGGTGCTCGCACGCGCCCTCGACGCCTCGACGCCGATGCGCGGACAACTCGTGTACGTCAACGGCGAGCAGGTGGCGAGGGTGGACTTCGAGCTGCCACCGGAGGTTCCGTACGGCTTCGCCGCGCTCCCCCAGTACGAGACGGAGCGCCTGCTCGAGCAGCGCTACAACGAGCTCGGTGGCCACGTCGAACGCGGTGTCGAGCTCGTGCGCTTCGAACAGGACGCCGAGGGCGTCTCGGTCAAGCTCCGCGGGCCGGACGGGGAGTCGCAGCTGCGGGCCGGGTACCTCATCGGCGCCGACGGCGCCCACAGCACGGTCCGGAAGGGCCTGGGCCTCAAGTTCGAGGGCGACGCCTTCCCCGAGCAGTACATGCTCGGGGACGTGGAGGTGGACTGGCACCAGCCCTCCGGCTACGCCGTCCGCGCCCAGCACATCGCCGACGGCGGCAATGTCGACGACCTGCTAGTCGCCATCCCGCTTCCGGGACGGCGCCGGTACCGGGTGTCGATGCTGGTGCCCGAGGAGCTGTCCGCTCAGGACAACGGGTCCACGCTCAGTCATGACGGCGACGGCGCCGAGAAGTCCGTCGAACACGGGATGAGCGCCGGCCCCAGGCCGGAGCTGCGGCACATCCAGGCCGTGCTGGACCGGCTCGCCCCCGAGCCGACGCATGCCTCCCACCTGCGCTGGTCGTCGGTGTTCCGGATCAGCCACCGCATCGTCGACTCCTATGGCAGCGACCGCGTGTTCGTCGCCGGGGACGCGGCGCACATCCACCCGCCCACCGGGGCGCAGGGCATGAACACGGGGATCCAGGACGCCGTCGCCCTGGCATGGCGGATTGCGCTCGCGGTGCAGGGCGACGCGGCCGACGGGCTCCTGGCCAGCTACGACGCCGAACGACGGCCGGTCGGCGAGGAAGTGGTGGGCCGCACCGTGCGACACGCCCGCAGCGGCTACCAGAACGACGACCCGGCCACCATCATGCTGCGCGAGGCCCAGCTGCTCGTGAGCTATCCCGACAGCCCCATCGTCAGCGGCGACAACGGGGCCGGGGAGCTCAAGGGCGGACCGGCGCCGGGCGAGCGCGCTCCGGACTGCCGCGGCCTGCGTCGCGCATCCGTGGCGTTCCCCCTGCGGCTGTACGAAGTGCTCGACGGATGCCGGCACACACTGCTCGTCTACGTCGACCAGGCGGAGCAGATCGCCGAGCTCGCCGCCGCGGGAGCAGCCATCGCGCGGCCGCGGGAACGCGACCACCTCGACGCCCGGATCGTCCTCGCCGACGGAGTGGACATCCCGGACAACGTGGCCGACGGGCTGCTCGGCGGCACACCGGTGCCCGTGCTGCGCGACGCCGCCGGGGAGTTCCGCGGCGCGTACAGCGCGGTCGGCGGATGTTGCTACCTCGTGCGTCCGGACGGCCACGTCGGGTACCGGGCCGCCCGGCTGCGCGGCGACGACCTGGCGGCCCACCTCGCACTGGTCTTCGCGTGAGCTCCGCACGGGCGGCGCCTCACCTATCGAAAACCCCGATCGGGGGTATCGAAGACTGTGGGCCCGAGGGGCCGGCGACCCTATCGTTGCCATGATGACGTCCGGTACAGATGGCCGGCACGACGCAGACCAGCGGGAACACCGCTTGCGCAAGCTCGAGGCCGCACGATCCGGACACGGGCTGCCTTACCGCTACCCCACCGACCACACCACCGCGGAGATCCGGGCGTCCCACCACACGCTGGGGCCTGACATCCACACCGCGGAGCACGTGCGCCTCGCGGGCCGTCTCGAGCTCCTCCGGCACCAGGGCGGCCTGAGCTTCGCAGTCCTGCGCGACCGCACCGGCACGATCCAGCTGTTCGTCGACACGGCCGTGCTGGGGCCCGATCGCCACCACGAGTTCGACGAGCTCGACCGCGGCGACTGGGTGGGTGTCGAGGGCACGGTGATGACCACGCGGCGCGGCGAGCTCTCGGTCTGCGTCCAGGACTTCGCCCTGCTGGGCAAGTCGCTGCTCGAAGCACCCGACAAGCACCACGGCCTCAGCGACGTGGAGACCCGCTACCGGCAGCGCTACGTCGACCTCGCTGCCAACGAGCGCACCCGCGAGATCTTCCGGATCCGGCACACCGCGATCCGAGCGATCCGCCGGTATCTGGAGGACCACGACTTCACCGAGGTCGAGGGCCCGGTGCTGCAGACGATCCAGGGCGGGGCATCGGCGCGCCCGTTCGTCACCCACCACAACGCGCTCGATCTCGACATGTACCTGCGCATCGCGCTGGAACTGCACCTCAAGCGGCTGATCGTCGGCGGGCTGGAGCGAGTGTTCGAGATCGGCAGGGTGTTTCGCAACGAGGGCATCGACACCCGGCACAACCCCGAGTTCACGATGCTCGAGGCCTACCAGGCCTTCGCCGACTACCACGACATGATGGACCTGGTCGAGGGCATGATCACGACCGCGGCGCGGGCAGCCCTCGGCGGCTCCGGCGGCTCGCTGGTCGTGCACTACGGCGGCCACGCCATCGACCTCGGCGCCACACCGTGGCCGCGGGTCCGCTTCGCCGACATGATCGCCGAGAAGACCGGCGCCACCATGCACCCCGGCATGCCGATCGACGAGGCCAGGGCCGTGCTGGACCGGCTGCGCATCCCCTACGAACGCGGCTGGGGCGCGGGCCGGCTCATGAAGGAGGTCTACGACGAGAAGGTGCAGCACGACGTCGTCGGGCCGGTGTTCTGCATCGACTACCCCCGCGAGGTCTCCCCGTTGGCGAGGGCGCATCGGGACGACCCCGCGTACGTCGAGCGTTTCGAGCTGATCGTCGCCGGGTTCGAGCTCTGCAACGCCTACTCGGAGCAGAACGACCCGGTCGAGCAGCTCGCGGCGTTCGAGGCGGAGGCCCGCGCCAAGGCAGGCGGCGACCCGGAGGCCGGCGACATCGACCTCGACTACATCCGCGCTCTGGAGCACGGGATGCCGTGCACCGGTGGCCTCGGTGTCGGCATCGACCGCCTGGTGATGCTGCTGGCCAGCGTCGACTCGATCCGCGAGGTGATCCTCTTCCCGACGCTGCGGCCCGAGTTCGCCGCACCCGAAGGCGCCGGACCGGCGGGGGCCGTGCGTCCCGTGCTGCCTCCCACCCCCGTGGCAGGAACCCCGGCAGGCGACGGGTCCGTGCCAGCCTCCATGACGGACACCGTGACAGCTCTGCCCGAGCTCGCCGCGGCCGCACACCCGATCCCGGCGCCGCAGCGGCAACCCGAACGCGGCAGGCGCGCCGTGACGATCATCGCGGTGCTCACGGCGCTCGGCGGGGTTCTGCAGTTGCTCGCCCAGATCCCGATCGTGCACGCCCGGCTGGACGGTCGCGAGGACGCGATCGACCAGCTCTGGCTCCCGGTGGCCGGGCACGTCGTCTCGGTGATCGTCGGGCTGCTCCTGATCCTGCTGGCCGACCAGCTGGCGAAGCGCAAACGCCTGGCCTGGCGGGTGGCCGTCGCGCTCTTCATCGTGGGCGGCATCGCGCACATGTCGAAGGGCCCGCACCCCGTGGCGGTCACGATCTGCGTCGCGATGCTGCTGGCGCTGATCTGGTACCGCGACGAGTTCCGCGCTCCGGCCGACCCTCCGTCGTTGCTGCGGCTGGTCCGGTTCGTGCCGCTCTACCTCGCCGGTGTGTTCGCGTTCGGGCTCGTCGCGCTCTGGGTGGAAAGCGACCGCATCGAACCCGGGGTCACCCTGGACGGCGCGCTCGCCACCGTCGCGGGCGGGCTGGTGGGGGTGGACGGCCCCTACACCTACCGCTCCCGGTTCTTCGCCGACTTCTTCCCCACGGCGCTGCTGGCGCTCGGCATCGCCGGGCTGGTCGTCTTCGCGATCCTGCTGTTCCGGCCGCTGGTCGGGCGCCACCCCCACACCGAGAGCGACTGGGAGCACGCCAACCGCCTCGTCCGCACCTACGGGTGGGACACCCTCGCCTACTTCTCCCTGCGCGACGACAAGAGCTTCTTCTTCTCCTCCGACGGCGAGGCGGTGCTCGCCTACACCTACCTCGGCGGCTACGCACTGGTCTCGGCCGATCCGATCGGGGCACCGGAGTCGGTGGTGCGGGCGCTCGACGAGTTCCTCGACATGTGCGACGAGCGCGCGTGGAACCCCGCGTTCCTCGCCGTGCGCGAGGCCAGCATGCCGCTGTATGCCTCCCGCGGCTTCACGAGCTTCTACCTGGGAGACGAGGCCATCCTCGACTGCGCGCGGTTCACCCTCGACGGCCCGGGGCGCAAGAGTCTGCGGGCCGCGGTCCGCCGCGTCGGGCGGACGCACCGCTTCCAGCTCATCGCCGAGTCCAACGCTCCGCCACGCCTGGTGGAGCAGCTCAACGCGATCAGTGCGAAGTGGCGCGGCAAGGCACCCGAGCGCGGCTTCACGATGTCGCTGTCACAGGACGTCACCGGCGCAGGCGCGAACCAGGAGTTCCTGCTCTGCGTCGCCCTGGACGAGAACGGCGTGCCGGGCGGGTTCCTGCGCGTGGTGCCGGCCTACGGTCCGTCGTTC
Source organism: Pseudonocardia alaniniphila (assembly GCF_022524485.1). Taxonomy (GTDB): domain Bacteria; phylum Actinomycetota; class Actinomycetes; order Mycobacteriales; family Pseudonocardiaceae; genus Pseudonocardia; species Pseudonocardia alaniniphila. The sequence goes on from NZ_JAKXMK010000015.1 coordinate 248,327, forward strand.
GGCTACACGCTCGACCTCATGCGCCACGACCCGGACGCCCCCAACGGCATGACGGAGTTCCTCATCGCCGGCGCCGCCGCGGCACTGGGTCAGCGCGGCGTGCGGCGCCTCTCGATGAACTTCGCCATGTGGGGCCGCCTCTTCGCCGACGACATCCCGTTCAGCCCCGCCCAGCGTGCGGCCCGCTGGGCGGTCGGCGTGCTCAACCCGTTCTTCCAGATCAAGTCGTTGCACGACTTCAACGCCAAGTTCGACCCCCAGTGGCTACCTCGGGTGCTCGCCTATCGCCACCACATCGACCTGCCGCGCGTCGGGCTGCTCTACGCCGGCGCCGAGGGCTTCCTCGCCCTGCCTGTGATCGGGGAGCTGCTGGTGCCCAAGGCCGTCGGGGGCGTGACCGCGCCGTCGGCCCCCCACGGCAGTGCCGGCACGCCGGCAGCCTGAGCCCTCCCGGGACGCACCTCGCAGCACGTGTGGTGACCGCGCAACGCGCCGGCGTGCTGCGACGATGCACGACGGGCTGCGACGACGGATGCAGCGCGCCGCACGTCAGGCGGGTGCCGCCCGGGGCACCGCCGTCGTCCGCGCGGACGAGCGGGCCAGCGCCGTGGTGGCCGCCACCATCACGACGACGAGCAGCACGATGAGCGCCCACTCGGCACCGTCCGCCCGCAGCTCCTCCTGCAGCACCACCGCCCCGAGCACCACGGCCACCACCGGCTCGCCCACGATCATCGTGGGCAGCGACGCCCCGAGCTCACCCGCTTGGAAGGCCGACTGCTGCAGCACCGTGCCGGCGATCGAGACGGCGACGAGCACGTAGACCTCCCAGCTCGCGAGGAACGCGACGAGACCCTCGTCGAGCTGCCCGACGACACCTTTGGTCAGTGCGGCCGCCACTCCGTACGCCAGCGCGGTGGCCGCGGCGAGCAGCACCGCCCGCGTCACGCCACTGGTGCGGGCCGCGGCCACGACGCAGACCAGGAACAACCCGGCGAGGACGGCGCCCGCCGGCAGCCAGTCACGTACGGGCGCGCGGTCGACCCCGTCGGTCGGATTGCCCGAGACGACGAACACCGCCAGCGACACCGCGAGGAGCGCGGCCCAGACCCAGTCCGTCCGGGTGAGTGTCCGGCCCGCCCACGCAGCACCGAGCGGCAGCGCGAAGAGCAGCGTGGTGACCAGCAACGGCTGGACGAGCAGCAGCGACCCGAACCCGAGCGCGGCAGCCTGCACCAGGTAGCCACCGCCGTCGCCGATCACACCCGCCCACCACCGGGGACGGCCGACGAGCACGCGGATCAACCCGAGGCCGCGTGCACGCTCGTCCGGGACGGTGGCCGCGGAGCGCTGCTGCGCCACCGTCGAGACCGCGAAGAGACCGGCCGCGAGCAGCGCCAACCCGGCCGCCAGAACCGTCACCCGCACATCATGCAGCCGCCCGCCCCCGCGGGCAGGGACGCGACATGGACACGTATCGCTGATCCGTAGCCGGGCGAACAGCGATGCGTGACCATGTCGCGGGCGGCCTCGACACCGACGCCTGCAGGCACCCACCTACCATCAGGGTGTGGCCCGACCTGCACTCCTGCACCGCCTGCCCTCGACCCCGCCCGCCCTGATGCGCCGGCTCGCCGCGGCCGCCGTCATCGCGCAGGGCGGCATCGCGGTCACCGGCTCCGTGGTGCGCGTGACGGGATCCGGGCTCGGCTGCCCCACATGGCCGGAGTGCTTCCCGGGCAGTCTCGTGCCCGCCCCGCACCCCGAGGTCGCCGGACTCCATCAGTGGATCGAGTTCGGCAACCGCCTGCTGACGATCGCCGTGGTGCTCGTCGCCGGCGCCTGCCTGATCGCGGCATTCGCCACGCGCCCGCGCCGGGCGCGGCTCACGAGGCTCGCGCTGGTCCAGCCGCTCGGTGTGGTCGCCCAGGCGGTGATCGGCGGGTTCACGGTGCTCACCGGCCTGGTCTGGTGGAGCGTTTCGGTCCACTTCCTCGTCTCGATGGTGCTGGTCTGGCTCGGGATGCAGCTCGTCGACGCCGCCTCCGACGGCGACGGGCCACCGCGCCGCACGGTGCCGGGCGCCGTTCGCGGGCTCATCGCCACGAGCACGGTCGTGTTCGCTGCCCTGCTCGCGGCCGGCACCCTCGTCACCGCGGCCGGACCGCACGCAGGCGACGCGAACACCCCCCGCCTCGGCATCGGTGTGCCGGCGGCGGCGCAGTTGCACGCCGACCTGCTCTTCGCCTACCTCGGGATGCTCGTGGCGCTCGGGTTCACCCTGGCGGCCGTGCACGCGCCGGCGCGGCTGCGGCGCCGGTACGTCGCGCTCATCGTCGCCGTGGTGGCCCAGGGTGCCCTCGGTGGCATCCAGTACGCACTCGGTGTGCCCGAGGTGCTCGTGTCGCTGCACGTCCTCGGCGCCGCACTCGTCACGGTGGCCGCCGCGGCCCTGTGGTCCGCCACCACGCAGCGCCCGCAGGCCGCCGTGTCCGCCGCCGCGCCGGTCGCGGCCGAGCCGCAGCCCGCGCTCGCCGACCTGAACTGACCTCTCCCCCGACGGCACGGGTGCACGACCGGCCGGGTGCGGGGTGCAGGATCGGCAGATGCGCGCCATCCAGATCATCAACGCAGGCGGGCCCGAGGTGCTGAACCCGGCCGAGCTGCCCGATCCCGAGCCCGGCCCGGGCGAGCTCCTCGTCGGCGTCGCCGCAGCAGGGGTCAACTACATCGACGTCTACCAGCGCAACGGCACGTACCCCATGGCGATGCCGTACGTCCCCGGGCTGGAGGGTGCCGGTCGCGTGCTCGCTCTCGGTCCGGACGTCACCGACTTCGCCGTGGGCGACCGTGTCGCGTGGGTCGAGGCGCTGGGCAGCTACGCCGAGCGTGTGACGGTGGTGGCGGACAAGGCGGTGCCGGTGCCGCCTGGGGTCTCCGACGAGGTCGCGGCGGGCCTCCTGCTGCAAGGGATGACCGCGCACTTCCTCGTCAACGACACCCACCCCGTGCAGCACGGCGAGGACGTCCTGGTGCATGCCGCGGCAGGCGGAGTCGGCCTGCTGCTCACCCAGCTCGCGGCCGCCCGTGGAGCCCGGGTGATCGCCACGGTGTCCACCGCCGAGAAGGAGGAGCTCGCCCGCGCCGCCGGAGCGGCCGACGTGATCCGTTATGGCGAAGTCGCCGATCTCGCCGACGCGGTCAGGAACCTCACCGGTGGTGCGGGGGTCCACGCGGCGTACGACAGCGTCGGGCGCTCGACCTTCGACGCGAGCCTCGCGAGCCTGCGCCGCCGGGGCATGCTGGTGCTCTTCGGCGGGTCGAGCGGGCCCGTGCCGCCCGTCGATCCCATGCGGCTCAACGCCGGCGGCTCGCTCTTCCTCACCCGCCCCAAGCTCTTCGACTACATCTCCACGCCGGAGGAGCTGCGGACCCGGGCCACCGACGTGTTCGCCGAGGTCGTCGACGGCACGCTCGACGTGCGGATCGGCCACCGCTACGCGCTCGCGGACGCTGCCACCGCCCACGAGGACCTGCAGGGCAGGCGCACGACGGGGAAGCTGCTCCTGCTGCCCTGACCGCCGCGCATCCGCAGGTCAGAGGAGCCCGACCTCCTGCAGCATGATCTCGGAGCGCTCCAGTGAGCCGAGGTCGGCCAGGTCCAGCTCCGGTGGCGACAGCGACTCCAGGGGCCCGAGCTCGAAGGGCCTGCTCGGCGTCACGCCGGCCAGCACGGGGTACTCCCCCGTCTCGTCCACGACGTGCTGCTGGGCCGGGCGCGACAGCAGGAACCCGACGACTCGGCGCGCGGCGTCCTGGTCGTCGCTCGAGGCCAGCACGCCCGCACCCGCCACGTTGACCAGGCCGAGCGGGTCGTCGGGCACGTAGTGGTTGCGCACGGGATAGGTGGCCGGGTCGAGCCGCTCGGTCTTCCGGTACAGGTAGTAGTGGTTCACCAGGCCCGCATCGATGCTGCCCTCGGCCACCGCTTCCACGATCTCGCCGTTGCCGTGGAAGCGCCGAGGTTGCTGCGCCGCGAAGGCGGTGAGCCACTGCCGGGCGCCCTCCTCGCCGCGGACGAGTCGCAAGCCGGTGACGAACGAGAGCCAGGAGGCGTTGGTCGGGGCGAAGCCGAGCCGTCCCGACCACCGCGGTGCGAGCAGGTCGTCCAGGCCCGAGGGCAGCTCGGTCGCCGCCACCCGGCCGGGGTTGTAGGCCACCACCCTGGCGCGGGCGGAGGTGGCCACCCAGGTGAGGTCGGGCGCCCGGTAGCGCTCCGGGACCGGGGCCACCACCTCGGCGGGGAGCGGGGCAAGCAGCCCCGCCCGGCTCAGCGTGCCGAGCGCACCGCCGTCCTGGCCGAGGAAGACGTCCGCCGGGGAGTCCGGTCCCTCCTGCGTGAGCTGCGTCTCGAGAGCGTCGGTGCTGCCGTAGCGAATCTCGACATCACGTCCGACCGCGCTCTCCAGCTGCGGGATCAGCGGCGCAACGAGCTCCTCGCTGCGACCCGAGTAGATCGTCAAGGTGGGAGCGGATCCCGCGCCGCCGGACGGACCGGCCTGCTCCGGACCGGCACAGCCGGCCAGCAGGGCGATCACAGCTGCTCCTGCGGCGCCGATGCTGCTCCCCCGCGCGAGCAGGGGTCGTCGATCCATTGTGTCCTCTCCCTCGTGCGCAGCACGAGACTATCCAGCGCCGAGATGATCACCCGAAACCGTGCTAGACATCGGACGTGACGGAGACCCCGCAGACCTCCCCGACCCCCTTCCACGACCTGCAGGACTACGTGGCGCTGCCCCGCCTGAGCGGGCTCGTGCTGTCCCCGGACGGCAGCCGGCTGGTCACCACCGTGGCGGCGCTCACCCCGGAGAAGAACCGCTACCGCACCGCACTCTGGGAGATCGACCCGGCCGGCAGGCGATCCGCCCGCAGGCTCACCAGCGGCCCGACCGGCGAGTCCTCCCCCGCCTTCACCCCCGACGGCGCTCTGCTGTTCACCTCGGCCCGCCCCGACCCCGAGGCGAAGGACCAGCCCGAGGACGCTCCCCAGGCCCTGTGGCGGCTTCCGGAGAGCGGCGAGGCGCGCCTCGTCGGCAGCCGGCCAGGCGGACTGAGCGCGCCCGTGGTCGCTCGCGTGGCGGGCACCGTCCTCGCCACCTCGATGACGTTCCCGGCCGCCGTCTCCGCCGAGGACGACGAGAAGCGCCGCAAGGAGCGCCGCGAGAAGAAGGTCGCCGCGATCCTGCACGCCGGCTACCCCGTGCGGTTCTGGGACCACGACCTCGGCCCGGACGAGCCGCGGCTGATGGCCGGCACGGTGGGGGTGTCCGACTCCGACGGCCCGGTCGAGTGGCGCGATCTCACCCCCACCCCGGGCACGGCCCTCGTCGAGACCGACCACGACATCTCGCCGGACGGCGCCACGGTCGTCACCTCGTGGCAGCTCGCCGAGTCCGGCGGGTCCACCCGCAGCGTGCTCGTGGCGATCGACGTGGCCACCGGGGACCGGCGAGTGCTCGCCGACGACCCGGGCCACGAGTTCGGCGGCCCCGTCATCAGCCCCGACGGCGAGCAGGTGGCGTTCTGGCAGCAGCTGATCACCACACCGACCACTGCCCCCGACACCCGGCTCCTGGTGGTGCCACTCGCCGGCGGAACAGCACGGGAGGTGGCACCCGGCTGGGACCGCTGGCCCGGCGACGTCCGGTGGACCCCCGACTCGACCGCGCTGATCGTCACCGCCGACGACGGCGGCCGCTCCCCCGTCTTCCGCATCGAGCTGGCCGAATCCACGGTCACGCGCCTGACCGGCGACGACGGCGCCTACAGCGACCTGCAGGTGGCACCGGACGGCACGCACGTCTACGCCCTGCGCAGCGCGGTCGACCACCCGCCCGTCCCCGTCCGGCTCGATGCGACCAGCGCGGACCAGCAGCCCGTGCCGCTGCCCGCTCCGGCACCGTCGCCCGCCCTGCCCGGCTCGCTCACCGAGGTGCACGCCACGGCCGAGGACGGCAGCCCGCTGCGGGCCTGGCTCGTGCTGCCCGCCGCCGCATCGGAGACGACACCGGCACCGTTGCTGCTGTGGGTGCACGGTGGCCCGCTGGGCAGCTGGAACGCCTGGCAGTGGCGCTGGAACCCGTGGCTGATGGCCGCCCGCGGCTACGCGGTGCTGCTGCCCGACCCGGCCCTGTCCACCGGGTACGGGCTCGACTTCATCCAGCGCGGGTGGGGCGCATGGGGCGCGGCGCCCTACACGGATCTGATGGCCATCACCGACGCGGCCGAGGCCCGGACCGACATCGACGCCGAGCACACCGCGGCGATGGGTGGCTCCTTCGGCGGGTACATGGCCAACTGGATCGCCGGGCACACCGACCGCTTCCGGGCGATCGTCACCCACGCGAGCCTCTGGGCGCTCGACCAGTTCGGCACCACCACCGATGCTCCCCACTACTGGTTGCGGGAGATGACCGAGGAGATGGCCGAGCACAACAGCCCGCACCGGCACGTCGACGCCATCAGCACGCCCATGCTCGTGATCCACGGAGACAAGGACTATCGCGTCCCGATCGGCGAGGCGCTGCGCCTGTGGTGGGACCTCGTCTCCCGGCACGAGGGCGACCCCGCCACCCTTCCACATCGGTTCCTCTATTTCCCCGACGAGAATCACTGGGTGCTTTCACCTCAGCACGCTGCGCTCTGGTACGAGACGGTCACCGCATTTCTCGATCACCATGTGCACGGCAAGCACTGGCAAACCCCGGAAATTCTGCGCTAACGGGCCCTTGCGCAAATGCGCGGGCCGAGAAGACTCGGGTTTGCGCACACCTCTCGGCGGCTTATGGCTCATGTCCCGTGGGCACGCCAACGTCGGCACAGTCTGGAGGAGCACATGGGTGGTAACAAGATCGTCGTCTACAAGGAGCCCGGGGTCGTCTCGGTGGAGGACCACGACCCTCCGAAGCTCGAGGTACCTACCGATGTGGCGAAGGCCAAGGGGCTGACCCAGAAGGCCGTCCATGGGGTGATCCTGCGAAACATCGCCACCAACATCTGCGGTTCCGACCAGCACATGGTGCGCGGTCGCACCACCGCCCCGCCCGGACAGACACTCGGCCACGAGATCATGGGTGAGATCGTCGAGAAGGGCGAGGACGTCCAGTTCCTGGACATCGGCGACATCTGTTCCGTGCCGTTCAACATCGCCTGCGGGCGGTGTCGCAACTGCAAGGAGGGCCAGACCGGCGTCTGCCTCAACGTCAACCCCGCACGCGCCGGGTCGGCCTACGGATACGTCGACATGGGCGGCTGGGAAGGCGGCCAGGCACAGTACGTCATGGTGCCGTTCGCCGACTTCAACCTGCTGAAGATTCCCAGCAGGGAGCAGGCGCTGGAGAAGGTGCTCGACCTCACGATGCTGTCGGACATCTTCCCCACCGGCTACCACGGTGCCTACACCGCTGGTGTGACCACCGGGTCCACTGTGTACGTCGCCGGTGCCGGACCCGTGGGGCTGGCGGCGGCGTACTCGTCGATGTTGCTCGGTGCTGCCGTGGTCATCGTCGGGGACCGCAACGCCGACCGGCTGGCGCAGGCGCGCTCGTTCGGTTGCGAGACGGTGGACATCACGCAGGACGCCTCGTTGGAGGACCAGATCGCCGAGATCCTCGGCGTACCCGAGGTGGACAGCGCCGTCGACGCCGTGGGCTTCGAGGCCAGCGCACCCGGGAAGGGCATGCACGAGGCCCCGGCCACCGTGCTCAACTCGATCATGACCGTCACCCGGGCGGGTGGCAGGCTCGGCATCCCTGGCCTCTACGTCACCGGCGACCCCGGTGCCGCGGACGAGGACGCCAAGGTGGGCACGCTCAAGGTGCGGCTGGGGCTCGGCTGGGCGAAGAGCCACTCCTTCACCACCGGCCAGTGCCCCGTCATGAAGTACAACCGCCAGTTGATGATGGCCATCCTGCACGACAAGGCCCACATCGCCGACGCGGTCAACGCCACCGTGATTCCTCTCGATGACGCACCGCGTGGCTACCAGGAGTTCGACCAGGGCGCGGCACGCAAGTACGTGCTCGACCCCAACGGGTTGATCCCGGCCGCGTAACGCAGACCCGGCGCCCCCTGACGGCCACGGCCGTCAGGGGGCGTCGTCGCAGCCCGTCGTGCATCGTCGCAGCACGCCGGCGCGCTGCGAGGTCACCCCACGTGCTGCGAGGTGCGTTCCGAGGCCCCGAACGCACGCCGGAGCCGCTCGGCCACGGGATCGAAGTGGTCCAGCTCGCCCCACGTCCAGCGGACCACGCGGAGGCTCTCGTCGCGCAGAGCGTCCTCGCGCCGCTTCTCCTCGAACACGGCGTCGCCCGGAGTCTGTCCCGGCTTCAGCAACCTGCCGTACTTGATCTTCCCGTCGAACTCCCCGACCGTCCGCAGCTCCGGCCAGCCGAAGTCGGTGCGCGCGAGCCAGAGCCCGGACCGCCCGTGCACCTCCCACTGCAGCACGGGCGGCGGCAGGCCTGCGTTGTGGAGCGCCACGCGGCTGCGGGACTCACCAGGACTCTCGCTGCGCTCGTCAGCGAACGCAACGACACGACGGGCCGCGGGACTTCCCGGCCGGCGTGCGGCGCGCTCGACGGCCTCGGCCAGCCCTTCCCGCGTGACGAGCTGCAGGCGGAGCGCTCCATCCGCGGCCACGACCGCTTGCTCGAACGGCAACCACCGCGCGAGGTCGACGACCGTGCGCGCGGGCGAGGTGAGCCGCAGCCCGTCGACCTCGACGATCTCATCCGGCTGAAGCGGCGCGGCGTGAACGTGCGCGCCGCTGCTGCGCCGCGCGCCCGACCTGCGGCACCGGGTGACGTGCACATGTCCGAGCGGCACGTTCCACAGCGGCAACCCGAGCAGCACGGCAGCGGAGGCGTGACTCACCACGGCGTCCGCGGCGAGGTCGGGGAGAGCGGCTCGCACCAGGATGACGTGACGCAGCTCAGGGTCGGGCGGGAGAGCACCCGTCAGGTAGGCGCCGCGGCGTATGGACACCAGCGCTCCCACCCGTACCCGCTGCCGGAGCTCACCAGCCGCGAACCCGGCGGCGATCAGTTCCCGCCGCCACATGACCCGAGCCGGCACGTGATCCATACGACATGCCTGCATGGCCACGCAGGCGCGGACCGGGCGATCAGAAGAACCTGTGGACAACCGCGTCGTCGCAGCCCGTCGTGCATCGTCGCAGCACGCCGGCGCGCTGCGAGGTCACCCCATGTGCTGCGAGGTGCGAGCGTCGAGGCCCGCGGCCCGCAGGCGGGTCAGAACCGCAGGACCGGGAGGCCGACCGCTGCATCCACCGCGATCGCGGCGAAGAGGATGCAGAGGTACATGTTCGACAGGTGGAAGAGCTTCATCGGGGTGACGTCACGCCCTGCGGCGACACCGGCGTGAAGCCGATGGGCCTGGAACACGAACCAGGCTCCCCCGAGCAGCGCCACGCCCGTGTAGATCCAGGAGGTGGCCGGTACCAGCAGGAGCGTCCACGCGGCCATCACCCACGAGTAGGCGACGATGCGGCGCGAGACCTGTGCAGGCGTGGCCACCACGGGGAGCATCGGCACGCCGGCGGCGGCGTAGTCCTCGCGGTAACGCATCGCAAGCGCCCAGAAGTGCGGCGGGGTCCAGAAGAAGATCACACCGAACATCACCAGCGCCGGCCACTGCACCGTGCCGGTCACTGCGGCCCATCCGATCACCACCGGCATGCAGCCTGCCGCGCCGCCCCACACGATGTTCTGCGACGTCCGCCGCTTGAGCAGCAGCGTGTACACCAGCACGTAGAACGCGATGGCGGCCACCGACAGACCCGCTGCCAGCCAGTTCGTGGTGAGGCCCAGCCATACCGCGCTGAGCGCCCCGAGCACGAGCCCGAAGATCAGGGCGTGGCGGGGAGGCACCTGGCCCTTCGCGAGCGGGCGTCGTGCCGTGCGCTTCATCACGGCGTCGATGTCGGCGTCGACCACGCAGTTGAGGGCGTGCGCACTCGCCGCCGCGGCCGCGCCACCCAGAAGTGTGGCGCCGATCAGCCACACGGACGGGATCCCGCGCTGGGCGAGGAACATCGCCGGAACGGTGACGACCAGTAGCTGCTCGATGATGCGCGTCTTCGTGAGGCCGAGATACGCCCGGAAGGTGTCCTGCGCCCGCTGCAGCCCGGCACGGAAGCCCGGGGCAGGCGGCACCTGCGACGCCCCCTGCTGCGACACGGGCACACTCACCGGCAACCTCAATCCAACGTGTGGGGGAATCGAACTTCCCGAGTTCTACGGCTTGTCGATGGTAACCGGGGGCATGCCGGGGCATGCTCGCGGGTAGACCGGCGGGTGACCGTTCCGCCAGTGATCACACCTGCCTGCGTCACCTCGGTAGGCTGACCCGCAAGCCGGATGCGTCGAGGCGTCCCGCGCCTGCGCCTCCACAAGACCCCCTAGGGAAGTGCCGTGGCCGACACCGACATCGAGACCCTGACCCGCGCCAACGTGCCCAGCGACTGGACCGATCTCGACCGGAAAGCGGTCGACACGATCAGAGTGCTCGCCGCCGACGCCGTGCAGAAGGTCGGCAACGGCCACCCCGGCACCGCGATGAGCCTGGCCCCACTGGCCTACACCCTGTTCCAACGCGTCATGCGCCACGACCCCACCGACCCCGACTGGATCGGGCGCGACCGCTTCGTCCTCTCCGCCGGACACTCCAGCCTCACCCTCTACATCCAGCTCTACCTGTCGGGCTACGGCCTGCAACTCGCCGACCTGGAAGCCCTGCGCACCTGGGGCTCGAAAACCCCCGGCCACCCCGAACATCGCCACACCCCCGGCGTCGAGATCACCACCGGCCCCCTGGGCCAAGGCCTGGCCTCCGCCGTGGGCATGGCCATGGCCGCCCGCCGCGAACGCGGCCTGTT
>NZ_JAKXMK010000016.1 GCF_022524485.1 Pseudonocardia alaniniphila
CAGTGCGCGGGAGCGTTCGTCCTCCCGGTGCACCATCGCCCGGGCGCGGTGACCGTGCTGGAGCAGCAGTTTGATCGCGCCGCCTCCGGTCTTGCCGGTGGCGCCGGTGACCAGGAACAGCTCGTCATCGTCAGTCATCTGAATACCTTTCGTCGGGCTACCAGTTGCTGTCGAAGGCAGAACAGTGGGCGTCGCTCCTGGACCCCATCAGCTGCGGATGAGATCGGCGGCCTTTTCGGCGATCATGATCGTGCCCGCGTTGGTGTTTCCCCGGACGATTTGTGGCATCACGGAGGCATCCACGACGCGTAGTCCGCCCATCCCGCGCACCCGCAGGTGGGGGTCCACGACGGCGTCGTCGCCTGTGCCCATCGCGCAGGTGCCGACCGGGTGGTACATGGTCTGCGTCCAGCGGCGGGCGTAGGCGGCCATGGCGCCCCCGTCGAGGTCGGTCGGGATCGGAAGCAGCGGTTCGACCAGGTACTGCGCCACGGGGTCGGTCTCCGTCATGGCGATCGTGTTCTGCAGTCCGTGGACGAGATCGTCGAGGTCGCGCCGGTCGTCGTACAAGGCGAGGTCGATCTCCGGATGGCTCAGAGGGTCGGCCGATCGCAGTTTCAGGGTGCCGCGGCTGCGGGGCGCGAGCAGCGAGACGGTGGTCGTCATGCAGGGCCGACCGGGCGGAGCGAGGGTGTCCGCGAACGGCATGGCCCCGGCGTGCACCTGCATGTCGGGCACGGTCAGGTTGCCGCGGGTGGAGAAAAAGGCGCACATCTCGGCGGGGCTGGTGCCCAGGGGGCCGCGCCCGCACTGGGCCCAGAGTGTCTGTGCTGCCGGGGTGGCGGCGAGATCGGCGAGGTCAGGTCCGGTGATCACCTGGATCAACGGCACGGTGGGGTGGTCGTGCAGGTTGGACCCGACCCCGGGCAGGTCCACAACGACGTCGATGCCGAAATCGCGGAGGTGGTCGGCGGGACCGATACCCGAGAGCAACAGCAGCTGCGGGGAGTTGATGCTGCCGCCGCACAGCAGGACCTCCGCTTCGGCACGGACGGCGACCTCGCGGTCACCATCGCGATGCACGACACCGACGGCCCGGCCGTTCTCGACGACCACCCTGGTCACCTGCGCGCCGGTGCGGACCTCGAGGTTGGGCCTTTCCAAGGCCGGCCGCAGGTAGGCATCCGCCGCGGACCAGCGTTGCCCGTCGTGGCAGGTCAGTTGGAACGGGCCGGTCCCCATCTGGGATTCGCCGTTGAAGTCGTCAGTGCGGCGCAGCCCCCACTCGGCCGCGGATTCCACCCAGGCCAGGCAGACCTCGTGATCGAACACCTTGTCCTCGACCCGCAACGGCCCGTCGGTGCCGTGCAGCGGCCCGGCCAGGCGGTTGTTGCCCTCCGCGCGGACGAAGTAGGGCAGCACATCGTCGAAACCCCAACCGGCCGCGCCGTGATGGTCACGCCAGCCGTCGTAGTCGGCGTGGTTGCCTCGGATGTAGGCCATGGCGTTGAGCGAGGAGGACCCGCCGAGCATCCGGCCGCGCGGCATGTGGATCGAGGTGCCGGTGTGGGTCTGCCTGACGGTGCTGTAGCCCCAGTCACACTCGGTGCCCAGCAGCGTCGCGAAGGCCGCGGGGATCCGCACCGCCGGTGCGGTGTCCTCGCCCCCGGCCTCGAGAAGCAGCACCCGCCGGCCCGGGTCCTCACTCAACCGCCCCGCCAGCACGCAACCAGCGCTGCCGGCGCCCACGATCACATAGTCGAACACGTCCATATAGGACAAGGCTCCTCGAGGAATAGAAGAAGAATGGATCGAGAAAACCACGCCAGACCCTGGGCGTGCACGCCACGAAACGCATCGTCATCCGGCCCGCGAACGAAAACGTTCGGCCGACCCTCGTAATCGAGCCCCGGCCTGTCCGCCCAGCACCGTGGCGGTCGTGACCCGAAGAGCTGCACGACCTGGTTGAGACTCATGACGATGCCGATCGACTCGACGACGACCCGCTCTGGATGGTGGTGGCGGGCAGCTCACCGCAACCACCGCCTGGCTCACGTCTTCGGACAGCAGACGCCGGCAGACCGCGAAGGCCTTGACGACCATGTCGTGGAGCGGTCCCGGCCGGGTGTCGTACATCCCTCCCCAGCCCCGTGACACCGGAAGTCCCCGGTGACTCGGGTCGGCTGCGCTCGGGCGGCGCCGTCGTGGCCCGCCCGAGCCGGGCGGGAATTCTGGGCTCCGCTCAGTACTGCAGAGAGGGGTAGGCGGCGGCCTCTCCGCGTCCCTCCGGTGTCAGGTCGAGAGCGCCCCAGATCGGCCAGATCGGGTCCATGGCCGTGGAGTCCCCGCGCGCGAAGACCTGCTCGCTCGCCCACCGATGGTGGATTCCGTCCTCGTCGCGGGAGAACACATTGAGGATCGGCAGTTGAACACCGTCCGCTGTTTCGGCGTGGTAGTCGCGGTTGAAGGTGTTGTTCTTCGACGACAGGAGCCGCAGGTCCCGCCACTGGCGCTCCCGCGCGTAGGCGCCGAGCCGAGCGGCGTCCGTCTTCGCGATCACGACGAGGTTGATTCGCTCGGCGAGGTGGAAGGCGGCGCCTTCGAGCCCGTCGACGACCGAGGTGCACGACGGACACGGCTGCTCGACGAGCGGCAGCAGAGCCGTCTGCCCCTCCAGAGCACCCGCTCGTGGGTCCTCCGACCAACGCGGGAACATCATGTTGTAGATGACAAGCGTGTCCTTGCTCGGCGCGAACAGTTCGGAGAACCGCACCTCGCTTCCGTCGGCGGCAGACTCGAAGACGTAGTCCTGAGCGAGGAGGCCGCCCGACGGAAGAGCCCGCCGCTGAGCCGCTACCTGCTCGTTGATCTGCCGGAGCTTTTCCTCCGCTTCCAGCAGTTGCTTGCGTGATTGCCGGTATTCGGTCGACTCGCCAGGGAACTGAATGTTCGGATCGCGCAACACTGCCGACCATTTGCTCATATCGCGTGGACCGCCCTTGAGGGCCATCGGCTCATCCTTTCCTCGTGCTCAGTTTCTCCCTGTTGTCATCATCGAGACCGTCGAACAAAGTGCTCCGACTCCCGAGCGGAACGGCGAGCCGGCGCAGAGTGTGATTTGCCGAGCTAACCGAATGACCGACGGCCGTCGTCGTCTCTCCTCGACGGCGAACCTGAACCATCTTCGATGGGAGAGCCGGAACCTTCCGGGGAAGTCGCCGCATCGTCGCGGAGCACGACCTCGGCGTCCTCCACCACCTCGCCGCAGCCGGTGCATATCACCACCGGCACGAAGTCGTGGTCGCGGTGACGCAGCTGCCGAGTCGGCGACGAAACCGCCCACTGGTTGCCCCACGAAATCAAGCCCTGGATGACGGGCATCAGATCCCGCCCCGCTGCGGTGAGGAAGTAGCCATCACGGCCACCTCCCTCCTCCAACGGGTGTCGCTCCAAGATCCCGGCGGCCACCAGCTCGCGCAGCCGGGTGGCGAGCCGATCGGTCGGAGCGCCAGTGTTGCGAGCGATCTCGGTGAATCGATGGTTGCCGAGAACGACTTCTCGCACGGCCAACATCGCCCAGCGCTCACCCACGAGCTGCAACGCCGCCGCCATCGCACACGGCCGACCAGGCAGCGACGCGGGATCGATCCGAGTCGTACTCACACCACGAACGTACGGCCGGACGCTTTGAAAACCAAAGTGTTATGCCCGGCGTCACACACCGGTCCCAGCAACGACCGCTACGTCGGGCGGACTGACCGGATCGTCCGGTCCTCCACCACCGTTCGCTCCCGGCCGTCAGAGGGCGGGGTGCTGGTCGCGGACCGGGCTCAACGACTCCAGCAGCGAGGCGATGTGCAGGATCGTCGACTCCGCGTGCCAGGTGGCCGCCAGCTGCACACCGATCGGCATGCCGTCGCTGCTCGTGCCGAACCGCATGGACAGGGCCGGGAGGCCTGTCAGGTTGAACGGGACGGTCGTCGAGCTCACGTGGAAAGGACTAACCGTCCGGCCGTCGACGGTGAAGTCCCCGAGCTGGTGCTCGTGCGCGGGGATCGTCGTCACCGGGAGCAGCAGCAGGTCGTACCGCTGGAAGTACTCCGCGAAAGCGTCCCGGAGCCGCTCGACGGCCTGCTCGGCCAGGACGAAGTCCTCCACCGACGTGTCGGGCGTGCCGGCCAAGAACTTGGAGTAGCTGAACATCTGGTCCTCATGGCCCTCGGTGACCTTGCGGAAGGCCGGCTTCACCTCCATGACGTTCAGCTTGGTCCAGAGTTCGAGCGGGTTGTCCCGCTCGAGGGCCGGAATGTTGACGGCGTCGACCCGGGCCCCTGCTCCCTCCAGGGCGTCGGCTGCCGCCTGCACAGTTGCCGCGACCTCGGGGTCGGTCGGACCGAGTCCCGAGTCGACCAGCCAACCCACACGGACCGGCCGGTCCGGCGAGGTGCCCAGGCCGGCGTCGAACTCGGGCGGGACGACGGCGAAGCCGTCGGCGCCGTCGGGGCCGGACAGCAGTGAGTACGCGAGTGCGAGGTCGCGGATGCTGCGGGCCATCGGACCGACGTGCCAGTTACGACGAGGTTCCCGCGGCCAGAGTCCCGTCATCGGGACGCGCCCGTGCGTCGCCTTGAAGGCCGCCACACCGGTGTCGGCCGCCGGACCGCGCACGGAGATGGACAGGTCGCTTGCGAGTCCGAGCGGCGACATCCCGGCCGCGATCGCGGCGGACTCGCCACCGCTCGACCCGCCGGCCGAGCGGTTGAGGTCCCAGGGGTTGTTCGTCCTGCCCGTCAGGAGGTTGTCGGACTCGATCCAGTACGAGAACTCCGGGAGATTGGTCTTTGCCAGGAGGATCCCACCGGCGTGCTTCATACGCGCCACGCTGGTGGCGTCCGTGTCCGGGACTCGCCCCGCGAACATGGGCGAGCCGCGCTGGGTGAGCACCCCAGCGGTGTCGAACGAGTCCTTGGCCGTGAAGGGCACGCCGTGGAGCGGCCCTACCTCCGCACCCGCGGCGAGCTTCTCGTCCGCCGCCCGCGCGGCGTCCAGCGCGCCGTCGGCGAGCGTGACGATGGCGTTGAGCTCCGGATCGGTGGCCTCGATGCGGTCGAGGTGTGCCTGCACCACCTCGACAGAGGAAACCCTCCTGGTGCGGATCAGCTCGGCGAGTTCGGTCGCGTCGGAGTGGATGAGGTCGGTGGTCATGATGATTCCCTTCTTAGACCGGTCTACTAGAAGAAGGCACAGCCTGGGCCCGGTGTGCCGCAGGCGGCGGTGGCTCGTCAGACGTGGAGAACCCGGCGCGTGACCGCCATGGCGCGGTCGAGCTGGCCGGGGCTGGAATGGATCTTCGCGATCATGCTCGCCCCGAGCCACAGGTCGTAGAGGGCCTCGGCCGTCGCGCGGGGGCTGTCGTCGACGGACACGGACCCATCCGCGATGCCGTCGACGATCATCCGCTCCAGCCGGTCGACGATCGCCGCGGTGCCGGCCTTCGTCGTGACGCGCATCGCCTCCGACAGGTCGGCGATCTCCGCACCCAGCTTGACGACCAGGCACCCGCCCTGGCAGTCGTCCTTGACCTGCGTGTCGTAGAAGTACTGCCAGTACCGCATCAGGTGCTCCGCCGAGCTCTTCTCCGTGTGGGCGACGATGCCGTCCATGGCCGCGAAGTAGTCGTCGAAGTAGCTCTTCATCAGCGCCTCACCGAAGGCGTCCTTGGAATCGAAGTAGTGGTAGAACGACCCCTTCGGCACGCCGGCCTCGGCGAGCACCTCGTTGATGCCGACCGCGGCGTAGCCCTTGGCAAGGACGATCCGCCGCGCGGTGTCCAGAAGGCTCTGACGGGTTTCCCTCTTGGCTGGCATGGCGTCACAGTGACTCCGGATTAGACCGGTCGTCTAGAAGATGTGACGAGCGCCATCACGCCTAGGACCTGGTCGGGCTGTGTCAAGTCGTCTCGGGTCTCGCATCGTGCGTGGCTCAGCGACCACCCACGGTCGACGGCATCGATCCCGAGCCGGGCGCGGCTGCCCGACGACGACGATCGTCGGGTCGGACTGGGAAATCTCAACCCGTTCTTCACCTGGCAACCCGGGTGTGCGGGATCGACGCCGAGTACCACCACGAGTACGACCGCTACGGTGCCTCGATCGTCGACCCGAAGGTCGCAGCAACGCTCCGCCAGCCCTCCAGGGTGATCGCGTCCGGATCGGGGCCTCCGCGCACGCCCGTGTCGAGGGCGTCGATGGCGGCAAGCTCGTCGTCGGTGAGGGCGAAGTCGAAGACGTCGAAGTTCTCGGCGATGCGGTGGGGCTTCGTCGACTTGGGGATCGCGGAACGCCCCTCCTGCAGGTGCCAGCGCAGCATCACTTGGGCGGGCGTCTTGCCGTGCGCCTTCGCGATCTCGCCGATGGTCGGGTCGTCGAGCGTGCCGCCGTGCTGGCCGTCGCGGTAGAACGTGATGCCGCCGATCGGCGACCAGGCCTGCGTCAGGATGCCGTGCTCGGCGTCGGCGGCCCGGACGTCGGGTTCTGAGAAGTACGGGTGGACCTCGATCTGGTTGACCGCGGGGACGACGCCGGTGTTCTTCAGCAGCGCGTCGAGGTGGCCGGGCATGAAGTTGGAGACGCCGATGGCCCGCACGCGGCCGTCATCGAGCAGCTTCTCCAGGGCGCGGTAGGCGTCGATGGTCAGATCGAAACGGCTGGGCAGGGGCTGGTGGAGGATGAGCAGATCGATCTGGTCGACCCCGAGCTTGCCGGCGCTCGTGTCGAAGGCCTTCAGGGTGGCGTCGTAGCCGTAGTCGCTGATCCAGATCTTCGTCTCGACGAAGACGTCCGACCGGGCGAGACCGGAGCGGCGGATGGCCTCGCCGACCTCATGCTCGTTGCCGTACGCGGCTGCCGTGTCGATGTGTCGGTAGCCCGTGCCGAGAGCGACCTCGACGGCGTCGATGGTCTCCTGAGGAGGTGTCTGGAAGACGCCGAAGCCGATAGCGGGCATCTCGACGCCGTTGTTCAGGGTCAGATTCGATGTCATGGCGTCACCTAGGCGCGATCTCGACGCATTCGGGTTCAGTGGCGAGTGAATAGGACTCGGACATCGTGGTCTCCTGTTCGTGTGGGTTGAACTGCGATGCGGCGATGACGACTCAGCGCTCCGTCGACCTACCCGGGCGAGATGAGGCCCTCGTAGAACAGTCGGTACCAAAACCGGACTACCCGTTCCAGGTTATGGCATCCGGCGGGCGGCCCGCAGGAGGGGCGGCAAGTGGCGCGCGCCACATCGCCCATTCGTCCTCCACGTGACGTGCGATGCATCCCGATGGCCGCGCTGTCGCCAAGCTCACCTGCGCAAACCAGGAAAGCGGCGCCCGGGCCTCCCGGTAGCGGCGAGCAACCGGACATGCCCTCCGAAGGGCTGGCCGTGCCCCGATCGATCGCCCGCCCCGCTCGCCGTCCGCGCCGGGTTCGCTCTGGGATTGGACCGCCTAGGACCAATCAGACGGCCAGACGTGCCTCGTCAACTCCGGTCCCGGGTCGCGGTGCCCGATCAGGAAGATGAAGCGCTCGCCCACGCTGTCGTGGCTGGTGTTGTGAACGACTGCAGGCGGGCGGTGAGCTGGGCCAGACGTCTGCCTTGGTAGCGGGCCGCGTGCAGGGTTGCCGGCGGGGGTAGGAGGCCGTCGGGTCCGCTCGGGTGGCTTGTTCCGTAGGGGTTGCCGCCCGCGCCGTGCACGGCGTCGTCGGTGTATCCGGGCGGCACGAGGATCGCGCCCATGTGGTAGGCGGAGTTGTAGAGGGCCAGCAGGGTGGACTCCTGGCCGCCGTGTCGAGATTGGCCGCTGACGAAGCCGGTGAAGGTCTTGTCGGCTAGTTGGCCCGCCGCCCACAGGCTGCCGCAGGTGTCGAGAAACTGCTTGAGCTGAGAGGCGATGTTGCCGAACCGGACCGGGGTGCCGAAGGCCAAGCCGTGCGCCCAGAGCAGGTCGTCGTGGCTGACCTCGGGGACGTAGGCCGAAACCTTCTGACGGTGGGTGGTCCAGGCGGGGTTGGCGGCGATCGTGGACGCCGGGGCCGATTCGGCGACTCGCCGCAGCCTGACCTGTGCGCCTTCGGATTGCGCGCCGTCGGCCAGTGCCTCGGCGAGCGCGTGTACGTTTCCTGTAGCCGAGTAATAGACGACGGTGATGTTGACGCTCATCCCGGGTTCTTCCTTCTACTGTGTGCGCGGACTTCGGGGGTCAGTTGGGCGAGCCGGCCGATGCCGGGGAGCCGAGTGATCGGGAAGTCATGGTCCGTTCCAGTACCCATAGGACGAGAGTTCCGGAGGCGAGCGAGCCGCCCAGGACGCTCACTGCCGTCCAGCCGCCACACACCCACACCATTCCGGCCAGCGCCGATCCGGCGGCGCCGCCGGCGAAGAAGGCCGTCAGCAACGCGGCGTTGAGCCGGTTGCGGATCTCCGGGCGCAGCGCATAAATGACGTTCTGGTTGCTGTTGAGCACTGCCTGGTGCGCCACGTTGAGGACGATCACCCCGCCGACGAGCCACGCCAGCGAACTCTCGGCCGCGCCGATCAACAACCAGGACGCCGCCAGCGCGGCGGTGCCGATCCCGGTGACCCACTGCACGTAGCCGCTGTCGGCCAGCCGGCCGGCCACCGTCGTGGTCACCGTGCCCACCGCGCCCACCAACCCGAACAGCCCGATGACCGCCTCTGACCAGCCGTAATGTGGGCCGGCGAGCAGGAAGGTCGCCGCCGTCCACAACACGTTGAACGATGCGAGCGAGAGGGCGGCGATACCGGCCCGCCACCGCAACGCCGGCTCATGGCGGAACAGAGCAATCGTTGAGCGCAGCAGCGCCGGATACGACAGCCCGCTCGGGGTGTGCAGGCGCGGAAGGAATCGCCACAACAGCACCGTCATCCCGGCGACGAGGATCGCGCTCACCCAGTAGACCGTCCGCCAGCCGCCGAGTTCGGCGAGCGCGCCCGACACCGCACGGGACAGCAACGCACCCAGCAGCAGTCCGCTCATCACCGTGCCGATCACCCGGCCGCGCCGGCCCGGAGGCGCGAGCGTGGCGGCGTAGGGCACCACGACCTGAGCCGCCACCGAGGTGAACGCTGTGAGCGCGGTCCCGGCGAGCAGCAGCGTCCCGTTCGGCGCGGTCGCCGAGACCAGCAGGAACACCGCTGTCGCCGCGTACAGCAATACCGCGAGCCGCCGGCGTTCGACCAGGTCACCGAGCGGGACGAGCAGCAGCAGCCCCAACCCGTAACCGACCTGCGCAGCTGTGATGATCATTCCGGCAGCAGTGGCGCTGAGCTGGAGCTCCCGGCCGAGCAGGTCCAGCAGTGGCTGGGCGAAGTAATTGTTGGCGACCGAGAGCCCGGTCGCCGCGGCCATGAGCAGCAGCAGCCCGCGGCTCAGCGACGCGCCGCCGTCCGGCGCCTCGGTGGCCTCGCGGTGTGTCGTGCGGCGCGGCGTACCGCACCCGGCTGCGTTCGTCATGCCCCTAGCCTCGGGCGTTGACGATCAATGAGTCCAACACATCGTTGTCATGTCAGCGATCGTGATTCACGATGGATGGGTGGAGCTGCAGCAAATGCGCTACGTGGTCGCGGTGGCCGAGACGGCGAACTTCACCCGTGCCGCCGAGCGCTGCCGGGTCGTCCAGTCCGCGCTCAGCCACCAGATCGCCCGGCTGGAACGAGAGCTGGGTGCCCGGCTCTTCGATCGCACGAGCCGCAGGGTCCGGCTGACACCGGCCGGCGAGGCGTTCCTGCCTGCCGCCCGGCAGGCACTCGACGCCGCCGAACGGGCGAGCGCCGAGGTCGCGGCGGTCTCCGGTGAGCTTCGCGGCCGGCTTGCCATCGGCACCATCCCCACCGTTACTGCGGTCGACCTGGCGAGTGCGCTGAAGAGCTTTCAGGTCCGCCATCCGCACGTACGGATCACGCTGCGCGCGGGCTCGAGCGACGAGCTGGCCGAACGGGTACGGCAGGGCGACCTGGACATCGCGTTCCTCGGGCTGCCGCCGAGCGTCGAACCGAGAGGCGTCCGTGGCCGCGCTCTGGCACGCGGTGAGCTGGTCGCGATCGTCGCTCCCGGCCACCCGCTGGCCGACATGGCCGACGTGGACCTGCACCGGCTGTCGAAGGAGGTGTTCGTCGACTATCCCGCCGGCACGGCGGCGCGTGCCCAGTCGGACGAGGCGTTCGCCGCCGCCGGCGTCACGCGAGAGGTCGCCTTCGAGGTGACGAACGCGGATCTCGTGGCGCGGCTGGTCCGGCTTGGCCTGGGTATCGGCATGATGCCCGCCGCCTTCGTCACCGAACTCCCCAACGTGCACGTCGTCGAGCTCCGTGATCCACCGACCCGAGTGGAGCACGTGATCTGGAGTCGCCTGCGCCCATCACCAGCCGCCGCTGCATTCCTGCATGCCCTGGACATCCCGGAAGACCAGACATCCGAGTGACGGAGCCGCACGATCACGGTAAGCGGATGTCGCTGCCGGGCCGGGACGGTCGCCACCGTCGCGATGGCGTCAATCGCGACGCTCGGAGCGAGGAACGCGAGTCCGGCGTCGGTGACGGTGATCCGGCGCCTGCTGTGCGTGAGCAGCGATACACCCAGCTCCCGCGCCAGGCGCGCGATCTGCCGGCTCGGTGCGGGCTGCACCACGTGCAGGCGCGCGGCGGCGCGGCGGAAGTGCAGCTCCTTCGCCACGGCGACGAAATGCCGGAAATATCGGAACTCCACGTCCGCGACTGATCGCCGAGTCCTATCGCTGATTACCGAACGTCTATTGGACAGCGTTCACCGCAGGCAGCAGCGTTGAACAGGTCCGGAGATCGGCACTCGACCGAGGGGCGGGTGCCGCGCCGCCCGGACACAGGAGCCGTAGTGCTGTCAGTGGGGGACGGACAGGGCAGCACTACGGCCTCCTGAAAATCGTCCGCGGCTACTGACGCTAGGCCACCTGTGCGCCGAATCGGCAGCGCGATCCGAGGCCTCTGCTTGATTCAACAGAATCATCAAAGAATGACCTGGTAGCGGAGTTCGTGGAACGTGTGATCGCCGACGGCGCCGCTGCCGTCGCAGGGCTCTACACGGCACTCGGCGACCGGCCCGGCCTGCGCTCGGCCGCGGGGCAAGCTGTCGGACGCAAGGTGGGCGTCGGTGGCGCGCACCAGGTCGGCTCTCGCCCTGCGCGCCGGCCGGACGGTGCGGCTCACGCCGTCCGTGAGCCGATCCCGACGAAAAGTGAGGCGCCGGCCCGTAGCCGTCTCTCCGCATCGGGTGAATCGTGCATACATGGAGAATACGCACGTCAATCTCCCCTCGATGCCGAGAGAGCGGCTGGACGGTCCACCTGCGCGGTCAGCGGGACTCGCGGTTCTCGCCCGGATCACCTGGTCGTACGCGGCGGTGTCGATCGCGCTACTTCTCGCCGGCTTCGTGCTCGACGACGCCAAGTTTCTCGCGGGCGGAGTTGTGGTTCTCTTGGTTTTTCCACCATTTCTCTTGGTCGTGGTTGCGGCCCTTCCCTGGGGGCGTTGAGTTGGCGGAAGCGGGCGTTTCACCCGACCAGCTCGCCTGGATTGAGGATTCCCTGCGGATCCAGGGCTGCCGTGGCGGCTCGCTGCATTGCGGCGACCTGTGGTCCGAGCTCCCGGCGCATTCCGGGCAGCTTTGACAGCCCCACGCCGTGTTCACCGGTTGTGGTGCCACCGAGCGCGAGCGCGGCGTCGATGATGTGCTCGAACGCCGCTTGCGCTCGCTGTCGCGCTCCTTGTCACCGGATGGCGTAAGGATCACGCGCGCGTTGCTGCCCTCGGTCTGCTCCTTTCCGGGAAGAAACGTCCCCTCCGCGGACGAGAAAACGCCCGTCCCGAAAAGGTTTGGTGCGGTCGACTGGGTGACCCGGTCGGGATCGCCGAAGGCGCTCATTCCGGCTGCAAGCCGCCGTGGCGGTTTCATGGTCGGGCGATCGGGAGGCGGGCGTGCTCCACCGGAAATGTCCGATCCGCGTACGGCTTGCATCCGGGTCGTGAAGATGAGGGATGCCGGGAAACGGGGGGATGAGCGGCGACGTGAATGGTGGTGGAGAGCAGGCGGATCTCACCTTGGCGCTGTTCCTGCCCGTCTGAATGGCGAATTCTCGAGGGACACGTGACCGTTGCGTCGAGCTGCAACAGAATGAGAGTGGGAAGAACCATATCTGCACGGGAAGGATCTCCGGGTGAGCCCCACTTCTGACGCCTCGAACATCGACATCGAGGCCATCGACGCCCTTCTCCGCAAGGCGGTCGACGCCGGGACGGTGCCCAGTCTGGTCGCGATCGCGGCCGACCGGCGTGGCGTGATCTACGAGGGGGCGGCCGGCTCCCGGGTTCCAGGTGCTCGAGAGCCGGTGTCGGCCGACACCGTCTACCGGATGCAGTCGATGACGAAGATCGTGACGACGGTCGCCGCGTTGCAGCTGGTGGAGCAGGGAGCGCTCGATCTGGACGCACCCGTCGAGACCTATCGGCCCGAGTTCGCCGAGGTCCAGGTATTGGACGGCTTCGACGGCGACACCCCTCGGCTGCGCCCGCCGGCGAGCCGGGTCACGGTGCGGCACCTGGTCACGCACACGAGCGGGTTGGTCTACTCCTTCTTCAACGCCGACATCGATCGCTGGGAGAAGGCGACCGGCACTCCGAGCGTCGTCTCCGGCAAGGAGATCATCTTCACCGCGCCGTTGGCGACCGACCCCGGCACGAGGTTCGAGTACGGGATCAGTACCGACTGGCTCGGGCGGGTCATCGAGGCGGTGTCCGGGGTGACGCTCGACGTGGCGTTCGAGCGGGGTCTTACCGGCCCTCTCGGGATGCACGACACCAGGTTCGCCCCGACGGATGAGCAGCGATTGGGCCTCTCGGCGCTCCATGCCAAGGCGGACAGCGGCGAGTGGGTGGAGGTCGACGACCCGTTCTCCACGTCCCCGGAGTTCTGGGGTGGGGGGCACGGGCTGTACTCGACACCACGTGACTTCCTGAGGTTCCAGCGGATGTTGCTGGACGACGGCACGTTCGAGGGCACCCCGGTCCTGAAGCCCGCCACTGTGGAGGCAGCGTTCTCCAACCAGATCGGTGATCTCGAGATCCCGCCGTCGATCCTCACCGCGGATCCCCGGTTGAGCCTCGACTTCATCCTCGGCCCCGGCTTCAAGTGGGGCTACGGGCTGATGCTGAACACCACCGACTTTCCCGGGATGCGCCGGGCCGGCAGCGGCGCGTGGGCCGGGCTGATGAACACCTACTACTGGATCGACCGAACCGCCGGCATCACCGCCGCGATCTACAGCCAGTTCCTGCCGTTCGCCGACCCGGAGATGCTGGCGATCAACGTCGAGTTCGAGAAGGCGCTCTACGCCGGCCTCTGATCCGTCGGACGCAACGACGCATGCGGCCGCCGCTCATGAGGTCTCAGGCATTGGCTTGTTCACCAGGAGATGGAATGTCCAGCACTGAACGCACGACGCACAGCAACACTGAAAGGACGCAGATCGACGAAATCGCTGCACAGCTGCTGCAGGAGCGCATCATCGCCGATGCGGGCGGGGCGATGGCCATTCCCCTGGTACTGCTGGGCGACCGGCTCGGTCTGTTCGACGCGCTCGCCGGCAGCGAGCCGGCCACAGCCTCGGAACTCGCCGAGCGCACCGGCCTGGCCGAGCGCTACGTGCGGGAGTGGCTCCTGGTCATGGCCGCGTCCGAGTACATCACCTACCAGGACGATGCGGAACGGACGTCCGCGACCACCGCGAGGTACTACCTGACGCCCGAGCAGGCGGCCTTCTTCACCGACACCGATAGCGCCTATTACATGATCGGTGCTTTCCAGACCTTCTCGTCCGCGCCGCGGACGTTCGACCGCCTCGTCGAAGCGTTCCGCACGGGCGAGGGGATCGGCTGGCACGAGCACGACGACGACACCTACATCGGCAATGAGCGGTTCTTCCGGCCGGCGTACAAGGCCCACCTGGTCAGCTCGTGGATCCCGGCGTTGAACGGCCTGCAGGAGCGGCTGGTCGCCGGGGTGCGCGCCGCGGACGTCGGGTGCGGCCTCGGAGCCTCCACGATCATCATGGCGCAGACCTATCCCGCCACCGAGTGGATCGGAATCGACTCCCACCCCCGCTCGATCGAACTGGCCCGCTCACGCGCGGCCGACGCGGGAGTCTCGGACCTCATCGACTTCCAGGAGGCCGGCGCCACCGAGCTGAGCGGGCCCTACGACTTCGTCACCTTCTTGGACTGCCTCCACGACATGCCGGATCCACTCGGTGCGCTGCGTGCCGCCCGAGCCGCTCTGACCCGAGACGGCCACGTGATGCTGGTCGAGCCCAAGAGTTCGGATGTCATCACCGACGGGTTCCATCCGCTCGGGCGGATGATGGTCGCCGCATCGGTGTTCGTCTGCCTGCCCAGCGGCCTGTCCGCCGCGCCGGCCACCGGCCTGGGCAACCAGGCCGGCCCGACCCGAACTCTGCTGCTCGCGCACGAAGCCGGATTCGGCACCGCGCAGATCGCCCTCTCGACGCCGTTCAATCTCGTCTACGAACTGCGGCCCTGACCCACCGGCCACCGCCGCACCAGGTTCAGCCCGCCGCCTCGGCCGGCTGGTCGGGGCGGTGCAGGACCCTGGGGTGGGCCCGCAGGTAGGCCGTTCCGCTTGCGACACCCCAGAAGTAGATGCCCAGTGACACCACCGCGACGATCACCGAGTCCCACGGCGCCGGGATCAGGCCTGACCCATCAAAGCTGCCCAGCGCGGACATCAGGTACAGGAAGGCCAGGTGAGCGATCAACCACACGCCGCCGGACAGCTCGCCGACACCCTGGTTCTGCCGCACCCAGGTCACCGCGAACCACACCAGCCCGACCGCGACGATCGGGATGGTCTTGGTCAGGTCCGGCCAGCCGACCCAGTAGATCACCAGCGCACTGATGACGAAGGCCAACGGCGCGATCACCGCCATGCCGGGAAGCTGGTTCGCCGGCCCGGTCACACCGGTCCTCCGGAATGCGAGCAGGCTGATCGAGCCGACGGAGAAGGTGAAGGCCACGAGCGTGCTGGTCACCGACACGATCTGGTGCCAGCTCGGCAGCGGCAACAGGAACAGGATGCCGACCACGAAGTTCGTGATCAGTCCTCGGGTCGGCACGCCCCATCGATCGTTCACGCTGCGCAGCCACCCGGGGAAGAACCGGTTCTTGGCCAGCCCGTAGGCGTTTCTTGCGTTCGACGCGGTCCAGGCGATGGCCGCTCCGGACGGCGAGATCATCGAGTCGGCGATGAGGGTCCAGTACAGCCAGCTCAGCCCGAGCAGCATCGCCAGCTGCGCGAACGGCGAGTCGAAGTTCACCCCGTGCCACCCGCCGGCGAGCATGCCGCTGGGCACCGCGCCGAGAAACGCCACCTGGAGTCCGAGGTAGAGCACGATGGTGACCAGAAGCGTCGTGACCAGCGCTTTTGGAATGTGCTTGCGTGGATGGCGAACCTCGCCGGAGAGCTCGACGATGTTGCGGAACCCGGTGTAGGCGAACAGCATGCCGGCGGAGGCGATGGTGCCCAGCGCCGCCCCGTAGCCGTAGGGGGCGAACCCACCGTGCTGGCTGATGTTGCTGCCGTCGAATCCGGAGACGATCAACAGCACCACGGTCGCCGTGGGGATCAGCACCTTGATCGCGGTGACCACGTTGTTGGTTTTTGCGAAAAGCTGCACGCCGAAGTAGTTGATGCCGACGAAGACGGCCATCAGCACGATGGCCAGCAGAATTCCCAGACCGGTGAGCTGTTCGCCCTGGTAGATGCCGGGCAGATAGGAACTGGCGTATTGCAGCGCTCCGGCCGCCTCGGTGGGCGGGTTGCCCAGATAGCACACCCACATGCTCCAGCCGACGATGCCGGCGGCGAACCGGCCATTGGAGTACAACGGGTAGCGAACCAGCCCACCGGACTCCGGGTGGGAGATGGCCAGCTCGGCGAACACCAACGCCACTGTCAACATCAACACCCCGCCGATCACCCATGCGATCAACGAGGCCGGCCCGGCGGACTGTGCTGCGTACATCGCCGAGAACAACCACCCGGAACCGATCACACTGCCTAGCCCGGTGGCCACCAACGACCAGAAGCCGAGCGTTCTACGGAACTTGGCGTCCTCGTTCAGCGTGGGTTCCAAGGCCAGCGTCATGGTCTCAGCTTGGGTGCAGCGGACCGATCGTGCAGATGGGACCGCCGCGAATCACATGTTGGTCCGACAAATGACCGCTAAGAGCAGTTGGTCCAGTGCTGTTCATATGCTCCATCAAGTCCGGCTGAGCACACAACATCCGTGATCATGAACAGGTAGCCCGGAGGACTGCCCAACGTGGAGGCGTTTCGTGTGTCAGGTTTGCGGGAGCGGATCGGAGTGGAGGTGCTCTCGCCGCCAGCCGGCCGGCGTCGTCCCGTACTGCCGCCGGAACGCGCGTTCGAACGTACTGCGGTCGTGGATCCCGACCGCAGCCGCGATGCTCGACGTCCCGAGCCGGGCGTATCTCGGGTCGGACAGCATGGCCTGTGCCGCGAGCAGCCGCTGCTCGCGAAGGTACGCGCCGGGCGTGGTCCCGATCCGTTCGAACAGGCTGTACATCCGGCGAACTGACACGTGGTGGCGCCGCGCCAGTTCCTCGACCCGCAGGTATGGATCGGCCAGGTGTTCGCGGACGTGGGTCCGCATCATCTCGAGCAAGACCTCCGTAGGACCGTCCCCGTCGGGCACGGCGGGTGTGACGTCTCGTAGCACCATCGCCAGCAGCTCGATCGCGGCTCGCCCGGCGTGCTGCCGCTGCCCCGCGGTGAGTTCGTCGGCCACTTCGAACAGCCGGCCGAGGTAGCCGGACAGCACCTGCATGGCCGGCGCCGCGGGATCCATGCTGCGCGCACATGCGTCGGTGATCTCGGTGGCTCGGAGGGGGAGCAACTCGCGGGAGAAACACAGGCTCATGCGCTGAATCTCGGTCGACGAGGTCCGCTCGTAGCCGCTACGCGCCTCGGTGAGCACTCCGGCACCGGCCGCCAGTTCGACGAATCGGTCGTGCTGGCGGACGCCGCCCCGGCCGTCCATGTATATGCAGAAGACCATCAGGTCGTCGGCCGACGCTTCCGCTGCCATCCGGTTGGTTCGGATCGTGGACATATGACCCGAATGCGACCGAGAGAGTGTCAGGGTCTTGCCCAGCCCCTGAATCGCCACCTGCCCGCGGAAGTCGGAACCCGCCTTGACGATCACCGGAAGGAAGAACTCACGGGCGAGGTGCTCCAACTCCTCACCGGAGTATTCGAAAATCTGCACGGCCCGAGGCTAGCTCCGGCCATCCAAGTAGGGGCACTCGCTGGTTGCTCTGGGTACTTGCTGGGTGACACGGAGGAGACTCCAACCGCTATGGACCACTCCCTTGACCGTGCTGCAGGAAATGCGTGATGGCGAGCAGGAATCGCTACACACGTTGAGGGCCCCGGACTGGTCGACTGTCTGCGCAGCCGACGAGGGTTCAGGCCGACGCGGACCCGGTAGGGGGCCGATCACCGAGGGCGTGTCGCCGCTTGATCCCCGGCCTGAGGGGGGTGGGGCCGGGCCGCGAGCGCGGTCCGGCCTCGCTCGACACGCGGTGACAGCCGGTGCAGCACGATCAGACTGCCGCCATCTCATCTGATCACCAGCAGCGAGATCGACGAGTTGATCGCTCTGCTGTACCCGATGACCCACGCGATCATCCGTGCCGGCGACATCCCCCTCGACTCCCGATGGGGCTCAACCTGCGTGACGTGAGGCAATCGTGAACGAGCACAACGGTGGCGCCGCCGGTCAGCCGCCAGCCTCACGTTTGAGGGAAGGGCCCGGCACCTAATCCTTGATCGCCTACGACGGACGTACAAACGCCAGCGATATGTGTACAGGAGGTGTCAGGGTTCGGTGTCATCGTAGTGGCGTGCACGAAACCGAACCGGAGACCCGGGAGCTGCAGACCCTCATCGACGCCTCGCTCGGCCGGTCGACCGCGCACCTGCAGTCGATCATCACCGGTGAGCGCAGCCTGACCGCCGAGCAGCTGACGCGGGTGCTCACCGGGATGTGTGTCCTCGTGGTGTCCACGGTCACTGCGAAGGGCGAGCCGCGCGTCAGCGCCGTCGACGGGCACTTCCTGCACGGTCGTTGGGTGTTCGGAACGGCACGCGGCGCTGCGAAGGCGCGACACCTGAGCGCGCGGCCCGCGGCGAGCGTCGCGCACGTGCGCGGCGAAGAGCTGGGGGTGTTCGTCCACGGCACGGTCGAGGAACTCGTCTCGGCGGACGGGTCCACCCACCCCGACTGGCCGCCGATCCACGAGTACCTGCGCGGCTTCTACGGCGACTTCTACGGCGACACCGACTGGAACGATGTCGTCTACTACAGGCTGCGGCCGATCTGGATGACGGTCTACGCGACCGAGCCGGACCGGCTGCTCGCGCAGGCCTCGTAGCGCCCGCGGCCAGGCGGGGCGCACCCGGGGATAAGTCACAGGACTACCGCCTGCTCGTCGTGCGCAGAGCCCGGATGCACATGGCGTGCAGCAGCGCGAGCTGCCCGATGGCGGACAACGGGGAAGAGGAGGCCGCCGATGGCCGCGCCCAACTTGCCTGCTGCGGCGGCGAACCCGTGGCCCGCGGTGCGAATCTCGGAAGGGAAAACTTCGGCGGGCAGCGCGAAGGTGGTGGCGTTGGAGCCAGCGTTCACTGTCGCCGCCAGAGCCATCACTGCAGGTCGGGCCACCGGGGTGGTTGCGGGGCGCTCTCCGGAAGTGCGGCCCAGTCTGCGCGGACCGGTGAGTACACCTCGGCGACGACCGCTCCCTCCGGACCGACCTGCACATCGTGCGGAACATCGGCGAGGATTCGCCACGTCGAGCCCGGAGCGCATTCCCGGCGCTCTCCACCGACCGTGAACACCACCGACCCTTCGATGACGAATCCGAGCTGTTCGTTGACGTGGTGATGTTGCGGAACGACACTGTTGGGCTCGAGTTCGACGATTGCCATCGTGACCAGCTCGCTCTGCACCACCCGTGCGGTCACGCCCTTCCAGATCTCTCTGGTCGGCAGGTTCTCGAGCTCACCAAAAGTGCTCATGCCCTCAATTCCTCTCCATACACTGGTGTTGTCCACTCGGGATGGCGGTTGTCGTGCCGGCGCGCAATCGCCCGGAGGCTCGAGTTCAGCGCGAGAGTGGCTTCGCCCGGTTTCCCGTCCCCGACCTTCCGGCCGTCGACCTCGACCACCGGGACGACCACCGCGGCGGTTCCGCAAAGCAGGATCTCGTCGCAGCAGTAGAGCTCGGATCGATGTATACGACGCTCGACCACGGGTGATCCCGTGGCCTCCCGCAGAAGTACCATCACCTGCGCTCGGGTGATCCCTTCGAGAATGTCTTCGGTGCCCGCGGGTGTCACCCATTCGGAGCCGATGCGCATCGCGATGTTCGAGGTCGTCGCCTCCGCGACGTACCCGTCCATGGTCAGCATGATCGCCTCGTCGAAACCTCGGCTCACCGCCTCCGTCTTGGCCAGCGACGGACCGGTGTACGTTCCGGTGACCTTCGCCCGGTTGGGTGTGCAAGAATCCGGCGCCCGACGCCATGTGCTGATCATGCAACGTACGCCGTCAGGGCTGATGTAGTCGCCCGGTACGGGCGTGACCGCGATCGACAGCCTGGTCTGCACGTCGTGCATTCGAACCGGCAATACGTCGCCGTACTGGATCAGCAGTGGACGGATGTACGCGTCGCACCGAACGTCGTTGCGACGCAGCAACTCCGCTGTCATTTCCACGAGGGTCGCCGGCGGAGTCGGCAGCCGCAAGCCGAGAATCCGCGCGGATCGTTCCAGGCGGGCGTAATGCGCCATCGCTTCGAACATGTACAGCTGCTGGTGCTCGGCGTTCCACCATGCCCGGATACCCTCGAACGTACCGGTGCCGTACGCCAGCGCGTTCGCATGTACGCCGACTCGAGCCTTGTCGGCCGGGACGATCTGGTTCTCGACGAGCACCAATTCGTAGGGTTGGCCAAAGCTGCTGGGGCTGGTTGTGGTGGACAGATCTTGCTTCAACGGTTGCCTCCACATCGCGGCCACGATCGACTGGACCGAGCTTTTCACTCGGCCTCAGTAAGTGCAATTGAAGTCTTATTATGGAATCGTTAAGGAACGCTTAAGTGAGTTCGCCGTCGAGGTCCAGCCCCTTGCCGGGCGTCCGGCGCGGGTCGGAGGCGTGCCCAACTCAACACAGATCTCGCGGAGAGACCGGACCATCGCGGACGCCGCGGGCAGGCGCCGGGACTCAGGCGGCACCGCGGCCATGACCGTCCTGGTCAGACTCGGCTCGTCGAGGCGCCGGACGATGACGCCGGGCGGCACGGTCGCGAGCGCCAGCCACGGCACAAGTGCAATCCCTATGCCTGCGGCGACCAGCCCGCGCACCGCCATCTGATCATCGGTTCGAAAGACGATGTCGGGCTCGAAGCCCGCTGCATGGCATGCCTGAGGCAGCACCTCGATCGTCGAACCGTGCCGCACGCCCTGGATCCAGTGCTGCGTGCTCAGCTCCGCAAGCCTGATGCTGCTCCGGCTCGCCATGGGGTGATCACTGGGCAGCATGATGTGCAGCGGGTCGACCACCAGCGGAATGGCCACCACCTCCGGCGTGTCCCCCATGGGGATCATCGGGAACTCGTAGACCAGTGCGATGTCGAGGTGGTGGTCGGCGACCTGCGCCAGGCCTTCGTCACGGTCGAGCTCGACGAGCTCGAGTTCGACCGCAGGGTGGTCCCCGCGAAATGCGGCAACTGCTCGGGGCATCAAGGTTGCGTTGGCGGTTGGAAACGAGCCCAGTCGCATCCGGCCGCCCTCCCCGCGAGCTACCGCGGCGAGCGCCGCCTCGGCAGAACGGAGCTCAGCGAGCACGATCGTGGCGTGCCGCAGAAGTTGACGTCCGGCCTCGGTCAACCGCACCCCACGCCTATGCCGTTCGATCAACCGCGAGTTGGTCTCGCGTTGCAGCAGCGCGATCTGTTGTGACACCGCTGACGGCGTGTAGTTCAGCTCCTTCGCTGCAGCCGTGAGCGAGCCGGCCTTTGCGACCTCGCACAGGACTCGCAATCGCGGCACGTTCAGCATGAAGAGATGCTAACGAGCACGGCAGTATGAGTTCAGTAGTTCCACCATCTTGCCGTGCCGCCGCCGAGGGCTCGCCGGCTCGTGGTCGCGGCGGCGTGGAAGCGGGTCTCGGTTCGGCGGGCGTCTCTGAGCCCCCTTGCCCCTACGGCTCGCACGACTACTTTCCTCCGAGGAAAGCGGTGTGCTACTTTCCTCAGAGGAAAACAGTCCGACGGTCAAGGATGGGGCCGATGCACCCTCACGATGCCCAGTCTTCGCTCGATGACATCCGGCGCCTCCAGGGCAGGACTCGGGAGCAGGTCGTCCGCCAGAGCTTCGCCCGTCCCAACGTCCTGCTCGCCGCCTTGGGACTGCTGGTCGGGTTGGCGTCCATCGATCTCGAGAACCCGTGGCGCACGGTCGCGTTCCTGCTCGGGTTCGGGCTCTTCGTCGGAGTCGGGATCGTGCACGAACGCCGGGCCCTCGTGAAGCGCGAGCCCGCCGGCGTGGAGTGGCTGTTCTGGGTGGGCTTGTCGGCCGGGCTCATGCTGCTGTTCGGCATCTTTCGGATCGCAGGCTGGGTGTTGTTCGGTCTTCAGCCGCAGGCGCTGCTGTCGCAGGCCGCTGTCGCCGCTGCTGCCACGGCCGTCGCTTATGTCGCCGTAACGCCCTTGATCCGCCGGGCCTTCGTGGCGGTCGTGTTGCGCGACGCCGGACGCGCCTGATGGACCCCCGCTTCGACGAGTTCCTGCACGTCCCGGCACGGCTGTCGATCGTCGCCCTGCTGGCACCGGCCGCCTGGGTGGACTTCAGTTTCCTGAGGGACACGATCGGGACCAGTGATTCAGCACTGTCGAAGCATGTCTCGGCATTGGTCGAGGCCGGATATGTCACGGTTCGCAAAGACCAGCAGAGCCGCGCACGGCGCACCTCGGTGCAGCTCACGCCGCAAGGACGGCACGCGTTTCAGCAGCACGCCGCTGCGCTGGAGCACATCGTCGCGGCCGCCCGCGCCGCTCACGGAGCCGCCGAGGCCGGACGTCCGAGCTAGCGAGCGGCGCACACCTGTGGCTGACGGTCTCAGGTGAGGATGCGGTGGGCCAGCCAGGCCAGCTGATCGCCGATCTTCTCCGGGGTCAGCCCGAGAATCTCGCGTTGCCGCTGGTACAGCTCCGCGCTGAGGGGGGCGAGGGCCACGTCGGCGAGCCGGGCCGGGTCGGGGACGCCACCCTGGGCGAGTAGGGCCCGGACGTGGGCGTGCCAAAAGCCGTAGGCGCCGGTCTCGAACCGGGCGCTCCCCGTCTCGGCGCCCAGCGCGAGCGGAAGGAACTGTTCGAGCAGGTCGACCATCGACCGGTAGAACGCCTCCAGTCGATCGGCGGGTGGTGCGCCCGGGCCGAGCGGCGGAGGTCCGGCCAGGAGGCGGCCCTGGAGGTCGCGCTCGTGGTCGTCCA
This sequence comes from Pseudonocardia alaniniphila, assembly GCF_022524485.1. GTDB lineage: Bacteria > Actinomycetota > Actinomycetes > Mycobacteriales > Pseudonocardiaceae > Pseudonocardia > Pseudonocardia alaniniphila. Next base: position 22,689 of record NZ_JAKXMK010000016.1, read on the forward strand.
GTAGGGCGATCGCGATGGACTGCACATCGGGGAAGCGGCGGTACAGGGTTGCCCGGCCGACGCCGGCCGCGCGCGCCACGTCCTCCATCGTCACGGCGCGCGGTTCCCGGGTTCGGAAGAGATCGGCGGCCGCGGCCAGTACCAGCGCCCGGTTGCGCGCGGCGTCCGCTCGTTCCCGGCGTTGCGGTGGGGGAGGTGACGCTCCCGACGTCTCCTCGGATCGGTCGACACCCGTATCCCGCACCGCCGAACCGTACCCCACCGCTCCCTCCATCTGGACACGATGTCCGGTTACGTTTACCGCGAACCGGACACATCGTCCACTTAATGGAATGGGTGGAGGGGTGATGATCGCGGTTCTCCTGACCGGCGCCCTCGTGATCGGGGGTCTGCTCGCGGTCCAGGCCTCGGCGAACCTCCAGCTCACGAAGGCGGTCGGCACGCCTTACGGCGCCGCCACGCTCCAGCTGTGGGTGGCTGCCGGGCTGCTCGGGATTCTGGCCGTCGCGACCGGGACGTTCGTCGCCCTGACGCGCCTCGGCGACGTGCCCCCGTGGTACCTGCTCGGCGGCCTCGCTTCGCCGCTGTACATCACCAGCGGCATCCTGCTGTTCCCCCGGATCGGAGCCCTGGCCGCCGGCGGGCTCTTCGTCACCGGTCAGATGCTCGCCTCGATCGCGCTGGACGGCTTCGGCCTCTTCGGGATCGCACGGCAGACGTTCGGCGCCGGGACCCTGGTGGGATCCGTCGCCGTGCTGGCCGGTATCACCGCGATCGTCCGTGGCCAGCGCGTGAAGGTCCCGGCTGCCGTCGGCCTCGGACGTCCTGCCGACGCGTCCGCGTCACCACCGCTCTCACCTGCGGGCGTCACTCCGGGCCGGCTTCTGCTCGGGCTGCTCGCCGGGGCTGTGCTGCCGATCCAAGGTGCGATCAACGCACGCCTGCGGACCGTCGTCGTCGAGCCGGTCGTCGTGGCCCTGGTCAGCTTCCTCGTCGCCGCGCTGGCGATCACGATCGTGTTCGCGGTGCTTCGGACGACCGACCGCACGCCCACGCCACAGCTCGACCGGCTCGGCGGGATGCCCTGGTGGGGATGGCTGGGCGGCCTCTGCGCCGTGGGGTACGTGACCGGCACCTTCATGCTGCTGCCCCAGATCGGCGCAGCTGTCACGGTGGCTCTCACTGTGACGGGCCAGCAACTCGCGTCCGCCCTCATCGATACGCGCGGGCTGTTTCGAATGCCGCAGCGGCCCTTCACCGCGGCCCGCGGGGTCGGATTGCTCCTGCTCGTGGCCGGGTCCGTGCTCATCCAGCTGTTCTGACCAGGCGATATTTCTCGGGAGGACGAAACGAGGAGATCGCGGTGACGCTCGTCGGCAACCTCCGTGTGGCCCGGCCCACACGTAGCGGCGGGCCATGATCGGCTGTTGTCCTCCTGGAGGTTCTGCGTCCATGACAGATGATCTCTGGTCCAAGCCTGACGGGGGGCGCACCGACAGAGGGCCCGCCTTGCCCTCGTCCTTGTCGGAGATCCCATCCCCTCAGGGCGGTCCCGCGCTGCCGTGGTATCGGTCCACGATCAAGGAAGACGACAGCGAGCGTGCACGGCGAGACGCCCGTTTCGTGGCTGTCGGGGCTCTGGGTGGCATGGGGCTCGGAGCGCTCGCGGCCACTGTCCTGGCGATAACCGTCCCGGAGGGGATGGGACGCCCGTGGATCGAGATGTTGGTGGTCCTGACCGGCGTTATCGCCGGGATTCTCATCGGGCTGATGCCGGGTCTCCGGTTTCATGCCGGCAAGTTGAAATAGCCCTGACCGAGGCTGATCGGCTCGCTGGATGGAAGGCCGCCCAGCGGGCCGGCAGCGTGCGCCCCTGTGCGGGTGCAGAGGGCGTCAGGCGCCGGCCCTCCCGGACTCCCTACACAACCCGCAGCGCGGTGGTGCCCTCGGGGGGTATACGTACACCCGACCGTGTCGTCAGAATGCCGAGGCATGAGTTACGACCGGTATCAAGGTCCGCCGGGGCCGCCGCCTCGCCGTGGTCCCGCGGCAGTTCGCCGACCGGATCAACCGCATCCCGGCGAGGCTCGTGGGCGTCACCCGCAACCACCGCCCGACCCCAGCGCCTATCAACAGCCCCCGCAGGGGCCCGGTGGGTATCCACCACGGCCTCAACCGCCCGGGCTCGCCGAACCACCGACGGCTCCGGTTCGTCAGGCGAGCCCGCCCACCAGGTACTACGAGCAGCCCGCTCCCATTCCGTATGAGCAGGAGCCCGAGCCGTACCAGCGCGAGCGGCCGCCGGCGCGGTATCAGGTTCCGGCGGAGCCGTACGAACCGGAGCCGCGTGACTACCCCGGCCACGCGTTACGGCAGCCCGAGGAATCGCCGCTGGAGTACCAGCGTGAGCGCGATCGCCGTTCCGACCGAACCACTCTCATCGCCAACACCATTCGGGTGGCCACGGCTCTCATCGCGCTCGTTTTCGTGCTGCACATCGTGTTCACGTTGTTCGGTGCCAATCCGAACAGCGGCGTCGTTGCTTTCGTCTACGGTACGGCAAGGGTATTCGTGTTCGGCTTCGGGGATGTCTTCACTCCGGGCGATGCCACGATAGGCCTCATCGTCAACTACGGACTGGCGGCGATCGTCTACCTGGTGGTCGGCCGGGTCATCCACCGAACACTGCGGCAGCGCTGAGCCCAGGTGTCCACGGGCGACTACGTCGTCCCGGACGCTGGAATCCTTCCCTCACGTGAGGGGAGGTTCGGGAGTCAGTGAGCAGGCGTGAGGTTGCCGGCAAGGGCCGCGTGCCGGAGCCTGCTCGGCTCGTTCATGCCGGTGATCGTCGCCGTTTTGCCTCGGGACGAGTACTTGGTGGTGATGGCCTCGAGCGCGGCGACGGTGGATGCGTCCCAGATGGTGGCCGCGGACAGGTCGATCACGATGTTGTCGGGGTCGTTGGCGTAGTCGAACTGGAAGACGAGGTCGTTGCTGGAGGCGAAGAAGAGCTGGCCGTCGACTCTGTAGATCTTGGTCGTGCCCTCGGGGTCGAGCACGCTGGTGACCTGGACGACCCGTGCCACCTGCCGTGCGAAGAGGATCACCGCGACTATCACGCCGACGCCCACGCCGTAGGCGAGGTTGCTGGTGGCCACGGTGACGGCGACGGCCGAGAGCATGACGGCGGTCTCGCTCTTGGGCATCCGGCGAAGGGTTCGCGGGTGGATGCTGTGCCAGTCGAAGGTCCCGACCGACACCATGACCATCACGGCGACGAGCACGGCCATCGGAATCTTTGCGACGACGCCGTCGAGCGGGATGACGAGGATGAGAAGGAAGGCTCCGGCGAGGAACGTGGACAACCGCGTCCGGCCGCCGGAGACCTTGACGTTGATCATCGTCTGGCCGATCATCGCGCACCCGCCCATGCCGCCGAAGAAGCCCGTGACGATGTTGGCGACTCCTTGGCCCCAGGATTCGCGGGTCTTGTCGGAGTGCGTGTCGGTGATGTCGTCGACGAGCTTGGCGGTCATGAGCGACTCGATGAGTCCCACCACCGCCAGCGCGAGAGCGTAGGGCGCGATGGTGCGCAGCGTCTCCCACGTGAACGGCACCGCGGGCAACCCGGGTATCGGAAGGTTGTCGGGCAGCGCACCTTGATCGCCCACGGTCGGCACCGCTATCCCGACGGCGACGGTGAACAAGGTCAGCACGACGATGGACACCAGCGGCGCGGGCACGGCCCTGGTGAGCCGCGGAAGGCCGACCATGATGACGAGCGCGGCCGCCAGCAGGGCATACACCGGCCAGGGCACGCCGATCAGGTAGGGCAGCTGCGAGATGAAGATCAGGATTGCCAGTGCGTTGACGAATCCGACCATGACGCTGCGCGGCAGGAACCGCATCAGCCGGGCGATGCCCGCCACGGCGAGCACGATCTGCAGCAGGCCGCCGAGCACGACCGTGGCGAACAGGTATTCGACGCCGTACTCGCGGGCCACCGGTGCGACGACGAGTGCGACCGCACCGGTCGCCGCCGAGATCATCGCCGGCCGCCCGCCGACGAAGGCAATGGTCACTGCCATCGTGAACGCGGCGAAGAGGCCGACCCGTGGGTCGACGCCGGCGACCAGTGAGAACGCGATCGCCTCCGGTATCAGGGCGAGCGCGACGACGAGGCCGGCGAGGACCTCGGTCCGTAGCACCCGGGGGGAGAACCAGCTGGGGCGAGCAAGGCGCAAGGTGAAGCCGGCAGGACGGGTCATCGCTTCTTTCCGCAGAGAACGGGGAGGAGCCCCACGCACTGGGGCCCGAGTTGCGAACCTTACTCTCACGAGAGAGGAGGTATGCGGCCTCTGTGATCGCGGCAACGTCGATCACCGCGAGCGACGTGGCACCTGAGGTTGGCGGATCAGGTGCCTGCGTAGCATGGGTCCGAGGTTGACAACGGCGGCAGCGGCACGACGACAGTTGCACCCTGCTCTGTCCTAGCGTGTCGCATTCCCTGAAATCGCCTGGAGAATCGACCGGAGCGAGGTCGGGAGCACTGGCGTTGAGCATGCGAGGTAGAGGCGATGATGCAGATCGGTGAGGCGGCGGAACGGGTCGGCCTGTCGCTGCGCACGATCCGGCATTGGGACGAGGTCGGTCTCGTCGTGCCTTCCGCGCGATCCGCTGGTGGATTCCGGCTCTATACCGAGGCCGATATCGAGCGCCTTGCGTTGGTCAAGACGTTGAAGCCGCTCGACTTCTCTCTCGAACAGATGCGGGAACTGCTCGCCACCACCGACGCTCTTGCCGCGGACAGCGGCACCGACGACGCGGCCACCGAGGACCTGCTGGGACGCGTGGCGATGTATCAGGCCGCCGCGTCCAGCCGAATCGAAGCTCTGAGGGCCCAGATCCACGGTCTGGAGACGCTCTCGGGTGAGCTCCGTCGACAGGCCGTCGAGTGTGCGCGGCGCCGGGAATCCCTCCGAATCGCGCACAGCGCACGCAGCGGCGTGGACGATTGATCGCCCCGCGCTCGGGCGACAGCAAGCCCAGCGCTTGGAAGGTCAGAACCGGATCCACCACCCGGTCGGCGTGATCATGTTCGACGGGCATCGGTGCCCCGACCACACCGATCGGCCGGGCATTCCGCGCACAGAGAATTCCCGATGATCACCCGGCCGCGACCGGACGGCCGCCAACGCCCCACGTCGGCCGACGGGGAGAAAGCCCGTCTCACGGGCATGCCGACTCGACGTGGGGCCCCACCCGCACAGGCCGTCCCGGCTTTCGTCATCGAGACGGGCTGCTCGGGCGTCTGCGATTGGTGTGCCGGCGAACCGGCAACCGCTTCGGTTCAGCCCTCGTGGCTGGCGACGGGCCTTCGCGACGAGCCGGTGCCGGCGCAGGGAACGGCCTCCTGGTCGTCGGGACCGCGGGTGAGCAGGGAAGTCAGGCTGGAGTAGTCGTAGCCGCGTTGTGCGTGTTCTTGTTCGTCGATGCCGGCGATCTCGGCGTGCTCGTCGATCCGGAAGCCGATCGTCTTCTTGATGAGCATGCCGATGGCGAAGGCCATGGCGAACGAGTAGACCATCACCGCGCCGGCAGCGGCGGCCTGGCGGGCGAGTTGGGTGAAGCCGCCTCCGTAGAACAGGCCGTTCTCGCCCAGGGCCGCGGGATTGACGCTCTTGGTGCCGAGGAAGCCGATCAACAGGGTGCCGACTATTCCGCCGACCAGGTGCACACCGACCACGTCGAGGGAGTCGTCGAACCCGAACCTGTACTTCAAGCCCACCGCCAGCGCACATAACACACCGGCGACCACGCCGATCACGAGCCCGCCCACCGGGGTCACGAAGGCACAGGCCGGTGTGATTGCCACCAGCCCGGAAACGGCGCCCGAGGCCGCGCCCATGGCGGTCGGTTTGCCGTCACGGATCTGCTCGACGAGCAGCCACCCGAGCACCGCCGTACAGGCCGCGACGGTGGTGTTGGTGAACGCGACCCCGGCCAGGTCGTTCGCGCTGAGCGCCGAGCCGGCGTTGAAGCCGTACCAGCCGAACCACAGCAGGCTGGCGCCCAGCAACACGAAGGGCAGGTTGTGCGGGCGCATCGATTCCCGCGGCCAGCCGGTACGGCGGCCCAGCACGATGGCCAGTGCGAGCGCGGCGGCGCCGGCGTTGATGTGTACCGCGGTGCCGCCGGCGAAGTCCTCGGCCTTGAGCACGTTCGCGATCCAACCGCCGTGCGATGCCGGGCCGGTGAAGCCGTCGAAGGAGAACACCCAGTGCGCCACCGGGAAGTAGACGACGGCCGCCCACACGATCACGAACAGCGTCCAGGACCAGAATTTCACCCGGTCTGCGACGGCACCCGAGATCAGCGCCGGGGTGAGGACGGCGAACATCAGCTGGAACATCACGAACGCCGTCGCCGGCAGCGCATCCGGCCCCGGCCACGGCACACCGGGCGGCCCGGCGACGCCGACGAAGTGACCGATCGTGGAGCCCAGACCGACGAACTGGTTGCCGCCGAACAGGCCGGCGAACGCGTCGTTGCCGAACGACCAGCTGTATCCGAAGATCGTCCAGATCACGCCGACCACTGCCAGGCAGATGACGTTCATCATCAACATGTTCAGGACGCTGTTGCTCCTGACCATGCCGCCGTAGAAGAAGGCCAGTCCTGGCGTCATCAGCATCACCAACGCCGCGCCGACGAGCACCCAGGCGGTATCGCCCGCATTGAGCATTTCTCAGTCCTCCTGTCGACGGATGTCGTGTGCGGAGAGATGTCGGGGTGGGGGGATCAGGAAACGGCGGCCGGTTTCTCGTCCGGGAAGTGCTGGGTGAGCAACTGCGCGACGGCGGGGTGGCCTTCGCGTTCGGCGTCAGTTGCCGGGGTTCCGCCCCAGCGGTCACGGGCGTCGGGGTTGGCCCCCTGTTGGAGCAGGTAGCGCACGACCTCGAGTTGCCCTTCCGATGCCGCGAGGTGCAGGGCGGTGCGGCCGTCGTAGTCGGAGGCGCTGGGGTCGATGCCCGATGCCATCGCGGCGCGGACGTCGTCCAGGTCGCCTTGGCTGGCTGCCCAGCACAGGCGCACCACAGCATCGGCTGTCGTCTGGTTTTTGCGGCGCCGGGGATCGCGCTTACCTGTCTCGTCGTTGCCGACGAGCCCGTCGTAGGCGTGGAAGTTGTACTTCTCGGTGAGGATCCGCGAGAACTTGATCCCGCGCACCGAATTTCCGAGTGCATCGAGCCGGGGCGACCACACCGCGATTCCCATGACCTGTGGGACGACGATCATCAGGGCGCCGGAGACGCCGCTCTTGGCGGGCAGGCCGATGCGGAAGGCGAACTCTCCCGAGTAGTCGTACATGCCGCACGAGGACATGAGGGAGAGGCATTTCTGCACGTTCTCCGTGTGGAAGAGCCGGTTGTCGGTCAGGGGTGAGACTCCGCCCGCGGCCAACGTGGCGGCGGCAGCCGCCAGCGATTCCGTATCGATCTCGATGGAGCAGCACTGGAAGTAGAACTCCAGCGTGTTGACGAGCTCGGTGCCCTTCGGAAAAGCGTTCTTCTCTCGCATGAAGTAGCCCAGTGCGAAGTTCCGGTCGGCGCTGTCGCGCTCGGAAAGATACACCGGGTTGTTGAACCCGACGCGCCCGCCGCTCGCGAGCTGCCGCCACATGTCGGCAACGTAGTCGAACCGGTCTGCCATCATTTCCGATGGGCGGATAAGCGAGCTGCACATGATCGCCCCCGAGTTGATCATCGGGTTGTGCGGAATGCCCTTCTCGCTGAGTGACAACTCGTTGAATCGGACGCCGCTCGGCTCGCAGCCGACGTGCCGGTGAACGGTATCCGCGCCGTGCTCCTCGAGGGCCAGCAGGTAGTTGATGGGCTTGCACACCGACTGCAGGCAGAAGTTCACACTGTGGTCGCCTATCGAATGGCGCTGACCGTCCGTGGTGCAGATCGCGATGGCGAGCCGCTCCGGGTCGACCCTGCCCAACTGCGGTATGTAGTCCGCTACCGAGCCGCCCCGTTCCTCCAGCAGTTCCTGATACATCGACTCGATGTCCTGTGCGAGACGTGGGAAGTCGGGTATCACCAGCTCGCCTCTGATGGCCCGGGAGATGATGCCGCTGTTGCGCTGGCAGATGGCGATGAACCTGTCGAGGTCGAGCCGGCCGCTCTCTTGGCCCGGATTGTCGAGCGCGCTCCACGCCTCCTGTATCCGCCGGTCGTCCGGGCGAATTCCCGCGCTCTTCAGCCGGTTGAGCACTTCGAACGGCGAGATTCTCCCTTGTGCATCCTGCGTGAACGAGTCGAAGAGCGCCTTGTAGGTTCTTCTCTTGTCGCCGGGTAAAGGCACGTGTGAACCGCGACCGCCAACGGTTCCCACTCGAGCGGTAGTGAGCTGCGTCTTGCCCATTTCCGTTCCCCTTCGGATCACGGGATGACGTGGTGATTACGCGAGCGCCGCGCGGTGAGGTCGGCACGCCTCCGGGTCGGCTTCGCTCTGAATCATACAGAAAGCATTTTGTGCAGGCCGAGCCGAATTAGGTTCGAGTTCGCCCTAGATGAGGGCGGTGTCCGGCGTGCTGAATGCCCCGGATCGGTGAGGATCCGGCAGTTGATGGTCAGGGCGGCGTTTTGTCCGACGGTGAGGACGACAACGAGCCCGGCCAAGGACCGGAACGCACCTTGTGGGACGCGAGCCGATCGGCGGTTGCGGTGAGATCGGCAGAGGTCAGGCGGCGTGCCATGCGCTCAGCATGCGCTGACCGGTCGTCAGGCTGAAGCACGGAACTCTCATGGCATATCAGAAACGCTAATGATTCCGACTCCGTACGGTCGCGCGGGCGTTCACGCGGGCTGGGTCCGGGTAGCGCGGAGTTGGGCGATCAGCTCGGCGACCAGGGGCGACGGACGGCACCCATGCACGATGTAGATCTCGCGCGTGGGTGCGGACTCGCTCAGGTCCCGCACGATGACCGCGTCGTGCCGGCCCAACATGCTGGCCGGCACGAGGGAGATCCCGAGGCCCGCTGCGATGAGCGCGAGCGTGACCTCGTAGTCCACCGTCTCGTATGCGACGTGCACCGAGCCCAGGGACTCGAGGAACGTCCGATGCGGCACGCCTGGCGCGCCCGAGATCCAGTCCTCGTCCTGGAGCTCGGCGATCGCAACCTCCGCCGATCCCGCGAACCGATGGCCTCGCGGGAGCACCAGACGCAGGGCGTCTCGAAACAAGAGCTGCCGGCGCAGGCCCGTTGCCGCGGGCAGCACAGCACCGGGGTAATGGTGGGTGATCAACAGATCGAGCTCCCGGGCCACGACCAGGCCGTACCCGTCCGGTGGCTCGACGTCGACGAGGGAGAACTTGACCCCCGGCCGCCGCTTCCGGAGCACCGCGAGTGCCTGCGGAAGCACCGTGCGGGCCGCCGATGAGAAGGCGCCGACCGCGATCTGCTGCGGCTGATCGATGATCGCCGACTGGATGGCCCGCTCCGCATCGCGAAGCTCGCCGACGACCCGCTCACCGTGCTCCAGCAGCACCCGGCCCAACCCGGTGAGTGTCGTGCCGGCGCGCCCCCGGTCGACCAGCGGCGCACCGACCTCACGCTCCAGCTTCGTCAGTTGCTGGGACAGGGCGGACGGGGTGAAACCCATGCGGGTGGCAGCGGCGGCGATCGAGCCGGCGTGTGCGACCTCGACCAGTACGTGCAGCCGAGAGGCGTCCAGAAGCATCAGCGTCTCTGACGTTCCATGGGGATTCGGCACCTCAGCTCGACGATCGGCTGCCGCAGGGTGAGCCCATGGCACCCTTCCTACTCCTGTCGGCGTGGTCGCAGCGTTCGATCGGTGCGCGTGGCGTTTCCAGCGCATACCGGACCGTTGCTCGGAGGTCCGCAGCCGCCCGTGGGGTGCCGGCGCTACCCGTGACTGCTCACTCCCGGCCGAATCCCTGCGCGACGTGCTCCAGCCGGCCGCGATAGTTCTCCCACCACTCCTGGTCGCCCGCTCCCATGTTGTCGTTGTCCTTCCGCAATCCGACGGCTCGGTCGATGAGCTCTCGGATGATGTCTGCATGCCCGACGTGCCGGTGGGTCTCGGAGATCACGTGCACGAGGATCTGGTGCAGCGTCACCTCGCTGCGGTCGTCCGGCCAGTGCGGGACATGGCCGACGGCGTCCAGCGCCAGCATCTCGATGGTGGCGTCCGAGTGCGCCCATGCTCGGTGGTAGAGGCCGACGATCTGCTCGCGCGTCTCGTCGGCGGTCGCCCACATGTCCGCGTTGGGTTCGGCATCGTCGGCATACCACGGCAGTGGTTCGTCGGAAGGGCGTTCGAACGTGATGCCGAAGTATCCGATCTCGACGCTTGCGACGTGTTTGACCAGGCCCAGCAGGTTGGTGCCCGTCGGTGTCATGGGCCGCCGGATGTCGTACTCCGAGAGGCCGTCGAGTTTCCACAGGAGTGTTTCGCGAGCGACCTGCAGGTAGCGGCGGAGGTGTTCTTTCGGATCCGAGCCGGTCATGGCGAGCAGCCTTGCACCGGGCACCCGCGACCCTGCGCGAAGGTCGACATCCGGGCTACGGCTCGCTCAGCCGGAACCCGTGTGGCTGGAGGACAGCGGGAGATCGGCCTGCAGGGTCGTGCCTGCGCCGGGGGTGCTCTGTATCGAGAGGTGACCACCGAGTGCCTCGACCCGGTCCCTGATTCCGACGAGGCCGGTTCCGCCGGCGGGGTTGGCACCGCCTCGGCCGTCGTCGCGTACGCAGATCCGCAGTGCGTTGCCGGTAGCGGTGCGGGTGGTGCCGATGGTGACGTGGGCGGCCGAGGCATCGGCGTGTTTGGCGGTGTTGGTGAGTGCTTCGGCGACGAGGTAGTAGGCAGCGATTTCGATCTGTTCGGGTAGGCGGCCATCTGCCTGCACGTCCAGCTCGACAGGGACGCGGGAGCGCCCGGCGAGAGCCTTGAGGGCGGGGCGCAGGCCGCCTTCGGCGAGGGCCGCCGGATGGACCCCACGGGCGAGCTCGCGCATTTCGTCGAGTGCGATGGTTGCCTGGGTGGCCAGATCGTCGAGCTGCGCGGCCAGCGTGACGTCCTCGGGGGGCACCATCGCGTGTATCGCGCGTGCCTGCAGGACCAGGGAGACCAGCTGTTGCTGGGCGCCGTCGTGCATGTCCCGTTCGATGCGTCGGCGGATCTGGTCGGCGGTGGCGACGATCCGCGCGCGGGACGTGGTGAGCTCGGCGTAGAGCTGGGCGTTGTCGAGGGAGACGGCGAGCTGGCCCGCGATGAGCGTGACGGCGTCGAGCCGCTCGGCGGTGAATGCGCCGCGGATGAGGCGGTTCTCCAATATCAACTGCGCCCGGAGGGTGCCGCGACTGAGGATGGGGACGGCCAGCAGGGCGCAGCACTCGAGGTCGGTGAGGTACGGGTCGCGGGCGAACCGGTCGTCGTGGGTTGCGTCGGCCACGACCAGCGGTTCACCGATGCGCTGGACGTAGCGCAGCACGGACAGCGGCACCGCGTCTTCGCGGTCGCCACCGCTGACGGGCGCGGTGCCGCCGCCGGATGTGGGCAGCAGCCAGTCGTGGTGGTCGTCGCTCCACAGCAGCAGGTGCACGCCGGTTGCGCCGGTCATCGCCCCGAGCACGTCGACCACGCGGGCATGCAGCCGTTCGATGCTGGTCTCGGAGCTCAGCGCCTGCGACGTGGACAGGATGCCGAGCAGGTCGAGCGTCCCGGTCGTGACGGTGGCCCGTTCATGAAGAACGTCGCCGGGTCGGTCGCTGCGCTCCTCGGCGGTCGCGTCGGGGTGTCGTCGCAGGATCGGGTACGCCCAGTCCAGCTGGCTGACCTTCGCCGTCGCCCCCCAGGCGAGGTACTCGTCGCGGGCCTGGGCGAGCAGGTCGTAGCCGGTCTGTTCGACGCCGTGGGCCAGGTAGAAGCGGGCGGCGTGTTCGGCGATCACGGCGCGATGCCACGGGCGCCGCCGCCGGGCGACCTCGTGCCGCGCGGCGTCGAAGGCCAGCACGGCGGCGCGGAAGTCGCCGATCGCCCAGGCCCGCTCGGCTTCGATCAGCCGCAGCAGGTGCAGAAAGTTGTCGGGCGCGTCCGCGGCGCGGGCGGCCAGCCATCGCGACATGTCGTCCAGTTCGGACAGCAAGGCGGTTCGCTCGTCACCCTGGCAGGCGCGGGCCTGGTCCGCGACGGCCAACCCGCGCAGCACGTGGGCCACGGCGGTCGGGTAGTTGCCCAGGACAGCCGGTAGCAGCGGCATCGCCGCTTCGGTGTGCCGTGCCAGGTCGACAGCATTGCCGAAGACGGCCGCGGCGATCGCCCGATTGAGATGGGCATGGAAGAGCGCGAGCGGGTTGTCCGCGTACCTGTCGGTGGGAACTGCCGTAGCGCTCGCGGCCGTGCTTCCGCCGCGCAGCACATCGGCCAGCCACAGATGACTGTCGAGCCACTGTCCGCCCTGCTCGCTGCCGGTACGGCGGACGAAGGCCAACCCCGCCTCCACCGCCGCGGTGAAGCTGTCGAGCGTCGGCGCGCAGTCCAGCAGGTAGTAGACGGTCGGGTGGTGGGTGTAGCCGGCGTACGCCAGGTCGCCGCCGGCGATCAGCCCTTCGCGGGCGCGCTGAGTGGCGTGGACACCGTTCTCGATGGGCTCGAACCAGCAGCTGAGGATGCCGAACACCCGGCGCGCGTGCGAGGTCTCGGGCTCGTAGCCGCGGGCTTCACCTACTGCCAGGATCCGCCGCAACGCCTTGTATCCGGCGACGCTGTCGCCGCGCTGCGCCACAGCGTGGAAGGAGGCGACACAGGCGGGGCTGACCAGGGTGGGCCCTGGGCCCTGCTCGAGCCAGATGCGCAGCGCTTCCAGGCTCATCCACGCCTGTATCGCGTGGTCGGCGGCGAAGTAGGCGGCCGGCAGGACCGCGTCGATCAGGCGGGTGGCGGCGAGCAGCGCGGGGTCGGTGATCTCCGGTCGTGCGAGGTCATCGGCGGCTGCGGTGTGGTCGAGCCATCGGTACAGATACTCGAACTGGTTGTCGAGCTCGGCGCCCCGCCGGTCGGCGGCCGGGACGGTGATGCCGAAAGCACGCAGCGACTCCAGGCCGAGACCGATCGCCTCGGCGAAGCGGTTCCGGTGGGTCAGGCTGCGCACCTGCACCACCGTCGCGTCGGCGCCCTGGAGCCGGGTGGGCGCCAGCCGCTCGATCGTGCGGTACTCCTCGTCGGCCTCGTCGAGTCGTCCCAGGCTGTAGAGGGTGGCGTGGCGGCCGGTGTGCACCTCGATGAGCGTGGCGGTCTCGTTCGGCCCGATGAGCTGTAGCGCGCCGGCCAGAAGCGCGTTGACGAGGCCGTATTCACCGATCAACGACGCCTGCTCGGCAGCGCGCCGCAGCAACCGCACCACCTGCTGCCTCTCCGCGGCGTCGGTGACCGCGTCGATCACCGGCAGGTACTGCTCGGCCGCGACCGCGTACAACTCCGCCACCGCGGACAACCGCCGCGCCATGTCCAGCTGCAGCGCGCGTCGCCGCTGCGGATCCAGCCCGCGCAGGATGACCTCACGGGTCCGGTCGTGGCGAAACCGCACCGCCTCACGCAGCCCCGGCTCCACCACCAGGACCCCGTCGTCGAGGGCCGGCGCCAACCGCTGCTCCACCACACCCGCCGCCACATCGCTGACGGTCTGCAGCAAGCTCACCTCCGCCCGCCCACCCAGACACGCCATCGCCTCCACCACTTCGCGCGACGTCGGCGGCATGGCTCTGACCCGCGCCGCCAGCAGCCCGGCCACCTCCGACTCGCCCAGACGAGCACGCGCGGCCGCGTCGTCCCACCGCCACCCGGCGGTCGTCGGGATCAGCACGCCCTCGCGGCGCAGCGCGTTGAGCAACTCCACGGTCTCGTGCGGGTTGCCGAAGGTGTGCCCGTTGATCACCTCGACGAGGCCTGCCGAGGCGTCCTGGTTCGAGTGCAGCATCTCCGCGACCATGGTGGCGAGGCTCGGGACCGGCAGGTTGTCCAACCGGATCTGTCGAACGCCGGTCTGGTCGCGCCACCGGGACAGCAGCGCGGCGAGCGGATGGGCCGCGTCCATGTCGGCTTCCCGGTAGGCCCCTACCAGCAACAGGCCCTCTACCGGTTCCTCGGTCAGTACGAGATCGATGAAGCCGAGCGGGGTGCGCCCGCCCCACTGCAGGTCGTCGAGGAACATCACGACAGGCCGTTTCCGTGACGCAACGGCCCGTAGCCCCTGCATGCCTACCCGCTGGGCCCGCACCTGCGCGGTCAGCGGATTCCCAGGATCGGGCGGCACTCCCAGCAGCGTCGCGAACTCCGGAATCGTCGCGCTCAGCAGGCCCGCGTTCGCGCCCAGGGCTGTGAGGGCGCGTTCGCGGACCTCGGCCAGCTCGTCCTCCGGCTCGGCCAACAGCATCCGGCCCAACGCCCGGAACGCCTGGTAAACCGCGTTGAACTCCAGATCCCGCCGATACTGATCGAACTTGCCGGCCACGAACCAGCCATCCCGACCTGTGACGACCGGCCGCAGCTGATCGACCAACGCCGTCTTGCCCACCCCCGGCGCCCCACCGACCAGCACCCCCCGACACCGCCCCGCCAGCGCGTCCTCGAACGCCGCCTGCAACACCGCCACATCGGCATCACGAGCCACCAGCCGCGACGGCGGAAGCAACCGCAGCGGAGCATCGTGCTCGCCGATGCGCATGCGAGTCGCCGCCGGACGTACCTGGGCGTCCCACACCCGCTTCAGGTCGTAGACCACGCCCTCCGCGGTCTGGTACCGGTGGTCGGGCTCCTTCTCCAGAAGACGCATGACGATCTCGGACAGCGCGGCGGGCACGGCCGGGTTGACCTCGACCGGCGCCACCGGCACCCGAGCCAGATGATCGTGCGTCAGGCGCAACGGATCACCCGAACCGAACGGCGGATCACCCGTCGCTGCCTCATACAACGTTGCACCCAACGCATACAGATCCGCCCGCTGATCCACCGACCGGCCGGTCCGTCCGGTCTGCTCCGGGGCGAGATAGGCCAGCGTCCCGACGATCTCGGTGTGGTGGGTGAACTCGGGGCGGATCTCGGCCAACGAGGTCGCCAACGCGAAGTCCACCAGCAACGCGCTGCCGTCGTCGCAGATCACGATGTTGGCCGGGGTGATATCCCGGTGCAGCACCCCACGGCCGTGCATCCCCGCCACCGCCCGAGCCAGCCCGACCCCCAGCCCGAGAAGGTCGTCCACCTCCAGGGGCATCGCCCGACCGGCCAGGCTCGTGCCACCCACATCGGTCAACAGAACCGACCCCGGGACCCGCGGGTTTTCCACCAGCTGCGCGACTCCTGCGACACCACGCAACCGCTGCAGCATCGCCACCTCATGCCGCAGCCGACGCTCCGCATCCGCCCCCAACGGCTCCTTACGGACCACCGTGCGCCCGGGCAGGAACAACCGCGTCACCCGCGTGCGCGCGCATTCGTGCAGCAACACCTCGGCCGGAGCGGGCGGATCCCGGCCCGGCTGCACCCCGCCTGCCCCCATCCGACACCTCCACCTGGTCGGATGCACCTCCCGCGATGCCTACGCCGGCCCAACTGCTCGCGCAAGTGCGGGGACCTCGGTGGCTACAGTCAGCCATTGGTCAGTCACTACGGATGACCAACGCGTCGACCTCGCACGACGATCGGCCTTCACGGACGGGAGAGCAGTTGTGCGATGGCATCAGCGGCGGCGGTGGCTCCGCCTGCGGTGTCGATCTCTCCCCGCATCCAGGCGAGCCGCTCGCGGATGGCGGTGTCGTCGGCGACGGCGTCCACCGCGTTCCAGAAGGTTTCGGCGGTGAGGCTGTCGGGATCCAGAGCCCGGCCGAGGCCGAGCTCGGCGATCCGGTCGCTGTTGGCCCGCTGCTCGGCCATCTGGGGCAGGGCCACGAGGGGGACGCGGAAGTAGAGGCCCTCCATGGTGCTGCCCATCCCGGCGTGGGTGGCGAACACGCGGGCGTGCCGGAGCACGGCCAGCTGCGGGACTTGGGCGTGCACCTCGACGTTCGGGGGGAGTGGGCCGAGCGAAGCGGAGTCGAGCAGATCACCGACTGCCATCACCACGTGCCAGCGGCGGCCGGCCGCCGAAGCGGCCACCATGCGGTAGAAGTCGGGGCGATCGTTGTAAGCGGTGCCGAGTGAGACGAGCAGGACGGGTTCGTCCGCGCGCTGTGGCGTCCAATCGGATTGGAAGGCGCGCTCGGTGAGACACGGACCGACGAACGTGTAGCCGTCGGTGAAGGTGTCGCCTGCGTACTGGAAGGCCCGGGGGAGGGTGACGATCCGCATGGCGGCGGTGTTTCCCTGCATGAAGCCCTCGATATCGGTGATGCCCTGCTGTCGCAGGTAACGGCCGGTGCGCAGCAGCGTCCGCAGGAACCGCGGGCTCAGCGGGTTGATCCGGGCGTAGGTGTTCATCGACCAGTGCCCGTTGCTCACCAGGTTTGGCCACGTCTCGACGGACGGCACTCCCCACCTGCGCGCGAGGATGCGTCCCCACCAGGCGAGGGTGCCGTCGTGGAGGACCAGATCGGGCGGCTCGGCCTCGGCGAGTATCGGTACGAGCGCCTTGGTCTCGCCGAGGAGCAGGTCGATCGCGCGAATCAACTCCTTGCCGTGCATCTGCGGGAGCGCGTCACGGCCCATGGCTTCCCAGGTGGAGGTGATCGGCACGAAACGGGCGCCCGTCTCGGCGATCCGGTCGGCGAACTGCGCCGGCGCCCAGTACGTGACCTCATGGCCGCGGCGGACGAGTTCGGCGACGATCCCCAGCGTCGGGTTGACGTGCCCCGCTCCCATCGGCCCGTATGCGGAGATCGACGCCACGGGCGCAGCCTAGGGGGTGATCGTCCTGTCAGGCCGTTCATCGCGAGATCTCTGCGTTGCCGAGGTCATGGATTTGCTCGTCGGTGCGCTACAGCGATCGGCATGCATTCAATTTCGATCTTCACGAGCCGGTGTGGCGAGTTCCGCCCGGCGCAGGCCGGCGCGGTCGCTCGCAGCCCGAGCATCGGTGGGGTCGAGTCGGGCGCGGCTGCTCCGCAGGAATGTCGCGAGATCGGCATTGCGGTTCACTCTCACCTCCTTTGATCGGTCGCCTGCGTGCCGACCTCGGTGATCCCATGACGACGATCAAGCGCGTACTCGGCGCCGCGAACATCGACCCGTGACGTGTAAACACGCGAGGTTCACCTCGTCACGACGGGATCGGTCGCCATGAAGACCGCAAGTCTGCTCAGATCAGTCTCTTGGACGCTGATCTCCGTGCAAGAGTGTGCGACCGTGCAAGCGTCTCCAAGCGGGTGGGCGCGTCGAGATCGCGGTCGATCCATGCGATCCGGCCAACGGGCGCTCGCACCCCGAGTGGTACATATCCGATAGCCGCGGCCTATCGCGCCCGAACATTTCCGACGACACGCTCGATCGCCACATTTTCTAAGCGTTTCGCTTAGTGCCAGTAATATCATCGATGAAGACATGTCCATTAGGAGTTTCGAAAAGTATAATGTTCATATGCTGACGACTGCGGCCCCCAGCTGTCGGCGTGGGCGTGGTCGTGTCCGGTCAATCGGCCGGAGGGTCGGTCGTTGCAATATTGTCGTGCCGCAGGCTCCCCCGTTGCGGCATTGGTGGGGATTTGCAGGTCTTGGGTTGCCCTGTCCGGCTCGCGCGGCGAGCGCGGGTTGTGTCGCTCTCCAGTGCAACGGGCCAGAGTGCGCGATTGCGCGAACGCTCCTCAGAGGCGACGGAGCCGGTCGTTCTTGAAACAGGGTCTATCAATAGCACGGTTGGTTCGGGTGCAATGTGTGCGCGGATGGACCATGACCGGATGCGTGACACGTAATGCGTCGACAGGAGAGGGAGTGGGAGTGAGTCGAAATCGTGCAGTCGCTTGGGCAGGCCTCGCCGTGGCCGGAGTGATGCTGCTTCCGGCTTGTAGCACCAACCAATCGAGTGAGAGCGCCACTGGGTCATCGTGCGACACCAGTAAGGGGTCGCTGGTCATCGGCGTGATCGCGCCCTTGTCGGGCGGCCTGTCAGCCTACGGGTTGGGCATCAGGAACTCGGCCGACCTAGCGGTACGGCAGGCGAACCAGACGTGTGCGGTGCCGGGGTATCGGCTGGTACTGCAGCCAGAGGATGACCAGGCGACTCCGCAGATCGCTGCGCAGGCGGCCACCGGACTGGCGTCCGATCCGAACATTGCGGGCGTGATCGGCACCTACAACTCTTCGACGGCACAGTCGGTCGCTCCGATTCTCGCGCAGCAGAACATCGTCGAGGTGTCGCCCGGAAACACCGACCCGGTTCTTTCGATGGGGCCGGACGCCACCACTGCGCCCAAGCGTCAGTTCCCGATGTACTTCCGGGTGGCGACCACCGACCTGCTGCAGGGACCGTACGGTGCCCAGTATCTGATCCAGAAGGCCGGTAAGAAGCGGATCGCGGTCATCGATGACGGTAAGACCTACGGTGTCGGTATTGCGAACTCCTTTGCGCAGGAGGCGCAGCAGCTCGGCGCTGACATCGTGACTCGGGAGCGGGTGGGGGAGCACGACACCGACTTCTCCAGTGTCATTGCCAAGATTCGTCCCATGAACCCGGACGCGGTGTACTACGGGGGCGAGTATCCCGTGGCCGGACCGCTGTCGAAGCAGCTTGCCGACGCCGGTATGCCCGTTACGGTGATGGGCGGCGACGGCATTGCCGACAAGCAGTACGTCGCACTCGGCGGCAGGCAAGGCGACCTGGCCACCGGCATCGGAGCTCCCGTGGAGTCGCTGCCCGATTCCAAGAAGTTCATCGACGACTACACGGCCGCCGGCTACAGCGAGCCGTACAGCCCCTACGGGGCTCTGTCCTTCGACAGCGCGAACGTGATCATCGATGCGCTGAAGAAGGTGGTCAGCACTGGGGACTTCAGCAGTTCCCGCCGCCAGGACATGATCAATGCTGTCCAGCAGACGAACGTCGACGGCGTCAGTGGCCATGTGTCGTTCGACCAGTTCGGCGATACCACCAACAAGATTCTCACGGTGTACACCGTCAAGGGCGATGCCTTCGTGCCTGTCGAGACCGGCACCTTCGATCCGCAGGCTTCGCACTGACCCCTGAGGGTTCGGGTCGGCACATGCGATGACGACATGCCGGGGGCGGGACCTCCGCCCCCGGCGTATGTGGAGGGACCGCCCGCTTGCTGTCCACGTTGTTGTCCCAGATCATCAACGGGCTGATGATCGGTTCGTTGATCGGGCTGATCGCGCTGGGTTACACGATGGTCTACGGGATCATCCAGTTGATCAACTTCGCCCACGGTGAGATCTTCATGGTCGGCGCGTACGGCGGGTTGGCCACGTTCACATATCTGTTGCCGACGTTCATACAGCAGCGCTGGTATCTGACATTGCCGTTGTTGATGATCGCGGGGGCCGCGGTATCCGTAGTGGTCGGGGTGGCGATGGAGCGCCTGGCGTACCGGCCGTTGCGGAACGCCCAGCGGTTGGCGCCGTTGATCACCGCCTTGGGAGTGTCGGTGGCCCTGCAGGAGGCGGTGCGGGTGTTCTATCCGGGCGCCACTGCGGCGCTCCCGTTTCCCGGCGCCTTCGTGGAGGGGACGTGGATCATCCCCCTCGGCGACGGGGTGCCGATCAAGTACTCGGGAGTGCTGCTGGTCGTCGTGTCGTTGGCCTTGGCGGTGGCGTTGCAGCTGTTCATCGACCGGTCGCGGATGGGGCGCGCGATGCGGGCGACGGCCCAGGACCGTGACGTGGCCCGGTTGATGGGCATCGACCCGGACCGCATCATCGTGCTGACGTTCGTGCTCGGCGCGGCGCTGGCCGGGATCGGCGGCGTGCTCTACGGCGTCTACCTGAACACCGTCAACATCGACATGGGCTTCCAGAACGGGATCTTCGCGTTCACGGCGGCGGTGCTGGGAGGGATCGGGAGTGTTCGCGGTGCGGTGGTCGGAGGTCTGTCGATCGGGCTGATCAGGGCCTTGGCAGGGCAGTACCTGCCCGGCGGGTCGGCATACGACTACGTGTGGATCTTCGTTGTGCTGATCGCGGTCCTGGTGTTCCGGCCACAGGGCTTCTTCGGCGAGACGGAGCGCGTACGGGCATGACCACTCTGGAGAAATGTACGGCTGGGCGGCCCCGCGGGTGAGCACGCTCGACAAGCCTTCGAACTCTGCGGTCGTCCGGGCGGTGCTGAGATCCCGGCTGGCGCAGCTGGCTCGGTTCGTGACCGTGTTGCGGATCGCCGGTGGCGTGTTCACGCTGGTGGGTGCACTGCTGCCGTGGGCCACGTTCGTGCTGAACGAGGGGCCGTATCCGGAGAAGTCGACGTTGGCGTTGTTCTCCGCCCCGTTCACGGTCACCGGGTTCCGGCTGCATCTGGCCGTGTTCGGGCTGGCCGCGATCGTGATCGCACTGGTCGGGGTGCCTGGTCGGGAGCGGATTCTGCGGGCGATCGGGTGGGGTGTGGTCGCGGTCGCCGTAGTGAACGGCCTCTATATCACTGTGGACGGTGGTGGCCTCGGCGCGATCACCGCCGGAAGCGGGGTCGCGTTCGGCACGGTCGTGGCGCTGATCGGCGGGGTGGTGCTCATCCTGGGCGCCACTGCAGGTGGGCTCTCACCCGTACCCGTCTGGAGATGGCGGTTCAACCGGTATGTGGAATGGCTGATCCTGCTGGTCACCTTCGGACTTCTGCTGTTGCTCGTGTCGGCGGTGTTGACCAGTGGCGGGCAGGGCGGAGCCGCCAACGTCTACGCCGGGGCGGTGTTCCTGTCGTTCCTGGGTGCGGTCGGTGGACTGCTGGGGGCGTTGCACTCCTCGGGCGTGGTCACGTGGATCGGCGCGGTGTCCGAGCGGCGCCGGGTGTTCAGCGTGATCGTGCTGCTGGTCGCCGCGTTGCTGCTGCCGTTGACCGGTGCGGGCACCGAGTACTGGATGACGGTGGCTGCCAACATCGGGGTGTATGCGGCCACGGCGATCGGGCTGAACATCGTCGTCGGGCTGGCCGGGCTGCTGGACATGGGCTACGTGGCGTTCTTGGGGATCGGCGCGTTCGTGGCCGCGAACTTCTCAGGGGCCGAGGCGTCCCGGATCGGGATCCAGTTGCCGTTCCCGCTGGTGATGGTGATCGCGGGCGTGGTCGCCGGCATCTTCGGGGCGATCGTCGGCTCGCCCACCCTGCGCGTGCGCGGGGACTACCTGGCGATCGTGACGCTGGCGTTCGGCGAGATCTTCGTACGCAGCGCGCAGAACAACATCGGTGGCTTGACCGGTGGCGCGAACGCGATCCCGGGGATCCCACCGGTGTCGTTTCTCGGCACCAACTTCAACGACTCGGTGCACGTCGGTGGGTTGCAGCTGCCGCCCGGCGTTCTGTACTACGTGCTGATCGTGTTCATCGTGGCCGCGGTCATGCTGGTGTTCGCGAACCTGAAGAACTCGCGGCTGGGCCGGGCCTGGATCGCGATCCGGGAGGACGAGGACGCTGCCCGGGCGATGGGCATCCGGACGGGGCCGATCAAGATCTTGGCTTTCATGATCGGAGCGACACTGGCCGGGTTCGCGGGTGCGTTCTTCGCGCACAAGACCGCCAACGTCTCCTACGACAGCTTTCAGTTCCTGGAGTCGGTGACGTTGCTGGCTGCGGTGATCCTGGGCGGGATGGGCACGATCCCGGGTGCGGTACTCGGGGCGTCGATCCTTTTCGTGTTGCCGGAGAAGCTACGAGAGTTCTCCGACTACCGGCTGCTGCTGTTCGGCATCGCCCTCATCCTGATCATGCGGTTCCGGCCTCAGGGTCTGGTGCCGGACCGCCACCGCCGCGCGGAGCTCGCACCCGTGAGCGAACCCGCGACGATGCCGGTGCCCACCTCCGACAGCTCCGGGGCGACTCGGCGGCAGAGCGCTACCGGGCCCAGCGACCGTCACATGATCCGGACGGTGGAACGTCGGTGAGCCGGTGATGTGTGAGAAGGCTGCGGGCGGCGTGTCATGAACGAATGTCCATCGACCTGACTGCGAGCGATAATCGGGTAGCGCGGAAATTGTGAAGGCGAGAACGGCATGACCAGGTCGACGCCGGAGTGGACGCGTCCGCAGCAGACGGGCGCCGAGCAGACGATGCTGCGTGCGGCCGGGGTGACGATGCAGTTCGGCGGGTTGCGAGCACTCAACGATGTGTCGTTCGGGCTGGCCGAAGGTGAGATCATCGGCCTGATCGGGCCCAACGGCGCCGGCAAGACCACCCTGTTCAACTGTTTGACCGGCTTGTACGCGCCGACGTCGGGCGCGGTGTCGTTGCGCGGGAAGGCATTGCCTCAGGACCCGGCGCGGGTCACCGAGCACGGTGTGGCGCGGACGTTTCAGAACATCCGGCTGTTCCCGAGCATGACCGCACAGGAGAACGTGCTGGTGGGGCGGCACGTGCGGATGCGGCAGAGTCCGTTGTCGTCGCTGCTGCACGGTCCGGGGTTCCGCCGGAGCGAGGCCGAGGCGGCAGAGCGCACGGAGGCGTTGCTCTCGTTCGTCGGGCTCACGCGGTTCGCCGACGAGCTCGCCCGCAACCTCCCGTACGGCGATCAGCGTCGGCTGGAGATCGCCCGGGCGCTGGCCACCGATCCGTCCGTGTTGTTGCTGGACGAACCGACGGCGGGGATGAACGCGCAGGAGACCGAGGCGACCCGGCAGTTGATCTTCGCGATCCGGCAGCTGGGAATCTCGGTGGTGGTGATCGAGCACGACACCAAGTTCATCTTCACCCTGTGCGACCGGGTGCTGGTGCTCGTCCAGGGCGAGGTGTTGGTGGAGGGCTCCCCGGATGAGGTGCGAGGGGATCCGCGGGTGGTGGAGGCGTATCTGGGGGCGCCACCGGAAGAGGTCGAGGCCCAGCTTCACCGCGGGGAACACCAATGAGATTTCTCGGGTTCCGCGACCTCACCGTGGCCTACGGGGCGATCCAGGCGGTGCGGGGGGTGTCCTTCTCCCTGGAGCGCGGCCAGATCGTGTCGCTGATCGGCAGCAACGGAGCAGGCAAGACCACCATCCTGCGGACGATCTCCGGGCTGCTGCGCCCGCGGTGGGGGGAGATCCTCCTGAACGGGGAGCCGATCCATGGCTTGCCGGCGCACGAGATCCTGGCACGCGGGGTGGCGCACAGCCCTGAGGGCCGGCGGGTGTTCGCGCGGATGACCGTGGAGGAGAACCTGCTGCTCGGGGCCTACACCCGCCACGATGAGGCCGGGACGCAGCACGATCTGGCGTGGGTGTACTCCCTGTTCCCGGTGCTGGGCGAGCGGCGGGCGTACAAGGCGGGTTTGTTCTCCGGTGGGGAGCAGCAGATGCTGGCGATCGGGCGGGCGTTGATGTCGCGCCCGAAGCTGTTGATGCTCGACGAGCCCTCGATGGGCCTCTCACCGATCATGACGGAGAGGATCTTCGAGACGGTGCAGGAGCTGCAGGCCGAGGGCACCACGGTGTTGCTGGTCGAGCAGAACGCCCTGGCGGCGTTGGCCTTGGCAGAGCACGCCTACGTGATCGACCTCGGCCGCACCACGCTGTCGGGCACCGGCGCCGAACTCCTCGCCGACCCCCGGGTGCAGGCGGCCTACCTGGGCGAAGGGGTCCCCTCCTGATCGCGCCTCACGGCTTCTCGCGTTGCGCGTGCCGGGCGCGCTTGCCGATCTGTTGCAGCATGCCGCGCGTGATGATCCGGTGGCCGCCCGAGGAGATCACGGCGGCGCGGTAGAGCGCGCCGTGCGGGCCGGGGAAGGCCCCGTGGCTCTGGGCACGCAGGCGGTCGTCGTCGAGGAGAAACGTCAGCCGGTAGCGCGAGAAGTGGTGGCGTCCCTGCAGTGTGAGGCGACGGCCCGGCTCGGCGTCGATGACGCGGAAGCCCGGAACCGTCTCGCCGGGCCGGCCCTCGAACGTCGGCGTGCCGCGTGCCGGGTCGGCGCCGAGCAGGCGCGCGAAGTGGGTGGCGCCGGTCATCTTGTGGTGAAGCACGTGCACCAGCGCCGACCACACCGCGTCGCGGGACGCGCCGGTGGGGACGGCGTGCTCGTCGATGTACGGAAGGTGCTCCATGAGGCGATCGTCCCAGACGGATCGCCACCGCGATCCTTGTCGCGAGCACCGTTGGCGCCGATCTCCGGGCAGAGTCGTCAGCATGCAAGGACTCGCACTGCTCGACGTTCCCGGCGGGGCCGTCACGCTCAGGCTCGCGGCCGCCGACGACCTACCGGACCTGGTGGCGCTGCTCGCCGCCGACCAGCTCGGCGTCCACCGCGAGACTGCCGAGCGCTCGCCCGCGGCGCTTCAGCCGTACCGAGCCGCCTTCGACGCCATCTCCGCCGACCCGGCCCACCTGCTCGTCGTGGCCGTCGACGATCTGCGCCTGATCGGCACGATGCAGCTCAGCTTCATCCCGGGACTGGCCCGCCGCGGTGCGTGGCGGGCCCAGATCGAGGCCGTCAGGGTGCACGAGGAGGCCCGCGGCAGGAACATCGGAACGAAGATGATGGAGTGGGCGATCGACGAGGCGAAGCGCCGGGGCTGTGCGCTCGTCCAGCTCACCACCGACAAGCGCCGCACCGATGCCCACCGTTTCTACGAGCGTCTGGGGTTCGTGGCCTCGCACGAGGGAATGAAGCTCCGGCTCTCGACCTAGTCGGCGGGCGCGTACGCCAGGTTGAGCACGCCGGTCGACAGCACAGCACTGTCGACGAGCTGGAGCTTGTGCGTGGTCGTGTCGTCGAACAGCCGCTGACCGCGACCGACCGCGATCGGGTGCACGAGGAGGCGGAGCTCGTCGAGCAGCTCGTTCGCGAGTAGCCACCGAACCGTGGTGGCGCTGCCCGTGATGCAGATGTCGCCGTCGATGGTCTCCTTGAGCCGACGGACCTCGTCGACGTCGCCGGGGAGTGCCGTGGTGTTGTTCCAGGTCGGCTTCTCGAGCGAGCTCGAGATCACGTACTTCGGCATCGTGTTGAAGTAGGTGGCGAACGGCTCGTCGGTGCTCTCCGGCCAGTACGCCGCCCACTCGTCGTAGAGCTTGCGTCCCATGAGGAACGCCTTGTTCGTTTCCATCCCGGCGCCGACGACGGCACCCATCTCGTCGTTGAAGTACGGGGAGTGCCACTGGTCGGGAGCCTCGACGACCCCGTCGAGAGCGATGAAGAAGTTCGAAACGATCTTGCCCATGGTGGTGGCGATTCCCTTGTCCGTGTGACCGAGTGCGTTGGCGCACACGGTATGAGCGGGATCAGCCCTCGGTCTTGTACAGGAGCGACAGGGGCTCCGCGGCGTCGCGCCGCTGGAGCTGCGTGGCGGTGCGGCCGATGAAACGCGTGAGCGACCTGGACAGGTGCGGCTGGTCGTAATAGCCGAGCCGGTGCACGACGTCGAGAGGTGCGGCACCTTCGGCGAGGAGGATCGCCGCCTGCCGGGCGCGCTCGATCTGGCGGATCGCACCCTGCGTGAGGCCGGTCGCCGCAGCGACGCGCCGCTGCACCGTGCGTGCGCCGATCCTCGGTTGCTCGCCCGCGACCACGTCATCGACGAGCGGATCGCGCACGAGCACGCCCTCCCGCACGAGCCGGGTGACGAACTGTTCCGCGTTCTCGAAGTCGGGGAGTGTCCATTCCTCGCCCCGGCACACGAAGGCCGTTGCGGTGACGTGCGGGCTGTCCAGGTGCGCGTCGACGAGTCGTGCCGCCGGTAGGTGCGGCATCGACGTCCCGTGCGAGAAGGTGATCCCGAACGACTCGGACTCGTCGGGCACGTCGGCCACGCTCGCCGCGGTCTCCGGGCCACGGACACCGACGTGGACGCGGCCGTGCTGCTGCCAGACGACGAGCTCCCAGTTCGACGTCGCCACCGATGTCATCCGCTCGACGCCGGAGCTGCGGCCGCGCCACACCCGCGCGATGTAGAGCGAGTCCGACGGTCGGTCATCGCTCTCCAGTGCCATCCCGCCTCCTCGTCACATGTAGCGGGGCCACGAACGACCCACCCGTGAGGTCGAGCAGCGCGCCCACTGCGATGGACCCGCGGGCCTGCCGCGATTCATATCAGCCGGTCGCCGGGCAATGGGATCGGCGCCGGGCGCTCCTCTTGTACCTCGGTCTCGATTCGAGCCCGGTGGGCGGCGGGATGCCAGATCTCGTCGAACGGACCCATGAGCGACCCGCCACCGCCGCGGCGGCGAACACGAGATGCGATCCACGCCAGGCCGGCCAGGACGACGCCGAAGATGCCCAGGGTCATGAGGGGCGCTACCAGGCCATCCACTTGCCGGACGCTACCTCTGCGAGCGCGCGTGCATCGGGCTCTGCGCGCTTCTCGCGTCCGCCGGTCCGTGCTTGTCGCCCATTGGGCTACAAGCCGCAGGAATCGTCGTGTGGCAGGGTCGGCTGCACCGTCGAATTCGTTCTTCTGCATGAGGAAGGTGAACCCCGTGCCCAAGCGGCCTGACGAACGCGAGCCCCGCGGCGACGTGGTGATCCGATTGGACACTCCCGAGGAGCTTTTCGCGGCCGACCCCCGCTCGCTGCTCGTCGGTTCGCGCCGGCTGGAGAGCGGGGTGGAGGAGCTGGTGGACCTGTTCCTGGCCATGAAGAAGAAGGTCCGCACTCGCCGCATCGTGCTCGAGATGGCGGGCGAATGCTCCCCCGAGCTGGCCGCGTGCCTCGAAGGATCTCTGCGCCGCTACTGCCGGCTGCGGATCGAGCGGGCGAAACGGCAGGGCGCGGTGATCTGGCGAAGCGGAATGCGGGCGCTCGTCAGCGGCTCGCTGTTGTTCTTCGTGGGCGTGGTGCTTTCCTTCGGCTTCACCCGTCCCGGGGAGGACGAGTTCTGGGCGGAACTGCTCGGAAACGGTGTCTTCCTGGTGGTGGCATGGGTCGGCCTCTGGTATCCGCTCGACCTGCTGTTCATCGCCCGGCAACCGGTGAAGCGGGAAATACGCGTGCTGACCGAGGTCCTCAAACTGCCTGTGGTGGTGCAGTCCCAGGGCGCGCCGGCGCCAGGGGACGCCACGGTGGCGTCGTGACTCGATCACGGGAGATGCGCGCCGTACGCTGAGTTCGGTGAGGGTCGCGGTCGTCGGCGGCGGAGTGGTCGGGCTGTCCACCACGGCCGCGTTGCTGCAGCGCGGTGTGGACGTGGTGTGTTACGAGCAGGCGGGCGAGCCGATGGCGCAGCGGTCCGCCGGGTCGTCGCGCATCTTCCGGCTGGCTCATGCCCTGCCGGATCTGGTGCGGCTCGCCGCGGTCGCCCGGGCCGGATTCGGCCGGTGGGAGAGCGCGAGCCGCACCTCGTTGATCGGCCGGAGCGGCTGTGTGATCAGCGGTGAGCAGATGCCGGTGTGGGCGGCGGCGATGGCTGCCGCCGGTGCGGCGCACGAGGTGGTCGACGGAGCGTCGGACGGACTACGGCTCCCTGCGCGCACACCGCCGTCCGAGGCGTTGCTCGACCCTGTCGGCGGCGTGATCGACGTCGACGCGGTGCGGGCCCATCTGACGGAGCTGACCAGGGGAGCCGTCCTCCGGGCGCAGGCGTACGCGCTCGAGGACTCCCGTGGCGGCGCCACCGTGTGGAGTTCGGCCGGGGAGGCCCGATTCGACGCGGTCCTGCTGGCGGCGGGAGCCGGCACGTCGCCGCTCGCCGCGCAGGTCGGCATCTACACCCCGCCCGCGCTGGCGCACCACGTGCGATTCACGTTCCCGTTCGACTCACCGGTGGCGTGGCAGTGCTGGATCGACACTCCCTCCACCGACCTGGGCACCTACCAACATCAGACCGGACCCGGAAGCTGGGCTGTGGGAGGGCACCTCGATCCCGCACTGACGGCGTGGGAGGTAGGTCGCGAGGCGGCCACCACCGCCTCGCGTGACGCCGTGCTCGCGTACGCGCGCCGGCACCTCGCCGTCGAGCCGCGCATCGTCGACAGCCTGTACTGCGTGACCACTCCCGATCTGGGCGACGGATTCGAGTTCCGCCGGAACGGGCCGATCCTGGCGGTGTACGGCGAGAACCTGTTCAAGTTCGCACCCCTGTTGGGAGACGTACTCGCCGCTGCATGCGTCGACGGGTCGACCCCCGCGGTGCCCGATGTCGCACTGAACTACTAGCTCGCGGAAACGACCGAACGTAACCGGCCGGCAACAATTCGGCAGGTGTCTCGTCGAAAGCGGGGCCAAGATCAGCGCGGCTGACGACGGCGGGCAGACTGCAGCACCTCGTCGTCCATTCGATCCGCGATGAACAAGGAAACAATAAGTGAACGAGCAGATCACGCCTGTGGCCACCGCCGAACCGGACGCTGCCGAACATCCGTCGGACTCCCGCTCCCAACAGGTCTCACCGGGCCGATGGGTGACGCGTGCGGTCGACGTCCTGCTGCTCCTGGCCAGCCTGGGGACCATCCTCAACCCCGAGGACCCCGCGGTGGACTACTCCGCCTACGTGCTCACGAGCATGGTGTGGACTCTCTTCGCCCTGTGCTACATCGGGATCCGGGTGTCGCGGGTGCGTCGAGCGCGACGTGGAGACCAGCGCTGGCCGCAGCGGCTGGCGGGCCGCCGGACGAGCTATCTGATCACACTGGCCACGGCAGTCACCCTGTTCAGCGCCGGCCTGGATATCGCGACGGTCGAAGGCAGCGATGACGTCCAGACCGTCGTCCAGTTCTTCGGGGTGGTCATGGTGCTGCTCGCCTGGGCGATCCTGCACCTGGGCTATGCGGAGCGTTACGCCCGGCTCTACCTGAATGCCGGCGAGCCTCCGTTCTCATTCCCCGAGACGCCGGCCCCGACGCTCCTCGAGTTCGTCTACTTCTCATTCGCGGTCGGAACGACGTTCGCCACGTCCGACGTCGAGGTTCGCTCCACCCGCACGCGCGGAATCGTGCTCTGCCACGGACTGCTCGCGTTCGTCTACAACACCGCGATCATCAGCATGGTGGTCGGCCTGCTCACCGGGAACTGATCGCTCCGAGGTCCGGGTCGGTCGTGAATGCAGAACGCTCCCCGTGCTGACGAGCTCGGGGAGCGTTCCGGCGGCGCGGCGGGTTACGGGAGCAACAGCTTCTCGACGGCCAGCTGCTGCACCTGTCCCACGACCCGTTCTTCGTCGGCGGCCCCGGTGCTCTCGAGGATCACCAGGTGCTCGGGCAGGAACACCTGGCGCTGCAGCGCCAGCTTCCGCTTGAGGCTGTTGTCGGTGTACCGGATACGCACGTCGGTGGCCGGGTAGTCGTTCATGGTGAGCTCTTGGGAGCTGATGAGGAGGCCGTCGTAGATCTCGGCGGAGAGCTCCGCGGAGCGCTGCAGGTCTGCGTGCGTGACCGGCTTCCCCAGCATGTCGTCGGGCCTGCGGACGATGGTGATGCGGGTCTCGACCTCGACCGGACCCTCCGTCGAGCGGTAGGCGAACATCGGGAGGCCGGCGTCGGACGGCACCGGGCCGAGCAGTGACGCCGTGACGCCGCTCTCCACGTCGTGAACCGGTGTCCACGAGGTGACCCTCCACTGCCTTGCCCTCCACTCCTCCTGTACCCCGGCGTCCGGCGTCGCGCAGCCCGCTAGGCACGTTGCCAGGACGGTGAGGACGATCGAGGTGACGACCCGGCCTAAGCCGTGCTGGGGGGACGCGCGCATCGAGTCCTGTTCGGGGGTCGAAAGGGACGGTCTGTCAGAAAAGACGGGCGACAACGGCATTATGGACATGGACCATGGGTTCTATTGTCCGATTGGGTTTTACAAGGCAGTGAGGCGTTCGTCCCGTAAGTTCGGATCTCACCCACCCTGCACTACATTCTTACCTGCGGATTCTGCCGGACGTCCCGTGTCGTGCACCACTGCGGGGGCGTCGCCACATTTGCGACCGTCGTAGGTTGGCCGAATGCCGTCCACATCGCTCACCACGCTCGCCGGTCAGATCGCGGAGCAGCTCACGTCGCGCCGACAGACCGTCGCGGTCGCCGAGACCTCCAGCGGGGGGCTGATCTCGGCCGCGCTGCTCTCCGTGCCCGGCGCCTCGGCCTACTACCGCGGCGGCACGGTGACCTACACCAGGGACGGCGTCGCGGCGCTGTTCTCGGGCGCAACCGACATGGAGCCGGGCGATCGAGGCGCGTGCGAGCCGTACGCGCGTTACCTCGCGGCGTCGGTGGCCGCGAAGCTCGGTACGGACTGGTCCGTGAGTGAGGCAGGCGCGGCGGGACCGTCGGGCAATCGGTACGGGGATCCGGCGGGGCACACATGGGTGGCGGTCGCGGGGCCCGACGGATACCTGCGCGCCGAGCACCTCCTGACCGGAAGCGACGACCGTGAGGCGAACATGGAGTCCTTCGCGGCCGCCGCGCTGAGCGCGCTTCTCACCTCGCTGACGGCCGCCTGATCAGCCGTATCACGAACTGTCGGCCATGGTCACCGGTAGAGTTTCTGGGCCGATGGATCGGTTGGCCCCGTGGCCGGCGGGACGGTTCGACCACAACATTCCACCGGACGGTGCCGCGGCCACCTGACGGCCACGGGTCGTCCGCGCCGCGGTGAACCGCGCCACCCGTCCCCGGTACGGTCTGGACTGGTGAACAGCGGACAGGACGGAATGCCACCGCCCGAGGAGTTGATTTCGGTCCGCCGAGCCACTCGCGGGCGGGCCGTGATCCTCACGGTCGAGGGCGACGTGGACGTCGCCACAGCATCGGTGCTCCGCAGAGCGGTGGACGAGGCGCTGTCCGAGGCCGGGCCGCATCCGCTCGTGATCGACCTGACCGGAGTGACGTTCCTGGCCTCCCGAGGGCTCCGCACCCTGGTGGAGGCGCACCGGGAAGCGAGTGCGTCGAGTCCGCTGCGGGTGGTCGTCGACCACACCCGCCCCGTCATCCGGCCCCTCCAGCTGTCCGGTCTCGACCGGATCCTCACGTTGTTCCACGACGTCGAGGATGCGTTGAGTGGCCGGCCGGAGGTCGACGTCTCCGAGTGACGGGCAGCACGTGAAAGCCCCGGTCGGCGCAGGCCACACCCAGGCGGCACACTGGCCGCTATGCCGCCCCCCTGCGACGTCGACCCAGAGGGATGGGGGCCGCTAGCCGGTCCGGACCCGTCGCCGAGCCCAGCACACCGGGCGAGCTCGGCGGCTGCGGCTGCGCCCATCACGGAGACCACGTTCACCTTCCGGGTCGCCGCGCACGTCACCGCCGCCTGGCAGACGCGGGCCCGGATCCGGGGCTGGCTGGAGGCGTTGCAGTTCCCGGCCGAATGGGTCGATGACGTCGAGTACGTCGTGAGCGAGGCCGTCAGCAACTCCGCCGAGCACGCCTACCTCCCGGAGAACTCCGACGGGCTGATCACGATCGAGGCGGAGGCCTTCCCCGTGCGCGCTGCCGAAGGCGACCACGAGGAACTGTGGCGGGTGCGGGTGCGAGTGGCCGACGACGGGCGGTGGAAGCCGCTGAACCCCGAGCAGCAGCACCGCGGCCACGGGCTGGCCGCGATCGCTGCGCTCGCCGCCGAGGTCACGATCCGCCGTGGCGAGGAGGGGGACTCGCCGGGCACGGAGGTGATCGTGGTCAGCCCACCTGCACCTCGGCGTGCCCGAGTGGAGCGCCTCAGACGGGGCCCGTCGGCTCCCTGAGCAGCGAACGGGCCCCGTCGGCGAGCACTTCCGGAATCAGCTGGTGGACGGCCCCTGCGGCAGCAGGAGCTCCTGACCCTCGGTGAGCCCGGAGACCACCTCGGTGAACTCGTCGCCGGCGAGCCCGGCCTGGAACGGGGTCGGGATCGGCGCGCCGTCCGGTCCCCGCACGTCGACGACCAGACGGCCGGCGTCGGTGCGAGTGGCGGCGGACGGCACCCGCAGCACGTTGTCCACGGCCTGCACCATGACGTTGGCGAGCGCGGTCTGCCCGTCGTGCAAGCGGTCGTCGTGCTCGGTGAGAACGATCGTCGCGTAGTACCGGACGACCCCGGTGGCGGAGTTGCCCGACGGCGCGATCGCGAGCACGGTGGCGTCCGCCCGCAGGTCCGGCACGGCGTCGACGGTGACCTCGACCCGCTGGTTGGGCGCGACGCGCGACGCGTCGGACTCCTCGAACGGCACGACGAGCTGGAACGAGTCGATGTTGTTCAGCACCATGAACGTCCCCGCGCCGGGCGCGGCGCTCGGCCCGCCGCCCCCGGAGCCACCCGACGGCGCGACCTCCGGCAGCGCCGCGCTGCTCCCGGGCGCCATGGCCGTGGTTCCGGATGCCGCGGCGACGAACTCGCCCGTCGCCCCGTTGATCACGGAGACGACACCGGCGATGGGAGCCCGCAGCACGGTGTTGTCGACGTCGCGCTGGGCCAGCGCCACCTGCGCCTCGGCGTCACGGACGGCGGCCTCCTGGGCGGAGGTGTCGGCGGGCTTGTCGCTGCCGGCGCCGTCGAGCTCGTTCTGAGCAGAGACGATGCTCTGCTTGGCGTTCTCGATCGAGAGCCGCCCCGACGCCTCGTCGACGTTCTCGCGCTCCTTGGCTGCGTCGAGCGCCGTCTGCGAGGAGAGGACCACGCGCTTGGCGTCCTCGACCGCCTGCTTGTCGGCGGTGATGCGTTCGCACGCCGGGTTGGGAGGTGGTGTGGTCGGGGGCGGCTGCGCCGCCGGGGCCGTACCGAGAAGCCCGGACGACGTGGACTGCCCCTCATTCTTGGTCGTCGCTTTGTCCTCGTGCCCGTTGTCGCTGGGCTTCGAGGATCTGGATCCGCAGGCCTTCTTGTCGTCCTCCAGCCGGTCCTCGGCCAGGTCGAGCGACCTGCGGTCGAAGTCGAGCTGCTTCTGGGCCCGGTCCGTGGCGGAGTAGTTCGCGTTGTTCGTGGCCTCCACCGAGTCCTCGGTGGCGTCGAGGATGTTCTTGTACTGGTCCAGCGTCGCCTGGGCCGCGCCGATGGAGTTGCCGTTGCGGATCTTGTCCAGCTGCGCCTGCTGCTGGGCGAGCCCGGCCTTGCGCTGCTCGAGTGTCTGCCGGAGGGCGAAGTCGTCGAGCCGGGCCAGCTCCTGGCCGGCCTCCACCTTGGTGCCGACGCCGACGAGCACGTCCTTGAGCTTGCCCCCCTGGGGGAAGCCGAGGTTCTGCTGCGTGATCGCCACGAGCGTTCCCGACGCCGACACCGTGGTCGCAACGGTGCCCCGATCCACCCGCAGGGTGGGCGGAGGCGGCTGCTCTGCCGTGCACGCGGTTGCGCCGACTACCGCCATAACGGCGATCGAGAGCGTCACCCGGGCACGCCGCCGGGTCGATCGGGACATGAGAGCTCCTGCCATGGTCACGTTCACTGGTAGCGGAGGGCCTCGATGGGGCGCAGCCGTGCCGCGCGGTTCGCCGGATAGCCGCCGGCGACGAGGCCGATCAGCAAGCTGATCGAGAAGGAGAGGACCACCGAGCCGACGGACACGACGGGTGGTGGGAAGTCCGGGACGAGCTGGGGCAGCACCGCGGCACCCGCGAGCGATGCGCCGACGCCGATCAGGATCCCGACCAGGCCGCCCAGCCCGCTCAGGAACATCGACTCGAGAAGGAACTGCTGGAGGATCACCCCGCGGCGGGCGCCGATCGCCTTGCGGATGCCGATCTCCCGGGTCCGCTCGGTGACGGTGACCAGCATGATGTTCGCGACGCCGATGCTGCCGACGACGAGCGAGATGCCCGCGACGGCACCGGTGAACAGCGTCAGGAACGTCAGGAACTGCGAGGACTGGTCGAGCAGGCTCTGCAGTGCCTGGACGTTGAAGTCACGTTCGGCCGGCTCCCGGATGCCGTGCCGGGCGGAGAGGATGTTCGTGATCTGCTCGGTGGCCGCCGGCACCGTTGCCACGGAGTCGGCCCTGGCGATCATGCTGCTCAGGCTGTCGCCGCCGCCGAGGAGATAGCTGCGCGCCGCCCCCAGCGGCATGATCGCCACGTCGTCCTGCTGGCCGCTGACTTCCGCGACCCCGATGACCCGGAAGATCGTGCGGCCGATCCGGATCTCCTTGCCCAGCGCGGTGGCCGGGGCGCCGCCGAAGAGCTCGTTGACCGGGTTCGGGCCGAGGATCACGACCTTGGCCTTCGTCCGGACCTCCGACTCGTTGAAGTTCCGGCCCACCTGCAGGTCGCGGTCGTTGACCTCGAGATAGTCGGCGGTGGTGCCGACGATCGACGTCCGGTACTGGCCACCGCCGACGAGCTGGAGCAGCCCGGTGCCGCCGACGACCGGCGTGACGGACTCGACGTTGGGCGCCTTCGCGGAGTCCTGAAGCGCCTCGAGGTCGGCGTCGGTGAGATCCCGGGCGCGTCCGCCGCTCGGCGCGCTGCCCTGGGTCGGGTTCACGGTGATCTGGGTGGCCAGCGATCCGAAGATGTCGTTGAAGCCGGACTGGATGCCGTTGCCCAGGGCGACGAGGATGATCACCGCCGCCACGCCGATGACGATGCCGAGCGTGGTGAGCGCCGAGCGGAGCCGGTTGGCCCGGAGACCGCGCATCGCGATCCGGGCCGTCTCGAGCAGGTTCATCGATCGGCCCCGACTCCGTTGCGCACGCCGTTGCGAACGTCGCGAACGATCTTGCCGTCGCGCAGTTCGATCACCCGCTTGGCGAACTCGGCGACCTCGTCCTCGTGGGTGATCAGCACGACCGTGCGTCCCGTGTCGTTCAGCTCCACGAGCAGTTTCATGATCTCGACGGTGGACGCCGAGTCCAGGTTGCCGGTCGGCTCGTCGGCCAGGATCATCGCCGGATCGGTGACCAGAGCCCTGGCGATCGCGACGCGCTGCTGCTGGCCGCCGGACAGCTCGTTGGGCATGTGGCCCTGGCGCTCACCGAGCCCCACCCGCTCCAGCGCCGTACGAGCCCGCGCCCGGCGTTTCCGGTGGCCGACCCCCGCGTAGACGAGCGGCAGTTCGACGTTGCGCACCGCCGAGGTCCGAGCGATGAGGTTGAAGGACTGGAAGACGAACCCGATCTGCTGGTTGCGGATCTCGGCGAGCCGGTTCTCCTTGAGCCTGCTGACGTCGATCCCGTTCAGCATGTACTTGCCGGACGTCGGCACGTCCAGGCAGCCGAGGATGTTCATCATCGTGCTCTTGCCCGATCCGGACGGGCCCATGATCGCGACGAGGTCGCCTTCGTCGATCTTCAGGTCGACCGCGCTCAGCGCATGAACCTTGATCGGTCCTGTGCGGTAGAGCTTGGAGACGGCCTCGAGCTCGATCACTTTCCCCCCATCGTGGGAACGACCGAAACCAGGAAAGACGTCCCCGTTACTCAAACGGCGCAAAGCCGTCGGAGTTACATCCCCGAAGTCCACTCGACCGAGGGGCGGAACGACGTGCATCGTCACGCTCAGTAGGTCCGTCGGCGCCCGTCGCTGCCCCGTACCAGGTCGAACCCGTCGCCGCAGTGCGGAAGGCCCGGGGTTCGGCCACCGGCCGCACTCATCACGAAGTGTGACGCACAACACGTTGATCGCCGGTGCGCGGCTGAAGGAGGAGGGGCTTCCTCGTTCGCATTCCGGTGAGCGGCCTTAGGCCGGGCGGGCGAATGGGTGAGTGCTGACGTGGCCGTGATAGAGCAGTCCGGGATCTTGGCAGAATTCTTACGCCGATAGTCAGTCCTGCCAGTTCCCTGGGGAGTCGCGTCGCGGCAGCCTTGACGTAGCGATTCGACGCTCTGGAAGGGATGACGACGATGGCCGGGCGGGTTCGTGACCTGATCGACAGGGTCCGCACTGCGTTCTGCAACTTGAACGAGCTGGAGCAGCGGCGGGAGCTGCTCGACCGGCCCTGGGAGGAGGACTTCCTCCACTGGGCCGCGGACGGGACCCTCCATGGTGATCGGATCCCGCCGGCCGGTCGGCGCCGGTACAGCACCACGTCGGGTGGATGGTGCCCGAGGCTCGCGTGCACCGCGGCCGGGGAGGCGCCGACCCGCCGTTTCCCGGGCCGGATGGCCGACGAGTGAGCGCGCTCCGCGGGACTGCCGGGCAACCGGCGTAGCGGCACGTTGCCGGAGGCAGCCTCACCGAGGTCGTGGCCCACGGCGGAGGCCGGGCCGTAACGGCTCAGGCCGCGGTGGCCCCGCCGCCGTCGATCGGTGTCCGACCGGCCAGGTGTGAATCACCGGCCCATTCCACCGACGGCTGAGCCGTGACGGTGACGGTGCTGTCGCAGTTCCAGCACCTCGGCTCGACGGCTGCGTCCCGGCCTTCCACGTCACAGGACGCGCAGTACCAGTGTGCGACGACTCGAACGGGCATCGTGGCCTTCCTGCTGGTTCTCGGAGCCACGCTGTTCCCGACGGGGCTGGGCCTGCGGCCCGGTGAAGCTCGTACATCCAGTGCACGCCGCCGAATTGAGTAGTGCAAGTCGGTGCGTACGGATCCTTCCGAAACGCCCACATTGCGGTACGTGATTGCGCCCATCTGGAAGACGAGTCGGCGGCGATGGACTTCGCAGTTCGGGGCCGGGCGCGCCGAGTTTGCGCTGATCGCTACCATACCGCATACAGTATGCGGTAGCGTCGCGGCCGTGACCGACGCCTGGAAGCACCGCCCGACGTTGTCCGGTGAGCACGTCGTGCTCGAGCCCCTCGCCCCCGAACATGCTGAAGGTCTCCATGAGGCGGGCTCGGACCCCGCCATCTGGACCTGGCTCGCCGCCCGCCAACCCGAGGACGTCGGGGGGATGCGCAAGCTCGTGGACAGCATCCTCACCGACGGCAGTCGCCTGGCCTGGGCACAGGTCGACGCGAAGACCGGGGAGGTGGCCGGTACGACGTCCTTCTACCAGATCGACGCGAACCACCGGGTGCTCTCGATCGGCCACACCTGGATCGGCAAGCAGTGGCAGCGCACCCCGCTCAACAGCGAGTCGAAGCTGTTGATGCTGCGCCATGCCTTCGAGGAGCTCGGCGCCAACAGGGTGTCGCTGGAGACCGACATCCGCAACGAGGCGTCCCAGCGCTCCAACGAGCGTCTCGGCGCGCAGAAGGAGGGCGTGCTGCGGGGCCACCGCATCCGCCCCGACGGCACGGTGCGCGACACCGTCGTCTACTCGGTGATCGCCGAGGAGTGGCCGGAGGTGTCCGAGAGGCTGGTGGCACGGCTCGCGCGGTAACCGCGCACTCCCGCGGCGGCATGGGCACGTCTCGCGGTTCGGCCGCAAGCCGATTCCGCGTCATGCGTCCGTGCCGCCCGCCTGGGAGATGGAGGTGACGCCGATCTCCTGCCTTGTCGAGCGACGCGCGTTAGGTTCGGCACGTGCAGATCGGTATTGGAGCGCCCATCTCCGGCGCGTGGGCCACCCCGGAGAACCTTGCTCGGTTCGGAGCCGAGGCGGAGGAGCTCGGCTACGAGTCGCTGTGGACGTTCCAGCGTCTCCTCGTCGGCGAGAACCAGCAGTTGGCGCCGGTGTACCAGAGCGTGCTGGACCCCACGGTGGCGCTGGCGTTCCTCGCGGCACGCACGTCGCGGGTGCGTCTCGGAGTGGCGGTGATCAACCTGCCGTTCCTCTCCCCGGCCTACATGGCGAAGCAGGCGGCGACGCTCGACCTGCTGTCCGGGGGACGGCTCGACCTCGGTCTCGGGCTGGGGTGGTCGGCCGAGGAGTTCGCGGCCGCCGGTGCGTCCATGGAGCGGCGGGGGCCCCGGACCGTCGAGTACCTGGAGGTTCTCCGCACCCTGTGGGACGACGAGGTGAGCCGGTTCGACGGCGAGTTCTACACGGTGTCGCCGAGCCGGATGGAGCCCAAGCCGGTTCAGCGCCCCGGTCCGCCGGTCCTGCTCGGCGGCAAGGCGCCCGCTGCCCTCGCCCGCGTCGGCCGCATCGCCGACGGGTGGGTCAGCGCCAGCGCCACCGACCTGAACCTCATCAGCAAGGACATCGCCACCATCCGCGAGTCCGCGGAGAAGGCCGGTAGGGACCCATCGGCCCTCCGGTTCGTGTGCCGCGGAGTCGTGCGTCTGGACGGCCCGCCGGACAAACGGTTGTCCGGCCCGGCCGACAAGATCCGTGAGGACGCCGCCTGGCTGGGCGAGCAGGGCCTCACCGACGTCTTCTACGACCTCAACTGGGATCCGGCGATCGGCAACCCCGACGCCCCGGTCGCGGCGGCCACCGACCGCGCCGCGGAAATCATGCAGGCGCTGCGGCCACGCTGACGCGGTACGTCCCGGCCGGCGTGCGATCCTGGCACGCATCAGCTGGCCGCTTCCCCCGGCCGTCGATCATCGTCGGTGGAGGGAAGCCGTGTACGAGTCGTGGGCGTCGACCACGGGCAGGCCGCCGCAGCCGTTGGACCGGCCGGTCTGGGTGGATCTGTCGGCGTTCTACGGCCCGGCGGACGACTCGGTCGCCGGTGCCGAGGATCCGCCACCCGGCGGATGGCTCGTCGCCACCGGCCGCGTGCCCGGACTGTTGAAGTGGTGGGCCCGTGCCGTCGACGGCCGGTGGTTCGGCAAGGTCAACTTCGCGGTCTGCGATTCGTACGGCGCCGTCGTCGCGGAGCATCTGGCCGCACTCGTCCCGGCCTCCGCGCTGACGCCGCGCGAGGCCGACCAGCACCGGTGACGGTGCCGTGATCACAGGCACCAGGTCACGCGGGCTTGCGGGCGAGCAGGTAGGCCTGCTGCGTGTTCTCCACGCCTCCCCGGTAGTCCTCCGGTTCGCGCAGGATGGTGGCCCGCATCGACAGCCCGGCCAGGGTCAGCAGTTCGGCGACGTGATCCGGGCGGCGTCGGTGGAAGACGAGCGACAGCGCGTGACCCAGTCCTTCCGTCCGGTGTACCGGCTCGTCGCCCACCTGGAAGGCGAGCAGCACGTGCCCACCCGGGGCCAGCACGCGGTGGAACTCGGCGAACGCCTCCGGCAGCCGCTCGTCCGGCACATGGATGGTCGAGTACCAGGCCGTGATGCCGGCGAGGCCGCCGTCGGGCAGGTCCAGGGTGAGCATCGAGCCCACCTCGAACCGCAGACCCGGATGCAGCCGCCGGGCGACCGCCACCATCTCCGGTGACAGGTCGATCCCGAACGCCGGTAGCCCCAGGGCGTTCAGGTGCGCCGTGACGCTGCCTGGTCCGCATCCGAGGTCGGCGACCGGCCCTGCGGCCTGCGTGAGCTCGGCGAACCAGCCGAGGAGCGCGCGGTCGAGCGGCTTGCTCGCCAACTCCTCGCGGAACTGTTCGGCGTAGCCGTCGGCCACGGCGTCGTAGGACGCCCGGGTTGCCTGGAGGAAGTCCGGTCCGATCACGGTCGGGCACCGTAGCCCGAGATCGGCGGCGATCGGCACACGGCGGAGGGGTGCGTCGCGGCCGGACGGGGAATGACCTCGGCGCGGACGCTCGCGACGCGGGCGGCGAGGACGGGCGCGGTGATCGCGCAGGCAGTCGAAGACCGGCTGGAGTCGACCTGCCCGGAATGCACCGGTTTCGCCTATCCTCCGCGGGAGGAGGTCGGTGGCGTGGTGGTGAGCGGAATCCTCAACCGCCTCGAGGTGCGCGACGACCACGCACTCGTCGAGCTGACGGGCGTCCTGCGCCTCGGCACGATGGCGGACGTGCGGCGGCTGTTGATCAAGCTGCTCGCCGACCACGAGCGTCTCCTCATCGACCTGTCCCGGATCCGGCTCGAATGGGAGCCTGCCGTGCAGGTCTTCCCGTCAGTGCTGACCGACGCAGGCGGCTGGCCCGCCGCCCGGCTGGTGCTCTTCGGGGCGGATGACTGGATGAGCTCGAACCTGCGGGCTCTGCACGTTCAGCGGACGGTCCCGGTCGTGCGCACCCGCGCCGACGCTGAACGTCGCGTGCTCGAGAGGCCCGACCGCGTCACACGCGCCCGGGAGCTGCCGGCGCATTCAGGAGCACCTCGTGCGGCGCGGATGTTCCTGTCCGACGTGTGCCTGGACTGGGGCGCGGTGGACCTGTACGAGGATGCCGCACTCGTCGCCAGCGAGCTCGTGACCAACGCGGTCGTGCACGCTGAAAGCACGAGCCGGCTGCGCATCGGCCTGGATCATCGGGGGTTGTGGCTCGAGGTCCGCGACTACCGTCCCGGAGACGCTCCCCGGCCGCGTCCCCGCGTCATCGGCGGAAACGGTGGCCGTGGCCTGCACGTCGTCGACGCTGTGGCCCAGCAATGGGGGGTCACCGACCATCCCGACGGGAAGACGGTCTGGGCGCTGCTCCGCGTGCGTTCCGGGTGACTGCGATCAACCGCCTGGAACGCCGAGCGCCAGCAGCGCGATGTCGTCGCGGGGTGGCGGATCGAACCCGGCGATGTTCGCCACGAGGTCCCTGACGACATCGGCGGCTGCGCAACCACGCCCCTTGCTGAGCAGCCTGGCCACGCCGTCCTGGCCGAGCTGTTCGCCCCCGACCGCGGTGTCGGTGAGCCCGTCCGTGTAGAGCAGGAGCGTCTCGCCCGGCCGCAGCGTCAGCCGCCACGTCATGAAGTACGCATCGGGCACGGCGCCGACGAGCATCCCCACGCGCCGGGGCCCGGCCTCGACGGCAGAGGTGCAGCCGACGTCGAGCCCCTGCTTCCCGGCACGGAGCCGGAGCGGCGGTTCGTGACCGCCGGTGCCGAGGGTGACGAGGACGCCGTCCGGCACTCCGGCGTCCTCCTCCACGATTCCGTAGATCACCGTGGCGAACCGGTTCTCGGTGGCGGGGTCCTGGAGCAGTACGCCGTTCACCTCCGACAGCACCCGGATCGGGTCCGGATCGTGGAGGGCGGCCGCACGCAGGCTGTAGCGCGTCATCGAGGTCAGCGCCGCGGCCGGTGCCCCGTGCCCGCAGACGTCGCCGAGGAAGAACGCCCACCGTCCGTCGGGCAGCGCGAACACGTCGTAGAAGTCGCCGCCGACGTCCCGGGCCGAGGCGGTGTGGTAGTGGCAGGCCAGCTCCAGGCCCGGCACCTCGGGCAGCGCCGGCGGCAGCAGAGTGCGCTGGAGCGTGCCCGCGAACTGCTCGATCTCAGCCCGATGCTCGTCGGCCTGCCTGCGCAGCTGTCGCTCCGCCCGTACCGTGCGCAGCGCGGACAGGCGCTGCTCGAGCTGGTCCATGACGATCTCGGCGAGGTCCTGCAGCGCCGCCAGGCCTGCAGCCGTGACCTCACGCGGTTCGACGTCGAGCACGTTGATCGTGCCGAGCCGGTGCCCGTCGCGGGTCACGATCGGGGCCGCGGCGTAGAAGCGCA
Organism: Pseudonocardia alaniniphila; assembly: GCF_022524485.1. Taxonomy (GTDB): domain Bacteria; phylum Actinomycetota; class Actinomycetes; order Mycobacteriales; family Pseudonocardiaceae; genus Pseudonocardia; species Pseudonocardia alaniniphila. The sequence goes on from NZ_JAKXMK010000016.1 coordinate 63,996, forward strand.
CCCCCATCGCCGCACGCACCAGAGGGTTGTCGGAGGCCCGTGGGTCGAGCAGCACGTCGCTCACGACGTAGGGCGCCTTCGGCAGCACCGCGGACGCACAGAGCGCCGGCTCCGGGCCGAGCTGGCGGACTCCCTCGAGCCCGTGCGCCGCCGTCAACCAGACGCGGTCCTTGTCGACGATCGTGACCGTCGCGATGGGTGCGTGGAACCAGCGCGCGGCCAGCGCCGCTATGCGGTCGAAGGCGCCATCGGGTGGCGCGTCGAGGATCTCGTAGCGCGCCACGGCGGCCAGCCGGTCCAGGTCTCCGGCGTCCTGGACCGGCGCGATCCGTGCCTGCTCGTCATCAGCGCCCACCGCAGCCTCGTTCTCGTATCCGCACGTCAGGGGCGTCCTGTCCGTTGAGCGTACGACAGCATCGGAAGCCCGATAAGTAGATGCTTACTGGTGGGGACATCCGTGTCCGCCCGTTGCCCGCACCTTTCCGGCATTCGGCCGACAGATCCCACGAGTGGGAGAATCGGTTGTGCCGACCGGCGGCTGGGTAAGCCGACTTCGTGGTGGCGAACGGCGGGCTGGACGGGCGGGTTCGGCATCGGACGCTGCCCGCGGAGCTCGGCTCGACCAGAGCCGCACGGGAGACGGTCCGGGTGGCCTGCCGCGACTGGCGGGTGGACGACGACACGTGCGACGACGCCCTCCTCGTCGCCACGGAGCTCGTCGCGAACGCGGTGGACCACGCGCAGACGCCGTGCGTCCTCATCCTCAGCCGTGATCATGACGGGCTGCGCATCACCGTGCGGGACTTCGCGCCGCGGCAGCTGCCGGAGCTGCAGCCCGTGGACGTGACGGCGGCGCGGGGGCGGGGGCTGCAGGTGGTCGCGGCGGTGTCCAGCGAATGGGGCGTGACCACGGTCGACGGAGAGAAGTCGGTCTGGGCGGTCCTGGCGGAGGAGACCGAGGCGTAGGGGCGCCCTGCAAAAGAATCTCCGGAGGTCTGTCGAAGTCGAGCCACCTCGTTCGACGCAGGGGTGGAGCCGGAATCCCGGCTCCGCACGAGCGGACATCGAGGAGGCACAAGATGCGGTTCATGCTCCTGTTGAAGGGTGACCCGGGCGCCGACGCACGCCCGAGCGACGAGCTCATCGGCGCGATGCAGAAGTACGGGGAGGAGCTCCACAAGGCCGGGGTGCTGCTCGCGGGCGAGGGGCTGGAGCCGAGCGGGGCGTCGGGGGCACGGGTCATCTACTCCGGCGGGAGCCGGAAGGTGGTGGACGGGCCGTTCGCCGAGTCCAAGGAGCTGGTGGCGGGCTACTACCTGCTGCAGGTCTCGTCGCGGGAAGAGGCGATCGAGTGGGCGTCCCGGTGCCCGGTCGAGTTCGCCGTGCAGGGTGACGAGGAGGCCGTGGTCGAGGTCCGGCGCATCGCCGAGTTCGACGACCAGGACGCGATCGGCGAGGCGCGCCGTGCCGTGCCGGAGGAAGCCCGATGAGCTCTCGGAAATGGGCGCTGGACCGGGCGAAGCGCCTCCACGGCGAACAGGTCGGTTGACGGGCTCCTTGCCGGGCGTCCCGTCACGATGCTCTGATCGGGCACCGTGACGGGAACCCCGGCGAACCGTGCGATCGAGGCGATCTGGCGTATCGAGTCGCCGAAGCTCATCGCCCGCCTGACCCGGATCGTGCGTGATGTCGGGCTCGCCGAGGAGATCGCACAGGACGCACTCGTCGCCGCGCTCGAGCAGTGGCCGCGGGACGGAGTACCGCGCAATCCCGGCGCGTGGCTGACGGCCACCGCCAAGCACCGGGCGGTGGACCTGGTCCGCCGGGACGTGCGACTCGGGCAGAAGATCGTCGAGCTGGGCCGCGATCTGGAGGTGCGGCAGGCGATGGACGTGCGGAATCTCGGGGCCGAGACCGCCGCCGACAGCGACATCGACGACGACCTTCTGCGCCTCGTGTTCGTCGCCTGCCACCCCGTGCTCTCCACCGACGCACGGGTCGCGCTGACCCTCCGGGTGCTCGCCGGTCTGACGACCAAGGAGATCGCGCGGGCGTTCCTGGTGCCGGAGCCGACCGTGGCGCAGCGGATCTCCCGGGCCAAGCGGACGTTGGCGGAGGCTGCCGTCCCGTTCGAGGTGCCCGCGCGCGACGAGCTCGCGGAGCGGCTGCCGTCCGTGCTCGAGGTCGTCTACCTGGTGTTCAACGAGGGGTACTCGGCTACCGCTGGGGAGGACTGGATCCGTCCCTCCCTGTGCGAGGAGGCGATGCGGCTCGGCCGGGTGCTGGCGGGGCTGGCGCCGGACGAACCCGAGGTGCACGGGCTCGTCGCGCTGATGGAGATCCAGGCGTCGCGGATCAGGGCGCGAGTGGGGCCGACGGGGGAGCCGATCCTGCTGCTCGACCAGGACCGCTCCCGGTGGGACCACGTTCTCATCGGCCGCGGCCTGGCGGCGCTGTCGCGTGCGGACGAGCTGGGCGACCGGCGCGGGGAGCACGGGGCGTACGCGGTGCAGGCCGCGATCGCCGCCTGCCACGCCCGGGCGCTCACCGCTGCCGACACGGACTGGGTCCGCATCGCTGCGCTCTACGACATCCTCGCGAAGATCATGCGGTCGGCAGTAGTGGAGCTGAACCGGGCCGTCGCCGTCGGGATGGCCTACGGCCCCACCGCGGGGCTCGAACTGCTCGATCTGGTGGGCGGCGATCCTGCCCTCGCGCGCTATCACCTCCTGCCCAGCGTCCGCGGTGACCTGCTGGTGAAGCTGGGCCGCCACGGCGAGGCCCATGTGGAGTTCGCGCGCGCGGCAGCGCTCACCGCGAACGGGCGCGAGCGAACGCTGCTCCTCGACCGGGCGGCCACGGCGCTGGCGCGTACCGACGGAGAGGGCCCGGACCGGAGGGACCAGTCGCCGGGTCCGGTCTGAGCACGAGTACGACATCACGCGGCACCCTGGCGGGAGTGAAGGTTCTGCCGGCGGACGGGCCGGGGCACGGCGCTGCCAGGCCCAGCGGCCGGGCACCAGGATTCATGCGTGCCGCGGCGACGGCGGCCGCCGCACTGCTCCTGTCCGCATGCGCAGGCCTCGAGCCACCGGAGGTCGAGCAGGTGGCGTCGGCGTTCGCGGGGGCCGACCCGTCCGCCCGGTGCCAGATGCTCGCGCCCGCCACGGCCTCGGCGCTGGAGGGCCGGCAGGCCGAGTCGTGCGTGCAGGCGATGTCGCAGCTCTCGCTGCCCAGGGGCGCGGTGGTCTCGTCGACGGTGTCGGGAGACCAGGCCCAGGTACAGCTCGTCGGCGACACCGTGTTCCTGACCCTGACGAGTGACGGGTGGAAGGTCACGGCCGCCGGGTGCCGCTCGCAGGCAGACGCACGGTACGACTGCCGGCTGGAGGGCCCCTGAGATCGGCGCTCTGTTCGTGACCTACCCGGCCGTGACTTCCGTGGGGATCACGACGGCCCGACCCGTGGCGCCCGAGCCCAGCGCGCGGTAGGCCTCGCCAACCTCGTCGAGGGAGTGCCGCCCGCCGAGCAGCGCGTCCAGCGGGAGACGTCCGGAGCTGTAGAGGGAGAGGATCCGGGGCAGGTCGACGGGTGGGTTGGCCGAGCCGTACAGGCTTCCCACCAGGCGCTTCTGCTGTTGAACCAGCTCGTTGATCGGCACGGCAGCGGTGGCGTCCACCGACGCGAGGCCGACGGCGATCGCGGTGCCGCCGGGTCGCAGCGCGGAGAAGGCCTGGCGCAGCGTCTGCGGCGCGCCGACCGCATCGACGGCAACCTCGGCGCCCCCACCCGTCAGATCCTGGACGGCGGCCACCACCCCGGCCGCATCGAGCGCCGACGCGTCGACGGTGTGGGTGGCGCCGAGCTGCCGTGCAAGCGCCAGCTTGTCGGCGGCCACGTCGACCACCACCACGGGATCGGCTCCCACGAGCGTCGCGCCCATCACGGCCGAGAGCCCGACGCCGCCCGCGCCGATGACAAGCAACGGACTTCCCGCCACCTGGCCTGCCACGTTCACCACCGCACCGAGACCGGTGATCACCGCGCAGCCCGCGACGGCGGCCACGGCGGGCGGCACGTCGTCGGGCACACGCACCACGGCGCGCTGGGAGACCACCGCCTGCTCGGCGAAGCAGGAGACGCCGAGGAAGTGATGCAGCTGCTCGGTACCGCGGCGCAGGCGGGAGGTGCCGTCCATCAGGCCTCCGCTGCGAGCCTGCACCCGGCCGTAGATGCACATCACAGGACGGCCGGTGATGCAGAACTCGCAGAAGCCGCAGCGCGGGCGCCAGGTGAAGGCCACCCGATCGCCCACGGCAACGGCGTCGACGCCTGCTCCGATCTCCTCCACGATCCCGCAGCCCTCATGACCGAGCACGATCGGGAGCGGGCAGGGGATGTCCCCCGACATGTAGTGCAGCTCGGTGTGGCAGACCCCGGCCGCCTCCACCCGTACCCGGACCTCGCCGGCGTGCGGGTCGTCCAGCTCCACGTTCTCGACCTGAAGCGGGCTGCCGGGCTCCCGCAGTACGGCGGCCCTCATGCGCCCGTCCCGGGCAGCGCGGCCGGACGGAACTTCACCAGCGTCATCGGATGGATGCTTCTCGTCACGGGCCCATCTTGCGGGGTGCACCGGAGATCGCGTGTGGATCGGGCGACTCGTGTGCCCGGGTGGGGACGTTGATCATGCGCGGCGACGGTCCGGCCCCTAGTCTCCTGCCCGTGAGTGGTGAGGAGTTGCTGAGGCGGCACGCGGCAGACGGCGGCCGGCTCGCCGCGTCGGCGGCGCAGGGATTGGGCTCCGTTCCTGCTCTCCACACAGTCGTCGTGACGTGCATGGACACCCGCATCGACGTGCTCGGGCTCTTCGGGCTGGCCGTCGGCGAGGTGCACACCCTGCGGAACGCGGGCGGAGTCGTCACCGACGACGTCGTGCGCTCGGTGACGATCAGCCAGCGCAAGCTCGGCACCCGTGAGGTGCTGGTGGTCCAGCACACCCGGTGCGGGCTCGCCTCGTTCACCGACGCCGAGTTCTCCGAAGAGCTCGCGCAGGACGCGGGAATGCTCCCGCCGTGGCGCATCGGCACCTTCGCCGACCCCGCCGTCGACGTCGGGCGCGGAATGGCTCGGCTGCGGCGCGATCCCTTCGTGCTCCCCGACACCGTCATCCGCGGATTCGTGCTCGACATCGAGGATTTCTCGCTCCGCGAGATCCACCCGGACTGAGCAACGTCTGCTCACTTTATGTAGCCGTCTGTTAGACGGAACGTGAAAAAAAATCTTGGTCGTAACCCGGTTGGCGTCTGTCTCGTTTGTACGTTGCGCGCGCTGTAGCCGGGGGTCCCTCGATCGAGTGTCACCCGGACGCGGCCATCCATGTCTGATTCGCACGGTTTGGGTCCTATGCCACAGCACACCTCGCCACATCAGGTGGCGCCACCCGAAGATCGACCACGCACGTCCCGCAAGCCGCTCCTGATCGGGGCGATCGTGGGCGTTGTCGTGATCCTGGCTGCGGTAATCGGCTTCGCCGCGTTGAGCGGCCCGCCTGACGGATCACCGTCCGGCATCGCGGCGGGCGAAGTCGCACCCGCCGCCGGCGAGCTCCCTCTGAGCAGCACCTACACCACAGTGGACGGTGCTCCTCAGGACAACGCGGTCGACGCCAAGACCAGCGGGATCGTCGTGCACCCCATCCGGGAGACGCCCGTGCACGATGCCCCGAACGGGCGCGCCGTCGCCCGGATGGAGACGACGCAGATCGGCGACACCTGGCTCCCCGTGATCGGTGAGGACCAGGGCTGGGTGCAGGTCCTGCTGCCGTCGAAGCCCAACGGTTCCACGGGCTGGCTGCGCTCGCAGGACGTGGAGCGTGCAAACACGCCCTACCTCATCAATGTGCACCTCGAGTCCAAGAAGCTCGAACTGCTGCGCGACGACAAGGTCGTCGGCGAGTGGACGGTCGGCATCGGCAAGGAGTCCGCTCCTACGCCGGCTGGCCGCACCTTCCTGCTCGGCGCGTTCAAGGACGCCAAGCAGAGCTACTCACCGGTGATCCTCCCGCTCGGGACGCACAGCCCGACGCACGACACCTTCGGTGGCGGTCCCGGAACCGTCGCCATCCACACCTGGCCTACCGACGACGTCTACGGCACCGAGACCAGCGATGGCTGTATCCGGGTGCCACCGGACGCTCTGGACCAACTGACCAGGGTGCCGCTCGGCACCCTCGTGATGATCAACGAAGATTGAGGGGTTTGCACCACTGTGAACACGAAGAAGCTCGCCGGCGCGGGTGCGGCGGCGTTCACCGCCGCCACCGCGGTGACGGCTCTGCTCCTCGGCTCGACCGCTGCGGTTGCGCAGGAGGCTGCATCTGACTCCGCCTACGCGCTGTCGGCCTCCGGTCTTCTGAACATCGACCCGATCTCCTACGTGGAGTCGCCCGACGGCAACGCGGCCGAGAACCAGCTCGCGGGCATCGGGGACGTGCTGGGTGAGAACCAGAGCGCCATCGGCGTCGGCGTGCTGACCGCCGAGGCCCGGGGTGGTGCTTCGGAGACCTCGGTCACGAAGCTCAACCTCCTGCAGCTGCTGCGCGCCGACCTGGTGCGTACCTACTGCGAGGACGGCGACGGCGGCATGGAGATCGTGCGCGGCACGCTCCTCGGCCGCGACCTGCCCGAGACGCCCGTTCCCAGCCAGGTCCTGGACGTCTCGCCGCTGGTGAAGCTGACCCTCAACGACCAGGTTCGTCACGAGGACGGCTCCCTCACCGTCACGGGCATCGAGCTCACGGTTCTGCCGGGCGCCGGCGAGAACCTGGACCGGGTGCTCACCGACGACGAGCGCGCGGCACTCCCGGAGCTGACCGGCCTGCTCGGCACCGAGCTGCCCACCGTCAACACCGTGGGTGACCTCGTCAACGGCGTGACCGAGGGCCTCGGCGTTCAGGTCGACCCGTCCCGCCCGGTGCAGACGATCACTGTCGGCTCGGCCACCTGCAGCGCCGGCGACGGTGACGGCGACGGCAGTGGTGACGGCGACGGCAACGGTGACGGCGACGGCAACAACGGCGACGACAACGGCGACGACAACGGCGACGCCGATGCGGCCACCGAGGTCGCGGCGGTGGGCGTTGCCCCCGCGCCGCAGGTCATGGACGCCTCCCTCCCGGTCACCGGCTGACCTACGGGAAACCAATGACGGGCGGGGGCCGATCGGCCCCCGCCCGTTCGTTTTGCCGCGGCCCGTTCACCCGGGGCCGTGCTCCTGCTGCTTCAGGAAATCAGCGGCTTTGTGCAGCCGCCAGCGCATCTGCACCCTGGTGCCCGACGCGTCGTGAACGATCTCGACGTCATCGCTGAGCCCGCGAATGATGAGCAGGCCACGGCCACGCCATCCCGGATCGGCCGGCGGCGGCCTCCACCGCCCCTCGTCGCGCACCATCACCACGATCTCCCCGCCCGTCGTCAGCTCCGCGTCCAGCAAGGCCGACTCGGTCCGGCCGTCGAGGTCGGCTCTGTCGGCGTAAGCGTGGTCGGCGATGTTGGCCAGCGCCTCGTGCGTGGCCAGCACCAGGTCGTCCACCATTTCGGGTGGTGCGCCGAGGCTCTCCGCCCACGCGGCTACGCGGCTGCGCACCGATGACAGCTGAAACGGCAGCGCCGATCCGGTGAGGCGCAACCTCAGCGGTTCCGGTCGTGCGGCCGCAGACATCGATCACTCCCGGGTCGGCATCCGTGCCACGGTGCGAAGATCCGGGGCAGGATCTCCGGTAAACAGCCCTGGCTTACCCGGTGCCGGGAGCGCCCAATCGGACGCCGCGTCTCCCACACGCGCTGCGGTACGGTTCGAAACCTGTCGGACCCTTCAACAGTCGCCGGACCGCACCGCGGCCGGGCGCTGTCGGGGAAGGGGGTCGCGCCCGTGCAGGTCTCGTCACGGCCACCGGCCGTCGACCACTCGTGGTTCGCGCTCGAGATCACCGGCGCACCTCCACGGGCGAGCGTGCGCGCCGTCGGTGAGCTGGACATGCTCACGGCGCCTCACCTCGAGCGCGAGCTGGAACGGCTGCGCGGCCACGGGTACTGCGACATCGCCCTCGACATCTCCGGCTTGACGTTCGTCGCCGCCGCGGGCTTGAGCGCCTTCGTCCGCTGCGATCATCGCCTGCGCGCGGAAGCGGGGCGATTCCGCCTCGTCGGGCCCACGCCTCGCTGCCGGCAGTTGCTGGCGATCACCGGCCTCGACGACGATCTGACGATCGTCTGACCCCACAGCGAGGTTGCCGGGCCCCTCCGGTGACGGATGACCGGTCCGTCGGTATGGATCGCGTCCCGCATGCGTTGGGGCGGACGTGGATCAACGTGCAGCCGTGCCCGACCGGACCTGGCTGATCGCCGTCGCGGCGGCGCTGTGGGGTACCGACGGACTCCTCCGTCAGCCGCTCGCCGGGCAGCTCCCGGCAGCGACGATCGTGTTCTGGGAACACCTGCTGATCGTCGTGGTGCTGGTGCCGTTCCTGCCTTCCGCGGCGCGGGCCTTCCGGGCTGCCACGCCGAAGGAGCGCACCGCTCTGGTCCTGATCGGAGCCGGCGCCTCCGCGCTCGCGACGGCGCTGTTCACGCAGGCCTTCCAGCTCGGCGATCCCGTCACGCCGCTCGTGCTGCAGAAGCTGCAGCCGGTGATCGCCGTCGTGGCGGCAGCACTGCTGCTCGGGGAACGCATGCGCCGCCGGTACTGGTTGTTCGCCGTGCCCGCGCTCGCCGGGGCATGGTTGATGGCGTTCGCGGATCCGCTCTCGGCAGCACCTCGGGCGGCCGCAGCCGCGCTGTTGTCGGTGGCCGCGGCAGCGCTGTGGGCCGTCGGCACGGTCCTCGGCCGGATGGTCAGCGTGCGCATCGCCAGCCGAGACGTCACCGTGCTCCGGTTCGCGATCGGGCTGCCCGCCAGCGCGGTCGTGCTCGCGGCCCAGGGCGCGCCGGTCGTCGTGACGCCGGCGCAGCTCGGCCCGTTGGTGCTCCTGGCCCTCATCCCCGGCCTGCTCGGGCTGACGCTGTACTACATCGGGCTGCGCTCCACGGCCGCCGCCCGCGCGACGCTGGCCGAGCTCGCGTTCCCCGTCACCGCGGCGCTGCTGGGGGTCGGTCTGCTCGGCACCGAGCTGAGCCCGACGCAGTGGCTCGGACTGGCCGTCGTGGTCGTGTCGGTCACCGCGCTCGGGCTGCGCGAACGGGCGCCGAAGCCGGTGGTGCAGGTCGAGCCGGTGTCCTGACCGCTCGTGCCGCTACAGTGCCCCTGAGCGGAACTGGTCGAGGACACGTCGTTCGCGCTTCGTGGGGCGCCCGGCCCCGCGCTCGCGCCTGGCCACCGGGATCGCCGCCTCCGGCGGGGGAGCCGGGGTGCGGTCGATGAAACAGGTGGCGGCGTCGGCGGCTCCCACCCGCTTCTGGATCACGCGCACGACCTCCACGATCCGCGTCGTGTCGTGCACCCGAGCGCGTACCTCGTCGCCGGCCTGCACAGGCGTGGCCGGCTTGGCCGGCTTGTCGTTCACCCGCACATGCCCGCCACGGCAGGCCGCGGCGGCGTCCGGGCGGGTCTTGGTCAGCCGCACCGCCCACAGCCAGCGGTCCATTCGGGTCGACTCCACGCCCCGATGATGGCCTGCCGTGGCGCTTTCTGCGAGCGCGTTCGCGGCTCAGGCGTCGACCGTGGCGATGTACGCGACGAGCTTGCCGACCTCGTGGGCCCAGCCCTCCACGTTCCCGTCGCGGTAGCGGGCCCGCCCCTCCGGCGTGTCGTCGAGCGTGGAGAAGCCGCTCTCGGTGACGACCAGACGCGTGCCGTCCCCGTCGGGGAAGAGCCGGAACTCCACCAGCGTCGAGTTGCCGGGCTCGGGTTCGGCGTCGACCTCGCGGCCCCAGCGGAAGCTGAACAGATCGATCGGGGAGACCTTCTCGATCCGGCAGACGGCCGTGCCGTGCTCGGCCCAGCGCACCCGCATCAGCCCGCTGGGACGGAGGTCGATCTCGGCCCCGGCGTCACCGAACCAGCGCGAGACGTGCTCGGCCCGCGTGACGACGTCCCAGACCCGTTGCGGGGGTGCCGCGATGCGCGTCTCCCGGCTGATCTCGTCTGCCGGCATCCGTCCTCCGTGGGGTCGTACGAAATGTTCCGGAAGCCCGTATTCACTCACGGACGGCGCAGCCGCAGCTGATCGACCACCACCCGCACACGGGGGTCCTCGCGGAGCTCCTCGAGGGAGACCGGCAGCGGCAGCCGCCAGTTCGGGTACTGGTCGACCGTGCCCGGCAGGTTGGGCTGGCGCACTTCTCCGATGACGTCGTAGGGCGAGACGAGCACGAGCCGCGACCGGCTCCGGGCGAGCAGCGCGTGGATCGCGACCACCAGCTGGTCCTCGCCGGGGTCCTCACCGGTGACGAGCCCCTCCGCGCGCAGCAGCTCCACCAGCTCCAGCCGGTCGACCTTCGCCTTGGCCTCCTCCGCCGCCACGTCGTCGAGCAGGCCCAGCTCGGCGCGCGCCCGCACGTGCTCGCCACGCAGGAAGCCCACAGCGGTCGGCAGATCGTGCGTGGACACCGTGGCCACCGACTCCTCGGGCCACCGGTCCGGCGGCAGGAGCGGCTCGCCGGGCGCGTCGAGATCGCGGGTGAACCACAGGACCGAGGAGCCCAGCATCCCGCGCTCCGCCAACCCCTGCGTGACCTCGGGCTCCACGGTGCCGAGATCCTCACCGATCACCAGGGCGCCCGCACGGTAAGCCTCGAGGGTGAGCACGGCGAGCATCACCTCGGCGTCGTAGTGCACGTAGGTGCCGCGGTCCGGGGACTCGCCGGGCGGCACCCACCACAGCCGCCACAGCCCGGCCACGTGGTCGATCCGCAGCCCGTCGGCCTGGCGGAGCAGCGCGCGCAGCAGGTCGCGGTAGGCGGCGTAACCGGTGGCGGCGAGCCGGTCCGGCCGCCACGGCGGCAGCCCCCAGTCCTGCCCTTGCTGGCTGAACGCGTCCGGTGGAGCGCCGACCCGCACACCGAGCGCGAGCACGTCCTGCAGCGCCCACCCGTCGGCACCTTCCGGATCGCATCCGACGGCCAGGTCGTGCACCACCCGCACCCCCTCGGCCCGTGCGGCTTCCCGAACCCCGCTGAGCTGGGCCTGCACCTGCTGTTGCACCCAGGCATGGAACGCCACCCGTGGCGCGAGCTCCTTGCGCATGGCGGCGACGCCGGGCGCGTCCGGGTGCCGCAGCTCCTCCGGCCACCGGCTCCACCGGCCGCCGAACCGTTCCGCGAGCGCACAGAACGTGGCGAACTCCCACAGGTCCGCGCCCGCGTCATGTGGTTCGGGACGGCCTTCGCAACGCCAGAGCAGCTCGAGCGCGGCGCGCTTGGCCGCCCAGACCCGGTCGTGCTCGATCCGCCCGCCCGCCGTCTCGGGGCGCAGCGCGTCGACCTCCGCGCGGGTGGGCCCGTCGGCGCGTCGGTAGGCCTCCAGGTCGGTGATCCGCAGCGCGAGCGGTGTGCCGAAGCGCCTGCTGGACGGCGTGTACGGCGACGGCTGAATCGGTGGCACGGGGGTGATCGCGTGCAGCGGGTTGAGCAGCACCGCCCCCGCGCCGTGCTCGCTTCCCGTCCAGGCCGTGAACTCGCGCAGGTCGCCGAGGTCCCCGATGCCCCATGAGCCCGCCGAGTGCAGCGCGTACAGCTGCAGCATCCAGCCCCAGGCCCGTGGGGCGGGTTCGAGCGCGGGCGGGGCGACGACCACGGTCACCTCCCGGTCGTCCGTCTCGAGCCGGTACCAGCCCGGCTCCAAACCGGCGGGGATCTCGGTGACCTCCCGCCGCGCGCCGAACTCGTCGACCAGCACGCCGGGGCCGGGCAGGGCGCGCGGGCCGTCGGTGCGTGCGGCGATCGTGTCGGGGAGCCTCCCGGCTGCTGCGGCCGTCCGCGCCGCCGCCAGCGAGGCCTCCCGTGCCTCGGGAGTGACGGCATCCACATCGAGCAGACCGAGCACCCGGACGACGACCTCCGGATCGACCTGCACCGGCCGCCTTTCACCGTCCCGATACTCCGTAGCCACACCGTGTGCGGCGGCCAACTCCCTCAGCTCAGTGTCCACACCGCTCCGTTCCCCCAGCGCTCTGGATCTACCCCGATACGGGGGAGATCCAGCATGCACGTCCGTGCTGAACACATCGCGATGGGATTACGGGTGGTAACGAACCCACCACCGTTACCCGATCAGGGCTTCCCGGGGGTGCTAGGTTCCTGAGCTGCGAGCTGTTCGCCCGGTTCCGCACCGCACGTACGTCCACAGTGGTCCCGGGCCGCATGATCGGCCCGTCGCGGGGGGCGGGTGGTGACGGAGCGGAGACTGCCGAATGAGCACGCTGGGTCTGATCGCAGTGGCCATCGCCGCCGTGATCGTCGGTCTCGTCCTGCTCCGCCGCGGCCGACCCGCCGCCAAGGATCGCCCGAAGACTGTGGCCGACCTCGTCAAGCTACGTGCCGAGAGCACCGAGGCTGCGGTTCCCGCCGCTGTCGGGGCAGGAACCACTGGCCGGGATGCCCCAGTTGCCGGGTCGGCCACGGTTCTCCCCGTCATGAACATGATTCCGCCGATCGCGGCACCGAACGTGCCCCCGCCCGTCGCTCCGCCGACGGGCGACACCGGGAGCGCTGCGGCACCCGGAGCGGTGGCGCCGCCCGAACCCCCGGCGCCCGCGGTCGATGTTCCGCACCAAGCTCGGTCCACGGCGGAGCCTTCCACCGGACTCGTCCCGACCGTCGACGACACGCCGTGGGGCCGTGCGGCCCGGATGGTCTCCGGCGGCGGCGAGCCCGGGGCGTGGCGGGCGCCTGAGTCGGTGGAGATCGTCCCGTTGCGCCTGCTGTCGCCTCAGACGCCGACCGACCGCTCCTCGGGCCCGCGCTCGCAGGACTGGGCCGGGTGGGCCGACTGGGCCGACGTCGACGCGGAGGAGGACGCCCGGGCCGAGCCGGCACAGCCGATGCCCGACCCGCGGTTCGGCGCGGCGGCAGCCGGAACCGACAGCCGTCGGGAGCCGTCCGGCCGCGCCAACGGTGCCGACAGCGCAGCCGAGGCCGCCGGGTCTCCCGCTGTCGAGGCCGCCGGGTCTCCCGCTGCCGAGTCTTCTGCCGCCGGCCCCGCTCCGGCGGAGTCTTCCGAGTCCTCCGTCAGCGAGCGTTCTGCTGAGTCCTTCGGCGCCGGATCTGCTGATGCCGAATCGTCTGCCGCCGGCTCCGCTGCGGCGGAGCCTTCTGTCGGCGGGGCCGCCGGCCCTTCTGCCGCTGTTCCCGGCACGGCTCGGTCTTCTCGGCCCGATTCGATTGCCGAGTCCTCCCCGTCCACTGCTGGCTCCGTTGTGGCGGGGCTCACCACGGCCGACCCGGCCGATCGGTCCACTGCGGAGCCCCCGCGCAGTCCCGTGCCGCCCACCTCGGTGAACCCTGCCGAACGACCGGCAGGCGAGTCCGCTTCCCCGGGCGTGGACCGCACCGTGACCTCGCGCAGCCGTCAGTCGGCCGACGAGCGGGCGGCCGAGCAGGCCGCCGCCGACCTCGCTCTGTTACGGACGTTCGGCTACGCCGACCCGAGCCTGCGGCCGGACAGCGCCCCGGTGGTGTCGCTGATGAGCCAGCAGGACCCCTCTCCCGAACCCGTTCCCGGAGCCGAGCAGCCCGTCCGGTTCCGTGCCATGCGCCGCGGAGGCGTCCCCGCCGAGGGGGTCGCCGTGATGCTGCTCGACGACAAGGGGCGCACCGTCGCGGAGGACAAGGCCGGGCCCGACGGACGCGGCGAGGTGCGGGCACCCGCACCCGGCGGCTACGTCCTCGTCTGCACCGCCCGCGGCCACCAGCCCGGCGCTGCGGCGATCACCGTGGCCGACGCGCCCATCGAGGCCGACGTGCTGCTGGTGCGGTCGGCGTCGCTGTACGGGTCGGTGCACGGCGAGGACGGCCCGATCGCGGGTGCGCGCGTCACTCTGGTGCAGGACGGCGAGATCGTCGACTCGGCCGACACCGACGAGGACGGCTCGTACCGGATCGGCGACATCGCCGCGGGTGAGTACGGCCTGTCCGTCGTGGCCGCCGGATGCGAGCCGATCGCCGTCCTGCTCGAGGTGCCCGACGAGGCCGACCTACGCCACGACGTCGAGATGGAGCCGGCCGGCGTGCAGGCCGCGTACAGCCCGGACGACGACGAGTTCCCGATCGGGCAGCTGTGAGCGAGGGGCTCGACGCCCCGGAACGGACGGGGCGGGTCGAGGGACGGCTGGGCGGGCTGCGCGATGTCGAGCTCTATTGGCAAGGCCGCCTGCCTGCGGGAGCCCCCACGGGCGTGCTGTTGGTGTGCCACGGTCTCGGCGAGCACTCGGGCCGTTACGGCTATGTCGAGGATGCGCTCGTCCCTCACGGGTGGGCGGTCTACGGCATCGACCACCGCGGCCACGGGCGCTCCGGTGGCCGCCGTGCCCACCTCGTCCGCTACGACGACTGGCTCGCCGACCTGGACACCTTCCGCCGCCTGGTGGTCACCCGCCACCCGGGGCTGCCGATGTTCCTGCTCGGCCACAGCATGGGCGGGCAGATCGCGCTGGCGTATGCGCTGGAGCACCAGCAGGCGCTGAGGGGTCTGGTGCTCTCGGCCCCCGCGCTGGCCTCCAACGCGCTGCCCCGAGCCGCCGTGCCCGTCCTGATGGCATTCGCGAAGGTGGCCCCCACCCTGCGCCCGGCCGGGATCGACTTCACCAAGATCAGCAAGGACCCCGCCGTCGTCGAGGCCTATCTGGCCGATCCGCTGGTGCACCACGGCCGCCCGACCCTCGGCTTGTCCTCGGCGCTGTACGGCCAGTTCGCCGTGCTGCCGGAGCGCGCCCGCGAGTTGCGGCTCCCCGTCCTGATCCAGCACGGCACTCTGGACGGGCTCGTGGATCCGTCCGGCTCCCGGCTGCTGGAGGGGAACGTCGGCTCCCCTGACCGGACGGTCTGCTGGTACGAGGGTCTCTGGCACGAGATCTACAACGAGCCTGAGCGTGAGCGTCCGCTGTCGGACCTGCGGGGGTGGCTGGACGCCCACCGTTGATCGTCACGAGATCCGGGTGTTCGCCCTCCTGAGGGCCGAAACGCGGATCTCGCGGCGATCTTGAGGTCAGGGGAACCGGCGTGATCTCGCCGCCGTCGGTGTGGTCGTGCCGATTGACCTGCGCTCGCCGTTCCGGGGTTCCGACGCTGTCGCCACCGGGCTCGTCACGGCCAAGGCGCTGCGCGGGCCCCGTTTCCGTCGCTTGTTCACCGGGATCTTCGTCGCCGCCGACGTCGAGGTGGACCTCGCGCTCCGTTCGCGTGCCGCGCTCCTTCTGGCCGACGGCCGCGGGGCGCTGGGGGGATGGTCGGCCGCGGAGCTACTGGCCGCATCGTGCGGTCCCGAGGACGCACCCGCCGAGATCGTCGTCGCGAGGGGTGGTTGTGGTTGTGGCAGCCGACCCGGCCTGAGGGTCCGCCGCGACCGGCTCGCATTCGACGAGATCACGGTTCTACCCGACGGGATCGTGGTCACCACGCCGCTGCGCACCGCGTACGACCTGGCGCGACGATCACCCCTGGTCGACGCCGTGGTGGCGGTCGACGCGCTGGCCAACGTCCACGGCTTCGCCCCTGCTGATCTGGTGCCGTTCGGATCCCGCCACCTCGGGGCTCGCGGCAGCACGCAACTGCCCACGGTGGTGGCGATGGCGGACCCACGCGCGGAGTCGCCCATGGAGACGCGCATCCGCTTCGCGATCCGTGCCGCAGGCCTGCCGGCACCGGTGCTGCAGCATCCGGTCGGCCCGTACCGCCTCGACATGGCGTACCCGACGATCCGCCTGGCCGTCGAGTACGACGGACGCGACCACCTCACCCCGGAACGCGCCCTGCGCGACCTCGACCGGCAGGCCTATCTCACCCGCTGCGGCTGGGACGTCCTCCGGTTCCGCGCGGTAGAGGTGATGCTGCGGCCCTGGTCGGTCGCCGCCACGGTCCGCCGAGCCCTCGCGGGCTGATCCCGGACCAACACCGGACGAGACCCCTGATCTCGCAACGATCATCCGGCCAAGATCGTCGCGAGATCGGGCTGCGTGCCTTGGGGAGGGCGGAAACCCCGATCTGGGAACGATCATGCGCGGGGGTGGTCTGGGGGGCTGGTCCGGGTGGATGGCGGTGCTCGCCGCGCGGGCCCGCGGGGACTTGGATCTGGTGCGGCCTGGTCTGCTGGCGGGGGAGAGGGGTCGGTGGCGGTGATCGCCGCGAGATCTGCCGATCCGCCCTTGCGGGGGCGGGAACCCGGATCTCGGAACGATCATCGGGCCAAGATCGCCGCGAGATCGGGCTACGCGCCCCCGCGAGGGCGGAACCCGGATCTGGGAACGATCATGTGCCGCCGGGCGGCTCCCCCGGCTGGAACCTGGATCGCTGTGAGCGGCCTTGCGGGGGCGGGAACCCTTGTCTCGGGGCGATCGGGCGGGGTCAGCGGGGGAGGGGGGTTGCTGCTGCCATGGCGAATTCGAGGTGGTCGGCGGTCAAGGTTGTGATCGGGCGGCGGGGGAGGCCGATGGCTCGCAGTTCGTCGGCCATGGGGTTGCCTGTGCCCAGGGTGACCTCGGCGCCGCGGAGGCCGAGGCGGATTCCGTTGACCCGGCCGCGGAGCTTGCTGGCCAGCACCGTGTCGTCGCACGGGGCGAGTGCGGTGAGCGTGCCGGGCAGGGTCAGTGGGACCCGCCACGGGAGGGTGCGGAGCGCGGCGGTGAGCACGAGTGCCCCGGAGGTCTCCGTGAGGCGGCAGGTGGCGGTGCGGCCGGTGAGGTTCAGCTCCGCGCGGGCCAGCCATTTCGGCAATCCCCACAGCGCCCGGCCCGCTTCCAGCGTGAACGACTCGGTGACCGCCATCTGCCGGATGTAGGGGCCGACGCAGCGGCGGTGGCGGGCCAGCAGGGCGACGGCGACCTCGTGGTAGCTGTCGAGGTCACCGGCCCGGTAGGTGATGAACCCCAGAACCAGCGGCGTGCGCCCGGCCATCGACACCAGAGAGAGCCCGGTGTCCTCGACGAGCCTGCTGGCCGCGGAGGTGCGGACGAGGTAGGTCGCCAGCGCCGCGGAGGCGTCGGTGATCCGTACCGGGAGGGTGAGCCTGCGGCCCTGGACCTCCCAACTGCCGTCGTCGAGGAGAGTCGCCACGACCGCAGTGTGACGCACGGCGCAAGGTCGGCGGGCACGTGGATGTCGGACATTTCATCGCCATAGCGCGTCGGCTCTCGCGGCGTGGGACGAAGTGGCATGCGGGGAGCCGGATGTGCTCAGATGTCGCTGTGTCGCCAGCTGCCGTCCTCGGAGAGATCTGGGGTACTCGGCGCGCCGACAGCTTCGACCAGTGCTGTTGCCCGAGCTGAGGTCCGTCCCCGCTCGTCCGCTTCCGCCACTGGAGTACGTCCGTGCTGCTGCACGCCCCCACGCCGCTCGTCCTTGCCGATCTCACCGCGCTGACCAGTGAGGTCGCCGCCGAGGTGGATGCCGGCCTGCATCCCGTCACGATCGATCCCGAACGCCGCTGGTACCGGCTCCTGCGCAGCGACAGCTATGTCGATGTGTGGCTGATCAGCTGGGCCACGGAGCAGACGGCCGAGCTGCACGACCATGCCGGCTCGCTCGGTGCGCTCACCGTGGTGTCCGGCAGTCTCGTTGAACAGCGCTGGGCGAGGGACGGCCTGCGCCCCCGCCGGTTGCGGGCCGGGCGCAGCGTCGGTTTCCCGCTCGGGCACGTGCACGACGTGGGGAACCCGGCAGTGGAGCCCGCCGTGAGCGTGCATGCCTATTCGCCCCCGCTCACCGCCATGTCGTACTACGCCGTGGAGCCGGACCACCGGCTGCGGCGCACCCGCAGCGTCCTCGTGGAGTCGGGGTCATCGGAGGGAGTCGGATGAGCGAGCTTGCGAGCGGAACGTCGAGGCAGCAGCGCACCGTGCACGACCTGCTGGCCGACGCACGGGCGCGGCTGGACCGTCCCGACCCGCATCGCGCGGCGGCGATGGTGGGGCAGGGGGCGATTCTCGTCGATACCCGCCCGGGCTGGCAGCGCGAGCAGGAGGGCGAGCTGCCCGGAGCCCTGGTGATCGAGCGCAACCATCTCGAGTGGCGTCTCGACCCGGCCTCGGACGCGCGGATCCCGGAGGCCACCGACCACGACGTGGCCTGGATAGTCGTCTGCTCGGAGGGCTACAGCTCGAGTCTTGCCGCGGCGTCGTTGCAGGACATCGGGCTGCGCAACGCGACGGATCTCGATGGTGGCTACCAGGCTTGGAAGAAGGCGTTCGGCACCGCCGTCACGTGAGGCGGATGGACTCGACGTCGGCAGCGGCATCCCGAACCAGGCCTTGACCGCACGCCGCCTCGTGGCCCGCGCCGTGACTGCCCCGCACGACCCTGAGGTCGGCATCGTGCCGTTGCCGATCCCGCGCGCCGTCGAGCACCCAGCGGTCGCCGTCCCGGCGTGAGGCGAGCGTGAACGCGCCGGTCCGGTCCTGCGCGCGGCCGGGATCCGTAGTCCCCCGGTGGGGTTGAACCGGGGTTTCGATCGAATGACTGCACCGGGCGCGAAAGATCAAGTGCGTAAGGTCCGTTATGGCCTGATCGTCCTGATCTGATCGATCGTCGGGCGTGCACTGTCTGCGCGCCCCTGAACCACGAAAGACGGTCCTCGATGCGTGCTCGTCGATTGCTGGCTGTGGCAGTGGTGGTGGGCGGCGTACTGGTGAGCCTGTCCGCGACCGCATTCGCACAGACTCTTGTGCCGTGCAGCGGGCCCGCGTTGCAAAGTGCGGTCGCGGCCACCAATACAGCCGGCGGTGGCACGCTGAACCTCACTCCCGCATGCACCTACACGCTCACCGCGCCCGACAACGCCGACAACGGTCTGGCCGTCATCACCACGCCGATTCGCATCAACGGCAACCGAGCGACGATCACCCGCTCCTCGGCTACAGATTTCCGATTTTTTCAGGTCACCGGGCCGGGCAACCTCACCCTGGACGCGCTGACACTGACCAACGGTCGCGCCGACAACGGCGGCGGGATACGCGTCGGCGTCGACGGCAGGCTGACCCTCTCCGCCAGCACTGTCACCGGCAACACCGCCACCCTCGGGGCCGGGGGTGGGATCTACAGTTTCGACGGCACTGTGGCGGTCAACAACAGCACCCTCAGCAACAACACCGCCACTCAAGGCGGTGGCTTCTTCAACATCTTGGCCGATGCCACATTCAACGGCAGTGCCGTGATCGACAATCATGTGATCGGTGAGGCCGTGGGCGGCGGCATCAACAACGCCGTGGGGTCGGTCATCGTGAACAACACGCGCATTGCCGACAACGATGCGACGTTCTCGGGAGGGGCCGGCGAGCAAAGCCTCGGTGCTGGTCTGGTGAATGGTGGCACCCTCACACTCACCGGCAGCCCGATCATCAACAACATCGCCAACGGTCCGGACGCGCAAGGCGGCGGCGTGTGGAATATCGACACGCTGAACATCACCAACAGCCCGATCATCGGCAATGCTGTGATCGGAACGAATGCCCGCGGCGGCGGCATCTACAACGGGTTCGGCACCGCCACTCTGCAAGGTGTCTCGGTGGTCACCAACCGAGCGGTCGGAAGCGGCGCCACCGGCGGCGGCATCTTCCGGGCCGACGGCACGGTCGCGCTGAGCGCCACCTCCGTGGCCGGCAACCAGCCGAACAACTGCGGCACCACCAGCACGGTGCCCGGCTGTTCCTAGGGCAAGGCGCCTTCGGGGGGCCGACGGGCGCCAGCCGGCCGGTCGGCGTTGGTATGGCGGGTGATCAGAGGCGCGGCAGTCCGTGCAGGGCGTCGACCAGTGGCGCGAGCTCGGGGACGGCGCGCGCGGCGTCCAGGCTCTCCTTCAGCGTCCTGTCGTGTACCGGTCGTGCCTGCTCCAGCAGCTTCTTGCCTTCTTCGGTGAGCGTGCTGTAGATCCCGCGCCGGTCGTCCTCGCAGAGGAAGCGGCTGAGCAGCCGGCGGTTCTCCAGTCGGGTGACGAGCCGGGTGGTGGCGCTGTGCGAGAGCGCGGCCGCGCGGGCGAGTTGCTGCATGCGCATGTGCCAGCCGTCCTGGCGGTCGAGCGTGTCGAGCACCGTGTACTCGACGACGGACAGATCGAACCCGGCTTGCAGCGCCTTCTCCAGCGCCTCTTCGAGCCGTCCGTGCAGCGCGGCCAGCGTGCGCCAGCCCTGGGCCCGCACCTCGACCGCATCGTCTGCGATGGCCACCCGGCACCTCCTCTGTGGGCCACAGCATACGTGCTTGGCGCTTTTAGGCGGCGTGTGCAACTGTTGCTAACGCGTGCAACCCGCGTCTGCATAAGGAGCGTCATGCCACTCGCCCTCCTGGCCCTGGCGATCAGCGCATTCGCCATCGGTACCACCGAGTTCGTGATCACCGGCCTGCTGCCGGACATCGCCACCGGCTTCGCGGTCGACATCCCCACGGCGGGGCTGCTGGTCTCGGGCTACGCACTCGGCGTCGTGGTCGGCGCGCCGCTGCTCACGGCGGCCGCGACGAAGCTGCGCCGAAAACCCGTCCTGCTCGGGTTGATGGGGCTGTTCATCGTGGGCAACGTCGGTTCGGCGCTCGCCGGTAGCTACACGGAGATGATGGCCGGACGGGTCGTCGCGGCTCTGTGTCACGGCGCGTTCTTCGGGGTGGGCTCGGTGGTGGCGGCGGGGCTCGTGGCGCCGCAGCGCCGGGCCGCCGCGATCGCGATGATGTTCACCGGGCTCACCGTGGCCAACGTGCTCGGCGTCCCGCTGGGGACGGTGGTCGGTCAGGCGTTCGGCTGGCGTGCCACGTTCTGGGTGGTCGCCGCCCTCGGTGTGGTGGGTGCCCTCGGCATCCTCGCCCTGGTGCCCGATCAGCCCGCCGACCCTGCGTCCAACCTGCGCGTCGAACTGGCCGCGTTCCGCCGTCCTCAGGTGTGGTTGGCGCTGGGGATGACCGCGCTCGGTTTCGGCGGGGTGTTCGCCTCGTTCACCTATGTCGCGCCGATCATGACCGAGGTCGCAGGATTCCCGGCCGGCGCACTCACCTGGCTCCTGCTCGTCTTCGGTGCGGGACTCGTGGTCGGGAACCTCGCAGGCGCGCGGGCGGCCGACCGTGCGCTCATGCCGACGCTGGTCGTGCTCCTCGCCGTGCTCGCGGCGGTGCTCGCGATCTTCGCCGTGACTGCGGCATCGCCGATCCCGGCCGTCGCGACGCTCGCGGCGGTGGGCTTCGTCGGGTTCGCCACCGTGCCCGGCCTGCAGACACGCGTGATGGAGGCCGCGGGGAGCGCGGGCACGCTCGCGTCCGCCGCCAACATCGCCGCGTTCAACCTCGGCAACGCCGCTGGTGCGTGGCTCGGTGGCGTCGCCATCGCCGCAGGCTTCGGCCTCACCTCGCCGGACATAGTCGGCGCGATCATGGCTGCCGCCGGGCTCGCTGTCGCTCTGGTCGCCGTGGGGCTCGACCGCCGCCACAACGCTGCCCCGGGGATGCCGGCATGACCAACACCGCACTGGTCGTCGGCGCCCGCGGCGTCATCGGTGGCACTCTCGCCGACCATCTCGCCGGCCTCCCCGACTGGGACGTGGTCGGGCTCTCGCGGCGCGGCGGCCCGCCGGACGGCGGGGTCCGGCACGTCGCCGCCGACCTGTTCGATCCCTCTGGCCTGCGGGAGGCGCTGCGCGCGCACCCGGAGGTGACGCACCTCTTCTATGCGGCCTACCAGGACCGTCCGACGTGGTCCGCGCTCGTCGAGCCCAACGTCACGATGCTGCGCAACGTGCTCGACGCGGTGGCCGTGACGGCTCCCGGCCTGCAGCACGTGAGCCTGATGCAGGGATACAAGGTCTATGGCGCCCACCTCGGACCGTTCGCCACCCCGGCACGGGAGAACGACCCGCCGCACATGCCGCCGGAGTTCAACGTCGACCAGCAGCAGCTCGTCGAGGCGCGGGCGGTGGAGGCGGGCTGGACGTGGTCGGCGATCCGGCCGTCGGTCGTCGCGGGGTTCGGACTCGGCAACCCGATGAACCTCGCGGTCGTGCTGGCCGTCTACGCCTCGATCAGCAAGGAGCTGGGCATCCCGTTGCGGTTCCCCGGCCGTCCCGGTGCGTACGACGCGCTGCTGGAGCTCACCGACGCCGGGCTGCTCGCCGAGGCGACGGTGTGGGCGGCCACCGACCCGCGGTGCGCGAACGAGGCGTTCAACATCGCCAACGGCGACCTGTTCCGCTGGAACCGGATGTGGCCGGTGATCGCCGACGCGTTCGGGCTGGAGGTCGCGCCGCCGCTGCCGATGTCGCTCGCGGACGTGATGGCCGACAAGGAGCCGGTGTGGGACGCGATGGTGGCGCGGCACGCACTCGCGCCCACCCCGTACAGCGACGTGTCGTCGTGGGCGTTCGGCGACTTCGTCCTCTCCTGGGATTACGACATGTTCGCCGACACGTCGAAGTCGCGACGGTTCGGCTTCCACTCCTATGTGGACACGGAGGCGATGCTGCTGCGGCTCTTCGACGATCTGCGCAGGCGTCGGATCATCCCGGGCTGAAGGCCCGTACGACATGCTGTGGCCCGACGGCGAACGGGAGGAACGACGTGGACGAGGTCGAGGAAGTCCGATCCGGCAGCAGCCGCGCGGTGGCGGGGAGTGTGGGAACGGACGGCAGCGTGGCCGTGGCCGGGAGTGTGGGAACGGCCGGGAGCGTGGCGGTCGCCGGCAGCGTCACCACATCCGGCAGCCGCGCGGTGGTCGGGAGCGTCGCGACGGGCGGCAGCGTGGCGGTGGCGGGGAGCGTGGCGACGGCGGGCAGCGTGGCGGTCGCCGGCAGCGTCGCCACATCGGGTAGCGCAGGTGTGGCCGGCAGCGTGGCGACGGCCGGGAGCGCCGGGATCGTCGGCAGCGTGCTGACGATCCTGAGCATCGGACTGCTCTCCTGCATCGCGTGCCTGGGCTGTGTCGGCTGCCGCCGCTGCGTTGGCTGCATCGGCTGTGTCGACTGCGAAGGCTGCGTTGGCTGCATCGGCTGTGTGGGGCTGCGAGGCGCGGTGGGCAAGGTGGGTGTCGGAGCCTGACCCCGAGGCCGGGCCGGATGCGGGCGGGCTCCCACGCCGGTGCCGGTGTTCTTGTGGGAGCCCTTCCGTCACCGTCAATATGGTGACGTGCATGTGTTCGTGAGCGGGCGGGTGTCGCTGGACCTGGCCGGCACCCTGAAGTGGCGTCGCCACCAGCCGGAGGAGCTGCTGGCGCACGGTCGGGACGTCGCCGAGTGGGTGGTGGAGGCGGGCCTCCTGACCCACCCGCCGGAGGTGGACGAGGCCGGTCTCCGCGAGATCCGCCGGCTGCGGGAGCTCGTCTACGCGGCGACGAGGACCGAGCCGGAGCGTCACGTGGAGGCCGCGGAACTGCAGGCCCTCGCCGACCCGCCGCCCGTGCGGTCGGTTCTCGCTGCCACGGGCGTGCTCGAGCGCCAGGGCGACCTGACCGCCGTGCTCTCGACCGTCGCGCGGGACGCCGTTGAGCTGATCGGCTCACCGGAACTCGACAGGGTGCGCGAATGCGGTCGCCCGGAGTGCACGCGGTTGTTCGTCGACGACTCTCGCGGCAAGCCCCGCCGCTGGTGTGGCATGACCGAGTGCGGCAACCGGATGAAGGCCGCCGAGTACCGGCGCCGGCAGCGCGGGAGGCGAGCCGAGGGCTCAGCGGCGGGCGAGTGACGCCAGCCGGGTGAGGATCTCCTCCAGCAGCGGGGCGCTCGTCGCGAAGTTCAGCCGCAGGTAGCGCTGCCCGTCGGGACCGAAGCCCGCGCCGCCGTCCAGCAGCACCCGGGCGCGAGCGAGGACCTCGTCGACCGGCTTGTCGCCGACCCCGAGGACGTCGGCCTCGAACCAGTAGAGGTAGGTCGCCTCCGGCATGGGGCAGCGGTCGTCGCCGGTGAAGGAGGCGAGCGCCTCCGCGACTCGACGCCGGTTGCGGTCCAGCACGCGCAGCAGCCGGTCCTGCCACTCGGCGCCGTGCCGCCAGGCGGCGAGTGTGCCGGCCACGCCGAGCGTGGACACCGTGCCGTAGAGGTCCGGCGGCTGTGCGTCGCGCAATGCCAGAAGCTGCTCGGACCCGTAGTGCGCCACCGCGCAGCGCAGTCCGGCGAGGTTGAACGACTTGGTCGCCGACGTCAGCGTGACGGTGCGGGCGGCGGCGTCCTCGTGGAGCGAGGCGAACGGGATGTGGCGGTGCGGTTCGTAGGTCAGCTCGGCGTGGATCTCGTCGCTGAACACGAGCAGGTCGTGGCGCCGCGCGATCGCCGCGATCTCGGTGAGCTCGTCACGCGTGAGGACGCGCCCGGTCGGGTTGTGCGGGTTGACCAGCAGGAGCACCCGGCAGTCGTGCGCGACCACGGCGTCGGCGAGGCCCGCGATGTCGGGCGTCCAGCCCCCGGTCGTCCTGGTCCACGGCGAGCTGACGCCGCGACGTCCCATGGTCTCGAGGGTGGCGAGGAAGGGCGGGTAGTTGGGGGTCTGCACGGCCACCGCGTCGCCGGGATTCGTCGCCAGATGGAGCACGAACTGCAGGGCTTGGAGGAGGTCGGTGTGCTCACGGACGGCATCCGCCGACACCGTCCAGCCGTACCGCTCGTGCATCCGGTCGGCGAAGGCCGTCCGCAGCGGGCTGCCGTCCTGCCAGCTCGGATAGCCGAGATCGCCGCGGCGGACGGTGTGCTCGATCGCGTCGGCCACCACCGGGGGCACGGCGAAGTCCATGTCCGCGACCCACGCCGGAAGGACGTCCGGATCGACCCGCTCCCACTTCACGCCGGGCCGTCGGCGCAGCTCGTCCAGGTCCAGGTCGTCGAACAGCGCATCGGTGGGCCCGAATGCGGCGGGCCGGCTCATCGCGCTGCCCCGTGCAGGAGCAGATCGCGGCTCAGCTGCACGTGGCCGTGATGCTGGGCCAGCTCCTCGAGCACGTGCAGGAGCACCCCGGCGCAGGTCAACGGCCGCTCCGGGCCCTGATAGTCGGCGGCCGGAGGGTTTTTCGGGTCACCCCGCAGGTCGGCGCCCGCGAGGTCGTCGAGCAACCGCCGTTGGACGTCCGCGACTCGGCGGCGGAGGTCGTCCAGGCTGCCCGTGGCGCTGAACTCGGCGGCGCGGTCCCGATTCGCCGGGCGGCCGGCGACCACGTGCCCGATCCAGTAGTCGGACATCTCGACGCAGTGGTGCACGATCGCGTAGGGGCTGTTGGCTCCCGGCAGGGACGGCCTCGTGTTGATCGCGCTCTCGTCCAGCTCGCCCATCGCGTCGAGCATCCCGTCGAAGGCCCGGGCGAGGAAGTAGAGGTACTCGTCGGTTGTGAGCGTGGCGGCGATCGATCCCGTTTCCATGCAGGACTCTCCTCGCACTGCAGAAGCGCCGTAACCATTCGACCGGTGACGATCGTGCGGCCTCGATCTGTCACTGTCAAGACGGTGACGCCGTGCGAAGAGCGGGAGCGGCGGCGCCGCTCAGCCCGGCGCGTTGACGTTGATGCCGGTGCCGCCGCCGGGTGCGTACACCGTCACGCCGGAGCCGCTCAGCGCCTCGTTGGCCTTGCGCTGGGCCTCGCCTTGCTCGCGGACGAGATCGATCTGCGCGCAGACATTGCACGCGAGGTAGCCACGCTGGCGCTCGGCGTTCGCGTCGGCGTCGAGCCGGGCCTGGTTGAGTCGGGCCTGCGCGGCCGACGCCCCGGCGAACTCGGCCTGCGCGGCCTCGATGCGCTCTCGCAGCTGCGCCGGGAGGTCCACGCCGGTGAGCGAGAAGCTGATGTTGGTCAGGAAGTCGCCGCCCAGCGCACGGTTGATGTTGGTGGCGAGCGCGGTCTGCACGTTGGTCTGGATGCGCTGGAGCACCTCGGCGTTGTTCGCGCCCTGCCCGGCGGCGACCGCGGTGGCCAGCTGCTCCGGCGTGGAGTTCTGCACCAGCGCACAGGACGCCTGCAGCTCCGCACAGTCCACTGTGCCGATCTGCTGGCGCAGTGTCTCCTCCAGAACGGGCTTGATGATCACGTCGAGGAATGCGCCGAAGCCCTCATCGCCGTCCCATACGGCCAGCCGCTCGTCGGTGCCGGGCACCTGGAACGTCCGGGTGCCGTAGGCGTCGTCGAACGCGCGCAGTACCGGCTCCGTGGTGTTGAGGCGGAAGTTCAGCCGGGCGGTCAGCCCGACGTCCACACCGTCGCTCGTGGGCGTGCGGTAGGCGTTGACGCCCGGGGTGTCGTCACCGCCCGGGACGATGTCGTAGAACCGCTGCTGCGCGGGGTACGGGTGCTCGTCGGAGAACATCCCCGAGTACGTCCGGGGGCTCGCGGGCGGGAGTACCTGACGGACGTCCTGGGAGTCGAACGGCCCGCCGTTCCGAATCACCATGGTCGTTCCACCGTCGGTGCGGGAGAACGAGGTGAGTGCGATGCCGCCGACGATGGCGCCGACGACCACACCGATGCCGATCAGCCCGGCGACGAGCTTCCGGGCAGGCGAACTGGACCGCGAGCGATCCTTGGTGGGCATGCGGCTCTCCAGACTGGTGATCGGCTCGGGAACGCTTGCGTCATGCTGGTGGTAGCGACTTGATTGATCAACACGTCACCCCGGAACGCGCCCCGCGCGGCCTCATCTCGCAACGATCACCGGGTCATGATCGCCGCGAGATGGGGATACGTGCCCTGGCGAGGGCGGAAACCTGAACCCGGGGACGATCGCACCGGACGTGTTGCTGGGGCTGCTCGACGACCTGCGCGTCCGGCGGATCATCCCCGGCCTGCGAGGAGCGCCTCCCCGATCGAGCCCGCGTTGCGGGTGAACCAGGCACGTGCGCGGTCGGCGCGGGCTGCGGTTTCCGGTGTCCAGTACGCGGCGAATCCGGGCGTGCCGTCCTCCGCGCCGGTCCGGACGATCTCGTACATCCAGTCGTGGCTGTCGCGCAGCGCGGGGAGGAAATCGACCCGCCCGGTGTCGTCCAGCCCGTAGGCGTCGACGAAGATCCGCAGCCGTTGCAGCTCCCGTCCCCGCCGGATGTCGGTCGTGTCCACGGGGTCGCGCAGCGGTGCCCAGAGGCGAGCGGCCGCCGCGACGTCCCACACGGCGCAGCCGGGGCCGGAGAGGTCGAAGTCGATCAGTGCGACGGCCTGGCCGTCGCGGAAGACCACGTTGTCGAGGTTGGGGTCGTTGTGCGTGATCCCCCCGCCGTCGAAAGGTGCGGGCGCCGGGTGCGACCAGAGGTGCGGCTCGGGATCGAATCCGGCTGCCGCGTCGTGGAATCTCCGCAGCAACCGTCCCACGCTCCACAGTGCCGCGTCGGTGAGCCCCCAGGCCGGCGCCGGCGCGGTGACGGCCTGCCCGGGCACGTAGCTGAGCACCTCACGGCCGGCGTCATCGACCCCGAGCACGCGCGGCGCCCCGTCGAAGCCGACCTCCTCGAGATGGCGCAGCAGGGCGTGCGTGGCGGCGCTGGTGGTGCGTAGCGGCCGGCGGACGGTGTCTCCGACGCGATGCACGCGTCCACGGTTGGCGGTGCCGCCGAGCAATGGCACCTCCACGTCACACTCCCGCCCTGTGACCGGACCCGCTCCCTGCGGTGTCTGCTCGACCCGTCCGCGGCACCCCGACGATCACGACTCGGCCGCGCGGATCAGTTCCTCCGCCAGCGTCGAATGCGTGACCAGGCTGTCCACCATCCCACCGCGGACGGCGGCGAGCACCGCCCGCACCTTCGCGGTGCCATAGACGATCGCGATCACCTCGGGCACCGCACGCATCTGCTCGGCCGTGATGCCGATCATCCGCTCCGTGAGGTCGGACGTCACGGGCGCGCCCGCGGCGTCGACGAGCACGCCGGAGATCTCTGCCACGACCCCGCGGCGCCCGAGCTCGCGGCGCTCGGCATCGCCGGTGGCGTCGTAGAGCGTGGACTGCTCAGGCGCCCAGGCGCCCACGCCGGCGACAGCGCGGGTGACGGATCCGATCCGGCGCAACGCTCGGGCGACCTCGGGCTGGTGCCGCAGGACCTGGGCGGTGGCTGCGTCCGGCACGGCCATCGGCGCGTAGAAGAAGTAGGCGGGCCCGCCCGCGACGCGTGCGACGTCGCGGACCACCTCGATCGAGCTGTCGTCCACACCCGGGCGGGCGAGCGCGCCGGTGAGCTGGACGACCGGCACGTTGGCCAGGCGCTGTAGTGCGGTGGCCATCGCGCTCACCGACCGGGCCCAGGAGAGCCCGAGCACGTCGTCGGGCGTGACGACCTCCGTCAACAGCTCGGCGGCCGCGGCTCCCAGGTGCTCGCGAAGCGACGCGGGATGGTCGTCGGGGGTGTCGGTGACGACGCAGTGCTGCAGGCCGAGGGTCTCCATCAGGCGGGCGGAGAGCTCGACGTCGATCACGCCGGGGTGGCCGATCTCGATGCGCACGAGTCCGGTGCTGCGGGCGTCCTCCAGGAGCCGGGCGACCTTGAAACGGCTTAGGGCGAACTCTTCGGCGATCTCGACCTTCGAACGGCCGTCGAGGTAGTACCGGCGGGCGACGGACGCGGTGAGTACGAGCTGGGCCGGTCCGCGCGTTCCGCTACCTCTGGCCGCGACCACCGTGTCACCCTCCTTGGCCGCTCATCTGAGCGGACTAATGCCCATTCTGGCACAAGCCATTGACTCAAGGTGACGGGTGCCACAGGCTCATCGTGTGATCAGGGCTGCGCTCATCTGAGCATGCCCATGGGTGCCGGGAGGGCGCGATGAAGCGAACGGGCATGCGCGCTGCGCTGCTCGCGCTCGTGGTACTGCTGTCGAGTACGGCCTGTGCGGGGTGGGGCGGTGGCGTCGGCAGCGGCGGGGCGAACAGCATCAACGTGCTGATGGTCAACAACCCGCAGATGATCGATCTACAGCGGCTCACCGCTGAGCACTTCACGAAGGACACCGGGATCACCGTCAACTTCACGGTGTTGCCCGAGAACGACGTGCGGGACAAGATCAGCCAGGAGTTCTCGAGCCAGGCGGGCCAGTACGACGTGGCCTCGCTCTCCAACTTCGAGATCCCGATCTACGCGCGCAGCGGCTGGATCGCCCCGCTGGACGGCTACATCGCCGCCGACCCGGCGTTCGACCAGAACGACATCCTCGCGCCGATGACCACCTCACTCAGCGGCGCCGACGGGAAGATCTACGGCGAGCCCTTCTACGGCGAGTCCTCGTTCCTCATGTACCGCAAGGACGTGCTGCAGGCCGCCGGCATCACGATGCCCGAGCACCCCACCTGGCAGCAGGTCGCCGACATCGCCGCCCGCGTCGACGGTGCACAGCCGGGTATGGCCGGGATCTGCCTGCGCGGGCAGCCGGGCTGGGGGCAGGTCTTCGCCCCGCTGACCACGGTGGTCAACACCTTCGGCGGCACGTGGTTCACCGCCGACTGGCAGGCCGCGGTGGACGCACCGGAGTTCCGCCAGGCCACCCAGTTCTACGTCGACCTCGTGCGGGCGCACGGCGAGGCGGGTGCCCCGCAGGCCGGGTTCACCGAGTGCCTCAACAACCTGATCCAGGGCAACGCCGCGATGTGGTACGACGCCACGTCGGCGGCGGGTTCGCTCGAGGCGGCCGACTCCCCGGTGCGCGGCAAGATCGGCTACGCGCCCGCGCCCGTCGTCAAGACCGCCAGCTCCGGCTGGCTGTACGCGTGGGCGTGGGCCATCCAGGCGGCGAGCGAGAAGAAGGACGCCGCGTGGAAGTTCGTCTCGTGGGCGTCGAGCAAGGAGTACGAGCAGCTCGTCGGCACGGAGATCGGCTGGTCCAACGTGCCCGCCGGCAAGCGGGCGTCGACGTACGAGAACCCGGACTACCTGGCTCAGGCCTCGGCCTTCGCCGGGCCGACGAAGGCGGCGATCGAGAGTGCCGACCCGCGCAACCCCGGCGTGCAGCCGCGTCCTGCGATCGGCATCCAGTTCGTCGACATCCCCGAGTTCCCCGACCTCGGGACGCAGGTCTCGCAGGACGTGAGCTCGGCGATCGCCGGGCTGGTGACGGTGGACCAGGCGCTGGATCGCGGTCAGCAACTGGCGGACGACGTGGCGGAGCGGTACCGGTCGCGGGCGGAGGGGAATTCATGAGCACGGCTGTGGAACCGCCTCGGACGGGTCCGGCGTGGCGCCGGTCGGCGGAGGAGAGGGAGACGCTGCGGCGTGCGGGGGACTGGGCGCGGCGCGCCCCGCTCATGCCCGCGCTGATCTTCCTGATCATCGTGACGCAGCTGCCGTTCGTCGTCACTCTGATCATCTCGTTCATGAACTGGAACGCGTACTACCCCGACGAGCGGGGGTTCGCGGGGATCGACAACTACCGTCGCGTGCTGACCGACGTGAACACGCGTGACTCGATCATCACCACCATCAAGCTGACCGTCGGGGTGGTGGTGGTCAGCCTGATCCTGGGCCTGCTGATCGCGCTGCTGCTGGACCGTGCGTTCCGCGGCCGCGGGTTCGTCCGCACGATGATGATCACGCCGTTCCTCATCGTGCCGGTCGCGGCCGCGCTGGTGTGGAAGCACGCGCTGTACAACCCGGAGTACGGCCTGTTCAACGGCGTGCTCACGTGGATCTTCGGCCAGAACGCGCCTCAGCCCGACTGGATATCCACGATGCCGCTGACGGCGATCGTGGTGTCGCTGGTCTGGCAGTGGACGCCGTTCATGATGTTGATCATCCTGGCCGGGCTGCAGAGCAAGCCGCTCGACGTGATCGAGGCCGCCAAGATCGACGGCTGTTCGAGCTGGCAGATCTTCCGGTACATGACGCTGCCGCACCTGCGCCAGTACCTGGAGCTGGGCGCACTGCTCGGGTCGATCTACATCGTGCAGAACTTCGACGCCGTCTTCACGATCACCTCGGGCGGCCTCGGCACGGCGAACCTGCCCTACACGATCTACCAGACCTTCTACAACGCGCAGGACTACGGCCGGGCGTCCGCCGCGGGCGTGGTCGTGGTGGTCGGGACGATCATCATCGCCACCCTCGCGCTGCGCACCGTGTCGTCGCTGTTCCGTGAGGAGGGGGCCCGATGACCACGACCCTGGAAGCGCCGCGCGCCGCACCGCCGGTGGCGCCCGTGCACCGCAGGAACCCGACCGGCACCCTGCTCACCGTCGTGGCATGGATCGTCGGGGTCCTCTTCATCGTCCCGGTGCTGTGGATGGTGCTCACCTCGTTCCACAGCGAGACCGACGCCGCTACGAACCCGCCGTCGATCTTCGCGCCGCTCACGCTCGAGGGTTACGCGAACTTCTTCGGCGCGCAGACCGGCGCGAGCCCGTGGCCGTCGCTGCTCAACTCGCTGACGGCGAGCATCCTGTCCACCGCGTTCGTGCTGGTGCTCGCCATCCCGGCGGCGTACGCGCTGTCGATCCGGCCGGTGCGCAAGTGGACGGACGTGCTGTTCTTCTTCCTGTCCACGAAGATGCTGCCGGTCGTTGCGGGCCTGTTGCCGATCTACCTCATCGCGCAGAACATCGGGATGCTCGACAACATCTGGCTGCTGATCATCCTGTACACCTCGATGAACCTGCCGATCGCGGTGTGGATGATGCGTTCGTTCCTCGCCGAGGTTCCGGTCGAGGTACTGGAGGCGGCGGCGATCGACGGCGCCAACCTCACCCGTACGCTGCGCTCCGTCGTCACGCCGATGGTGCTGCCGGGCATCGCGGCCACGTCGCTGATCTGCTTCATCTTCAGCTGGAACGAGCTGCTGTTCGCCCGGGTGCTCACCGCCACCGTGGCGCAGACGGCGCCCGTGTTCCTCACCGGCTTCGTCACCAGTCAAGGCCTGTTCCTTGCCACGGTGTGCGCGGCTTCCGTGATCGTGTCGCTCCCGGTGCTGATCGCCGGGTTCGCGGCGCAGGACAAGCTCGTGCAGGGCCTCTCGTTGGGAGCGATCAAGTGAAGGCTGCCGTCATCAGCACCGACGCCGTCACCGTCGAGTCGATGCCCGACCCCACACCGGGGCGGCGCGAGGTGGTGGTGGCCGTCGCGGGTTGCGGGATCTGCGGCACGGACCTGCACATCGCCGACGGGGAGTTCGCTCCGACGCTGCCGGTGGTGCCGGGTCACGAGTTCGCAGGCGAGGTCGTCGCGATCGGCCAGGACGTCACGGAGCTGCGGGTCGGCGACCAGGTCGCCGTCGATCCGTCGCTGCACTGCGGGGAGTGCTACTACTGCCGCAGGGGCCGCGGCAACCTCTGCGAGCGGTGGGCCGCGATCGGCGTCACCACCACCGGCGGGGCGGCCGAGTTCGCCGTTGCTCCGGTCGCCAACTGCGTGCGGCTCCCCGAGGGGGTCACCACGGCGGACGCCGCGCTGATCGAGCCGCTCTCGTGCGCCGTGCGCGGCTTCGACGTGCTGAACCCGCAGCTCGGCGACCACTACCTCATCTACGGCGCCGGCACGATGGGCCTGATGATGATGGAGCTCGCGAAGCGGGCCGGGGCGGCGAGCGTCAGCATGGTGGACCTCAACCCCGCCCGGCTGGAGACGGCCGAGCAGCTCGGCTGCTCCGCCACGGTGGGCAGCGCCGACGAGCTGGACCGCCCGCGCGGCTGGGACGTGGTGATCGACTGCACCGGGGTCGTCGCCGCCATCGAGGACGGGTTCACCCGCGTCGGCAGGGGCGGGACGTTCCAGCAGTTCGGCGTGGCCAATGAGGACGCCATGGCGCGCTTCTCACCGTTCCGGATCTACAACGAGGAGATCCGCATCGTCGGCTCGATGGCAGTGCTGCACAGCTTCGAGCGGGCCGCGGAGCTGTTCGCCGAGGGTGCGCTGCGCCCCGAGGTGATGATCAGCCACCGGATGAGCCTCGACGAGTACCCGCAGGCGCTCGAGCAGTTCCGGGCAGGCGTGGGGCGCAAGATCCAGGTGCAGCCGGGGAAACACTGACCCGGAGTCGCAGGCGTCACACATGATCGCGGCGAGGGGCGGGCGTCGCTGGTCACAGCCCGCACGACGCCGATTCCCGCGTCGCGCGCCGCATAACCGACCGCGGCTGCGGACTGTCGTGGTGAGTGTCTAGATTGCGGCGGGTGACGGTTCTCGAGCTGCGTCAGTACACCCTCCACCCTGGACGCCGCGACGAGCTGATCACGCTGTTCGAGCGGGAGTTCGTAGAGGCCCAGGAGGAGCTGGGCGCGCGGGTCGTGGGCACGTTCCGCGACGTCACCGATCCCGATCGGTTCGTGTGGATCCGCGCGTTCGACGACATGGCCAGCCGGCACGCCGCGCTCACCGGTTTCTACGGTGGCCCGGTCTGGATGCGCCACCGCGACGCGGCGAACGCCACGATGATCCATTTCGACGACGTGCTGCTGCTGGAGGCGGTCGGCGACGGGTTCTCCGCGACGTCGCGCGCGGCGATCGGCAAGGGGCGGCGAGGGCCGTCGCGGGTGCTCGCCGTGGTGTGGACGGGCGGCGGCGCCGAGCCCGACACGGCCACTGTGGAGCGTCTGCTCGGGGTCACGCCGGTGCTCGCCCGCACCGCGCCGTACGTCAACGACTACCCGGCCCTTCCCGTGCGCGACGAGCAGGCTGTGGTGTGGTTCGCCTCCTACACCTGGGCGGGGGAGGCGGCCGCTGCCCAGGAGCGGCTGGCGGCCCATCCGCTCGGGCAGGAGCCGGGCCTGGAGGTGCTGGAGCTCGAACCCACGGCGCGCTCGGCCCTGCGCTGAGCGTCCCGGCCCGGGCCCCGATGTCCCGGCCGGTCGGGACACGTTGACCCATGTGTGCGGGACGGGTGCGCGGCCACCGTTGGTCGTCACCGATGTCCGACCACAAGGAGCAGCTGTGCGCACCTCGGACCCCGCCGGGTACTCCGCCGCCGACACCACGACCGCGATCCGGATCGGCCAGTCGCCCCAGGCGTGGGCCTGGACCGGCGCTGCGGGGGGACTGATCGGCGTGATCGGGCTGATGGTCACCGGCGACCTCTACGACGCCGAGACCGGCGCTGTCGCCGACAACACCGTGCTCGCCGCGGCCGTCGCAAGCCGGGCAGCACTGGTGTGGGTCAACCAGGCCGTCACCGTGATCACGGCCGTGTGTGTCGTGGTCTTCGCCGCCGGGCTGCGCCGTCATCTCGTCGCGCAGGAGCCTGCCGGAAGCCTCGTGCCCGGGGCGGCGGCCGCAGGGCTGGGGCTGACCGCCGTCGCTCTGCTGGTCGGCGGCGGTATCGGCACGGAGCTCTTCTGGGCGCTGACGGGCCCGCAGCCGTTCGACCCCGACACGATCGGCGCGCACGTCGCGATCTACAACACCACGGCCTGGCTGTGGGGCGGTGTCGGGCTCACCGCGGGTGCGGTGGCGTTCGGTGGGTTGCGCCACGGCTCGGTGGGCCGCGGGCTCGCCGTGTTCAGCGTGCTGATGGCGCTGGTCGTCGCGGTCACTCAGCTTCTGCCCGTGCAGTACATCTCGGTGCTGCCCGCCGGGCTGTGGATGATGGTCGCGGGCCTGGTGCTCGCGCGCGCCGCCCGGCGCTCGGGCTGACCACTCCCGGTGTGCCGGGCATTATCGTCCGCCGGATGCTGACGCAGGGGGCGCGGAGGGTGGCGGCGCCGCTGGCGTTCGCCATCCTCGTGCTCGTCGGGATCGGGGCCGGTCTCGCACTGGCCGCGGGAACCCCGCCCGCCGGTCTGAGCCATCTGATGTTCGTCGTGACGTGCGCGCTCACCGGTGGTCTGGTGGCGCGCCACCAGCCGGGCAATCCGGTCGGCTGGCTGCTGCTCGGCAGCTCAGCGTCGTTCGCCCTGCTGGAAGCCTGCGGGCGCCTGGCGCTGCATGACGGCGACCGGCCCTCGCTCGTCGCGGTCGCGCTGGGCTGGCCGCAGACCTGGTTGTGGGTGCCGGCCAACGCGTTGCTCGCCGTGGTGCCGGTGTTCTTCCCGGACGGGCGGGTGCCGTCGCGCCGGTGGCTCCCGATCGTGTGGGGCCTGGGTGTCCTCGCCGTCGTCACGGCCGTGCTGAACGCGATCCGCCCCGGTCCGGACGTGCAGCTCAGCGTGCCGGGACGGCCGAACCCACTCGGAGTGCCCGGCCTCGGGCCCGTCGCCGACGCTGCCGCCGTTCTGCTGACCGGCACGGTCGGGGTGGTGTTCGTGGCCGCCGGGTTCGCGCTGGTCCGCAACCTGCCGCGGTTGCCGGCGCCGCGCCGCCAGCAGGTCGAGTGGGTGGCCTATGCGGCCGGGCTGGCGGCGCTCGCCGTGCTCGGCCGGGTTCGTCGCCGGGCTGCTCGACGACGACGCCTCGGCGATCTGGCCGGCCGGCAGCGTGTTCTGGGAACTGGTGGGCGGCGGGACGGCGGCCCTCCTGCCGCCCGCCGTAGGCGTCGCGATCGTGCGCCACCGCCTGTTCGACATCGACCTGTTGATCAGCCGCACATTTCTGCTCGTCGGGCTGTCCGGTGCCGTGGTGGGGATCTACCTCGCGGTGGTCGCCGTCGTCGGCGCCGTGCTGTGGCCCGCGCTGGGCCCGTCCACCGAGATTCCGGCGTCGCTGGTCGGGGTCGGGGTGGCTGCGGTCCTGTTCGCCCCGCTGCGCACACGGTTGCAGCGCCGGGTGGATCGGGCGCTCTACGGCGACCGGGGAGACCCCTACGGGGTGCTCGCCCGGCTCGGGCGTCAGCTCGAGCTCGTGCAGGACGCCGGCACGCTGCTTCGGCAGAGCGCGGAGACCGTGCGGGAGGCGCTGCAACTGTCCTACGTCGCCATCGAGGTGGCGGGCGGCCGACGGGTCGCACTCGGCGAGGAGCCCGCGGTGCTCGTCGAGATTCCCCTGGTGGCAGGCGGGGAGCGGGTGGGGCGGCTCGAACTCGGCCCGCGGCCGGGCGAGAGTGCACTCGCCCGCCGCGACCTGCGGTTGCTGCACGACCTGGCCCGGCCGATCGCGGGCGCCGTGCGTGCGGTGCGTTCGGCCGATCGCGCCGCCGGGCTCGCGGCCGATCTCCAGCAATCGCGGGAGCGACTCGTGATGGCGCGTGAGGAGGAGCGCAGGCGGTTGCGCAGGGACCTGCACGATGGCCTCGGACCCACGCTCGCCGGGCTCACGATGCGCGCCGACACCGCTCTCGCGGTCGACGACGCCGCGCTCGCCCGCACGCTGCTCGCGGAGATCATGGAGGGAGCGCAGACGGCCGTGGCCGACGTCCGGCGGCTGGTGGAGGGCCTGCGCCCTCCGACGCTCGATGCGATGGGCCTGGTCGGTGCGGTCAAGGCCCACCTCGCGGGCCTGCCGTCTGGCTCCCCCGCAGTGACGCTGGACGTGCCCGATGACCTCCCCGGGTTGCCTGCGGCCACCGAAGTGGCTGCCTACTGGATCGTCGTGGAAGCGCTGAACAACGTGGTCCGGCATGCGGGCGCGAGCACCGCGACGGTGCGCCTGGTGCGGCGCGGCGATCGGCTCGTCATCGAGGTGGCTGACGACGGACGCGGGCGGCAGCCGTCGGACCGTGACGGTGTCGGCCTGGCGTCCATGCGCGAACGGGCTGCCGAGCTGGGCGGGGACTGTACGGTCACCGCCGGGGAGGTCGGCGGGAGCACGGTACGCGCCGAGCTGCCCGCGGTGTTCCCGGCGCAGGACCGTGGAGCGGAGGGGGAGCGTGGAACGCATCCGCGTCCTGCTGGTCGATGACCACGCGCATTTCCGCTCCGGTCTGCGCGCCCTGCTGACGTCCACACCCGACGTCGAGGTCTGTGGGGAGGCGGCGAGCGGCGAGGAAGCTGTGGCAGCCGTGGCGGCGCGGCAGCCCGATGTCGTCCTGCTCGACCTGACGATGCCGGGCATGGGTGGGGTGGCCGCCACCGAGTGCATCGTCCGTGCCAGCCCGCACGTACGCATCCTCGTCCTCAGCATGTCCGACGACGACAGCTCCGTGCTCGCCGCGCTGCGGGCCGGAGCACGGGGCTACCTGCTCAAGGGGGCGGGCCGCTCCGAGATCCTGCGCTCGATCCGGGCCGTGGCCGAGGGCGAGGCGATCCTCGGGCCGTCCGTCGCCGCGCGGCTCACGGCCTTCCTCTCCACCACGACGGACGCGGCGCCGGCGTTCCCCGAACTCACCGTCCGCGAGCAGGAGGTCCTCGACCTCGTGGCCCGCAACCTCACCAACCCGCAGATCGCGGCGCGGCTAGGGCTCAGCGGCAAGACCGTGCGCAACCACGTGTCGAACGTCTTCGCGAAGCTGCAGGTCGCCGACCGTGCCCAGGCGAGCGCGCTGGCCCGGCGTGCCGGGCTGGGTGGCGCGGCGCGCTCCGAGGCATGACCGCCGGTCGGTTCGGTCAGTCGAAGTACGCGGGGACGTCGAGCGGGCCGCCTGCCGCCGCGAACTCCGCGTGCACGGCCTCGCGCAGCTCGGCGTCGGCCAGGTAGTCGACCGCGGTGAGGGCGAGCCCCACCGCGCCGTCGCGCACGGCACGGTCGCCGGCGGGCCCGCCGGACGCCGTCTCGAACTCGGAGGTGTGCAGCGCGACGGTCGGCTCCGACACCGCGATCATGGGGTGGATGGCAGGCATGCGGTAGCTGAGGTTGCCCAGGTCGGTGGAGCCGGTGAGGAACTCGGGCACCACGCCGGTGGGGAGCGCGCGGCGCCCCACCGGTTCCTGGTTCACGGCCCAGCGCGCGCTCAACGTCTGGTTGAAGCGGATGGGCAGGTACGGGGGCAGCGGGTCCCAGTGCAGCTCGACGCCGCAGCCGGTCATCGCCGCCGCGCCGTGGGCGACCTCGACGACGCGCGCGGCGAGGTCGCGAAGGGTCTCGGGCGCCGCGGAGCGCAGGTAGAACAGCAGCGCGGCGCGTTCCGGCACGATGTTGGGCCGGGCTCCGCCGTCGGTGACGATGCCGTGCACCCGGTCGGTGCTGGGCAGGTGCTGCCGCAGTGCGGCGATGCCCTGGTACGCGGCGACGGCCGCGTCGAGTGCGTTGCGGCCCATGAACGGCTGCGCCGATGCGTGCGCGGCGACGCCGTGGAACACGATCTCGACCTGCCGGCGACCCAGGAACGGGTGCATGGCGATGTCGTGCGAGAACGGGTGGAGCATGACCACGGCGTCGACGTCGTCGAAGACGCCGGCTCGCGCCATCGTCTCCTTGCCGCCGCCGCCCTCCTCGGCGGGCGTGCCGATCAGCGAGATGCGTCCGCCCACGCGGTCGTGCACCTGTGCGGCGGCGAGGTACGCACCGACGGCCGTGGCACAGATGATGTTGTGGCCGCAGGCATGGCCGACGCCGGGCAGCGCGTCGTACTCGGCGAGCACCGCGACGTGCGGCCCGCCGGTACCGATGCTCGCGACGAGCGACGTCTCCAGCCCGCCGGCGCCGACCTGGGCCTCGTGCCCGTGCCGCTCCAGCAGCTGTGCCACCGCACGCACCGAGCGGTGCTCGGTGAAGCTCTCCTCCGGGTGGGCGTGCAGGTCGCGGCTGAGCGCGACGAGCTCGTCGTCGTTGCGGCGGGCGGCCTTCTGGACGGCGGTCCGCACCTCGTCGGGCGCGCCCTTGTGGGCGGAACCGATGGGCTCGGCGTCCCGCACAGCCTGCTCCGTGCCGGCGTTGAGCGAACGGAGGTAGCTGAGGTCGGGCGGCAGCGGCCTGGTGCGGTCGTCCTCGCGCATGATCGCGACCCTAGGCGAAACGAAGCGCTTGCGTACCGGGTCGCCTGGCATCTCCGGGGTAGACCTGCATCCCTGCATGGACGGGCTCGGACGAGTCGACGATCCTCATGCGGGTGAGCTGATCCCGTCAGCGGACCTGGACCTGGTCGCCGACGTGCAGGTAGCTGTACCACGCCGCCGCATTGGCGGCCGACATGTGCACGCAACCAGCCGACTTCTTGTGCACGTTGCCCTGATGTACGGCGATCCCGCCGGGGGCGAAGAAGACCGAGTACTTCATCGGCGCGTTGTTGAACTCCTTGCTGCGGTGGTGCAGGTCCTTCCACTGCACATCGAAGGTGCCAGTGGGGGTGTTCTCACCCGGGGCGCCCTGGTTGATCTGCACCGGACCGCGCACGGCGTGTCCGTCTTTCACGAGCCAGGCCTCATTGTGGGCGAGATCGATGCACGCCTTCGCGGTCGCGGTGCACGGGGTTCCCGGCACCTGCTGTGAGGTGTCACCGGACGGAGTCGTCGCACGGGGAGCTGTCGGGGAGGGAGCCGGGGTAGCCGCGTTGGCAGCGACCGGCCCGGTCAGCGGTCCGAGGAATGTCCCCAGCATCCCGGCGCCGAGTGCTCCCGCGAGCGTCGCCGCCCGTGCCGAACCGACCCATCGGCGCGTTCTGATCTTGCTGTGTCGACCCACTGAACCACCCATTCTGCTGTGCTGCACGATCATTTGATTCCGGCTATCCACAACGAACGTACGCGACCCGTCCCCGGGGCTGGAATTCGCCGTATGAAAGTGCCGCACTGGAAATATTTCCGTGCCGATATCCGGCGATATCGGCGTATCGTGAAATTTACGTTGAGCCGGCGAAGCGCAATCGCCGGCCGAGAGTCAGCGGGGCAGGTCGTCGATCGCCTTCTGGATGCGCTTGATCGACACGGGGTAGCGGGTGCGCATCGGGTGGGCATAGAGGCCCACGCGTAGCTCCTCGATCAGCCAGCGGATCTCCCGCAGCTGCGGCGGCGGTTCCACGCCCGGCGGGAGCGCCGCCAGCTCGGCCGCGTACTCGTCGGCCACCACCCGCACCTCCGCGGTCCACGCGGCATCGCGGGCGGGGTCGGCGCGCAGTTTCTCGATCCGCCGCTCCACCGCTTCCAGGTAACGGGCGACGTCGGCGAGCCGGGACGCACCGGCCGCGGTGGCGAAGCCCGGCCCCACGAGGGCGTTGACCTGCGCTGTGATGTCGGCGACGCCAGCGGCGAGCACCGGCGCCCGCAGATCGGCGAGCTGTGCCTGCACCCGGTGCCAGACGGTGAGCACGCCTCGCATGGCCTGCAGCACCTGCAGCGTGGTGGAGGCCAGCCGGTCGGCGAAGAGCTTCCGCAGCCGCGCGTACGAGCGCTCGTCCCACGCGGGGCCGCCGGCCGCGGTGATCAGCGCGTCGGCCGCGGAGGTGACACAGTCGTCGAGCATCGCCGCGACGGAGCCGTGCGGGTTGCGGGAGAGTGCCAGCTTGGCGGCGTTGTCCAGGCCGCGTTGCACCTGCTTCACGGGCGAGGGCGTGTCGAGCAGGAGCAGCCGGCGCACGCCGCGCCACGTCTGGGGGTCGCGCTCGGCTGCCGTCGGGAAGACACGTACGTCCACAGTGGACCCGCGGTCGACCAGGCCGGGGTAGCCGGTGACGACATGGTTTCCGCGCCGCACCGGGAGCTCACGGGGGAGTGTGCCGATGGACCAGGTCGTGAGCCCGGTGCGTTCCAGTTCAGCGCCGGCTGCGGCCAGTTCCTCGCGCACCTTCGGTGCGAGCCGGCGGCGCAGCGCGTCGAGATCGGTGCCGGTGGCCACCTCGTGGCCGGCCTCGTCCACCACCCGGAAGGTGACGGTGAGGTGCTCGGGCAGCCGGTTCAGCTCCCAGGCGTCGCGGGGAATGTCCACGCCGCGCATCCGGCCCAGCTCGCGCTCCAGGCCGTCGAGCAGCGGTTCGCCGCCTCCGTTGCCGGGAGCCGCGGCCTGCAGGCGCGCCAGCACGGCCTTCGCGTGGTCGGGTGCGGGTGAATAGAGCCGCCGTAGCTGCTTGGGCAGGGTGCGGATCAGTGCCGTGACGAGCTCCTCGCGCAGGCCGGGTACCTGCCATGTGAACGGCGTGGGGTCGACCTGGTGCAGTGCGGCCACCGGCACGTCGACGGTGACGCCGTCGGTGTGTGCCCCCGGCTCGAAGGCGTACGACAGCGGGAGCGTGAGCCCGCCCGCCTCCAGGTGGTCGGGGTACGCGGCGCGGTCCACGTCGGCGGCCTGCGCCGTGCGGAGCATCTCCTCGGTGAAGTCGAGCAGCTCCGGCTGCCGGCGCGACTCCTTCTTCCACCAGGAGTCGAAGTGCCGCCCGGACACCACGTCGGCCGGGATCCGCTCGGTGTAGAAGCCGACCAGCGTCTCCTCGTCGACGACGAGGTCGCGGCGCCTCGCCCGGTGCTCCAGCTCCTCGGCGTGTTCGAGCAGCTCGCGGTTGGCGTGGAAGAACCGGTGGCGGGTGTCCCAGTCGCCCTCGACGAGCGCATGCCGGATGAACAGCTCACGCGACAGCTCGGGATCGATGCGTCCGAAGTCGACCCTGCGGTCGACGACGATCGGGACCCCGTAGAGCGTGACCCGCTCGGTGGCCACGGCCGCCGCCCGCTTGCGTGACCAGTGCGGCTCGGAGTACGAGCGCTTCACCACGTGCCCGGCCAGCGGTTCGATCCACTCCGGCTTGATCCGGGCGACCGTGCGCGCGAACAGGCGGGAGGTCTCCACCAGCTCGGCGGCCATCACCCAGCGCGGCTGCGCTTTCGACAGCGGCGATCCGGGGAAGATCATGAACTTGGCGCCGCGGGCGCCCAGGTACTCCCGGCCGCCACGCTCCTTACCGCCGCGCTCCTTGCCGGTGGGCTCCTCGCGCAGTCCGATCTGGGAGAGCAGCCCGGAGAGCACCGCGATGTGGATGCGGTCCTGGTCGGGCTCGATGTCGTTCAGCGTCATGCCGGCGTTGCGCGCGGCCGAGCGGAGCTGCGAGTGCAGGTCCTGCCACTCGCGGATGCGGAGGTAATGCAGGAACTCCTCGCGCAGCAGCCGCCGGAAGCGGTTGCCGGAGAGGGCCTCGCGCTGCTCGGCGACGTAGCGCCACAGGTTGACGAAGGCGAGGAAGTCCGAACCACCGGCATCGAGTGTGGAGCCGTCGGCGGTCCACTCGCCGGCGAACCGCGCGTGCTTCTGGTCGGCGGCCTGGCGCTGCTCGGTGGGGCGCTCGCGAGGGTCCTGCACGGAGAGCGCCGCGGCGATGACGAGCACCTCGCGCAGGCAGCCGGTGCGGTCGGCCTCCACCAGCATGCGGCCCAGCCGTGGGTCGACGGGCAACGCCGCCAGCGCGCGGCCGACGGGGGTGAGCCGCCGGTCGGCTTCGAGCGCGCCCAGCTCCTGCAGCAGGGCGAGGCCGTCGCCGACGGCCCGGGCGTCCGGGCGCTCGACGAACGGGAACTCGGTGAGCTCGCCCAATTCCAGGGAGATCATCTGCAGGATGACCGAGGCGAGGTTGGTGCGCAGGATCTCCGGGTCGGTGAACTCGGGACGCGCGTCGAAGTCGTCCTCGCTGTAGAGCCGGATGCAGATGCCGTCGGCGACGCGCCCGCAGCGACCGGCGCGCTGGTTGGCGCTCGCCTGCGAGACCTTCTCGATCGGCAGCCGCTGCACCTTCAGCCGCCGCGAGTACCGAGAGATGCGCGCGGTGCCCGGGTCGACGACGTAGCGGATACCCGGCACCGTCAGCGAGGTCTCGGCGACGTTGGTGGCGAGCACGACGCGGCGACCGGGGTGCGGGGCGAACACCCGCTGCTGCTCGGCTGTCGACAGCCGAGCGTAGAGCGGGAGGATCTCGGTGTTGCGGAAGTTGCGCTTGCCCAGTGCCTCGGCCGTCTCGCGGATCTCGCGCTCGCCGGGCAGGAACACGAGCACGTCGCCTCCAGCATCGGCACCGCCCTCGCGCTGCAGCTCGGCCACGGCGTCACCGATGGCGTCGAGCTGGTCGCGATCGGGATCGGCGTCAGGATCGTCGGGGTCGACGATCGGCCGATACCGCAGCTCGACCGGGTAACTGCGCCCGGAGACCTCGACGATCGGCACCGTGGTGCCCAGTGCCTGGGAGAAGTGCTCGGCGAACCGTTCGGGGTCGATCGTCGCCGAGGTGATGACGACCTTGAGGTCGGGACGGCGCGGCAGCAGCTGGGTCAGGTAGCCCAGGATGAAGTCGATGTTGAGGCTGCGCTCGTGGGCCTCGTCGATGATCAGCGTGTCGTACTGGCGCAGCATCCGGTCGCCGGTGAGCTCCGCGAGCAGGATGCCGTCGGTCATCAGCTTGACGAGCGTGTTCTCCCCGACGTGGTCGGTGAAGCGAACCTTCCATCCGACGAGGTCGCCCAGGCGGCTGCCGAGCTCCTCCGCGATGCGTGCGCCGACGGTGCGGGCAGCGAGTCTGCGGGGCTGGGTGTGTCCGATCAGCCCCCGGATGCCTCTTCCCAGCTCGAGGCAGATCTTCGGGATCTGCGTGGT
Source organism: Pseudonocardia alaniniphila (assembly GCF_022524485.1). Lineage (GTDB taxonomy): Bacteria > Actinomycetota > Actinomycetes > Mycobacteriales > Pseudonocardiaceae > Pseudonocardia > Pseudonocardia alaniniphila. Next base: position 107,351 of record NZ_JAKXMK010000016.1, read on the forward strand.
CTTCCCGGAGCCGGTCTCGCCGGCGACGATGACGACCTGGTGGTCCCGGATCGCGGTGGCGATCTCGTCGCGCCGCGCGCTGACGGGCAGTGCCTCGGGATAGTGGATCGTGGGCACGGCGGCCCTGCGCGCGGCCGTGCGCCGCTCACCGGCGTCGACCGCGGAGGTGATGTCGGCCACCGCCTTCGCGCGTGCCCTCGCATCCCGGGTGCGTCGCGCAGTGGCGATGCGGCGGCCGAGACGGTGCTCGTCCAGGAGGGAGAGTGCGGGGAGACGTTCGGCGAGCGCGTCGATCTCGGCGTCGGAGACGGGTACGAAGGGCTCGTCCGGAACGGACGTCGGCGAGCCGGAGGTGTCGAGGACGTCGGCCTCGCGCGACCGGGGCCGGCGCCGGCGTGGTCGCCGGGCTCGACGGTCGGCGGCGCGAGCGTTCCCGTCCCGTGCCTCGACGGAATCGCGGGACGGGAGGTCGGAGGCGCCCTGCCTGGTGTTCCGCGCATCGGCGGCACCGTCGCGGGACGTGACGGCGCCGGCGGACGGGTCGACCGGCTCGGGACGCGAGTCAGTGGCTCGGGCCGCGGGAGAGGACATCGTGAAAGGAGTCTGCCTGGCGTCGGCGCTCAGACCGAGCGCAGGGTGGGGCTGATCTCGTCGGCGACCGGTTGGTCGGCGGCGGGATGCTCGACGAGCGCGAGCACGCGGCTGGCCAGGAAGCGCGCGGTGCGCACGGTGCTGCCGCCGCGGGTGGTCTCGCTGACCTCGACGACTCCGCGGCCGTGCGTGACGTTGACGCGCCGCCCCGCGCGGGTGGCCGTGACCTCGTACGTGCGGGTGGTGCCGCTGCCTGCGTCGATCACGATCTCGACCCGGTCACCCTTCATTGCTCTCGCCGTCCCTCTGTTGATCGGTCCTCTGCTGGGAGTGCGACAGGGATGTCCGGGCCGGGCGCCGGTCGCCTCTCGGCGCGTGGCGCACCCGTAGGTGGCAGAAGGTGAGACCCGGGGACACGGATCGCCCGGCACGGACAATTACCTTAACCGCCTCGACCTGCGGATTGTTCCCGGTCGAGGAGATGCGGGGGCGGCGTCGTGGGGGATCGGCGCCGCCCCCCGGGCAGCCGCACCCGGCGGCGGGGGGACCACCGGGCGCAGCAAGTGGGGGGTGGACGGGATGGGAGTCCGAACCGAGCGCTGGTCGCCTCGCGGCGAGTGGCACGCCGCGGTTCCTGCCGGACGGTATTCCGCGGCGGCTCTTGTCAGGTGAGACCCGGGGACACAGGTCGCTCGACTCGGACGAATGAACCAACGGCGTCGACCGGACGTTTGTTCCCGGTCGGCAGTATCAGGGGCGGCGCCGTCGAGGGCCGGCGCCGCCTGCGCAGCCGCGCCCGGCGGCGGGAATCGCCGGGCGCAGCAGGTCAATGGGTGTCCGAACCGAGCGCTGGTCGCCTCGCGGCGAGTGGCACACCGCAGCTCCTGCCGAACGGTATTCCGCGGTGGCTCTTGTCAGGTGAGACCCGGGGACACAGGTCGCTCGGTTCGGACAGCCGGTACAACGGGCCACCCCTCCGGATCATTCCCGCGCGCGGGGGCATGTCGGTGAACGACATCTCGGACGTCAGAGCGCGGCCAGAACCTTCTCGGTGAACGGCGGCCATGCCTCGATGGCCCATGGCCCGAAGTCGCGATCGGTGAGCGCCACGCAGGCGGCGCCGGCGTCCGGATCGACCCAGAGGAAGGTGCCGGTGACCCCGAAGTGCCCGAACGTCCGCGGCGAGCTGCCGGCGCCGGTCCAGTGCGGCGACTTCCCGTCGCGGATCTCCCACCCCAGACCCCAGTCATTGGGCCGCTGCCTGCCGAAACCGGGCAGGATGCCGTCGATGCCGGGGAACGCGACCCTGGTGGCCTCGGCCAGCGTGTCGGGATGGACGAGCGTCGGATCCTGGAGCTCGGCGACGTATCGCGTGAGGTCGGCACAGGTGCTGACGGCGTCGGCTGCCGGGGAGCCGTCGAGCCTGCTCGCGGTCATTCCGAGCGGCTCGAACACTGCTTCGTGCAGGTACTCGGCGAACGGCATGCCCGTCGCCGCGGCGATCGTCTCGCCCAGCACGTCGAACCCGGCGTTGGAGTAGATGCGCCGGGTGCCCGGCGCCGCCTGCACGACGCGCTCGGCGGGCGCGAGGCCGGAGGCGTGCGCGGCGAGATGGCGAACAGTGGAGCCGTCGGGGCCCGCCGGCGTGCCCCATTCGACCGCGCCCTCCTCCACCGCGATGAGCACGGCGTAGGCAGCGAGTGGTTTGGTCACCGAGGCGAGCCGGAACTCCCGGTCCTGCTCACCGGCCGTGGCGAGCACCGTGCCGTCGGCCGCCACGACGGCGGCCGCGGCGTGGTCGACCGGCCAGTCGAGCACGTCCCCGACCGCGCTACGCAGATCAGGCATCGCCGTACACCGGAATCGCCGCGCCGCTGATCGGGGACGCGTCAGGTCCGCACAGGAAAGCGATGATCTTCGCGATCGCAGCAGGCGCAACCGCCCGCGCCGCCAGCTCGGCAGACATCCAGGCGCGGTTGGCGGGTGTGTCGATCACCGACGGGAGCACGGTGTTGACGCGGATCCGGTCGTGGCGCAGCTCGTCGGCAAGCAGCTGGGTGAGCCGCACGACGGCGGCCTTGCTCGTGGCGTGTGCCACCGGTGCGGGACCGTGCACGGCGGTCTTGGAGCCGACGGTCACGATCGCGCCGCCACCGCGCGCGGCCAGGCGCGGCGCGATCGCCTGCACCGACCACAGCGCCGAGCCGAAGTTGGAGCGCCAGAGCGCGTCCAGCCCCTCCTCGTCCACGTCGGTCAGCTTGCCGGGGACGAACGCGCCGGCGAGCGTGACGAGCGCGGACGCCACCACGGGTAGCGCGTCGGCCGTGGCGAAGGCGGCGTGCACCGCGTCGCGGCCCGCGAGGTCCGCGGGCACGGCGTACACCCCGTCTCGCTCGGCGAGCTCGTCCAGGCGGGCCCCTGCGCGATCGAGGGCGATCACCGGTCTGCCGCCGGCCAGGAACTCGGCCACGACCGCATGCCCGAGGGCTCCGGCCGCGCCGGTCACCACCACTGCTGCCTCGTCGTCCACACGGGCCATCCTGCCTTCCGGGTGGGAGGCTCACGCACGTGGCCGGTACCCGGGTGGGGACGTCGGGCTGGCGCTACCCGCCGTGGCGCGGCACGTTCTACCCGCGTGGCCTCGCGCAGCGCCGGGAGCTGGAGCATCTGTCGCGGCAGGTGAACAGCATCGAGATCAACGGGTCCTTCTACTCGTTGCAGCGTCCGGAGAGCTACCGCGCCTGGGCCGCCGAGACCCCCGAGGACTTCCTGTTCGCCGTCAAGGGCGGCCGTTTCATCACGCACCTCAAGCAGTTGCGGGACGTCGAGACACCGCTGGCGAACTTCCTCGCGTCGGGCGTGCTCGCTCTCGGGCCGAAGCTCGGGCCGCTGCTGTGGCAACTCCCACCGCGACTGCGCTTCGACCCGGGCAGGGTCGAGGCGTTCCTCACGCTGCTGCCGCGCACCACCGGCGCCGCCGCGGAACTGGCCGCACACCACGACGAGCGGCTCGACGGGCGGGCGCACACGGAGATCGACGCCGACCGTCCCCTGCGCCACGCCCTCGAGGTGCGCCATCCCAGCTTCTGCACGCCGGCGTTCGTCGACCTGCTCCGCGGGCAGGACGTCGCGCTCGTGGTGGCGGACACGGCGGGAACGTGGCCGTTCCTCGAGGACGTGACGTCGGACTTCGTGTACGTCCGGCTGCACGGCGACTCCGAGCTCTACACCAGCGGATACACGCCCGACGCCCTCGATGTGTGGGCAGCGAAGGTCCGGGCGTGGCAGGCCGGTGAGGCGCCGACCGGCGAGCACACCCTGGCTCCGGCCGCTCCGAGGCGTCCGGGAGGCCGGGACGTGTTCGTCTACTTCGACAACGACGTCAAGGTCCACGCGCCCTATGACGCGATCGCCCTCGCCGGGCGGCTGTCGTCCGATTGATCAGTTCGCGGCGCTGACCAGCTCTACCCGGCTCGTGCGGCGGCCGCCTCGCGGGCGGACCGGTGCGCCACGAGCATCCGCCTGCCCAGCCCCATCAGCCCCGCGGCCACCACCATCGTGACGGCGCCGGTGATCCACGCCGTGGGGAACGACGCGTGGGTGGCGATGAACCCGAACCCGACCGGTCCGATGAACCCGCCTGCGTACACCCCCGCCTGCACGATGGAGGTCGCCGCCGCCGGCGCAGACGGGTTGAGCCGCACCACCGCGAACTGTAGGAGACCCGGCCAGGCCCAGCCGAGGCCGAAGCCCAGCACGGTGCCGATCACCAGCGCAGGCGTGCCGGGCACCGCGAGCAGGGCGAGACCGCCCGCGCCCAGCAGCAGGCTCCCGGCCACCACGGCGATGTGGCCACCGGACCTCCGGTCGGCGAGCCAGCCGTGCGTCAGCCGCAGCGTGAGCCCGACGACGCTGCCCATCGTCAGGGTCAGGCCCGCGATGCCGGGGCTGATGCCCCGCTCCACGGCCGACGCCACGAGGAAGATGCCGAGCGCGTTGGCCGAGGCCGCGGCCAGCGCACCGGCGAACCCGATCACGCTGAGCGCGGCCGTGGCCCGCTCCCCGGGCGCGGGGACCGTGCGCTCCCGTCCCGCCGTGTCCTGCGGCGCGACCAGGAGCGCGGCCAGCGCGAGCGCGGCGCCGATCACGTATGCCCACCGCCAGCCGACCGTCAGGGCCACGGCCGGCACCGCGATTCCGGACAGGAGGGTCGCCAGCGGGATCGCGGACTGCTTGATCCCGAAGGAGAGGCCGAGGCGGGTGGCGGGGACGTACCGGGCGAGTGTCAGGTTGGACGAGAGCTGGCCGAGCACGTTGCACCACGCGCTGCAGAGCAGGACGGCGATCAGGCTCGCGTAGGAGTAGGCGAACGCGGCGACCGCGGTCATCGTGACGGCCACGCCGATCACTGCCGCCCGGCTCGTCGGCCCGGAGCCGAAACGCTCGACGAGCCAGCCGCAGGGGAGCGAGGCCAGCGCGCTGATCCCGAAATAGAGCGCCACGACGAGCCCGAGGCCGGCGGGATCGAACCCGAGCTCTGCGGAGATCTGGACGGCCAGTGCGCCGGTGAGGAACACCGGTAGCACGGCGACGGTGGTGGTCGTCACGGCCCCGACAGCAGCCCGCGTCGCCTTCGTCACTTGAGCAATGCTAACGGTCAGATGTCCCCGTTCAGGGTGATCCGCATTGCAGACGTATCTGACATGTCAGTATTGACATGTCAGATCTGGCGGATGCACTCTTCTTCCCGTGCCGAACATCGCGTCGAACACCTCCCCGACCGAGCCCCTGCCCGCCGTCGAGCGCACCGACCACTCCCGCCGTGGCGCCTTCCTCTCGATGGCCCGCGGTCTGGCCTGGGACGTCGGGCTGCCTGTCGCCGCCTACTACGCGCTGCATCTCGCCGGCGCGACCGACTGGGTCGCCCTGCTCGCGGCCACCGCGGTGGCGGCGGCGCGAACGCTCTGGGGAGTGGTCCGGCACAGAACGCTCAACCAGTTCGCCACGGTGATGCTGCTGGTCTACGGCATCGGACTGCTGCTGGCATTCGTCAGTGGGGACCCCAGGATGCTGCTGCTCAAGAGCTCCCTGGTCACCGCGGCCGTGGGCGCGGTCTTCCTCGTCACCGCCCTTCGCGGCAGGCGGCCGCTGACGCTCGCGGCGGCGCAGAGCTTCATGCCGGCCAGGTCCGAGGCACTGGCCGAGATGTACGACGGTGATCTGGACGTGCGCCGCGCCTTCCGCCTGACGTCGGCCGTGTGGGGCGTCGGTCTGGTGGCCGAGGCGGTGCTGCGGATACCGCTCGTGCTCCTGCTGCCGGTCGAGATCGGCGTCGGGGCATCCGAGGCGCTGTTCGTCGCCGCCTTCGTCGGCCTGATGGTCTGGAACGGCTGGTACACCGGCCGGGTCCTTCCCGGCCGCGCCTGAGACAGAGCGGAGGTCAGCCGCGGATGCGGCCGGCCTCCGCCGCCCACTCCTTCTCACGCAGCTCGAACTTCTGAACCTTGCCCGTGGAGGTCTTGGGCAGCTCGCCCACCAGCTCCACGGCCTTGGGTGCCTTGTATCGGGCGATGAGTCCCTTCACGTGCTCGATCAGCTCGCTCTCCGTGGCCTCCTGCCCCTCGGCGAGCACCACGAACGCCTTGGGCCGCTCGCCCCACTCCTCGTCGGGCACCCCGATCACCGCGGCCTCGACCACCGCCGGGTGGGAGACGATGGCCTGCTCCACCTCGATCGTCGAGATGTTCTCCCCGCCGGAGACCACCACGTCCTTCGCGCGGTCGCGCAGCTCCACATAGCCGTCGGGATGCAGCACGCCGAGGTCGCCCGAGTGGAACCATCCGCCGGCGAACGCCTTGTCGGTGGCCGCCGGATCGTCGAAGTACCCGAGCATCACGTTGTTGCCGCGCATGATGACCTCGCCCATCGTCGCACCGTCGGCGGGGACGTCGTTCATCTCGGGATCGACCACGCGCAGGGCATCGGCGCAGACCATCCCGACGCCCTGCCGGGCCTGCTGCCGGGCCCTTTCCGCGGGTTCGAGGCCGTCCCAGGCACGCTGGTACTGGTTCACCGAGTACGGGCCGTAGGTCTCGGTCAGCCCGTAGACGTGCACGACCCGGAAGCCGAGCTTCTCCATCTGCATGATCGTGGTGGGGCTCGGCGGGGCGCCCGCCGTGGTGACCGTGAGGACGTAGTCGAGCCGGCGGGCCTCGGGAGCCCGCATGATCATGGTGACCACCGTGGGTGCCCCGTTGAGGTGCGTGACGCGGTGCTCGTCGATGAGTCGCCAGATCACGTCGCCGCGCACCTCACGCAGGCATACGTGCGTGCCCCCGATGTTCGTGACGGCCCAGGGCGTGCACCAGCCGTTGCAGTGGAACATCGGCAGCGTCCAGAGGTACACGCTGTCGAACGTGTGGCCGGAGTGCACGACCTCGCCGAACGAGTTCAGGTACGCGCCGCGGTGGGAGTACTGCACGCCCTTGGGCTTGCCGGTCGTGCCCGACGTGTAGTTGATCGAGATACAACCGGTCTCGTCCTCGACGGCCCACGGCAGTGGCTCGTTCCCACCGCGGGCGAGCAGGTCGTCGTAGGTGACGCCACTGCCGGAGCCATCGCCGGGGTTCGCAGGGTCGACCACCGTGATGATCTCGTCGACGGTCTTCAACCCGGCCGCGACCGGAGCCACCACCGGGTGCAGGGCCGCGTCGACCACCAGCATCTTCGCGCCGGAGTGATCGAGGATGTAGCGCACTTCCTGCGTGGACAGCCGGGTGTTGATCGCGACGAGGACGGCACCGGCGAGCGGCACAGCGAAGTGCGCCACGAGCATCTCGGGGATGTTCGGCAGCATGTAGGCGACGCGGTCGCCGGGCTGGATCCCGGATCCACGCAGGGCATGTGCCACCCGCGTGGCCTCGGCCGCGAACTCGCGATAGCTCAGCCGGCGATCGCTGTAGACGATCGCGGTCTTGTCCGGGAACACCTCTGCGGAGCGGCGCAGGAAGGCCAGAGGGGTCAGCGGGATGTCCCAGACAGCAGTCATCGAAGGCTCCTCGGGGCGGCGACAGCCGACATCATGCTCGAAATCCACCGTCGACACGTCGATCGGACATCACCGGCGACGTGATCGCAAGTGGGCACACCGCACGTGCCGCGGTGGCCGCCCGGGTCACCGCGTCGCTTCGCCGCAGGCCGGTTCGTCCCGGCCCGGAGACCTAGTCGACCAGCTTTATCGCCGCCCGCGGACAGGCGGCGACGGCCTCTTCGAGCTTCGGGCGCATCGACTCGGGCGGGTTCTCGTCGAGGATGTAGAGGAAGTCGTCCTCCCGCACCTCGAACACCTCCGGGGCGATGCCCATGCAGACGGCGTTGGACTCACACAGATCGAAGTCGACCACGACCTTCATGGACACATCGTGCACCGGTCGCGGGCATACCGATACTCAGGTGACCCTCACTACCGCGGCCGTTCCGGCCTGATGCCGGGTCACCACCGAGAGGGAGCGACCGGCGGAGTCGTCTCAGGGACCGCGGCCTCCGGATCTGACACGGGCGATTCGGACTGCCGTTTCGGCAGCGACTCGCACGCCAATCCGTCGGCGCCGTCGTCGAGCCGGTGCGGTTCGGCAGGGCCGGAGGCGAGGACGGCCTGGGCGTCCTCCTGGTAGCTGAAGTCGGTGCAGTCGAGGTTGTCGTACGCCAGCGCGGTGCCGGCCATGCCGGCGACGAGGCTGCCGCTGATCGCGGCGGCGGAAACTGCGGCGCAGGTACGTCGGGAGAGAGTCATGAGAGTTGGGGGGTCCTCTCGGTGGATCGGAGGCCGTCGTGGGGGGCGTCGGCCTTTCCGGGTCATCTCCTCTCGCGCACTGCCTGTTACGGGCCCGCCGACTGGTTGCTCCATTCGGCGGGCGCGCAGCGCCCACGTATGGAGCAGCGGGCCGGGACCTGCAGGCCCCGGCCCCGCTCGATGCGGACGGGGTTGCGGCTACCCGCGGCGGAGTACCGGACGCAGCGCGTCGAGCACCGCGGGGTCGTCGATGGTGGAGGGCACCGGCTCGTCGTTGCCGTCGGCGATACCCCGCATCGTCTTGCGCAGGATCTTGCCCGAGCGGGTCTTGGGCAGCGCCGCGACCACGGCGACGTCCTTGAGGCTCGCGACGGCGCCGACCTGGTCGCGCACGAGCTGCACGAGCTCGGCCCGTAGCTGCGCCTCGTCCCGGTCGACGCCGGCCTTGAGCACCACGAACCCGCGTGGGACCTGGCCCTTCATCGGGTCGGCCACGCCGATCACGGCGCACTCCGCCACGTCCGGATGGGAAGCGAGGACCTCCTCCATCCCGCCGGTGGACAGCCGGTGCCCGGCCACGTTGATCACGTCGTCGGTGCGGCCCATGACGAAGACGTAGCCGTCCTCGTCGATGCGACCCCCGTCGCCCGTGAGGTAGTAGCCGTCGAACGCGGACATGTAGGAGGAGACGAACCGCTCGTCGTCGTTCCAGAGGGTCGGCAGCGAGCCAGGGGGCATCGGCAGCTTGACGACGATCGGGCCGTCGGTGCCCGCCTCGACCGGCTTCCCGGCCTCGTCGAGCACCTGGACGTCCCACCCGGGCAGCGGCTTCGTCGGCGATCCGGGCTTGATCTCCAGCAGTTCGATCCCTGCCGGGTTGGCGACGATGGGCCAGCCGGTCTCGGTCTGCCACCAGTGGTCGATCACCGGCACCTCGAGCAGGTCCGACGCCCAGCGCTGGGTCTCGGGATCGAGCCGCTCACCGGCGAGGAAGAGGTAGCGAAGCGTCGAGAGGTCGTACTTGGCGAGGTGCTCGCCCTTCGGGTCCTCCTTCTTGATCGCGCGGAACGCCGTCGGCGCCGTGAACACGCTCTTGACGCCGTGGTCCGCGACGACGCGCCAGAACTGCCCGGCGTCCGGTGTCCCCACCGGTTTGCCCTCGTAGAGCACCGTGGTGGCCCCCGCCAGGAGCGGCGCGTAGACGATGTAGGAGTGCCCGACGACCCAGCCGACGTCGGACGCCGTGAAGATCGTCTCCCCGGTGTCGACGTCGTAGACGTTCGGCATCGTCCAGCACATCGCCACCGCGTGGCCTCCGCTGTCGCGGACCACGCCCTTGGGCTTCCCGGTCGTGCCTGACGTGTAGAGGATGTAGAGCGGGTCCGTCGCGGCCACAGGCACACAGTCGGCAGGGGTGGCCGATTGCATCGCCTCGGCCCAGTCCACGTCGTTCTCGCCCATCGCCGCCTCGGCCTGCGGGCGCTGCAGGATCACGCAGTGGGAGGGCTTGTTGACGGCCAACTCGATCGCCCTGTCCAGCAGGGGCTTGTACTCGATCACGCGCTTGCCCTCGATGCCGCAGGACGCCGAGACGATCACCGACGGTGTGGCGTCGTCGATGCGCACGGCGAGCTCCCGCGGCGCGAACCCGCCGAACACCACGGAGTGCACCGCGCCGATCCGGGCGCACGCGAGCATGGCCACGGCGGCCTCGGGCACCATCGGCATGTAGATCACCACGCGGTCCCCGTGCCCGACGCCGAGGCCCGCGAGCACCCCGGCGAAGCGTGCGACCTCGTCGCGCAGTTGCTCGTAGGTGTAGGTGCGGGTCGTGCCGGTCACGGGGGAGTCGTAGATCAGCGCAGGCTGCGCGCCGCGCCCGGCCTCCACATGCCGGTCGAGCGCGTTGTGGCACACGTTGAGCTCCCCGTCGGGGAACCACCGGTAGAACGGCGGCCGCGAGTCGTCGAGCGCTCGTGTCGGCGGTTTGTGCCAGTCGATCGCCTGCGCCGCCCGGAGCCAGAACGCCTCCGGGTCGTCGGTGCTGGCGCGGAAGATGTCCTCGTACTCGCCCACGACTGGCCTCCTTGCCCTGCGGCCCCTGGTCGGTCACGGGCCCGAATCCCGGCGGCCCGGGCCCGGGGGCCGGTCGTGACAGTAAGCGCTGACGGGTGACGTCGGCAGGCCCACTGCGCCACGTGCCCTATCTCCACCTGTTCGGGTGGAGAGGCGCACGGGTTTCCCCGGTCGTGTCCGGCGGCGGCGGGCACCGATCGACGCTACGTGCAGTCACCACCCGATCGGCCGACTCCCGGAAGGGGCACGCGCTCGTTCCACTCCGTGTGACGGGTCGCTTACTACCCGTTCGTGCGGCGCGTCCTGTAGCGAAACGGCGGGGGCGGGAGATGAAGATTCTGCGAGAGGTTCGGCAGACGTCGGGGCGTCATGCCGCACCTTCGGTTCGGTTTCGTGCTGCAGGCGGACGGGGGAGCAGGCCGATGTGGTTCGGACGCCGCTTGCTCGCCCTTCGAGGGCCGGGACCGCGCTGGAATCGTCACGCTCCGTCGGGCCTCGCGATCGCCGTGGCCGTCGTCCTGGCCGTCGGGCTCACCGTGGGCACGACCGGGGCGGGAGGAGCCGCTGCCGACGTCCGGCCCCTCCGGCCGCAGGACGCCTGCTCGTCACCGACCTGGGTCACCGCCTGGCAGACGGCTGCGCAGCCCGCGCCCGGCAACCCCGGCCTCGCCGGCACCACCCTTCGCATGATCGTGCGCCCGCAGGTCTCCGGGTCCGAGGCCCGCATCCGGCTCTCCAACGCCTACGGCGCCGTGCCGCTGACCGTCGGCGCGGTGTCGGCCGCGCGCTCCGACGGACGGGCGGGCCTGTTGCCGGGCAGCGTCGAGCCCGTGGCGTTCGGCGGGAAGACGTCGGTCGTGATCCCGCCCGGTGCCGAGGTGGAGAGCGACCAGGTGCCGCTCGAGGTCGAGGCAGGCGACCCCTTGGCCGTCAGCATGTTCCTGCCCGCTGCCCCGCCCGTCATGACGCAGCATTCGGTGGCGCTGCAGACGTCCTACATCTCCCGCAAGGGCGACTGGACGTTCGGCGACGCATCCGCCTTCCCCACGCGGATCCTCTCGTGGCTCGTGCTCACCGGCGTGGACGTGCTGGCGCCCCGCCCGGTCAACGCGGTGGTCGCGATGGGCGACTCGATCACCGACGGCGTCGGCAGCGCCCCCGACCTCGACGAGCGCTGGCCCGACGCCCTGTCGGCCGGGCTCGCCACGGCGGGCGGCACCAACGTCATGTCCGTGCTCAACGCCGGGATCGCCCGCAACCGGCTCCTCAACGACGACACCGTCGGCGGCGGGGACTCCCCGCTCACCCGGTTCGAACGCGACGTCGAGGGCGCTACCGGGGCCACCGACGTCGTCCTGCACATCGGCACCAACGACGTGGCCGCCCGCCGCCCCGCGGCCGAGATCATCAAGGGCCTGCAGAAGTTCGCCGAGCGCGCGAGGAACGCAGGCAAGCGGGTGTACCTCACGACGATCACCCCGTCCGGCGCCGGTGCCCACGGCACCGCTTCAGCCGTCGCGAACCGGGCTGCCGTCAACGCCTGGGTGCGGGTGCACGGGCGGGAGTACGCCGACGGCGTTTTCGACTTCGCCGCCACGGTCGCCGATCCGGCGCGCCCCACCCGCCTCGCCCCCGAGTTCGACGCCGGGGACGGTCTGCATCTCTCGCCTGCCGGGTACCGCGCGCTGGCGGAATCGGTGGACCGGGACCTGCTCACCGGCAGCCCCTGCCTCACCCCTGACCGCGACTGAGCGCTCCGCTACCGCAGCCCGAACCAGCCTCGTCCGCGCCGCGTGCGGTTCTCGTCGCCGTCCTCGTCCTCGTCGGTCACGACGGGGAGCGGCCCGGTGGCCGTGTCCTCCCGGTTCAGCCGCTCGATCACCCAGTCCACGGCCAAGGCGCCGGGCGAGACACCGCGGTCTGCGGCGATGCGTCTCAACTGCTCGATCCGCAAGGCGGGCAGCCGGAGCTGGAAGACCTGAGCGGACCCGAAGCGGCCGGTCAGTTCGGTGGAACCCTGGCCGTCGCCGGAGAGTGCGGCGAGGTACGAGCTGAGCTCCCCGTCCTCGACGACGGGATCATCCGGCTGTTTCGCGACCGGGTTTCTCCCGCTGGGAGCCGGGGCGCGATGGCGCGAGCGGGAGCGATCGCGGGGCGGAGGCATGCGCGGAGCCTACGGCCGGGGGATGGCCGAAGATCGCCGAGCACGCGCTACGGCCTGCGGACCCGCTCCGGGATGGTCTGCGCGGTTCAGTCGACGAGGTCGTAGCCGGCCTCGGTGACGGCCGCCGCGATCTCGTGACGGGCGACCTCGCGGTCCGCGAGCACCGTGACGGCCCCGCTCTCCAGGCTGACCTCGACGGCGTCGACGCCGTGGATCTCGCTGATCTCCTCCGTGACGGACATCACGCAGTGCTGGCAAGTCATCCCGGCGACGGTGACCTGGGTGCGGAACGGTGCCTCGACGGACATGCAGGGCCTCCTCGGATGTGGGTCGAATGGTGGCAGAACCGGCATCCGGTTCCCGCCCGGCCCACGCCGTTCACGATTCCAGTGGTGACAATACGGCCAGGGGGTAAGTAAGCGTGGCGACGCTCGCGACTCTCCTGTGTTCGCTCCGTCACGGTCGAGTCGGATCTTCTCCCGCTAAGAGGGGGTGCGTCGCGGAAGGGCGGTAGGTAACGTGCCGGTCACGGCCACGGGGGTGGCTACGGGGCGTTCCGGCGCGGGGTGGGGTACCCGCGCCGGGTAAGGCGACCGAGTTCTGCGGACGGCGCTGTCCGCGGTTGCGCGCCCCCGATCGGTCGAGGCCTGGTGGCGACCGCACGGGGAGGCGTCGATGAGTGGTATCGGAAGTGCACGGCGGGAGATCGGTGAGGAACGGATGGCACCGGGGGGCGCCATCCCGAGTCAGCGCACGGCTGCGGACGCCTATCGCGTCTCCGACGACCAGCTCCACCGCGCGAGGCTGGTGGTCGCGCGCAACTCCGCCGACTCCGACGACCTCCGGCAGTTGCTCGACATGCTCGGCTTGATCTCCGCCAACCCCGACCAGCCACCACCCGTCACCCGCTGATGGCCCGCCGGCTCGGCCGTGACCTGCGGTCGAGCCGGTCCGGCTCGATAGGTACCCCCGGGTGTGGGGCCCTTCAGACCCTGTCATATGCTTATGCGGCTCCCAACGGACAGCCGTTGCGGGCGGGGACTGCCCTGGTGGTCCAAGCCCCCATCGTCTAGCGGCCTAGGACTCCGCCCTTTCAAGGCGGCAGCGCGGGTTCGAATCCCGTTGGGGGTACGTTTCACCGGCACGACCGTACGATGCAGTACAGCAAGGCCCAGTGGCGCAGTTGGTTAGCGCGTCGCCCTGTCACGGCGAAGGTCGCGGGTTCGAGTCCCGTCTGGGTCGCTCCACCTTCCGGCACACCGCCGGTTCGGCCAGGTAGCTCAGTTGGTACGAGCGACCGCCTGAAAAGCGGTAGGTCGGCGGTTCGACCCCGCCCCTGGCCACAACTTCTGCAGCGCTCGGCATCACGAGCTTTCCTGCTCCGTGGCAGCACGCCAGGTATCCTGGCCTGGCCATGTCTCGTTCGGCCTGCCGGAAAGGCTGGGAGCGCGGCCCCCTGGATGTATACGCGGCGTGTGTCGCTGCCCGCCTTGTCGCGGCAGCTCACCGCTCGGCGGGTGGATCAGTTCGCCCGGGCCGCTGACGTAGGGTTGTCATCCGGCTACCATCCGTCGGGGGATGGGGGGCATGCGAACGTGACGACAGCCCGCTCGAAAGGGTTCTCGGGAATGCGACTGCCACGGCGCGGCCCTGCGGGCCTCACCCGTTGGGGCGTGTGGTCGCTACCCGCACCGGTACTCACCGTGATCCTGCTCGTCGAGCTGGTGGCTGTCGGCACACTCGTCATGAGCCTGCGCCACGGCATCGGCGATCTCCCGCACTCGTGGGCGCTCATCCTCGCCGTGCTGACCGCGGCCGGCATCGTCAGCACCGAGGCCTCGCTGGGCGTCGAGCGCGTAAGACGCCAGTCGGACGAGGGGCCGCACATCGACCTGAGCTCGGTCTGGACGTTCGCGGCTGCCGCGCTGCTTCCGGCGCCGCTGGCCGTGGCCGTGGCGCTCGTGCTCTGCCTGCACATCTACGCACGCGTGTGGCGCCGCTCGGGCGTGCCACCCCACCGGGCCCTCTTCAGCACGGCCACCGTCGTGCTCGCCGTGCAGGCCGCCGCGGCCGTGATGGCGCTGAGCGAGCCCACCGTTCTCTTCCGCACCGTCGGTGGCCTGCTGACGGTGCTGCTCGCCCTGGTGGTGTACGCAGCAGTCAACATGACCCTGGTCGTCGCGGTGATCGTGTTGTGCGGCCCGAACCGCCGTTTCTCCACGTTCCTGCAGACGCTCTGTCACGGTGACGACGCCGTCCTGGAGTTCGCCACGCTCTCCATGGGGGCGCTCGCCGCGTGCGCGATGGCGTCCTTCGGACCTGGGTACGCGGTGCTGGTGCTTCCCCCGCTGATCGTGCTCCACCGCACCGTCCTCGTGCGCCAGCTCGAGGAGGCCGCCAGCACCGACGGCAAGACGGGGCTGCTCAACGCCGCCGCCTGGCACGACCAGGCCAGCCGGGTGCTGCGCCGCGTCGAACGCTCGGGCGGGCACGCCACCGTGCTGGTGCTGGACCTCGACCACTTCAAGCACGTCAACGACCGGTACGGACACCTCGTGGGCGACCAGGTGCTCGCCACCGTCGCGGCTGCGGTGCGCAGCGAGGTGCGTGACGACGACATCGTCGGGCGCTTCGGGGGCGAGGAGTTCGTCGTCCTCCTGCCCGGTCTCGACGGTGACGACGGGCACCCCGGGGCGGAGGCGGTGGCGGAGCGCATCCGCCGGAGGATCAGGGCGCTGCGGGTCGACCTCGCCGACCCGGTGGGGCAGGCGGTGATCGACCATCTCAGCGTCTCCATCGGCGGCGCGATGATGCCGGCCGACGGCAACGAGCTGGGGCGTCTGCTCGAGGTGGCCGATGCCGCGATGTACTGCGCGAAGCATGCCGGTCGCAACACCGTGCGGATGGGGCTCTCCGCCGTGCCGAGCGCACCGGGAGGGGCTCGCACAGCGCGGCCCGCGCCGTATCGCCGCCCCTGACCACCGGGGCTTGCGGCGGCGCGGCCCGGTGCCCGTCGGCCCGCCGTGGGA
Source organism: Pseudonocardia alaniniphila (assembly GCF_022524485.1). Lineage (GTDB taxonomy): Bacteria > Actinomycetota > Actinomycetes > Mycobacteriales > Pseudonocardiaceae > Pseudonocardia > Pseudonocardia alaniniphila. The sequence goes on from NZ_JAKXMK010000016.1 coordinate 123,003, forward strand.
CGATCAGGCGGTTTGTGGCCGCTAGTGCTCGCGCCCGCCGAGGAATTCGACATGTCCGCACACCCGATGGATGACACGGCTCCGGCCCGCAGAGCCGGCCGCCGTCCCGTCACCACGCGGTCCGAGATCGAACACATCGCGCTTGAGCTCTTCAGCGAACGCGGCTTCGACACCACCACGGTGGACGACATCGCCAATGCCGCGGGCATCGGGCGTCGCACCGTCTTCCGCTACTACCGCTCGAAGAACGACATTCCATGGGGTGCGTTCGACGAAGAGCTCGAACGGATGCGCCGGACCTTCGCTGCGCTTCCCGCGGACCTGCCGATAATGGCCGGAGTCCGGCGCGCGGTCCTCGACTTCAACGAGGTGCATCCGGAGGAGCAACCGTGGCACAGGCGGCGGTTGCGGCTGATCCTCGACACACCTGCGCTCCAGGCCCATTCGACACTGCGCTACGCGAAATGGCGTCGGGTGGTGGCGGAGTACGCCGCGTCGCGACTCGGCCTGTCGCCTGACGATCTCGTGCCGCAGACGATCGGGCACGCCAGCCTGGGCGTGGCGCTGGCCGCCTACGAGCGCTGGCTCACCGAGGGCGGCAACCTGCACGAGTTGCTCGAGGTGGTCTTCCGCGCGCTGGAGAGCGGCCTGGTGCCGGAGCCGGCCCGGTAGCGGGGCCGGCCCCGGGTCGGCTCACCGCGAGAGCCGCTCCAGCCTGCGAGCCGTGGGCCAGCGCACGGAGTGGGCCCAGCCGAACTTCTCGAAGATCCGGATGACGGCGGCGGAGATGTCCACCTGCCCACGCTTCACCCCGTGCCGCGCGCAGGTCGGGTCGGCGTGATGCAGGTTGTGCCACGACTCGCCGAACGAGAGCACGGCGAGCCACCACACGTTCCCGGAGCGGTCACGTGCGGCGAACGGGCGCTCGCCCACCATGTGGCAGATCGAGTTGATGGACCAGGTGACGTGGTGCAGCACCGCCACCCGCACGAGGCCGGCCCAGAAGAACGCGGTCAGGGCGCCCCACCACGACCAGCTGACGAGACCGCCGATGAGGGCAGGCAGGCCGAGGCTCGCCAGCGTCAGCAGGATGAAGCTCCTGTCGACCGCCGCGATGTCACGGTCGGCCAGCAGGTCGGGTGCGAAGCGGCGTGCGTTGGTGCGGTCGCGGCCCAGCAGCCAGCCCATGTGGGCGTGCCAGAAACCGCGGACGAGTGCCGCCGGACCGGTGCCGAACAGCCAGGGTGAGTGGGGGTCGCCGTCCTTGTCGGAGAAGGCGTGGTGGCGCCGATGGTCGGCAACCCAGCCGACGACGCTGCCCTGGAACGAGATGCTGCCCGCCACGGCGAGGGCGATCCGCAACGGCCGCTTCGCCTTGAACGAGCCGTGGGTGAAGTAGCGATGGAACCCGACAGTGACACCCAGCCCGCTCAGGACGTAGAACGCCGCAGCGAGGCCGACGTCGAGCCAGCTGAGTCCCCAGCCCCAGGCCAGCGGGACCGCGGCGGCCACCGCCAGCAGCGGTATGACCATGAACGCGATGACGAGGGCCTGCTCGGTGCCGGACTTGCGGCCCTCGGTGAGGGCGGCGGCCGGCGGGCGTTCCTGCAGGACAGGGGGCATGTGGATCCTTCGCTTCATCACAGGGCCGGGGAACAAAGGTCACGGTACGGCAACGGGCGGCTTTCGCTTTGGCCATGCGAACCAACCATCGGTCGAATCGACTTACGCGCGTTCGCGGGCCCCCGTGATAGGTTCTGCCGCGGTTGCAGTCGTGTCTTCCTCGATCGTTGTGAAGCGTCCGTGGAGAGTGACGGTGGGCTTCACAGGCGATGCAGAGGTTTCCAAGCGTTCGTCGGTGTTCCCGTGCAGCCCCCGGTCGGCACAGTGCCGGCAGGGTCCGCTTCACGTATGGAGAACAGGTATGCCGCAGGGCACCGTCAAGTGGTTCAACGCCGAGAAGGGCTTCGGCTTCATCGCGACCGACGACAACGGCCCGGACGTCTTCGTCCACTACTCGGCCATTCAGTCGGACGGCTTCCGCACCCTGGAGGAGAACCAGCGCGTCTCGTTCGAGGCGAGCCAGGGCGCCAAGGGCCCGCAGGCCGACACGGTCCGCCCCATCTGAGAGAGCCTCTCTCGGATCGCAGCTTCGATGCCGGCGCCCGTCATGGGCGCCGGCATCGGCGTCTCCAGTGTCGTTTCCACGACACGAGGTAGGTCGGTCAGCTGCTCCTGGCCCACGCCGCCGTGCGGGCCACGCCCTCGTCCACACCGACCGGTGAGAAGCCCAGCGCCCGCGCGCCCGCGTCGTCCACCCGCACCGGCGGCAGGTGCCCGTAGACCTCGGAGCGGCGGGCGTACGTGTCGGCGTCCTCCCCGAGCGATGAGCCCGGTGGCAGCGTGCGCACCCGCGTGCCACCCACGTGGTCGGCGAAGGTGTGCAGAACGCGGCCGAACGTGGCCACCTCTCCGCTCAGCACGTACCGCCGGCCCGGCTCGCCGCGCTCCAGAGCGAGTAGATGCCCGGCTGCCGCGTCCTCTGCGAGAACCCATCCCACGGCGGCGTCGACGACGGCCGGCACCTCGCCACGAGCGGCCGCGATGAACAGACCGTTGTAGGACAACGGCCCCCGCGGGCTCGGGCCGTAGATGCTCACCGGGTTGACGATGACCGCGCCCATGCCGCCCGCGGCGGCCGTCAGCACGAGGTCCTCCGCAGCCGCCTTGCTCACGGAGTAGGGATCGGTGAGGGCGTGCGCCCCCGTGGGGGACTCGGCCACCAGCCCCGAGGAGTCGATCACCGCGGCGCTGCTGCTGGTGTAGACGAAGCGCGCCACCCCGGCGTCCGTCGCGGCCGCCAGCACCGAGCGTGTGCCCTCGACGTTGGCCCTGCGGGTCGCCTCGGCCGAGCTCTCCACGGAGCCCGCGAGATGGAGCACCGCGTGGCAGCCGTGCACGGCGCGGCGCACCGCATCGGTGTCGGCCAGATCGCCCACCACGACGTCCACGCCATCGGGTAGGAGCTCCGCCGCCTTCGCCTGGTCTCGCACGAGTACGCGGACGTCGTGCCCCTCCCGCACGGCCAGCTCGACCAGTGCGCTCCCCAGATAGCCGGTCCCACCGGTGATCATCAGCACCGGAGCATCGTTTCAGCCGCTGGCCGACGATAACCGGCGACAGGCGACATACCTCCACACGGAGCAGCCGTCGATCCCCCGACGCCTACCGGTCGCCCGCCGTTCACAAGGGCCGAACGGACTATGTGCATGGGCGCTCCCGCTCGTCTCGGAGTCGGGCTCGGTCGCCGCTGCAGGCTCTGAAACGCGTGTCGGAGCCGTCATGCTCAGTGTTGAGCCTCACAGAGACACGCCAACCGGGCGGGCTCGCACAACATCGGAGGTCAAAGATGCCGGGCTGGGACAGCTACCGCGCGGTGTACGGCGCGGAGCTGCGTGCGGCGGCGCTCGAGTTCGTCGACCACGGGTGGCCCGTGGTGGAGGAGTCGGCCACGTCGCTCCTATTGATCACCGGCTCGGCCCTCGATGTCCTCGAGGTACCGGCGTCCTGCGGGCGCGAGGTCTGCGCACAGCTGCGCGCCGCGGGAGCGGTCGTGCCGGTCGCGGCCACGCCCACCGGGTCGTGGTGGTTCCCGGTCGCCACCGGTGGCGCGCTCACGGAGGAGCTGCGCGAGACCGCCGGCGTCGCCCTCCACACCGCTGGTGCCCCGGTGCTGGCTCCGCCGTCCCAGGTGCCCGACGGCTGGGTGCACTGGCGGGTTGCGCCCGCGCTCACCGGCTACCGGGTGCCGTCGCCGGGGCTGATCGTGCATGCCGCCGCCGACGCCGTTCGGTGGCGGGCCGACCGCGAGTTGCACCCGGGCGCCCAGCGGCCCGCCGGTGCGATGGCGGTCGGACTGCGGTTCTGACGGACCGCGCAGCCGGCACCCGGCTCACCTCCCGCTGACGCGGCTCGTCGCGCCGCGCCGGGGGGACCCGGGCTCGCCGGTGGTGTGGCGCCCGAGGGGGGCTGGTCCCGGGGGAGATCCTCGCTGTGCGGCCGCACCACGAACGTGGCCGGGGTCGGTGGAACACCATCGACCCCGGCCAGACCCAGTTCCGGACAACGAGACTGCGGTCGGGCAGGCAGTATGGGTTCGTGCAGATCTCGGAGAGCCCCGGATCGGAAGCGCCGGAGGCGAAGCGCCCCGCGGGCTCGTTCCCGCGACCTGTCGTCCAGGTCGGCCTGGGTTTCGGCCGGATCGACGCCGCCACCCGCGCGCGTGACCTGCGGCGGATGAAGCGCTTCGCCACCGGACTGCTGCTGCTCGCCACGGTCATATTCCTGGTGTCCCGTTGGTGGGAAGTCAATGACGGGCCGGCGTGGATCGGGTACGTCCGTGCCACGGCCGAGGCAGGGATGGTGGGCGCGCTCGCCGACTGGTTCGCCGTCACCGCGCTCTTCCGGCGCCCGCTGGGGCTGCCGATCCCGCACACCGCGATCATCCCGACGAAGAAGGACATGATCGGCGACAGCCTCGGCGACTTCGTCGGGGAGAACTTCCTGGCCGAGGACGTGGTGCGGGACAAGCTCGCCCGCGTCCAGGTGTCGCAGCGGGTCGGTGCGTGGATCGGTCAGGAGGCCAACGCCTCCCGCATCACCGCCGAGCTCGCCACGGCCGCCCGTGGTGTCGTGACCGTGCTGCGCGACGAGGACGTGCAGGAGGTGATCGAGCAGATCCTCGTGCCGAAGCTCCTGGAGCGCCCGATCGGGCCGCCGCTCGGCACGGTGCTGGAGGGCGTGCTGGCCGACGGGTCGCACCTGCGCCTGGTCGATCTGGTGTGCGACCGCGCATACGACTGGGTCACGGCCAACCACGACATGGTCCTGCGGGTCGTGCACGAGAGGGCGCCGTCGTGGTCGCCCAGGTTCGTCGACGACCTCATCGCCGACCGCGTCTACCTCGAGGTGCAGAACTTCGCGTGGAACGTGAAGACCGACCCCGAGCACCCGTTACGCAAGGCGGTCGACCGCTTCCTCGTCGAGTTCGCCACCGACCTGCAGCGCGACCCGGAGACGATCGAGCGCGCCGAGCGGATCAAGTTCCAGATCGTCGGGCACCCGGACGTGCAGAAATTCATCGGCCAGGCTTGGAGCACGGTCAAGGGGATGATCCTCGACGCCGCCGCCGACCCGTCGAGCGCGCTGCGCAACCGGGTACGCGACGGGTTCATCGCACTCGGCACGCGCCTCAGCAATGACACGGAGCTCCGCGGCAAGGTCGACGGCTGGCTGGCCGACGCGGCCGGCTACGTCGTGAGGCACTACCGGGCGGAGATCACCACGCTGATCACCGACACCGTCGAGCGTTGGGACGCGGAGGAGACCTCGCGCAAGGTGGAGCTGCAGGTGGGACGCGACCTGCAGTTCATCCGCATCAACGGCACGGTCGTCGGTGCGCTCGCCGGGCTCGTCATCTACACCGTCGGTCAGCTGGCGTTCGGCTCGTAGCTCTCCGGAATCACTCGACCGCGCACAGCGATCTCTCGTCCTATGCGCGCAGTCTTTAGCAAGCACACCTAATTCGGCGTGCGGTGAGTCTTCGCTGCTCGAACCGGTGACGAAGGCCACGCAACGTGCAAGCTCTGTGCTTGCAACAGCTAGCGTTCGTGGGTAAGGTCGGCTGCGCGAACGGGAGGTGATCGGACGTGCCAGTACCGAGGGTCCCAAGACAGGACGGGGCCGGGGAGCGCGTCGGACACGCGGTCGAGCACGTCGGCCAGGTCGTCGAGCAGGCGGGCCAGGCCGTCGGCCAGGCCGTCGACGACATCGGCGGTTACATCCGCAGCCAGCGGGAGAGCGCTCAGGTGTCGCTGCGTCAGCTGGCTCGCACTGCCGGCGTCAGCAACCCCTACCTCAGCCAGATCGAGCGGGGGCTGCGCAAGCCGTCGGCCGAGATCCTGCAGCAGATCGCGAAGGGTCTGCGGATCTCCGCGGAGGCCCTGTACGTGAAGGCCGGGATTCTCGACGAAAGGCCGGCGAGCGACGTCACCGACGCCGTGCTCGCTGATCCGACCCTGACGGAGCGCCAGAAGCAGGTGCTCCTCGAGATCTACCAGTCCTTCCGGCAGGAGGGCGGCAAGCACGCTGCCCCCGGCCACACCACCGAACCATCATGACGAGGAGTGATCATCATGCCCGTGTCACTACCTACCGCCGCTGACGTCCGTAAGGCCCGTGAGCAGGCCGCCAAGAACGCCGCCGAGCGTGCCGAGATCGCCCGCACCCCGCTGTTCGCCGTCCTGGGCGCGGGCGAGATCGCCGTCTCCGCTGTGTCCAAGGCCGCCGAGGTTGCTCGTGCCCGCGCCGCCGTGGCCCGCACGCGTGCCACCGCCCAGGCAGAGGACGTGCAGCACCGCGTCGCCGAGTTGCCGCAGCGCCTGTCGTCCGAGGAGCTGCGCAAGACGGTGGCCGAGCTGCGTGCGCAGGCCGAGCAGGCCTACGCAGGCTTCGCGGAGCGCGGTGAGAAGACCTGGGGACGCATCCGCAAGCAGCCCCAGGTGGAGCAGGCACTCGCGACGTTCGGCTCCTACACGGAGAAGCTCGACGCTCGTGTCGACGGCTTGGTCGACGACGCCCACGATGCCGCCACCAAGGCCCTGGCCACGGTGACCACCCAGACCCGGTCCACCGGCGAGCGGGTTGCCCGCGCCAGCAAGCGCATCAGCGGGCGCACCGCCGACAAGGTCGCCGACGTGAGCGGTGACGCGTCGAAGGCCGTGGCCAAGGCCGGTGCCGAGACGGCCGGTGCGATCAACGAGGCCGGCGACGAGCTGGCCCACGACGCCCGCAGCGCCACCCGCAGGGCCGCCAACCGCACTGCTCCCAAGGACGCCACCCGCCGCCCGGCCACCCGCCGGACCGGTACGACGAACGGCACGGGTCCGAAGAGCTGACCCGATCCGTGCAGCGCCCCCGAGGTTCTCGTACTCCTCGGGGGCGCTGTGTCGTGGTCGTCCAGGGTAGGCTGCCCGTGTGAGCCTGCTGTACGACCTCGATGACTGGGTGCTGTGGGCGCTGTGGCTGCTGGCCATCCCCGTGGGTGCCTACGCCTTTATTCACGCCTTGATGCAGCGTGCCGACGCGTTCACCGCGGCCGACAAGCTCACCAAGCCGGCCTGGCTCGGGATCACCGGTGCCAGCGTGCTGGTGCTGGTCGTGTTCCAGGGAGGTCCGCGCAGCAGCGGCACCCTGTTCTGGTTGGCCGCTCTAGTAGCTGTGCTCGTCTACATCGTCGACGTCAAGCCCGCGGTGGTGGGCGTGCAGGGCGGCGGTAATCGCTGGTGAGTGCCTGGTCCGTCCTCGGCTCGCTGGAGGCGGTCCCCGCGCTCGACCGTCCCGATCTGCTGGGTGAGCCCGTCGCCCATGCCCTCAAGCTGCTCGATCCTGCCGACGCCGCGCTGGTCGGTGTCGCGGAGATCGACCCGGGGCTGGCCGACACGGCGGCGTTCTGCGAGGCCTACGGCTCCCCGCTCGACGGCTCGGCCAATTGCGTGGTGGTGGCCGGTCGGCGCGGCGACGAGACGCGCTACGCGGCCTGCCTGGTGCTCGCCACCACGCGTGCCGACGTCAACGGGCTGGTCCGCAAGCGGCTGAACGCGCGCAAGGCCTCGTTCGCGCCGATGGACGACGCCGTCGCGCGTAGTGGCATGGAGTACGGCGGGATCACGCCGATCGGCCTGCCCGAGGACTGGCCGGTGCTCGTCGACGCCGCGGTGGCAGCGGCCCCTGCCGTCGTGATCGGGAGCGGCGTGCGCCACTCGAAGCTGGCCCTCCCCGGAGAGCTGACGACCCGCCTCCGGAACGCAGAAGTACTGGAAGCCCTGGGAAAGCGCACTATGGAGCCGTAGTGCTGCCGGGCGGGGAGCTGTGACCGCACTACGGCTCCATAGTGCGTCGGCTGGGCTCAAGTTTCCTGCGTTCGCTCACGGCGGATTTACTTGAGCGCTGGAATTCGTTCAACGGTGTAAGCGTTGACTCGGGCATGACAGAGACGCTGAAGCTGCCGGTGCTTCCGCTCGCCGACTCGGTGGTGCTGCCCGGCATGGTGGTTCCCGTCCGGCTCGACGAGCCGGATGTGCAGGCAGCGGTCGATGCAGCGAACAGCGTCGATCGCAAGGTCCTGATCGTTCCGCGCCTCGACGGCAAGTACGCCGCAGTGGGCACGATCGCCGTCCTCGAGCAGGTCGGCAGGCTCCCCAGCGGGGAGCGCGCGGCCGTGGTGCGCGGTGAGGGTCGCGGGCAGATCGGGTCCGGAGTCACCGGCCCCGGTGCCGCGCTGTGGGTGGAGGCGACTCCGATCCCCGACCCGCCCGTCACGGGCAAGGCGACCGAGCTCGCCAAGGAGTACAAGGCCCTCGTCATCGGGATCCTGCAGCAGCGGGGTGCCTGGCAGGTCATCGACTCGGTGCAGCAGATCACCGACCCCGGCCAGCTCGCCGACACGGCAGGCTGGGCGTCCTACCTCGACCTGGACCACAAGTCCCAGCTGCTCGCGGAGACCGATCCGGTCAAGAGGCTGGAGCTGCTGATCGAGTGGACGCGCGAGCACGTCGCCGAGCAGGAGGTCTCCGAGAAGATCGCCAACGACGTCCGCGAGGGCATGGAGAAGACCCAGCGCGAGTTCCTGCTGCGCCAGCAACTGGCCGCGATCCGCAAGGAGCTGGGTGAGGACGAGCCCGAGGGCGCCGACGACTACCGCACGCGGGTCGAGAACGCCGACCTGCCGGAGCATGTGCGCAAGGCCGCGCTCACCGAGGTGGGCAAGCTGGAGCGCGCGTCGGACCAGAGCCCGGAGTCGGGCTGGATCCGAACCTGGCTGGACACCGTTCTCGACATCCCGTGGACGACGACCACCGAGGACACCGACGACCTCGTTGCCGCCAGGGCGATCCTCGACGCCGACCACGCCGGCCTCGACGACGTCAAGGAGCGGCTGATCGAGTTCCTGGCCGTCCGGGCTCGGCGCAACCGCCGCGGCCTCGACAAGGTCGGCGGACGCGGGTCCGGTGCCGTTCTGTCGCTGGTCGGCCCGCCCGGTGTCGGTAAGACATCGCTGGGTGAGTCGGTCGCGCGGGCCCTGGGCCGCAAGTTCGTCCGCGTCGCCCTGGGTGGTGTGCGGGACGAGGCCGAGATCCGCGGGCACCGGCGCACCTACGTCGGCGCGCTGCCCGGCCGGATCGTGCGGGCCATCCGCGAGGCGGGCTCGATGAACCCGGTCGTGCTGCTCGACGAGATCGACAAGGTCGGCAGCGACTTCCGGGGCGACCCGACCGCGGCGCTCCTCGAGGTGCTCGACCCTGCGCAGAACCACACGTTCCGCGACCACTACCTCGAGGTCGACCTCGACCTGTCGGACGTGCTGTTCCTCGCCACGGCCAACGTGTTCGAGGCCATCCCCGGCCCGCTGGCCGACCGGATGGAGATCGTGACGCTCGACGGCTACACCGAGGCGGAGAAGGTCGCCATCGCGCGCGACCACCTGCTGCCGCGCCAGATCGAGAAGGCGGGCCTGGAGCCGTCCGACGTCGAGTTCTCCGAGGTCGCACTCGGCATGATCGCCGCCGAGTACACGCGCGAGGCGGGTGTGCGGCAGCTGGAGCGTGGCCTCGCGAAGGTCCTGCGGAAGGTGGCCGTGCAGATCGATGCCGGTGCTGATGCGCGCTCCGCTGACGCTCCGCACGGGGAGGACGTCGAGCGGCCCGTTCACATCGACGCGGACGCGCTGGTGGGCTACCTCGGCCGGCCGAAGTTCACGCCAGAGACGGCAGAGCGGACGTCCGTGCCCGGTGTCGCCACCGGGCTCGCGGTCACCGGCGCCGGTGGGGACGTGCTGTTCATCGAGGCCACCTCGATGGAGGGCGAGCCCGGTCTGACCCTGACCGGCCAGCTGGGTGACGTCATGAAGGAGTCGGTGTCGATCGCGCTGAGCTACCTGCGCTCCCGCGGCCTGGCCGGCGACCTGGCGTCGCGCAAGCTGCACGTCCACGTGCCGGCGGGCGCCGTGCCGAAGGACGGGCCGAGCGCCGGCATCACGATGACCACGGCTCTCGCGTCGCTCGCCAGCGGGCGACCGGTGAAGTCGAACGTCGGGATGACGGGTGAGGTCACGCTGCAGGGCAAGGTCCTGCCGATCGGTGGTGTCAAGCAGAAGCTGCTGGCCGCGCACCGGGCCGGGCTGACCGACGTGATCATCCCGAAGCGCAACGAGCCCGACCTCGACGATCTGCCGGAGTCGGTGCGCGGTGAGCTGCGGGTGCACCCGGTGGCCGACGTCGCCGAGGTCCTGAAGCTGGCTCTCGAGCCGGTTCAGGTGGCTACCGCCGCCTGATTCCCTACCCCAGCGAACGGCGCTCTCGTCCGATCCTCACGGACGGGAGCGCCGTTCGTGCGTTCAGGGTGTCGTCAGCGGAAGACCACCGTCTTGTTGCCGTGCACCAGCACCCGGTCCTCCAGGTGCCACCGCAGGCCGCGGGCCAGCACGAGCCGCTCGATGTCACGGCCGCGGCGCACCATGTCGTTCGCGGTGTCGCCGTGGTCCACCCGGATCACGTCCTGCTCGATGATCGGGCCGGCGTCCAGGTCGGGCGTGACGTAGTGGCACGTGGCGCCGATCAGCTTCACCCCGCGCGCGTACGCCTGGTGGTAGGGCCGGGCGCCGACGAACGAGGGCAGGAAGCTGTGGTGGATGTTCAGCGCCCGCCCGGCCCACGCCCGGCAGACCTGGGCCGGAAGGATCTGCATGAAGCGGGCGAGCACGATCGCGTCGGGGTCGTAGCCCTCGACGAGTCCGCTCAGCTCGTCGAACGCCTTCTCCTTCTCCACCGCGTACCGCACGTTGCCCGGCGGCGGGAACTCGACGTGGTGGAACGGCACGCCGTGCGCGCGCACGATCTCGCCCAGCTCGTCGTGGTTGCCGATCACGGCGTCGAGCTGCACCGGGAGCTCACCGGCCGCCACACGGCCCAGCAGGTCGTGCAGGCAGTGCGGTTCCTTGGTCACCAGGAGCACGGCCCGCTTGGGCACCGCGGTGTCGGTGACCGTCCAGTCGGTCTGCCCGCCGAGCTCCGCCGCGACCTCGGCGAAGCGGTCCCGCAGTTCGTCGACCCCGTAGGGGAGTGAGTCGGCGCGCACGACCTGGCGGGTGAAGAACCATCCGGTGTCCGGGTCGGAGTGGTAGCCCGCCTCCGTGATCCAGCCGCCGGCGTCTGCGAGGAAGCCTGCGATCCTCGCCACGATTCCGGTGGTGTCGGGACAGCTCAGGGTGATCACATAGCGCTGGTCGGCGGTCGCATCCACAAGGAGATCGTGCCTTGTGGCCGACGCGGTGTGGCAGACGGCATGCTCTCGGCGGCTCGGCCGCAGAGCATCCTGTTATGCGTGACTTCACGGGCAAACGGCACCGACGACAAAGCCCGCACCCGCCGTCGCGCAGTAGCTGCAATGACGTTCGCCACCGGCGTCATCGTCGCCAACAACTACTACGCCCAGCCCCTCGAAGACGCACTCGCCGAGGCGTTCCACGCCACCTCGTCGCAGGTCGGCGTGGTCCTCACGCTCATCCAGCTGGGCTACGCGTTCGGGCTCGCCACCATCGTGCCCCTGGGTGACCTGCTGGAACGCCGCAAGCTCGTCGTCACGATGCTGTCGATGACCGTGGCAGCCATGGTGGTTGTCGCCGTCGCCCCGTCGCTGAGCGTCCTGGGCGCGGCCGCGACGCTCGTCGGGCTCACAACGGTGGCCGCGCAGGTGCTCGTCCCCTTCGCCGCGCACCTCGCCCCGGAGGGCCGGCAGGGCAAGACGATCAGCACGGTGATGAGCGGGCTGCTGATCGGCGTGCTGGTCTCGCGGGTCGTGGCGGGGCTGGTGTCGCAAGCGCTCGGCTGGCGTGCGGTGTTCGTGCTCGGTGCCGTGCTCACCGCGGTGGCGGTCGTCCTGCTGTGGCGCACCCTGCCGGTGCTGCCGCCCGCCACGAAGATGCACTACTTCGCGCTGCTGCGCTCGGTCGTCACCTTGGTGCGTGAGGAGCCGGTGCTGCGCTGGCGGGTGGTCTACAGCGCGTCGAGCTATGCGGCGTTCAGCGCCCTCTGGACCAGCATCGGCTTCATGCTGGCCGCGCCGCCGCACAACTTCGACCAGGGCGCCATCGGGCTCTTCGCCCTGTTCGGCGTGGCGGGCGCGGCGGCCGCTCGGTTCGCAGGCCGGTTGGCCGACCGCGGCTGGGCGCACCACGCGGTGGGCGGGTTCCTGCTCGTCTCGACGCTGGCCTGGCTGCTGATCGGCCAGGGCGCCGGTCCGGGAGTGGGCGCGGTGGTGGCCCTCGCGATCGGGCTGCTGCTGTTCGACCTCGGCGTGCAGGGCGTGCACGTCAGCAACCAGGCGATCGTCTACGCGCTGCGTCCCGAGGCGCGCAGCAGGCTCAACTCCGCCTATATGACGCTCTACTTCCTCGGCGGCGCTGTGGGAAGCGGCCTGTCGGCGGCGGCCTACGCGAGCAACGGCTGGTCCGGGGTGTCGGTGCTCGGCGGGGTGCTGCCGGCGATCGGGCTCGCGTTCTGGCTGGCGGACACCGCCTTCCGGAGGCGCCGAGCACGGGCGGGGACCCGAGCGGTCAGTGTCGCTGCTCCAGCCACTCGCGCGTGAACTGCGTCTCCAGATCGAACAGCTCACCGATCCGCCCGACCACGACCTCCTCGATCCGGCCGCCGATCAGGGGGACCTTGACGCTGATGTCGAGGCGCAGGAGGAGCTCGCTGCCCGGGTTGGCGTCGTGCAACTGCATGCCACCTGCCGCTGACGCGGGCGTGTTGTGGATCGTCACCGCCACCGTGGCGTCGTAGCGGCCCGGGCCCTGCTTCTTCCAGCTCTCGGCGCGCTCGATGGTGATGTTTCCCGGCAGCACCGTGCGGAGCGCGGCCGGCATGTCCTGCGCGTCGAGGCCGTGCCGCAGCCGGTAACGCACGCCGCCGTCGCCATCGGGGTGGTGCTCCAGGAGTGCCGCGCCCGGGCCCCCGATCTTCGCCAGCCGCGCACGTAGGTACTCGGGGTCGGTCATCGTGGCGTACACCTCGTCGGCGGGGTACGGCCACGTCGAGCGGTAGTCGAATTCCCGTGGCATACGGGGAGGCTACCGTTGACCCTCGTGCCGGTACCTGAAGTGGCCACGCGGCTCGCCCCGCTGACGACGCTGCGGCTCGGCGGTCCGGCGCGCACGGTCGTCGCCGCGCCCTCTGCCGAGGCAGTAGTCGAGGCCGTACGAGCGGCCGACACATCCCGGGAGCCCCTGTTGCTGCTCGGCGGCGGATCGAACGTCGTCATCGCCGACGAGGGGTGGAAGGGCACTGTCGTGCGGATCGCCAGCACCGGACGGGCCGTGGAGCACGGCGAGAACGGCTCCGTGGTGCTCACGGTCGAGGCGGGCGAGGACTGGGACGGCGTCGTCGCGGCCTGCGTGGCCGATGGGCTCGGCGGGCTGGAGTGCCTCTCCGGGATCCCCGGCCGGACCGGTGCCACCCCCGTGCAGAACGTCGGTGCCTACGGCGTGGAGATCGCCGAACTGCTCCTCGACGTCGACCTCTACGACCGCGGCGCGGGCGTCGTCCGCGAGCACGTGCCTGCGGAGGAGCTGGGCCTGGGGTACCGCACCAGCGCCCTCAAGGGCCGCGACGATGCCATCGTGCTGCGCGTCCGTCTCGCCCTCTCCACCGACGCCACGAGCGCGCCGATCCGCTACCCGGAGCTCGCCAGGACGCTCGACGTCGAGCCCGGCTCGCGGGTCCCGGCGGCGGCGGCGCGGGAGGCCGTGCTCGAGCTACGCCGCGGCAAGGGCATGGTGCTCGACGCGACCGACCACGACACCTGGAGCGCGGGCTCGTTCTTCACCAACCCCGTGCTTCCGGAGGCCGAGGCGCCGGAGGGCGCACCGCGCTGGCCGGCCGGTCCCGGACTCGTCAAGGTCCCGGCGGCCTGGCTGATAGAGCACTCCGGGTTCCGCAGGGGGCATCCCGGGCCCGGGGGGCGCGTCGCGCTGTCCGACAAGCACGTGCTCGCCCTCACCAACCGCGGCGACGGCACCACCGCCGACCTGCTCGCGCTGGCGAGCGACGTGCGGCGCGGTGTGCAGGAACGGTTCGGGATCGAACTGGTGCCGGAGCCGGTGCTGGTCGGCTGCCGGATCTGATCAATGCGTACGCTCCGCATAGCAGCGTTGTGGGGCAACCGGGCGGGGGGTCCGGGCGTCTCTCTCCCTGCGGGAAGTGCTGTGAGGGGAAGTTCATGAAGAGGATCCTGCTGGTCCTGGCAGTGGTGCTGATCGGTTCGCTGGGTGTGGTCACCGCGGCCACCGCCGCCGGACGGCAGGCCATGGAGACGGTCTCGAGCGCATCGCAGCCGGAGCCGGACCCTCCGCAGGACGTCGCTCCTGTGGCCAAGGTCTCCTACTCGCCCGCAGCCGGTTCGGACAGCACCAACCCGACGGCCACGGCCACGGCCACGGTCCGCGAGGGCAAGTTCGACGAGGTCGCCCTCACCGGTCCGAAGGGGAAGCCGGTCAAGGGCTCGTTCAACAGCGAGCACACGGAGTGGACCGCCGCGGGTCCCCTCGCCTACGGCACCACCTACACCTGGAGCGGCAGTGCAGTCGGCACCGACGGTAAGTCGGCGCCGGTGAACGGATCGTTCTCCACCCTCTCGCCCGCGACGACCGTGCGCGGCACGCTCAACATCGGTGACGGGCGCACCGTCGGTGTCGCGGCACCGGTGCGCATCCAGTTCAACGGCCACGTCGCCGACCGGGCCGCGGTCGAACACGCCCTGTCGGTCAGCACGTCGGTGCCCGTGGAGGGTTCGTGGGGCTGGCTGCCCGACGAGGGCGGCGGCTCGCGAGTCGACTGGCGCCCCAAGCAGTACTGGCCGAGCGGCACCACGGTCACCGTCAAGGCCGAGCTCTTCGGGGTGGCCTACGGGCAGGGCGCCTACGGCGCCGCCAACGTCACGTCCACCTTCGAGATCGGTCGCGCGCAGATCGTCAAGGCCGACGTCAACAGCCACCGGATGATCGTCATGCGTGACGGGAGCCAGATCGCCGACTTCCCGGCGAGCTACGGGCTCGGCTCCGACCCCAACCGCAACACGCGCTCGGGGATCCACGTGGTGAGCGAGAAGTTCACCGACAAGCGGATGGTCAGCCAGCAGTACAACTACGACACGGTCGAGCAGTGGGCGGTGCGGATCAGCAACAACGGCGAGTTCATCCACGCCAACCCGGCATCGGCGGCAGCGCAGGGCTCCGACAACGTCACCCACGGTTGCGTCAATCTCTCGATCGACAACGCGAAGGCCTACTACGACACGGCGCTCTACGGCGACCCGGTCGAGGTGACGGGCACTCCCGTCCAACTCTCCGCGCGTGACGGCGACATCTGGGACTGGACGCTCAGCTGGGACCAGTGGAAGAAGCTCTCCGCCTTGTAGTCGGGGGTTGGCGCCCGGCTACGGCGGGTACGCGCCCGCATGCGTCCCGATGATCTGAGCGACCAGGCGGTCACCCGCGCGGAACCCCTCCCCGAGGAGTTGGCGGTCGAGCGCGGCGATGAGGACCGGCGGGCCGCGGCCGTCGAGATCCTGCGCGACTCCGAGGAGCGGATCGCGGAGGCGGTGGAGGGCAACGCGCCTGCCGACGCGGCCACCGAGCGCAGGCAGTCCGAGGAGACGACCTCGTAGCAGGGGTCGGCGCTACCGGCCCGCGGCCGCTCCGCGGAGCACCGCCGCGGCGTCCCGCACCGTGGTGCGGATCCGGTACAGGCTCGACGTCGCGACGATGTAGAGGGTGCGCCCGTCCTCACCCCCGAAGCACAGGTTGCCGATCTTCTCCGGCACGGGCACACGCTCCACCCGATTGCCGGCCGGGTCGAACACCTGCACCGAGTCCAGGCTCGACGTCCACACGTTGCCGGCCTCGTCCACCCGAATCCCGTCGGGCAGCCCGGGGTCGACCTCGGCGAACTCGCGACCGTTCTTGCACCGCCTGCCGTCGAACACGTCGTAGCAGTGGATCGAATGACCACCCGGCCGGTTCGGGTCGCGGTGGCCGTCGGGCGGCGAGACGCCCGAGTCGGCGACGTACAGAAGCGACTCGTCGGGCGAGAAGGCGAGCCCGTTCGGCATCTCGACGTCGATGACGACCGGGGTCACCGACCCGTCCCGGGGATCGAACCGGAACACGTAGTGGTCGCGGTACTCCAGTTCGCCAGGGTGACCTTCACCCGGCTTCTGGATCCCGTAGGAGGGATCGCTGAACCAGATGGTGCCGTCGCTCTTGACGACGACGTCGTTCGGCGAGTTGAACCGAACCCCTGCCCACCTGTCGACGATGGTCTCCACGACGCCGTCGCGCTCCCGTTCCACGGCGCGCCTGCCGTGCGAGCACTGGACCACCGAACCGTCGAGGTCGAGGGTGCGGCCGTTGGTGAACTCCACGTCATCGCGGTACACCCTGAGCTCACCGGACTGCTCCGAGTACTCGAGGATCCGGTTGTTCGGGATGTCGCTGAAGCGCAGCGTCCTGCTCTCCGCCAGCCACACCGGCCCTTCGGCCCAGACGGCTCCGGAACCCACCTTCTCGAGCACGGCACCGGACTCGATCAGCATCGACATCAGCCTTCCCGCTTCATCCGCATGGCGCTCGCCTGGTTGCGCGGCTTGACGACGATCTGGTCGATGTTCACGTTGCTCGGACGGGTGGCGGCGAACGCGATCACGTCGGCGACGTCGTCGGGCGTTAGCGCCTCGATGCCGCGGTACACGCCCGCTGCCCGGTCCGCGTCACCGTCGAAACGCACGAGGGAGAACTCGGTCTCCACGAGTCCGGGCAGGACTTCGGTGAGCCGCACCGGTCGGCCGAGCAGCTCGCCGCGCAAGGTGCGGTGCAGCATCGCCTGTGCGTGTTTGGCCCCGGTGTAACCGGCGCCGTTGTCGTAGGCCTCGATGGCCGCGATCGAGGTGATCGTGACGATGTGCCCGTCGCCCGATGCGAGCAGCGCAGGCAGCAGCGCCTTGGTGACGCGCAGGGTGCCGATCACGTTCGTCTCGAACATCCACCGCCAGTCCTCCTCGTCGGCCTCCGCGACCGGCTCGAGGCCCTTGGCGCCACCCGCGTTGTTGACCAGCAGCCGGCAGACGGGAACCGCGGCGGCGAACGCGGCGACCGACTCGGGGTCGGTGACGTCCAGGCGCACCGCCGTGCCGTCGATCGCGGCGGCGATCTCGGCGCATTTGTCGACGCGGCGCGCTCCGAGCACGACGTGGAACCCGGCCTTCGCGAGGGCGTAGGCCGTGGAGGCCCCGATGCCCGAGCTGGCGCCGGTGACGACGGCGATGGGTCGGTCGGTCATGGCCCGAGCCTAATGCGGCGGGAGAAGGTCACTCCAGGCCCTGCTGGGCGCTGCGCGACCCCCGCCGCACGGCGGCCCGCTGCCATGAGTACACCCCGTATCCGAACGCGCCGAGCAGCGTTCCGGCGACGCATGTGGCGAACCAGATGTCCAGCGGCCGGCCGGTGAGGGCCCACGCGGCGAGCAGGACCACCGCCCCGACGAGCCACAGCGTCGTGCCCACCACCGCCACGGTGCCGACATGGCTCAGCCGTGGGGAGAGCGGCGGTGGCTCGACCATGTTTCCAGCCTACGTCCGTCCGCTTGGCGATCTACGGTGAGCGCGTGCTCGAACGTCTCTTCCACGTGTCCGAGCGCGGCTCCACCGTCGGTCGTGAGCTGCGCGGCGGGCTCGTCACATTCGTGACGATGTCCTACATCATCGTTCTGAACCCACTGATCCTCGGCAGCATCGCCACGAGCGGACCGGGTGCCAAGCCGGACGCGTTGGGCAACGTTCTCGGCATCCCGCAGGTCGCCGCGGTCACCGCGCTGGTCGCCGGGATCATGACGCTGTTGTTCGGGCTCGTCGCCAACTATCCGTTCGCGATCGCGACAGGGCTCGGAATCAACTCGCTCGTCGCCGTCACGCTCGCTCCGATCATGAGTTGGCCGGAGGCGATGGGCCTGGTCGTGATCGACGGCGTGATCATCGTGCTGCTCGCCGCCTCCGGGTTCCGCACGGCGGTGTTCAACGCCGTGCCGCCGGAGCTGAAGGCGGCGATCGCCGTGGGGATCGGGCTCTTCATCGCGTTCATCGGGCTGGTCGACTCCGGCTTCGTGCGGCGCATCTCCGACTCGGCCGGCACCACCGTGCCGGTGAGCCTGGGCATCCAGAACTCGATCGCGTCGTGGCCGACGTTCGTGTTCGTGATCGGCCTGCTGATCACCACCGTCCTCGTGGCGCGCCGGGTGCGGGCCGCGATTCTGCTCGGGGTGATCAGCACCACGGTGGTGGCGATCATCGTCGAGGCGATCGTGCACGCCGGGCCGTCGGCGGGCACGAACCCGAAGGGATGGGCGCTGTCGGTGCCGACGCTGCCCGACAGCATCGTCGGCCTGCCCGACCTATCGCTGGTCGGGGCCGTGTCCTTCGGCGCGTTCGTCCACCTCGACCTGATCACGGTCGTGCTGCTGGTGTTCACGCTCGTACTGGCCAACTTCTTCGACGCGATGGGCACGATGGCCGGGCTGGGCCAGCAGGCCGGGCTCGTCGGGCCGGACGGTCAGTTGCCCCGCGTCGGCCGGGCCCTCATCGTCGAGGGCATGGGCGCGGTGGTCGGTGGCGCGGCCTCGGCGTCGTCGAACACGGTGTACGTCGAGTCGGCGAGTGGCATCGCGGAGGGCGCACGCACCGGCCTGGCCAACGTGCTCACCGGCCTGCTCTTCCTGCTCGCGATGTTCTTCACCCCGCTCTACTCGATCGTGCCGATCGAGGCCGCGGCGCCTGCGCTGGTGATCGTCGGGGCGCTGATGATGCGCCAGATCACCCAGATCGACTTCACCGAGTTCCGGGTGGCGCTGCCGGCCTTCCTGATGATCGTCGTCATGCCGTTCACGTACTCGATCGCCAACGGCATCGGAGCGGGCTTCGTCGCCTACGTCGTGCTGGCTGCGGCCACCGGCCGTGTCCGCACCGTGCACCCGGTGATGTGGGTGGTGGCCGTGGCTTTCGCCGGCTACTTCGCGGTGGGGCCACTGCGGGGACTGTTCGGCGTGTAGAGCTCTTGCGATCCGAGGAAGGGCAGGCTAACCTTCCTTACGTCGCTTCGTGGTGGGAGTGACGCGTCAGTTCGGGATCGTGTCGGGGCCCTGGCCTACAGGCCAGGGCCCCGACACACGTTCTGGCTCGGTCCGCCCGTCTCACGGGGCGTAGATGCGCACCCAGTCGACCTCGAGCTGCACCTGGGCAGGGGTGGTGTCGTCGATCGGCGGGATCCAGTCCTTGCCGTAGGGGCCGATGTCCTGCTGCATCGCGAGGTGCATCGGGCGCGGCGGGATGGTCTTCGGGTCGGAGCTGCGGAAGATCTCCTGACCGTCGATGAAGCCGGCGACGTGGTCGGGACCCCACTCCACGGCGTAGTTGTGCCACTGGGTGAAGTCGCCGGGTGTGGTGGTGCCGATCTGGCTGTTGCTCTCGCCGTAGTGCAGGACGAAATGGGTTTCGTTGCGCAGCCCGTTGGGGATCTCCATGAAGTTGATCTCGCCCCCCTCGGGCCAGTCCTCGGCGTCCGGCCAGAGCAGGATGACCGCGCCGTAGCCGGTGCCCTGCTGCGCGCGAGCCCGCACCTCCCAGCGTCCGTGCTGCTGGCCCTGCGACCACGCCATGCCTCCCGAGGAGTAGCCGTGGCTGGTGATCTTCAGCGTGCCGTTCGAGACCGACAGGTTGTCCGGATCGTGCTGACCGACGCCGCCGGTGGTCTTCCCGCTGTAGGCGGACCAGAGGCCGGTGTTCAGCGTGGTGCCGTCGAACTCGTCGTTCGCCACCAGCGGCCAGTTGTTCCGTATCGCGGCCTCGGTGTCGGAGCGGGTGCTCGGGTCGAGGGTGGCGCGGCCCTCGGGGCGAATCGGGTCGCGGGTGTCGATGCCCTCGTCGGCCGGGGCGGCGGCCGGTGTCTGCTGGCCGTCACCCCCGCCCTGGCTGACCGCGACGCCGATCAGCACCCCCAGCAACGCGGCCACCACCGCGACGGCCACCATGACGATGGCCGTCCGGCGTTTGACCGTGGGCGGCGGATTGTCCGGTGGGTCGGGCATGGTCAGCTGTTGCGTGTCGGCCACGCCGGAAACCGTAGGGTGACAGCACTGTGTGAATGCTGAGAGTGGGTCACGAACGGGTCACCGCCACGAAAACAGCCGACGGAGCAGTTCTCGCACCGGGCTCTCATTCTGGTCCCCCTCGTCGCCGTCATCGCGCTCGTCGCTCTTCTTGCTGTTGTCGTCTGCCGAGCCGCGTTCGTTGCCGTTGTCGTCGTCTTCGCTCGCGCTCCTGCGCTTACCGGTGGTGCCGGTATCGCTCGTGGAGCCGTCGAGGGAATACTGCCGCACCCAGTCGACCTCCATGATCGACTGCTTGGGCGTGTCGCCCTCGGGAAACCAGTCGAGCTGGATGCACAGGTGCATCGGTCCGGGCGGGAAGATGCTGCTGTCGGTGGTGCGGTACCACTCCTCGCCGTCGACGTAGGCGGTGATCGCCTCCGGGGTCCACTCCACCGCCCAGTTGTGCCACTCGGTGCCGTCGATCTCGACCGAGCCGTTCACCTGCGAATTGTCCTCGCCGTAGTGGATGAAGATGTCGGTCTTCTGGCGAGTGTGGTCCATCATCTCCATGAAGTCGATCTCTCCGCCCACCGGGAAGTCCTCGGCGTCGGGCCAGAGCAGCAGCAGCGCGTTGTAGGACGGATCCGATACCGGTGCCCGCACCCGGCCTTCCCACCTGCCGTACTTCTGGCCCGGGTTCCACGCCATTCCGGCCGTGGTGCCCGAGGAATCACCGGTGATCGTGAGGATCCCGTCCTCCACGGAGACGGCCGACGGCGAGCGGGTGCCATTCCCGCCGTGG
The DNA here is from genome assembly GCF_022524485.1 of Pseudonocardia alaniniphila. Lineage (GTDB taxonomy): Bacteria > Actinomycetota > Actinomycetes > Mycobacteriales > Pseudonocardiaceae > Pseudonocardia > Pseudonocardia alaniniphila. The sequence continues at coordinate 144,054 of NZ_JAKXMK010000016.1, forward strand.
CCGGGGCCGTCGTAGATGTCCCACTGGTCGGTGCCGTTGGAGAAGTCGTCCTCGCGGTTGGGTGCGCCCCAGCCGTGCTGCTCCGCCGCTGTGGTGCCGTCGCTTGCACTCGATCCGGTGGCTGAACCTGCTCCGGCCGAGTTGCGGGAGTCGTCGGAACCGGAACCGCTGTCGGACCCGGAGTCTGAATAGCCTGAGTCGGAAGAGTCCGAGCCGGAGTCGGAACTGCCGGAGCGGGAGGCGGTGCCGGAGCGATCGCTGTCGGCCTCGTTTCCCCTCTGTCTGCTGTCGGTATCGGAGCCGGAGGCGCTGTCGCCGCGTCCGTCGCCAGAACTGCTCATGTCGCTCTCGTCGCTGTCGTTCTCACTGCTGTCGCTCTCATCGCTGTCGTTTTCGGTGCCGGTATTGCTGCCCGTGTCGTTGCCGCCGGTGTCGTTGCGGTCGTCGTCCCGGGTGTCGTCGTCGTTCTCGGCCGAGCTCTCGTCCGAGCCGTCGGTGGAGCGCGGTGCATTGTCCGTGGTGTCTTCGGACGTGTCGTCGCCGCTGTCCTGGGAGCGGGATCCAGAGGCGCTGCCGCTCGACCCGGTGTCACCGGAGCCGGCATCACTGCTGCGTTCGGGGTCGCGGCCGGCGGCGCCGGTGCGCTCGTCGGGGGCGGTGTCGGCCGGCTCCTCGCCGTCGGCAGCGGCGGCCGGGGAGCCGCTCACCCCGGGCTCGATGACCTTGATCGACGGTTCCGAGGGCAGTGCGTCGCCGGTGGCGGCATCGGTGCCGGGCGCGACGAGGATGACCACCACGGCGATGCCGGTCGACAGGTACTTCCGGACCAGCTCCTCGAGCTCCTGGAAGCTCATGACGGGCACTCCTGTCGCATCAGTGCTCCCCGGAGGGGAGATCGGGGGTGTCAGGGGAGTCGGCGGCCACCAGCCACCGGCCGTCCGACTGGCGGGCCAGCACGACGTAGCGGGTGACGAGCTCGACCACGACCTCGCCACCGGGCGGCCCCGTGGCCGTGCCGACCTCGGCGCGGTATCCGCGCCGCACGTCGTCGTGGTCGACGGCCACGAGCTCCAGCGCGGTGGCCGCCGCGGTGCGCAGAGCGCCCGGAGGCGGCGGGTCGAGGACCACTTCGCCGACCGCCCCCGGAGCCGTGTCCGGCGCCGCGTAGCCCGCCGCCCGCCGGTGCGTGCGGCCCGTGTCGGCCGGCGTGACGGAGTGGGCGGCGGCGAGGTACGCCCGGGCGACGGCCTCGGGATCGGTGAGGTCGACGCCGGGGTCGACCGGGAGGGGAGGGGCGCCGCGCTGCACGGGCGGCGCGTCGAGCGCGACGCGGTCGTCCTCGCTCAGCGTGCCGCCGAGAGGGGGGTCGCCCGACGGGGGCGCGACACCGGCGGCCGCGCCTCCCACCAGCACCAGCGCCATCACGGCCACTGCGGCGGCAGCGAGTGCGGCCAGCAGGGGCACCCGGTGGTCTCCACGCTTCACGGCGTCACTCCCGGAAACTCACGTGAACGTGGTCGAAGTGGCCGCCGGTGGCGTCGCGGACGTCGTAGACACCGCCGCCGGTGTAGCGCCGGCCCCACCCGCCGTCGTCCTTGACGCTCGGGTCCCAGTAGCGGCCCTGCCAGATCAGGTACTTCACCCGCAGCGGCTCGGCATTGGCACGGAACCAGTTGGCCACCTGCCAGCCGTTGTCCAGCTCGGCCCCTTTGGGGAAGGTGCCGGCGGTCGTGGGGAACAGATCGCACGCGCGGCCACGCGAGTGGTCGCTGCGCGGATTCCAGGCGTGCTTGTCCCAACAGCCCGCCGAGCGGATGAGGGGCCCGCCCGACCAGCTGCCGAAGGCCGCCGCGGCCGCTTCGAGGCCGTGGCGCGTGGCCCCGGTGAGACATCCGTCGCCGGTGGGGTCGGGTGGCCGGCAGGCGGTGGCGCCACCGGTCCACGCCGCCGGAGCGGCAGCCGGGGCCGGCACCGGTGCGGACGCAGGCGGGGGTGGCGCGGCGAACCGTTCCAGGTTGCTGTGGACCGCGGCGATGTAGCGGCGCACCACCTGCGCGCACCGCTCGCCGCAGCCGGCCTCCCCGGCCGCGGGTACGCCGGTGGCGCTGTCCGTCACCCGGCCGCACCCCGCGATATGGCAGACGAGCATGGCGTCGAGCGGATCGGTCTGCTTGCCGGTCGACTTCAGGTGCGCGGTGACGGCTCGCAGGTTCGCGCAGACCCACGGCACCGCGATCCGGAGATGCTCCTGAGCTGTGAGGACCTGGTCGTCCGGGTGGGGTGGGTCCGACCGCCAGGCCTGCCCACCGGCGGCCTCCCAGTTGCCGCGGCTGAACTGGTACAGCCCGGCCGGTCCGCCGGAGCGCTCGGACTCCAGCGCCTGGTCCCACCCGGACTCCGCCTGAACCTGGGCCACCACCCACAGCGGTGGCAGTTCGGGGCACTGGGTCGTGGTCAGTTCGGTGATCAGCGGGAGCGACTCGCGGGCGAGCGCAGGCACGCGTTCGACGGCCACACCCGACACCGACGGCGGCACGGGTGCCGGCGTCGCTCCCAACAGGAGCAGCCCGGCAACAGCGGCCAGCACCGGTGTCGCCCGTCCGCGCACCCGGGACGATCGACTCACTGCTCACCCCGCTCGTCCCGCCGCGACGGCTTCGCCGGTGGCCTCGGCCTCGAGCGCGTCGTCGTCGGGCTCCAGGTCCGGTTCGAGGCGTGGGACGGGCACCGGCGCGACCGGGCGTGGCGCGGCGATCAGGACGGGCTGGAACCGCGTCGCTCGTTCGGCCGGCCGCATGACCGGGACGGGGATCGCCCTCGGCGGATCAGCGCTCGGCCGGGCCAGCAGCGGCGGCACCGGCCTGGCGAGCAGGCCCGACCCGACGAGGGCCGCGACGAGCGCGCGCAGCGCTGCGGCGTGCTCGCGCAGCGGGCTGGTCAGCTGCTCCGGTGGCTGGGCCAGTACGGCGGCGGCGTCATGGTGGGTTGTCGTCAGGAGGTGCCACTGGGCCACGTGCGGGAGCGCGACGACGGCCTCGAAGCGCTGGTGCAGCGCGTGGCGGAGGCCATCTGCCGGTGCGTGCTCGTCGCCCGGCCCGAGGGTGACCGCGAGGATGGGGCGTGGGCGGGCCGGGGCGCAGACCAGGGTGGCGGCATGCCGCAGCGACGCCTGGCGGCACACCACGATGTCGGCTCCGCGGGCGGCGCGTGCCTCGAGCCGCCCCCCGTCGTGGGCGTGCAGGGCGGCGGCGAGCGTGGTGGCGCCGTCGCCGGCGGCGAGCCCGACGATGACGGGCTTGCGGACGGTGCTCACCAGGCACCCGCCGCGCGGGGTTCGCTGAGCGGGTCGTCGTCGGCGAGCGTGTGGTCGTCGGCAGCGATGGCGGGCGGCGGCTGCGGCTCAGGCTCCTCGCCGAGCGTCTCCTCGCCCGCGTCGACCACGAGGCGGCCGCCCTCCGACACCACGGCGACGCTCAGCCGTATCCAGGACGACGGGAGTCCGCGCCAGCCGCGGCCGGTGGGAGCGGGGGCGGACGCGGGCGTGCCGACGGTGCTCCCGGGCTCCGGCCCGGTGCCCGTGGCCCGGTCGGCCTCCCGCTCGCCCACGCAGCGATACGGCGTGACCCGGACCCTGACGTCGACGAGCACGCGGCCCTCGCCGTCGGGGCTCACCCGGCCGGGCAGCGCGAACTCGGCGCGCTGCCGCCCGTGGCCGGACCAGCCCAGATGCGCCGGGTCGGCGCCGGAGGAGGCCAGATAGTCCTGCAGCACGCGGCCCCGCCGCTGGGGGTCCTCCTCGTCCCAGGACAGGTAGTCGACGGCGAAGGCGCCGGCCAGGGCGGCCGCTTCGGCCGGGTGGGGCGTGGGTGGGCCGGGCGGCGGTGGCGCTGCTTGCCCCCACCAGCCGGGCGGCTGGGGCGCGGGTGGCCGGGGAGCCGGGACGGCGGGGATCGGCGGGAAGCCGACGGGGTCGGTGGGGGGATCCGCGGGTGGTACCGCGCCCTGCGGCGGCAGCGGGCGCGCCGCACGCGTGGCCGGTCCGGCGACCTGGGCGGGCCAGGGAGCACCCGCACCGACCGGTGGCGGGCCGGCGGCACCCCAGGGCGGCGGCGGGCCGTAGGGACCAGGAGGGCCGTAGGGCCAGGCACCGGGCCCGGGCGGCGCGGGTGAGGGGCTTGCCGGCGTCGGGGCGCGGCCGAAGAGCCGGAAACGGGCCACGGCCGTCACCGGCCGCGGCCGGGGAGCGGCCTGCGAAGGGTCGGATGGGGTCGATCGGGCATGGTCCCCCCGTTCTGCGGGCGCGCGAGATCGCACCCGCAGCGGGGCGCCGGGGCGCGCGGACTAGTGGTGAGGACGACCGGATCGGCCGGTCGACCTGCGGCTATCTGGGATCGGCCGCGATCGGAACGGGATCGACACTAGGAGCGGGGCACAGCGCCACGGGGCGGAACGGGAAAGGGCTTTGCGATGGTGAACGGACCGGTCAGGCCGGAACGGGCCAGTCGCTCACCGGTTCGTTGGCCGCTGAGGAGTCCAGGTAGCGCTGGAGCATGCCGCGCAGCGCCGTGTGCCGGTCGGCACCGCGGGCCTCCAGCGCCGCCACGGTGTCGAGCTGCCAGGCTGCCCCGGTGCGCCGGTTGAGGCAGCGCCGCTCGATCACCGAGAGATAGCGATCGCTCACCTCGGCGGAGACGCCCCAGCGGCGCAGCCCCTGGGCGGCCTGCGGAAGCAGCTTGCGCAGAACGAGCTCGTCGGGACGGATCCAGCCGCTGCCCGGCCAGTAGAGCGGGCCTTCCATGCCGTGCCGCGCAGCGGTGGTGAAGTTCTCCTCGGCGGCCTCGAAGGACATCGAGCTCCACAGTGGCCGCTCGGCCTCTACGAGCTCACGCAGCAGCCCGTAGAAGAACAACGCGTTGGCCACCATGTCGATCGGGGTCGGCCCGGCCGGCAGTACGCGGTTCTCGATTCGGACGTGCGGCATCCCGTCGGCGACGTCGTACACGGGCCGGTTCCAGCGCCAGATGGTGCCGTTGTGCAGCCGCAGCTCGTCGAGGCCGGGTACGTGACCGTCGTGCAGCTCGGCCATCGGGTCGGTGTCCTCGGTGACGGGCATCAGCGCGGGGAAGTACCGCCCGTTCTCCGAGAACAGGTCGAGGATCGAGGTGATCCAGCGCTCGCCGAACCACACCCTCGGCCGCACGCCCTGGTTGCGCAGCTCGGGCGTGCGCACATCGCAGGACTGCTCGAACAGCGGGACCCGGGTCTCGGCCCACAACCGGGATCCGAGCAGAAACGGGGAGTTGGCGGCGACGGCGAGCTGCACGCCTGCCAGGCACTGCGCGGCGTTCCAGTACCCGGCGAACGCGTCGGGGTGGACCTGCAGGTGCAGCTGCATGGAGGTGCAGGCCGCCTCGGGGGCGATGGAGTCGAAGTCGGCGGTGAGGTGCTCGGGCTCCACCCCGTGCTTGCCCGACGGGTCGTCGCCTGCGATGTCGAGCCGGATCGGCTCGCCCCTGGCGTTGAGCATCTGCTCGTTGAGCATCTCGTAGCGCTGGTCGGGCGACAGGGCGTCGGGAACGAGGTGGCGGCGTTCCAGGGTGGGGAGGATGCCGATGACGGCCAGGAGGGCGCCGCAGTCCCGTGCTTTCGCCCTCGCGACGGCGAGTTCGTCGAGGAGCTGGTGCTCCAGGTGGCGCCACTGGTCGCCGGGGAGCGGCCGGGGAGGCAGGTTCAGCTCGAGGTTCCAGCGGCCGAGCTCGGACTGGAACTCCGACGACCCGATCGCGTCCAGCACGTCGGCGCCGGTCAGGGATGGTTCGAAGTCGCGGCCGACGAGGTTGAGCTCCACCTCGATCCCCGTCATCGGCTCGTCACGGGCGAACGGGTGCTCCCGCAGCATCAGGGCGAGGACATCGAGGCAGCGTTGCACTTTCGCCCGGTACTGCTGTCTGTCCCGTCGACTGAACGTTCGCCGGTCGACGTCCTGGCCCATGCGTGCGGTGCCTCCTGCCCCCGGGCCGAGCCGGAGTGTCTCGATGCTCGGACCGAGCAGTCCTCGGGCGGCGGGCGCCTCCGGGCGGTTGTCAACCGTGACACGGTGGGTGAACCCGCCGCTACGGCCGACCGGATGACGGAGCCGACACGCCGCGGCTGGGACGATTCGGAGCGTGGCGACCATCATCACTCTCGACGATCCGGGTGACCCACGGGCGGATGACTACCGGGACCTCACGTCCGCCGACCGGCGCCCGGACCGGCCGGGAGGCCGCGGCCTCGTGATCGCCGAAGGGGTGGTCGTGGTGCGGCGCATGATCGACTCGCCGTACCCGGTGCGCTCGCTGCTGGGCGTGCGGCGGCGGATCGACGAGCTCGCAACCGATCTTGCCGGGCTGGCGGTGCCTGCCTACGCCACCGACGCCCCGACGATGGCCGAGGTCGTCGGTTTCCATCTCAACCGGGGGGTGCTCGCGGTGGCGGATCGGGCGGCGCCGCCCGATCCGGCGGCGCTGGTGCGCGACGCACGTCTCGTGGCGGTGCTCGAAGGTGTGAACGACCACGAGAACCTCGGCGCCCTGTTCCGCAACGCGGCGGCGCTCGGAGTCGACGCGGTGCTGCTCGGGCCGCGCTGCTCCGACCCGCTCTACCGGCGCAGCGTGCGCGTCTCGATGGGACACGTCCTGCGGGTGCCGTTCACCGAGCTGCCCGGCCCCTGGCCTGCGTCGCTCGACGTGCTGCGGGCTGCGGGCCTGCGGGTGGCCGCGTTGACACCGGCAGCCGACGCCGTGCCGATCACGGCATCGGGGCTGCAGGGAGAGCGCGTCGCGCTGCTGCTCGGCGCGGAGGGCCCTGGTCTCTCGGACGAGGCGCTCGCCGCGGCTGATCTGCGGGTCCGGATCCCGATGGCCACCGGGGTGGACTCCCTGAACGTCGCTACCGCGGCCGCCGTCGCCTTCCACGCCGTGGGATCAGTCGTAGGGTGAGGCCGTGGAGCTCGTCGCGGGGGGCCGGGTCGTACTCGGGGAACGACAACCGGGCGACCCTGCGTTGCCACGCGATCTGCAGGAGGCGCTGCGGGAGTGGGCGGCGTTCGCGGTGTCGGTGACGCGCTCCGGTGGCCCACGCGAGCTCGAGCTTCTGCAACGACGCGGGCGTCAGCTGGCGTCGCGCGTGGCCGACCACCTCGGCCGCTCCGTGGAGTTCACCGATCCGATCACCGGGGAGGTCGAGTCGATCCAGGTGGGTTCCACCGGCCCGATCCCGCGGACGTCGGGCGAGCCGACCGGACCGACGCCCTGGGCCACGGGACTCGCCGTCTCCGCGTTCTTCGCGGTGCTCATCGCGTTCGCCGACATCGCGCTCAGCCGCGCGTTCGCCGAGGCGTTCGGCCTGCTGTGGGTGCCGGCCAACCTGCTCGTCGGGCTCGGCCTGGCCCCGTCGCTCTACCTGCTGCGGGCCACGCCGTTCTGGCGCTGGCCGGCGACGGGCGCGGCGGCAGGCCTGGTGGCGGCGTGGCTCGTGCTGCTGCTGGGGCTGCTGGGCTGAACGGCCGGCGGTCAGCGCTGGCCGCGCACTCCCAGGAGGACCTCGTCCCAGGACGGCATCACCGGCTTGCCCTTCTTGGTGCGCCGGTTCGTGGTGGGCGCCTCGGGCGCGGGCTGGCTCGCGGCCGGTTCCTCGGCCACGGGCTGCTCGGCGGCAGGCTCGGCCACCGGCTTCTCGGACCGCGGGGGCGCAGCAGGCTGCTCGCGCTTCGCAGCCGGGGCAGCCGGGGCGGGAGTGGTGCGGGGCTCGGCCGGTGGCTGGCGTTGAGCCGGCGGCGCGGCCCGGCGAGGCTCGGGCGCGGGGCGAGCGACCGGGCGCTCCGCCGCGCGTGACGTCTCGGAAGCGGTGTGGTCGCGGCCGCTGTCGATGCGCCCGCTGGCGCGCACGGTGTCGGAGGCGGCTGCGCGCAGCTCCTCGGTGTGGTCGGGCGCGGGCGGCTCCGGGATCTCCTCGGTGCGGCCGAGCTCGATGACCGGTCCGACGGTGCGCAGCGGCCGTGCCGGCAACCCCTCGACCAGGTCGCTGGCGTGCTCGTCCACAGCAGTGACCGTGCCGCCGTTCGCCCCGGGCTGGAACGTCCAGTGCGCGCGATTGTCCGACCGGCCCGCGCGCCAGGACAGTGCGACGACCCAGCGGCCGTCCTCGCCCTTCCACGAGTCCCACTCGGCCTCGCCGTAGTTCTGGCCGCGCAGCCCGAAGGTGTGGGCCACGACGTCGCCGAGCATGCGTGTGTCGGGTCCGTCGGCACGCACCGGATGGGCGCGCTGCGCCACCTCCGCCGTGCGCGAACGTTCCAATAGCACCGGGTACGCGAAGCGTTCGATCTTCTGCAGCGGCACACCTGCGGCCGTGGCGACCTGCTCCACGGATGCTCCGGCACGGATGCGGGCCTGGATCTCGCGAGGGCGCAACTGACTCTCCAACTCGATCGCGATCTGTCCGAGCCGGGAGAGGTCTCCCCGTGCGGCAGCACGTAACTGCTCATCCGCCGGTACGGTGAAGCGCTCGTGGCGAACAGGATCCTCGAGAACGACGGAGATCTCACCGCCGCTCTCGGTGATCCCGACGACCCGCAGCGCCCGCATCGACGGCCTCCCCGCTCTCGTTCTCCCCGTCTGGGTGACGGTAGTTGCCGAATCGCAACCTGAGGTGGAGGCGCGCCGGGCCGGTGCAACGTCGCCTCACGTCGACGCTGCCCCGGTCAGCGCTTCCCCCCGCGCGCAGCATTGCACGTTTTCGCCTCAGAGGCGCACTGATCCGACATTACGGTTTCGACTACCCAGTGTCACCGGTGGAGATCGAAACAGGACGCGACCGGTGGACGGTCAGGCCATCTGCTCGACTACCCAGTCGATGCAGGAGGTGAGGGCCTGCACGTCGTCCGGCTCGACCGCGGGGAACATGCCGATGCGCAGCTGGTTGCGCCCGAGCTTGCGGTAGGGCTCGGTGTCGACGATCCCGTTGGCCCGCAGCGTCTTGGCGACCGCCGCCGCGTCCACCGAGTCGGCGAAGTCGATCGTGCCGACCACCTGGGACCGGTGCTTCGGGTCGGCGACGAACGGCGTGGCGAACGAGGACTTCTCGGCCCAGGTGTAGAGCCGCCCTGACGAGTCGGCGGTGCGGGCCACACAGGCGTCGAGGCCGCCGAGCCCCAGCATCCAGTCGATCTGGTCGGCCATCAGGAACAGGGTGGCGACGGCGGGCGTGTTGTAGGTCTGGTCCTTGCCCGAGTTGTCGACGGCCGTGGCGAGCGACAGGAACGGCGGGATCCACCGGTCGGTGGCCGCGATCTCGGCCACCCGCTCCAGGGCGGCGGGGCTCATCAGCGCGATCCACAGGCCGCCGTCGGAGGCGAAGCCCTTCTGAGGCGCGAAGTAGTAGACGTCGGCGTTGCTCATGTCGACGGGCAGCCCGCCTGCACCCGAGGTGGCGTCGATCGCGACGAGCTGGCCGTCGGTGGAGCCGTCCGGGCGCACGACGGGAACGGCGACGCCGGTGGAGGTCTCGTTGTGGGCCCAGGCGAGAAAGTCACACGACGGATCCGAGGTGGGAGTGGGGGCGCTGCCGGCGTCCGCCTTGACGATGACCGGGTCGCCCAGGAAGGGGGCGCCGCCGGTGGAGTCGGCGAACTTCGACGAGAACTCGCCGTAGGCCAGGTGGAGGGCGCGCTCGCGCACGAGGCCGAATGCCGCGGCGTCCCAGAACGCCGTGGTGCCGCCGTTGCCGAGCACGACCTCGTAGCCGTCCGGTAGCGAGAAGAGGTCGGCGAGCCCGGCGCGAATGCGCCCGACCAGCGACTTCACCGGCTTCTGCCGGTGCGACGTTCCCATCACAGCGGCGCCGGCGTCGGCGAGCGCGGCGAGCTGCTCTGGGCGAACCTTGGACGGGCCGCAGCCGAAATGCCCGTCGGCGGGCTTGAGCTCGGCGGGGATCTTCAGGTCGGTTGTCGTCGAGGCTGTCACCGCTCCAGTGTCGCAGCCGTTGGCGTGTCGAGCCGGGTGTGGGTACTCACGGAATCGTGACGGGACACCCGTCCGGACCTGTGCTGATCGTCCTGGGCGGCGGCGCCGTCGCCGCGGTATGTACGCCGGTAGACCAGCGGCGACACCCCGATGGCGGCGTGCAGATGCAGGCGCATCGACGTGGCGGTGCCGAACCCCGCGTCGGCCGCGACGCGCTCCACAGGAAGGTCGGTGGTCTCCAGCAGCCGCCGCGCGAGGGCCACCCGTTGCATCGCGAGCCAGCGTGCGGGACTGAGTCCGGTCTCGTCGCGGAACCGCCGGGTGAACGTCCGCACGCTCATCGCGGCGTGCGCGGCCATGTCGGCGAGGGCGAGGGGCGTGCCGAGCTGCTCCAAGGCCCATGCCCTGGTGGGGGCGGTGCCGGGACCGCCGGGGTCGGGGAGCGGTTCCATGAACTGGGACTGCCCACCGTCGCGCCACGGTGCCACCACGCTGCGCCGTGCCACGCGATTGGCCACCGAGGCGCCGTGGTCGCGGCGCACGATGTGCAAGCACAGGTCGATACCCGCGGCGTTCCCCGCGGACGTCAGCACGTCACCGTCGTCGACGTAGAGGACGTCGGGATCGAGCAGCACCGCAGGGAACATCGCCCGGAACGCGGCGGCGTGCATCCAGTGGGTGGTGGCCGGGCGGTCGTCGAGCAGGCCTGCCGCGGCGAGCACGAACGCCCCGGTGCAGATGGACACCATGCGGGCGTCGAGGCCGTGCAGCGCGGCGGCGAGCTCCGGCTCGAGCTCGCCGTGCTCCCGCGCGGTACCGCTGTAGATCCCGGGGACGACCACGGTGTCGGCCGTGCGCAGGATCGACGCGTCGTGCTCGGGCAGCACCTGGTATCCGGCCGAGGTGCGCACCGGTCCGCCGTCCAGGGTGGCGACGCGCACGTTGTAGAGCGGGCGCTCGTCGTCGTCGACGGCCCCGCCGAGCAGCCGATGCGGCAGGCCCAGCTCGAACGCCACCACGGTGGGCAGAGCGAGCACGGCGACCTCATGGACGCGGCGGAGGTCGTCGCCGGGGGTACGGGCCTGTCCGTTGGGAAGGGCCATGGCCGAATCCTTACACATGATGGCCATCGGGCCACTTTCGTCCCGAGTGGGCAGCATTGATCCTTACCGGCGTGACCGAACTCAGTACACCGGCGCGCACGCGTCGCATCCATCCCGCCTGGTGGGCCGCGGCCGTCACGTTCCTGGCGCTGGTCGGCGCCGCGGGTTTCCGGGCCGTCCCCGGCGTGCTGATGGACCCGCTGCACATGGAGTTCGGCTGGTCGATCTCGACGATCTCACTCGCCGCCGCCGTCAACATGGCCCTCTACGGGCTGACGGCGCCGTTCGCAGCCGCGCTGATGGAGCGCTTCGGCATCCGTTCCGTGGTCACGGTGGCGCTGGTCGTGGTGGCAGCCGGCAGCGGGCTCACCGTGTTCATGACAGCGAGCTGGCAGCTCGTGTTGTGCTGGGGCGTGCTCGTCGGGCTGGGCACCGGGTCGATGGCACTTGCGCTGGTGGCGACGGTGACCGGACGGTGGTTCGTCGCCCGTCGTGGGCTCGTCTCCGGCGTGCTCACGGCAGGCGGTGCGGCGGGCGGCCTCGTGTTCCTTCCGCTCGTGTCCCAGCTCGCCGCGGCGTACGGCTGGCGGCCAGCCGCTCTCGTCGTGGCTGCCGCGGCGCTGGCCGTGGCCCCACTCGTGATGTGGCTGCTGCGTGACCGCCCGCGCGATGTCGGCGTGGTGCCCTACGGCGGCACCGAGGCCGACGACGTGGACCCGGTGCGGTCGGGCGCGGCGCGGCTGGCAGTGCGGTCGCTGGCCACCGCGGCCAGGACGGGTCCGTTCTGGTACCTCGCGCTGGGGATGATGATCTGCGGCGCTACGACGATGGGGTTGATCCAGCCGCATTTCATCCCAGCAGCTCACGACCACGGGATGCCGCAGACGACCGCGGCAGGGCTCCTCGCGCTCGTCGGGATCTTCGACGTGGCGGGCACGATCGCATCGGGCTGGCTCACCGACCGCGTCAATCCCCGGCTGCTGCTGCTCGCCTACTACGTGCTGCGCGGGCTCTCGTTGCTCGCGCTGCCGTGGCTGTTCGGGCCCGACATCCAGGCGAACATGGTGGCGTTCATCGTGTTCTACGGGCTCGACTGGGTGGCGACGATCCCGCCCACGATGGCGCTGTGCCGGGAGTTCTTCGGCGCGTCCGCGCCCGTCGTGTTCGGCTGGGTGTTCGCCTCCCACCAGGTCGGCGCGGCCCTGATGGCGCTCGGCGCGGGGATCGTGCGCGACGAGCTGGGCGCGTACGACATGGCCTGGTACGTCGGCGGAGCGCTGGCGGTGGTGGCAGGCGTGCTCTCGCTGCTGGTGCGACGGATGCCGTTGCCGGCCCCGGCGTGACCCGGGGCCGGCGCGGCCGTCAGTCGTGCTTGATCTCGCCCCAGCCCTCGACCTCGGACGGCCTGCGCGGGCCGGGGCCGATGTACTGAGCGGACGGGCGCACGAGCTTGTTCTCGCGCTTCTGCTCCAGGATGTGCGCCGACCACCCGGCGGTGCGGGCGCTGGTGAACATCGCAGGCATCATGTGCGGCGGCACCTCGGCGAAGTCGAGGATCACCGCGGCCCAGAACTCCACGTTGGTCTCGATCGGGTGGTCGGGGCGCCGGGAGCGCAGCTCGCTCAGTGCCGCCTGCTCCAGCGCCACCGCCACCTCGTAACGCGGGGCCTTCAGCTCCTGGCACGTGCGACGGAGCACGCGGGCCCGCGGGTCCTCGGCCCGGTAGACCCGGTGCCCGAAGCCCATGAGCTTCTCCCTGCGGTCGAGGATGCCCGTGACCAGCGCCTTCGGGTCGCCGGACCGCTCGACCGCCTCGAGCATCGGCAGCACCCGGGCAGGGGCTCCGCCGTGCAGCGGCCCGGACATCGCCCCGATGGCCCCCGACAGCGACGCTGCGACGTCGGCGCCGGTGGACGCGATGACGCGGGCGGTGAAGGTGGAGGCGTTCATCCCGTGCTCGGCCGCCGACACCCAGTACGCGTCCACGGCCTTGATGTGCGCCGGGTCCGGCTCGCCGCGCCAGCGCGTCATGAACCGCTCGGTGATCGTGCTGCATTCGTCGATGCGCGACTGAGGCACCGCAGGAACGCCGATCCCGCGGGCCGACTGGGCCACGTAGGACAGGGCCATCACCGACGCCCTGGCGAGCTGCTCGCGGGCCTCGTCCTCGGTGATGTCGAGCAGCGGGCGGTAGCCCCAGTACGGAGCCAGCATCGCGAGCGCGGCCTGCACGTCCACGCGGACGTCACCGGTGTGCACCGGGATGGGGAACGGCTCGGCGGGGGGCAGGCCCGGTCCGAAACGGCCGTCGACGAGCAGTGCCCAGACGTTGCCGAACGTCACCTTGCCGACGAGATCCTCGATGTCGACGCCGCGGTAGCGCAGGGCACCGCCGTTCTTGTCCGGCTCCGCGATCTCCGTGCGGAAGGCGACGTGGCCTTCGAGTCCTGGTGTGAATCCCGGCGGCGGCGGGGGTATCTCATGGTCGGCCGTGGCCGGCCCTTTCGAGGCTTCCGCGGTGCCGGAAGGGGTCGTGCCCAATGGGATCGGCGCAGTGGTCACCGCGTCCTCCTCGTCGTGGTGCCCGACAGGGGTCACCGGCCGAAGGCACCGGTGGCGTCGTCGGCCGGGCTTCGCTCGCCGTCCGGCGGAGTGCGTCCGGGCCGGCGCGCCGATCGCGTCCGTCCGGCACGGTTGACGTGCACGGTCGACGCGATCGCGTCACCTTGCCTTCGGCGAGCCCACCGAGGCAACGGGCAGACGGTGTTGGATCCGTCACCGGATCTATCGGACCAAACCGCCGGGTCATAGCGTGACCTCGTAGAACCCGGGGAGGCGCGGCATGGCGGAGCAACTGGCGACGATGCGTGTTGATTACGACAGCGCGGAGCTCGACGTCGCCGCGCTGGCGCCGACCTGGCACGAGCAGCTGGCCCGCTGGCTCGTCGAGGCCGAGGAGGCCGGAATAGCAGAGGCCAACGCGATGGTGCTGGCCACAGCGGGTGCGGACGGCCGTGCGTCGTCGCGGACCGTGCTGTGCAAGGCCGTGGATCCGCGGGGGGTGGTGTTCTACACCAACTACACCTCGAAGAAGAGCCACGACCTGCGGTTCAGCCGCTACGCCTCGGCCACTTTCCCCTGGTACACGATGCATCGGCAGGTCCACGTCCGTGGTCCCGTCGAGCTCGTGACGCCGGAGGAGACGCAGAAGTACTGGGCCACGCGGCCGCGCGGGGCGCAGCTCGGTGCGTGGGCGTCGGCACAGTCCACGGTGGTGCGCGACCGCCGGTCCCTCGACGACGCGCTCGAAGCCGCCACGCGCCGCTTCGCCGACGATGCCGCGGTGCCGGCGCCACCGCATTGGGGCGGCTGGCGGCTCGCGCCGGAGCAGGTGGAGTTCTGGCAGGGCCGCGCCAACCGGATGCACGACCGGCTGCGCTTCGAGGTCGACGGTCACGATCGCAGCTGGAGGGTGCGCCGGCTGGCGCCGTGACGCCGGCCGCGGGACGCCGGCCACCGTGATCCTCGGCACTCATCGCTCGCGCGATCCGGGCCCGGCGATCCGCGGACGGCGCTCGTCGTTCGTGGATGCGCAGGTGAAGGTCGCGTTCGGAGCCCGGCCCGAGGGTGGACAGCGGTTTGTCCGGTTGAGGTGTTGGTCGGAACTCTCGGTACAGAGGTGGTACTCGTATCCGAGTGATGCCCGGACCCGACGAACCCACCCGCCCGAGCAGCCTGGGTCCGGAAGCTCCAACCGGGCGGATCGACACAGGCCCTGACGCGCCGACACGGCGCACCGCCTTCACCACCCAGCGGTTGCGCGTGATCGCCCGTAGCGCGCTGGCCGACACCCGCCCGCTGCGTACGCCTGCCTACCGGCGCCTCTGGAGTGCCGGTGTGGTCACCGTGGTCGGCTCGCAGTTGTCGGTGGTGGCCGTCCCCACCCAGATCTACCAGCTCACCAACTCGTCGGCGTACGTCGGGCTGACGGGCGTCTTCGGGCTGGTGCCGCTGGTCGTGTTCGGGCTCTGGGGCGGCGCCATCGCGGACGTGATGGACCGGCGCGTCCTGCTGCTGGCCTCGGGTGGGGGGATCGCGCTGTCGTCGCTCGCCCTGTGGGTGACAGCGGCGAGCGGCGTCGGCGGCGTGTGGAGCGTGCTGGTCCTGTTCGCCGTGCAGACCGCGCTCCTCGCCATCAACCAGCCCACCCGCAACGCGGTGATCCCCCGCCTGCTGCCCGCCGAGCAGCTACCGGCGGCCAACGCGCTCAACATGACGGTGCAGCAGGTCGGCGCCATCGCCGGACCGCTCCTGGCCGGGGTCCTGATCCCGGTCGTGGGGCTGCCGACGCTCTATCTCATCGACGCCATCGCGCTGCTCGCCACCCTCTGGGCCACCTGGCGGCTCCCCTCGCTCCCGCCGGAGAAGGCGGTCACGCGCCGCGCCGGGGCCCGCCAGGTCATCGAGGGGTTCCGCTACGTCGCACTGCACAAGGTCCTGCTGGTGTCGTTCCTCATCGACGTCGTCGCCATGGGCTTCGGGATGCCACGGGTGGTGTTCCCCGAGATGGCGCACACGGTGTTCGGCGACCCGATCGCCGGCGGACCGGCCCTCGGGCTGCTGTTCGCCGCGATACCCATAGGCATGGTGGTGGCCGGCCTGTTCTCGGGCTGGCTCACACACGTGCGGCGGCAGGGCGTGGCGGTCACGATCGCGATCTGTACGTGGGGGGTCGGCATCGCCTTGTTCGGGCTGTCGGGCTCGCTGTGGTTCGCGGTGCTGTTCCTCGCCGTGGCAGGCGCAGGCGACATGGTCAGTTCGGCGTTCCGGAACTCGATGCTGCAGACGGTGGCCACCGACGACATGCGTGGCCGCATGCAGGGTGTGTTCACCGTGGTGGTGGTCGGCGGCCCGCGGCTCGCGGATCTCTGGCACGGGCCTGCCGCGGCCGCGGTGGGTCCCTCGGCGGCCGTCGCGGCGGGCGGCTTCGCGACGATCGTGTTCGCGATCGTCGTGGTCGCGGTGTTCCCGGTGTTCTGGCGTTACCGCGCGCCGGTGGCAGCCGATCGGCCATGAATCGTATGACGGGCAGGTATCGATCCTGACAAACCGGACGGCCACCGGATGACGTAGGGCGCATCAACAGTCACCATCATCGTATGACTGATGTGAGCACGGTCACTGGCCAGCCGGCTCTGAAGCGGGCGATCGGTCCGAAGCTGCTGCTGTTCTTCGTGATCGGCGACATCCTCGGCACCGGCATCTACGCGCTCACCGGATCGGTGGCAGGCGTGATCGGCGGCGCGTTGTGGGTGCCGTTCCTGCTGGCCTTCATCGTCGCTTTCATCACGGCGTTCAGCTACCTCGAGCTGGTCGGCAAGTACCCGAGGGCGGCCGGTGCGGCGCTCTACACGCACAAGGCGTTCGGCATCAACTTCCTGACGTTCATGGTCACGTTCACGGTGATGGCGTCCGGGGTCACGTCCGCCGCCACCGCGGCCAAGGCGTTCGCCGACACCTACCTGCGGCAGTTCATCGAGCTGCCCACCTGGGCCGTGGCCGCGGCCTTCATCGTGGGGCTCGCGTTGATCAACTTCCGCGGGGTCGGGGAGTCGGTCAAGGCCAACGTGGTGCTCACCCTCATCGAGCTGTCCGGTCTGCTGCTCATCATCGGTGTGGGCATCGTCGCGGTGGCGGGCGGAGCAGGGGAGCCGTCCCGGCTCGTGGAGATCAACACCGGGGAGACCACCGCGTTCATCGCGATCACCGCCGCCACATCGCTGGCGTTCTTCGCGATGGTCGGCTTCGAGGACTCCGTCAACATGGCCGAGGAATGCCACAACCCGCCGAGGATCTTCCCGCGGGCGATGTTACTCGGCATGGCCGTCGCCGCGGCCATCTACGTGATCATCGCGGTGCTGTCCTCGATGCTCGTGCCTGCCGACGACCTCGCCGCGGCGAAGAGCAGCGCCCTCTTCCGCGTGCTGGAGGTGGGGGCGCCCGGGTTCCCGCTCGGCGTGTTCGCCGTGATCGGTCTGTTCGCGGTGGTGAACTCCGCGCTGATCAACATGCTGATGGCGAGCCGCCTGCTCTACGGGATGTCGAACGAGCGGGTTCTCCCGCGGGTGTTCGGCAGGGTCCACGAGGGCCGCCGGACGCCCTGGTTCGCGATCATCTTCACCAGCGTCATCGCGATCATCCTGGTCGGAAGTGTCGACATCACGCAGCTCGGCGGCACCACGGCCCTGCTCCTGCTGGCCGTCTTCACCGTCGTCAACATCGCGGTGCTCGTGCTCCGCAAGGACAAGGTGGAGCACAACCACTTCCGCGCGCCGGCCTGGAGCCCCTACGCCGGCATCGTGCTTTGCGGCTTCCTCGCCACGCCCCTGTCCGGCCGGCCGTTGCAGCAGTTCGCGCTGGCTGGGATCCTGCTGGCGGTGGGCGCAGCACTCTGGCTCATCAACTATCTCGTGGTCGGCAGAGTGGACGTGGACCCCGAACAGCTCACCAAGGGCTGAGCGCCCCACGTCACATGTTTCGTCGGGCGCACTCACCCGATCGAGCACTAGCGTTGCGGCCAACCACGAAACGAAGAGTGCGAGGGAACCTCCACATGGCCGACGAGACCACGACCGCTGTTCTGCGCCACCCCGGCGGGGAGCACGCGATGGCTATTCACGCTGGTACCGAAGGTGCGTCCGCCTTCGACATCAGCAAGCTCCTGCCCTCCACCGGGCTGGTCACACTCGATTCCGGCTACGGCAACACCGCAGCGTGCAGCTCGGCGATCACCTACATCGACGGTGACGCCGGGATCCTGCGCTACCGGGGCTACCCGATCGACCAACTCGCCGAGAGCTCCTCGTTCCTCGAAGTCAGCTACCTGCTCATCTACGGGGAGCTGCCGACCCGGTCCGAGCTCGACGCCTTCACCAACAAGATCAGCCGCCACACCCTGCTGCACGAGGACCTCAAACGGTTCTTCGACGGATTCCCGCGCGACGCTCACCCGATGCCGGTGCTCTCGAGCGCCGTCAGCGCACTGTCCACCTTCTACCAGGACAGCCTCGACCCGTTCGACGAGGACGCCGTCGAGCTGTCGACAGTTCGGCTGCTCGCCAAGGTGCCGACGATTGCGGCGTACGCCTACAAGAAGTCGGTCGGGCAGCCCTTCCTCTACCCCGACAACTCCCTCGGCCTGGTCGAGAACTTCCTGCGGATGACGTTCGGCTTCCCGGCCGAGCCGTATGAGATCGACCCTGACTTCGCACGTGCCCTCGACGTGCTGCTCATCCTGCACGCCGACCACGAGCAGAACTGCTCGACGTCCACGGTCCGGCTCGTCGGGTCGTCGCAGGCCAACCTCTTCGCGAGCATCTCGGCCGGCATCAATGCCCTGTTCGGTCCGCTGCACGGCGGCGCGAACCAGGCCGTGCTGGAGATGCTCCAGCGCATTCGCGACGTGGAGGACGGCAACGTCGACGCGTTCGTCGAGCGGGTGAAGAACAGGGACAAGGGTGCGCGCCTGATGGGCTTCGGGCACCGCGTCTACAAGAACTACGACCCGCGGGCGAGGATCGTCAAGCAGAGCGCCGACGAGATCCTCAAGAAGCTCGGGGTCACCGACCAGCTTCTCGACATCGCCAAGGCACTCGAGGAGCGCGCGCTCGCCGACGACTACTTCATCGAGCGCAAGCTCTACCCGAACGTCGACTTCTACACCGGCGTCATCTACCGGGCCATGGGCTTCCCCACCAAGATGTTCACGGTCCTGTTCGCTCTCGGTCGCCTTCCGGGCTGGATCGCCCACTGGCGCGAGATGATCAACGACCCCACCACCAAGATCGGCCGCCCTCGCCAGCTCTACGTCGGTTCCTCGGAGCGTCCCTACGTTCCGATGGGTAATCGCTGAGCTCCTTTCGCACACCGGCGGGGCCGCATCGTTGACGTCCGGCGTCAGCGATACGGTCCCGTCGGCGTTCGGCGGTTGTCGACGCGCGGGATGTGCTCCCCGCCGTTAGCGTCGGCCCATGGGTGACACAGCCGTCGTCTGGTTCCGCCGTGACCTGCGGGTACGGGACCAGCCCACCTTCCTCGCCGCGGCCGGTGCCGCGCGCCGGTCGCTCGCTCTGTTCGTGCTCGACCCCGCGCTGCTCGGACCGTCCGGCCCGGCGCGCCGGACCTTCCTCTACCGGTCGCTGCGCGCGCTCGACCGGGATCTGGGTGGGCGGCTCCTCGTCGTGCGCGGCGACCCTGCCGACGTCGTGCCCGCGGTCGCGGCATCCGTCGACGCGGCCACCGTGCACATCGCGGCCGACTTCGGCCCGTACGGGGTGCGCCGTGACGAGGCGGTCGAGAAGGCACTGGTCGCCGATGGCCTCGAGCTCGTCCGTACCGGGTCGCCGTACGCGGTCGCGCCGGGCCGTGTGCGCAAGGGTGACGGGGAGGGGTTCCGGGTCTTCACGCCGTTCCGGCGGGCCTGGGCCGAGCACGGATGGCGCTCGCCTGCCGACACCGACGCCTCGACGGTCACGTGGCTCGATCCCGCGAAGCGGTGTGGTGGCCCGCGCGCGGTGAGCGTCCCGGAGGACGAGCAGGTGGACGCCGATCTCCCTGACGCGGGCGAGGCCGCCGCGCTCGCCCGCTGGCACGAGTTCCTCGACGCGGGGGTGTCGGGCTACGGGAGCGACCGGAACCGGCCCGACAAGGAGGGCACGTCGCGGATGTCGGTGTACCTCAAGTACGGGGTGATCCATCCGCGGACGATGCTCGCCGACCTGGCGTCCCGGCGCTCGTCGTCGGCCGAGACGTACCGCACAGAGCTGGCGTGGCGCGAGTTCTACGCCGACGTCCTGTTCCAGCGCCCCGACTCCGCGAGGGCGAACTACGACAGCGCGTTCGACGCGCTGCCGCTGGCGTCCGGCCGTGAGGCCGACAGGCTGTTCGACGCCTGGTGCGAAGGGCGCACCGGCTACCCGATCGTCGACGCCGGGATGCGCCAGCTCCGGGAGCAGGCGTGGATGCACAACCGGTTGCGGATGATCGTGGCGAGCTTCCTCGTCAAGGATCTGCACCTGCCCTGGTGGCGCGGTGCGCGTCACTTCATGCAACTTCTCGTCGACGGGGACCTGGCGTCCAACCAGCACGGCTGGCAGTGGACGGCCGGGAGCGGCACCGACGCGGCTCCGTATTTCCGGATCTTCAATCCCGTGCTGCAGGGGGAGAAGTTCGACCCGGACGGCGAGTACGTGCGGCGGTTCGTTCCCGAGCTACGAGATGTGGCGGGAAAAGCCGTTCACCAACCGTGGACGCTGCCCGGCGGTGTGCCGAACGGCTACCCGGAGCCGATCGTCGACCACAAGGCCGAGCGGCAGGAGGCCTTGGCGCGCTACGAGCGGGTGAAAGCCACGAGAGGCTGATCAGGAGACCGCGGGGAACTACTACGCGACCCGCTTAATTGCTCCATATGGGCGACGACCTTACCCTTCGGGACACAGCGACAAGAAGGGTGGGCGATGGCCGGGAAAGACGTGAGGCGGTCGCCGCGGCGTCGCGGTCGGCTCGGGCTGGTCGTGCTGCTGCTGGGCCTTGCCATCTGGTTCGTCCGGTCCCGTCGGGCCGCCGCCAACGTCCGCGTGCAACCGTGGCCGGGCGTGCAACCCGTGCCCGCGCTGGTGCCCCCGGCGCCTGCACAGCCGCTCCTGTCCCCATCGCGAGCGAGCGCCACGATCGCTCCGTCTCCGGTGGTAGTCGTCTCCGAGACGACGACCGACGCACCCTCGACGCCTCCGGCAGAGGCCGTCCCGGTGGAGCCCGAGGCGCCCGCTCCGGTGGCTGCTGCAGCCGAGCCGGTGGAGCCGGCCGAGACCGTTCCGGCGGCGCCCGAGGCGAGCGACCCGGTCGCTTCGGCGGCGCCGGTGGAGCCCGAGCCGGGTGCGGCTTCTGCGGCCCAGGCTGCCGAAGCGGTGCCCGTGCCGGACGAGCCGGCCGCCCCTTCCTCAGCCGTAGGAGAGACGCAGGCGACGCCGGGTAGTCCGGAGACGCCGCCCGCGTCCGAGACGGCCGCCTCGATGTTCGAGCCTGCCGCTTCCGCCGCGCCGCCTGCTCCTGCCGCGCCTGCCGCACCGCCCGCTCCTGCTGCGCCTGCCGCACCGCCCGCTCCTGCTGCGCCTGCCGCACCGCCCGCTCCTTCCGCGCCGCCCGCGCCCGCCGCGGATGTGACGACCGGCTCGACGACCTCGCCCGACGACGCAGAGACCGAGCTCCTGCCGGTGCAGCCCGCCGTCTCGTGGGCGCGGCCGGTGGAGCCGGAGCCGCACTCGCTCTTCACCCCGGCGCCTCCGAGGAGGGCCACCCCCCGATCGGACCGGCCGTCGCCGCGACGGCGCAAGCCGTCGCCGTCACCGCAGACCTCCACGCTGCCCCCTGGCGCGGTCGCCGCGGGCCCGGACGGCTCGGCGCCCGACCCCGAGTACACGATCAAGGCCAGCACTGGCTCCCTGCTCTTCCACTCGCCCGCCAGCCCGTACTTCCGCCGTACCAAGGCGGAGATCTGGTTCCGCTCCGCGGCTGACGCCCAGGCGGCCGGGTTCACCGAATGGGCGCCGAAGAAGCGCACCGAGAGCTGACTCGGCCCCGACCCGGGATCGGACGGGTCAGGAGCGGTTGGTCAGTGCCTCGCGCAGGCTCACCCTGGCGCCCGTGCGCAGCACGGAGTTCCGGTAGACCCGCCCGGCCAGGCGCACCACAACGACGATCGCGGCCAGCGCGATCAGCGCGGACACCAGCACCTGCCACAGCGGTGCCACGCCGAGGGCGTAGCGGGCGGGCATCACGGTCTGTGAGAAGAACGGGACGAAGGACAGCACTTCGGCCACGCCGTTGCGGGGGTCGTTGGGCAGCAGGTTCAGGGTCAGTACGAACGGGATGAGAAGCAGGAAGATCATCGGTGCGACCACCGAGTTGAGCTCCTCCTGGCGCGACACGGTGGACCCGATCGCGGCGTAGAGAGCCGCGAAGAGGAAGAACCCCAGCAGGTACCAGACCACCACCATGACGAACATCCCGACGGCGGCGGTCGGCACGGTCAGCAGGCCTGCGGCGCCGGCGCTCCCCGCGCTGATCGCGCTCAGGATCACCAGCTGCAGCAGCCCGACGGCACCCAGCCCGATGATCTTCCCGGCCATGAGCTGCCACGGCTTGATGGTGGCCAGCAGTAGCTCGACCACGCGGCTCTGCTTCTCCTCCACCACTCCCGTGGCCACGACCTGGCCGTTGCCGCTGAGCGTGAAGAACAACAGGATGACCCCGACCAGGGCGAGTGCGAGCTTCTGCCCGGACTCGGGGTCCACCGGCTGGAGCGTGTCGACGCTCACCTTCGCCCGTGCGGTGAGTTGTGCCGGGTCGATCCCGGCTCCGGTGAGGGCCGACGTCAGGGTCTGCTGCTGCACGGCCGACGAGACGAGCGACTGCAGCCTGCTGTCCACCGAGTCGAGGCCGAGCAGCTCGTAGCCGCCGGCCTCGCCGGTGAACAGGGCGTCGAGGTCACCGGCGTCCACCTGCTGCCTGCCGGCCCCGTCGTCGACCGTGCGCACCGTGAGGTCGATGCCCTGGGCCTTCGCGGCCTGCTCCAGCGCAGGCTGCAGCGCAGCCGTCTGCTGCGTGACACCGAGGGTCTTGCTGTCGGATTCGGAACTGATGTACGCCGAGAGCAGGAACAGGCCGCCGAAGAGGACGATCGTGATCACGATCCCGATCACGAAGCCGCGCGACTTGACCTGGGAGACGAACTCGCGGCGCGCGACGAGCAGCACCACCTGCCGGGGACCGAGCGGGGCCGTCATGCCGCGGGCACATCCCCGGGCTCGGCCGTGGCGGTGGGTCCGGCCTCGACGACGTCGCGATAGAGCTCGGTGAGCGGGGGTCGCCAGCGCCGGAACTCGTGCACCGGGCCTGCCGCCAGTGCCGCGCGCAGGACGTCCTGGTCGTCGACGCCCTCGGCGAGGCGCACTCGGGTGTGGTCGATGTCGTCGCCTGCCACGAGCTCGACGCCGGGGAGGGCGTCTGCCCAGCCGGGGCGCGGCCCGTACACGTCGAGAACGACGCCGTCGCGCGCCCGGAGCTCCCCGACGGTGCCGACGGTGACCATCCGCCCGGCCGCGATGATCCCGATCCGGTCGCACAGGCGTTCCACCAGGTCCAGCTGGTGACTGGAGAAGATCACGGGCACGCCCGAGTCGGCCTTGTCCCGCAGCACGCTGCTCATCACGCCGACGGCCGTGGGGTCGAGCCCGGAGAACGGTTCGTCGAGCACCAGCACCTCGGGGTCGTGCGCCAGCGCCGCGGCGAGCTGCACACGCTGCTGGTTGCCCAGCGACAGCTTCTGCACCTCGTCGCCGACCCGCTCGGAGACCCCGAGCCGCTCCGTCCAGTGCTGCACCGAGGTGGAGGCCTCGGCGGCGCTCAGTCCGTGCAGACGGGCGAGGTAGCGAAGTTGCTCGCCCACTCGCATCTTCGGGTAGAGCCCGCGCTCCTCGGGCATGTACCCGATGCGCCTGCGCAGCTCGGCGTCGATCGGGGAGCCCTTCCAGCGAACCTCGCCCGCATCGGCCTCGAGCACGCCGAGCACGATCCGCATCGTCGTGGTCTTGCCGGCCCCGTTGCTGCCGACGAACCCGAACACCTCGCCTGGCCGCACCGCGAAGGTCACGTCCGCGAGTGCCTGCCGGGATCCGAATCGCTTCGAGATCCCCCCAATGTCCAGCACGCGAGTGACCCTACTGGTCGGTCAAGCCGCTTTTCGCCGTCGTGAGAACCAGCCGTCGGACGTCGCGGCGCTTGCGTTCGAGCGCGCTCGAAGACCTAGCTTCGCCGGCATGACAACCCCTGGTACGACACCATCGACCTGGATCATCACCGGCGCCTCGCAGGGCCTCGGCCGCGGGCTGGCCGAGGCCGCGCTGGCTGCGGGGGACCGCGTCGTCGCCGCTGTCCGCCGGCCGGACGCGGTGGCCGACCTCGCGGCGGCCCACCCCGACCGGTTCGCCGCGATCGCCGCCGACGTCCGCGACACCGCTCGTGCACCGGAGGTCATCCGGGCCGCACTCGACCGGTTCGGCCGCATCGACGTGCTGGTCAACAACGCCGGACGCGGCCTCGTCGGGGCTGCCGAGGAAGTGGACGAGGCCACCCTGCGTGACCTCATGGACCTGCACCTGTTCGGCCCGGCCGCGCTCGTGCGCGCCGCGCTGCCTGCCATGCGGGAGCAGGGCAGCGGCACCATCGTCCAGATGAGCAGCCAGGGCGGACGCATGTCGTTCCCCGGCGTCGGCGCCTACTCGGCCGGCAAGTTCGCACTCGAGGGATGGTCGGAGGCGCTGGCCGGGGAGGTCGCGCCGTTCGGTATCCGCGTGCTGATCGTCGAGCCGAGCCGGTTCCGTACGTCGTTCAACGCGCCGGGCGTCCTGGGCTTCGCCGAGGCGAGCGACACCTATGCCGATGTGCTCGCCGCAGTTCGGACGGACATGGCAGGCGCGGACGGGATGCAGCAGGGCGACCCGGCCCGCGCGGGCGACATCCTGGTCGACCTCGTCCACGGCTCGGACCTGCCGCTGCGGCTCGCACTCGGCTGCGAGGCGGTCGAGCGGATCTCCGCGTCCTACCACCGTGGCCTCGCTGAACTGGAGGGGTGGCGCCACGCCTCGGTCGGCGCCGACTTCGCCGACGCCGTGCCCTCGGTCCGGCCGATCTAGTCTCGACCACCGTGGCAACCGAGGACCTGATGAGCAGGGCGCTCAGCGCGCTCGGCGAGCTGGACGGACCGATGTCGGTCGAGGTGATCCACCGGCTCGTCGACGTCACCGGCGTCGAGGAGCCGATGTCGATCGCCGAGGTGGCCGACTTGCTCGACCTCTCGCCGCACACGCTGCGCTACTACGAGCGGATCGGTCTGATCGAGGTCGGCCGGGACGCGGGAGGCCACCGTCTCTACGAGCCTGCGGTGGTGCGGCGCCTGGTGTTCCTGACGCGCATGCGGCTGTCCGGGATGGCGATCCGGGATCTGCAGCACTACGTGGCGCTGGTCGACGCAGGGGAGGACACGGTGCCCGAGCGGCTGGAGATGCTGATCGAGCACCGTGACACGGTCCGGCGCCAGATCCGCGAGCTCACGCTGTCGCTGGCCGCCACCGAGTACAAGATCGCGACCTACGGCGGTGCCACCGGCGACGGTCACGTCTGATCGGCGGTCACCCTCGGCTGCCGGCTTCGAGACCAGGCGTCGAGATCCCGTAGCCGCGGATCTTGCGGTAGATCGTGGCGCGTGACATCCCCAGGTGACGGGCCGCCTCTGCCTTGTTGCCGTCGTTGTCGAGCAGGGCGTTGACGATGGCGTCGCACTCGATGGCCTCGAGCGGCGTGAGCACCCGGCGGGTGATCGCCCGGCACTCCGGGGGCAGGTCCGCCGCCGCCAGCACGCCGGACCGGCGACGGGCGACGGCCTTGCGCAGCGCCTGGTAGAGCTGCTCGACGTTGCCGGGCCAGCGGTGCCGCATGAGCACACGCATGGCCTCCGACGAACAGGTGAGGTCGCTTCCTCGCGTGAGCCGCGCGAGCAGGTGGGGGACCAACTCGGCGACGTCCTCGACGTGGTGGCGCAGCGGCGGCACCACCACGGTGCGGGGGAAGGACTCCAGGAGGGCGCTCGAGTCGAGGCCGCCGGGGCCCACGGTGACCACGACCCAGGGGCGCTCGGGGTCGGTGGACTCGCGGTGCGGTTCGAGGGCGTCGACGAGGGCCTGCAGCCCGTCGGGAGGAAGCCGGTCGACGTGGGAGAGCACGAGCGTGCCGCTGCCGTTCTCCAGTTCGTCGATGATCTCCGCGATCCACCGCGGCCCGTAGTCGTCGGCGTCGAGCAGGCGCAGGTGCGCTGCCGGGGTGCGCCGCTGGTGGGTGGCCCGGGCGATGGTGCTCTTCCCGACGCCCGGCTCGCCCTCCAGCACCAGCCACTCCCGGTTGCGGAAGTGGCGGTCCACGGCCTGGCAGCACTTCATCCAGAGCACCCCGGACCCGACGGCGAGCTGCGACGACGTCGGGGGCGTCGGGCCCTGGCGGGGACGGGCGATCTCGGGTGCGGCGAGCTGAACGGTCAGGACGCCGCCGGCCGTGTCACGGTCCGACCAGCTCGGACGGCAGTGCACGCGCGCGACGGCCCCGCTAGGTAGGTCGACGAGCAGCAGCCTGCGGCCGGAACGTAGCGCTTCGGTGGCCCCGGCGAGCAGTGTGACCTGGTCGGTGGGGTCGATGAGCGCGCGGGCGCTGTCGTTCAACATCACCAGGTCGGGGCTGACGGCCAGCACCGCTCCGCGGCCACGCCGGCATGCCGTCAGGTAGTCGTGCAGCAGAGCGAGCTCGCGCGGGCCGGACTGGTCCAGCAGGGCGTTCTCGATCTGGCGTGCGATCCGGGCCACCGCGGTGGACATGAAACGTCCGGCGTCGGGGCGCCAGCAGGTGAGGTCGACGACGCCGAGCAGCTTGCCGTTGACCGGGTGCCAGATCGGGGCGCCTGCGCAGGCGAGGTCGGCGAGGTGGTCGACGTAGTGCTCGTGGCCGAACACCTGCGCGGGACCGCGCCCTTCCAGTGCGGTGCCGATCCCGTTGGTGCCGATGAAGCGCTCGGCGTAGGAGAACCCGGGGGCGAGCCAGACCTTGTCCAGGTGCTGGTTCAGCCCCGAGTCGCCGGTGCGCCGCTCCAGTACGACGCCGTCGGCGTCGGTGAGGATGAGGCTCACCGGTTCCCCGGCCAGCTGGTCGGCGACGTCGGCCATGATGGGCGCCGCGGCCCGGACGAGCGGTGAGTCGGGCTCGGTGTCGAACTCGCACGACAGCTCGACACTGTCGGTGGCGACGTCCCACTCTCTGGAGCGAGTCCACGACGCGAGGATGGTTTCGCGGACCGTGCCCTCCTCCACATGGTCATCGACCAGGAAGGACGTGCGAGCGCGTACGAGTACCTCGGCGGACCTGTCGGTCCGTCGAGGCGGGAGTGCGTGGTTCGATCGGACCAAGCGCGTGCTCTCCCTTGGCGCAGCGGGCGACTCGCGACGATGCGGAACCTTGCGTCTCGCAGAAGGTACCGCAGCCGTGAGACGGCCTGGGGGGAGCAATCGGCAACCGTCTCATATTGAGACCTCTGGGTGACGGCCAGGGCGGTGTGATTCCGGGCACGAGGCGAAGGTTCGGACTCGGGGTGCCCGCGCGGTCGGGCCCGGACCGGCGGCTCGGGTCCACCTCCGCTGCCGGCGCCACCCGCGCACGGACCGGCACCGCGGAACGGGGGCAGACCACGGGGAGCGGCGTGTGCTCCCGCCGGTCCGGGTGACTCCGGGCAGGCGGACGGCGCGCATGCCGGTCCGCGGCCCACCACAACGTGAGGAGTCGATGTGAGTCGGCAGAGTCTGGCGAAGGCTCATCAGAAGATCCAGGAGCTCGCCTGGGAGCCGCAGTACCACGAGCCGTACATGAAGTACGGCACCGACTACACCTTCCGGAAGGCCGCCAAGAAGGACCCGCTCAAGCAGGTTCTTCGGTCCTACTTCCCCATGGAGGAGGAGAAGGACAACCGCGTGTACGGCGCGCAGGACGGCGCCATCCGCGGCAACATGTTCCGCCAGGTCCAGGAACGGTGGCTGGAATGGCAGAAGCTGTTCCTGTCCATCATCCCGCTGCCCGAGATCTCTGCCGCCCGATCGATGCCGATGCTGTTCCACGTGGTTCCGAACCCGGAGCTGCACAACGGCCAGGCGATCCAGATGATCGACGAGGTTCGGCACAGCACGATCCAGCAGAACCTCAAGCGGCTGTACATGAACAACTACATCGACCCGGCGGGTTTCAACAACAGCCTGCGCAACTTCCAGAGCGACTACTGCGGCACCATCGGCCGGCAGTTCGCCGAGGGGTTCATCACCGGTGACGCCATCACCGCGGCCAGCATCTACCTGACGATCGTCGCCGAGACGGCCTTCACGAACACGCTGTTCGTGGCCATGCCGGCGGAAGCGGCGGCGAACGGCGACTATCTGCTACCCACGGTGTTCCACTCGGTGCAGTCCGACGAGTCGCGGCACATCTCCAACGGCTACGCCACCCTGCTGATGGCGTTGTCGGACGAGGACAACCGCCAGCTTCTCGAGCGCGACCTGCGCTATGCGTGGTGGAACAACCACCGCGTGGTGGACGCCGCCATCGGCACGTTCATCGAGTATGGCACCAAGGACCGCCGTAAGGACCGCGAGTCCTACGCGGAGATGTGGCGTCGCTGGATCTACGACGACTACTACCGGTCCTACCTGGTGCCGCTCGAGAAGTACGGCCTGACGATCCCGCACGACCTCGTCGAAGAGGCGTGGAAGCAGATCTGGGACAAGGGCTACGTCCACGAGGTCGCGCAGTTCTTCGCCACCGGTTGGCTCGCCAACTACTGGCGTATCGACGCGATGACCGACGAGGACTTCGAGTGGTTCGAGTACAAGTACCCGGGCTGGTACAACAAGT
The DNA here is from genome assembly GCF_022524485.1 of Pseudonocardia alaniniphila. GTDB lineage: Bacteria > Actinomycetota > Actinomycetes > Mycobacteriales > Pseudonocardiaceae > Pseudonocardia > Pseudonocardia alaniniphila. The sequence goes on from NZ_JAKXMK010000016.1 coordinate 172,714, forward strand.
ACGGGAAGTGGTGGGAGAACTACTCCCGCCTGGCCACGCCCAACGGGCACAACGCGATCGTCGCCGAGGACGTGGACTACGTCTACCCGCACCGCTGCTGGACCTGCATGGTCCCGTGCCTGGTGCGTGAGGACATGGTCATGGCCGAGGTCAACGGTCAGTGGCGCACGTACTGCCACGAGGTCTGCCGGTGGACCGACGTCGAGGCCTTCCGGCCGGTCTACCAGGGCCGGGAGACGCCGAACATGGGCCGGCTGGTCGGCCACCGTGAGTGGGAGACCCTCTACCACGGGTGGAACTGGGCCGACGTGGTCAAGGACATGGGCTTCGTCCGCGACGACGGCAAGACCATGACGGCGCAGCCGCATCTCGACCTCGACCCCAAGAAGATGTGGACGCTCGACCACATGCGGCGGATGCCTCCGCTGCTGAGCCCGAACGTCGTGCTCAACGAGATGAGCGACGACGAGCGGCAGGCGTTCCACGCCGACTACGTCCGCCAGGGGCCGGCCGGACGTCCGGCACCTACCGACGCCTGAGCGCGGGTCAGGCGAGGGGGGAGGGTCGCGCGAACGGCCCTCCCCCTGCTTGGCCCTGCTCGTTCCCTGCTCGTTCCAGAGCACGAGCCGAAGGGCTTGAGATCAGTTGGGTGACAAGCACGTCGTCCGGTTCGAACCGGTCGGCATCGAGATCGAGGTCGACGAGGACCAAACCATCCTGCGCGCCGCGGCCGAGCAGGGTGTCCAGCTCATGCACGGCTGCAAGGAGGGCCAGTGCGCAGCGTGCAAGTCCTTCGTCCTCGAAGGTGAGGACATCGAGCTCGACAAGTACTCGACCTTCGCGCTCCCGGACTTCGAGAGGGAGGAGGGGCAGACGCTGCTCTGCCGGGCGCACGCCTACGAGGACCTCGTCATCGAGCTCCTCAACTACGACGAGGAGATCATCCGGGGTGGGCTCCCGCTGCGCACCGGCACGGTCGAGGTGGTGTCCAACGATGCGGTGACGCACGACATGCGACACCTCGTCGTGCGACTCGTCGAGCCCGAGGAGATCAAGTTCTTCCCCGGGCAGTACATGGACTTCAAGGTGCCGGGCACCGACGAGAGCCGGTCGTTCTCGATGGCGAACACGCCTAATCGGGACGGTCTCCTGGAGTTCGTCATCAAGATCTACCCGGGCGGGCTGTTCTCGGAGTACCTCGCCGAGAAGGTCGAGGTCGGGGACCGCCTGCAGGTGGAGGCGCCGTTCGGCACCTTCACCCTCCGCGAGAGCCGCACGTCCGACCTGCTGTTCGTCGGCGGTGGTGCGGGGATGGCCCCGATGCTCGGACTGCTGAGGTCGATGGCCGAACGAGGGGTCGAGCGCAAGGTCACCTTCTACTACGGCGCTCGTGGGCTGCGCGACCTCTGCTTCACCGAGGAGCTGGCAGAACTCGGGGGCCGGTTGACCGACTTCACCTACGTCCCTGCGCTGTCGGAGCCGGCGGCGGACGACGGGTGGAGTGGGGCGACGGGCCTGATCACCGAGGTCGTGAAGAGCCGTGAGTCCGGGTTGGGAGGAGTGGATGCCTATGTCTGCGGTCCGCCGCCGATGGTGGATGCGGCCATCGCAACGCTGACCGCGCTGGGAGTGAGTGAGAACCAGATCTTCTACGACAAGTTCACCACCACTGGTGAACCGGAAGGCGAGGACGGCCCATGACCACCACCGAGCGCCCAGAACGCAGCGTCCCGAAGCCCGTCTTCACCGACGCAGAGGCTGGGGCGCGCGAGTTCCCCGACTCGGGCGCCAGCGCCCGTCGGTACAACTACTTCTCACCCGCGAAGCGCAAGCAGACCCACTACGAGGACGTCACCGTCGAGGTGCAGCCCGACCCGCGGCACTACCTGACGCAGGGTTGGATCTACGGCTTCGCCGACGGTGAGACCGGCTACCCGCTGCACTGGACCAAGCTCAAGGCCTGGGGCGTCGACCAGCCCGAGCCCCAGCGTGGGATCGGCACCGGCGGCCTGCCCGTGGAGAACTGGCCTGCGCACGGCTGGCACGAGTTCCGCGACCCCAACGAGGAGTGGGAACAGACCATCTACCGGTACAACGCCAACGTTGTCCGGCAGCTGAACCAGAACGTCGAGAACGCGCGCAACGCCAAGGCGTTCGACTTCTGGGCTCCGAACTGGGTGCGGTTCGTCGAGCGCCACGTCGGTGCGTGGATGCACATCGAGCACATCCTCGGGCTGTACGTGTTCGCGTCGAACGAGCGCTCCGGCCCGACGAACATGCACAACACGGCGATGGCGGTGAACAGTGCGCACAAGATCCGGTTCGCGCAGGATCTGGCGCTGTACAACCTCACGCTGACCGAGGAGATCGACGGGTTCGACGGCGTCGCGCATCTCGACGCGTGGAACAACGACGACGAGTGGCAGGGTGTCCGCAAGCTGACCGAGGCGCTCACGGCTGTCGAGGACGACTGGGGCGAGGCGATCTTCGCCGCCAACGTCGTGTTCGAGCCGCTGGTGGGCGAGCTGTTCCGCAGCAACCTCGTGATGCAGTCCGCGGCGCCGCACGGCGACTTCGTCACCCCCACGGTGATGGGTGCCGGGGAGTACGACTACGCCCAGCGTGACCTGCGCTGGACCGTCTCGTGCTTCGGGCCGCTCGTGCAGGACCGTGAGTTCGCCGAGCACAACAGGCAGCTCATGTCCGGCTGGCTGACCAAGTGGGTGCCGCAGGCGCTCGAGGCGGCCCGCACGATGCAGCCGCTCTGGTCGTCCGTCGATCACAAGCCGCCGCGCTTCGAAGACGGCCTCGACAGGGCCAAGAACCGGTTTGCCGGGATCTGCAGCGATCTCGGTCTCCAGACCCCCGAGGAGCTGAAGCAGTGACGACCACACCGACGACCGGCGCGGCCGAGAGCCGCTTCCAATCGAACAACACCGCGTCGAACATGTGCGGTTTCACCCTGATGAACAGCCAGGTCGGCGTACTCATCTCGAACGTGCTGACCAGAATCGACAACGTCAAGGTGACGCATCTGCCCTCGATGATCCGCGTCGACGGTCAGGGCAAGTTCGAACTGATCTACTCCGACGTCGACGAGGAGGCTGGCGAGGAGGAGGGCTGGTTCAACGCGGCCGAGTTCGAGGAGGCCATGTCCACCCACTACGGGCGCATGGTGCACCTCGACGACCGCACGATCATGTTCGCCAATCCCGAGGACGCGGCCGAGTACATCGACTTCGACCTCAAGCCCGTCTCGTAACCAGGTCCGGGCCGCCGCCGGATCATCGGCGGCGGCCCGGCTCTTTCGTTGATCCGCACCCGCGCCGCAGACCAACGTCTCTGGAGGTCCCCGTTATGGCCAAGGAACTGCGTTTCGGTGAGGAAGGTCGCCGCCTCCTGCAGGCAGGCGTCGACCAGCTCGCCGAGGCCGTCAAGAGCACTCTGGGCCCGAAGGGCCGCAACGTCATCCTGGAGAAGATCACGGGGTCCCCCGAGGTCACGAACGACGGCGTGACCATCGCTCGCGAGATCCATCTGCGCGACCCGTTCGAGAACATGGGCGCGCAACTGGTGAAGGAAGCCGCGGTCAAGACCAACGACACCGTCGGCGACGGCACCACCACCGCCACAGTCCTGGCGCAGGCCATCGTCCGGCAGGGCATGAAGGCCATCGCCGCAGGCGGCAACCCGGTGCTGGTCAAGCGCGGTATCGACACCGCGGTCGCCGCCCTCGTCGAGCGGCTCGCCGAGGTGGCACACCCGGTGTCCTCCGAGGAGGACTACGCGCGCGTCGCCGCGATCTCCGCCAACGACGACTACGCGATCGGCCGCTCTGTGGCACGGGCGTTGCACACCGTGGGCGACGACGGCGTCGTCACCGTCGAGGACTCGCCGTTGCTGGGCCTGTCGGTGTCGTTCGTGGAGGACTTCGAGTTCGACAACGGCTACGTCTCGCCGTACATGGTGACGAACCCCGGCACGCTCGAGGCGATCGTCGAGGACCCGTACATCCTCTTTTCCGCGGAGAAGATCAAGGACGTCCAGTCGATCATGCCGGTGCTCGACAAGATCATGCGTGCCGAGCGGCGCCCACTGGTGATCGTCGCGGAGACCGTCGAGGGCACCGCGCTGCAGATGCTCGTGCACAACCACGTCAACCGCGTCTTCCAGACCGTCGCGATCAAGGCGCCCGGATTCGGCGAGAAGCGCATCCACCTGCTGGAGGACATGGCCGCGTTGTGCGGCGGCAAGGTGCACAGCAAGAGCTCGTCGTTCTCCCTGGAACAGATGACGGTGGAGCACCTCGGCCGTGCCACCCAGGTCCGGGTGACCGGCGACAACACCACCATCATCGGCGGCGGCGGAGACCGTGAGGCGCTCGAGTTGCGGCTCACGCAGCTGCGCGCGGAGCTGTCCCGCGCCACCATCGGCACCGACGAGGACTTCTTCTCGGAGCGCATCGCCCGGCTCTCCGGCAAGGCCGCGATCATCGGGGTCGGCGCGCCTACCAACGCGGAAGCGAAGGAGGTCCGGCACCGCGTCGACGACTCGTTGCAGGCCACCCGGGCGGCCATCGCGGAGGGCATCGTGGCGGGCGGTGGCTCGGCGCTGCTGCACGCCGAGCCCGTGCTCGACAAGCTCGACGTCGCAGGCGACTACCGCATCGGTGTCGAGATCGTGCGCCAGGCGCTCACCGAGCCCGTGCACCTGATCGCCTCGAACGCCGGGTACGACGGCGACGACGTGGTCAAGCAGGTCACGGCGATGGGCGTCGACGAGGGCTTCGACGCTCTGGAGGGCCGCTACGGGAACATGGTGGAGATGGGCATCATCGACCCGCTCCGGGTCGTGCGCTCGGCCCTGCAGAACGGCGCATCGGTCGCGGGGCTGATCCTGACCACCAACTCGCTGGTGGCCGAGGAGGTCACGCCCTGGAACAAGTCGCTGATGACCGAGTTCGGGCCGCTCGACGAGGGCATCCCGCAACCGTCTCCCGACTCCAGCACACCGCAGTCGCTGGGCCTCGGCCCGTCGGTCGGCTAGACGCGCCATGTTCACCGTCGGGGGCCAGCGGATCCTCGTCATCGACGCCCAGGTGCACGTGTGGGACGCGAGCCCGCACAACCAGGCGATTCCCGACGGCGAGGCCTATGCCACGGACCTGCTGCGCAGGCACCGTGAGCTCGACGGTGCGGGCCTGCCGCCCCACGACGTGGAGCGCGTCTCCGAGCACAGCCTGACGCGTGACGTCTTCGAGGGCGGCTACGTCGACCGGGCGGTGCTGCAGCCCGTGGTGCTCGGCGACCTGTTCGTGCTGGGCTTCAGCCCGCTGGAGTGGCACGCGGAGGTCGCCGGGTGGATGCCCGGGCGGTTCGTGCTGAGCGGTGAGCTCGACCCCGGCGGCGGGCAGCCGGGGGCGCGCGGGCTCGGTCCGCGGGTGCGGCGGTTCGACCTGCGAGGGCTGACGCTGTGCGAACGGCGCAGGCCTGCGGGCTGGCAGCGGCTGGGCGACCCGTGGCTGCGCCGCACCCTCGCCCGGTGCGGCGCGGCCGGGGCGGACGTCGTGCACATCGGTGTCGGGCCCTCGACGTTGCCCGCGCCGTGGCGGCGCGAGGAGAAGAGTGCCCCCACATCACCGCCCGGGGTGGCGCGAGACCGCCCGCCTCGGGTGCCGGGATGGGCGGAGCCCGTGCGGGCGGGCTCCGCCCTCCCGGCGCGGACGCGAGCGGCCGAGCGGGTGGCACCCGCCGGGTTCGACGTGGCGCAGTTCCGGGAGCTGGCCCGGGCGTTGCCGGACATCCGGTTCGTGCTGGGCGCGGGGTGCCTGCCCGGTCCCCGGCTCTGCCGGCTGGCGGAGCTGCCCAACGTGTACGTCCTGCTCACCGAGATCCTGCCGTGGACCGACTCACTCGACTTCGCCCACGCGTTCGGGCAGCTCCTCGCGGCGTACGGGCCGGAGCGGCTGCTCTTCGGCAGCGGATACCCGCTGGTGCGGCCGGGCCGGTTGGTGCGCGAGCTCGCCGCGTACCGGTTCCCCGATGAGCTGCGCCATCGCTACCCGCGCTTCGACACGGCCGCCAAGCGCGCGGTGCTCGGCGGCAACGCGGCGCGCCTGTACCGGATCGGCAGGGCGGTTCCGGCGGCGTCCACCGCGGTGGCCGCGGGCGCCTGAGCCACGTGCGCCCCCGGAGATCTCGGACGGCCGGTCATGGCTCGTCGAGGGTGCCTTCCCGCAGGCGCGTGTAGATGCCGAGGATCTTTCGTGCGTTCTCGACGGCCTCCTCCATGGGCAGTGAGGTCGCGGTCGGCCGGGAGCCGGGCACCTTCCTGAGGCCCGGCCGGATCGCCCGGTTCTCGAAGCGAAACAGCTCTTGGGTACCGGGGTCGCGCTGGTCGGCAGCGGGCTGGGCACCGATGCTCTCCAATGCGCCTTCCGTCGCCTGCACGTCCTCGGGGCTGAATTCGGGCTTCGTGGACAGCCATTGGGCCATCCCGCCTTGCGAGAGGTAGTCGTGACCGTTGGTGATTCCATGGATCCAGGCCTTCACGGTCAGCGAGGCGAGCGCCGGCCGTGGAGCTGCCGGATTCGACGGAATCAAGGATGAATCGGGTCGAATCCTCGTTCTTCGCATCTCGTCAAGATTGTTTACCGCGGAGACCAGGGTGTCGACAAGGGCGTCCGGGGCGGACCGGATCGCTTCTTGTTGTATCCGTGGCACTGCCGAGAACATCTGGACGAAGTTGTTGCGATGAAGCAGTCCCAGGCGGTTCTTGACCAGTTCGAATCCCCACTTGCCCGGCACACCGGGCTTGCTGAGCTGACCGGTACAGGCGACGAGCGCCGCAAGAAGGCCCACGAGGTCCCGCGTGTCACCAACGAGCGCCTCCGTGTACGGGTCCGTTTCCGCCAGTTCTTCGATCATGCCGTCGGCGGCGCCCGGCGCGGCCCCGATGATCTTGAGGTTCCGCGTGGCCACCACGCTCGACGGATGGACTGTCTCCCGGTCGGGCGTGCGTGCCGTCTTCTCTTCTCTTGCCTCGTCGGGGTCGGGACCGATCCGCCTCATCATCGCGGGTACGTCGGCGAGCGGCACGCCCGATGTGGACTGCATCTTCACGACGAAACCCGGTGCTCCGCCGGAGAGCAGCAGATCGTTCCCGGGGATATCGTGTGAGCCGCTCAGATTGTGCTCTGCGGGCCGCACGAAATCAGTGCCGAGGCTGTCCGCCGATACCGGATACGGTGGGCTACCTGGAACGTCGCCGGGGCCGGTCCGCCCGCGCACTTTCTCGAGATCGTGCGTGATGCCGAGCATCCCGCTGGCGGCCGCGTCGAATCCGTCCAGGCCCTCCTCCGTCTCGTCGAACGGATCGGTCACGAACTCGAGATTGCTTCTCGTGGGTCCCCCGCTGTCGTCTGCTTCCAGCCCGAAGTTGACGCCGGCCTGCAGAAGCGCCTTGCGCTCGACGGGCATGACCCCGTCGGTGGTGCCGCTCGCCGAGCCCGCGGCAGATTCCGCTGGTGGCTGCAGACCACGGACATGTCGCCACGGGTGCCAGTCCGACGATTCGAACTCGAACCCGACCCTGCGCTGTATCGTCGCCGCCAGCGTGTCGGGGGTCTTCTGCGCCTCGTGATTCCCGGGCGCCGACTGCCTGGTCGAGGCCATCGGGCGGGCCTCGGATGGACCGTGGTCCGCCGATCGGCCGTCGCCGATGGCGCGGGTGACCGCCGCATTACCGGCCAGCCGCTGCAAGATCAGCATCCGTGACGGAACCGACAGCGGCCGATGCGCCGGTGCCGGCCCCGATTCATCTGCAGAACTCCGGTTCCGGGCGATAGGACCGACTTGTCCACGAGCCGCTGCGGACAGGCCCTGCGTCCGGCCGGTAGGCCCGTCATGGTCGTTGGCCGCCCGCGGCACGACCTCCACCCCCCACCATGATCGTGGTCTCCAGACTGCGCGCCAATGTCGCTCGGTGCAACGCCTGGAGCGGAAGACCAGGTCTTGCGGTGCCTGTCGGTGCTCGTCAGCGGGTCAGCCAGACCCTCCAGAGGGCGGTCGGGTCCGTGAGCGGGTCGCCGTGCACGAGGCTGAAGTGGGCGGGGTCGCCGACGCGGAGCCGCCCGGCGTGAGGGATCCCGAGCAGGTCACCTCCGCGCCACGTCACCGCCGCCAGTGCCGTCTGCGGGGAGACCCCCGCCGCGACGAGCGCCTCCACCTCCCAGGCGAGCTGGTTGGCACGCAACGAGCCGCCCCCGAAGTCGGACCCCGCAGCGATCGTGACGCCGCCGGCGTCGGCGAGCCGCACGCTCGCCCGTGCGATCTCCTGGCGGTCCTGGATCTTCCGGCGTGCATCCGCCTCGGTGAACCGGGGGATGGCGGTGGTCTGCGCGAAGGTCGACCAGGAGTACAGCACGGAGAGCGTGGCGACCATCGCGACGCCGCCCGCCTTCATGAGGGCCACCGTGTCGTCGTCGAGCTCGTAGGCATGCTCGAGGCTGTCCACCCCCGCTTCCGCGCCGACGCGGTTGCCGGACAGAGCCGTGGCATGGGCGGCGACCGTGGCACCGCGATCGTGGGCCACCTGCACCGCCGCGCCGACCTCCGAGACGGTGAAGGGGGCGGTGTCCAGGTCGGGCCCGTCGAGGTACAGCTTGACCAGGTCGGCACCCTCGTCGAGCTGCTGCCGCACCGCGCCGACGAGGTCGGCACCGTGCTCCACCTCGACGGTCAGGCCCTCTGGCAGAGCGCCCTTGCGACTGACCCAGGTGCCCGCCGCGCGGATGTACGGGCGATCCTGCCTGCCCTGCCACCGGTTGCGCAGGAGCAGGCTCACCGCCCGTTCGTCGCCGCTCCCCGGGTCGAGCCTGCGGGGTGAGCCGACGTCCCGGGCCCATCGGATGCCGGCACGCAGCATCAGCTCGGCGTTCTCCTCACCGACCGCGAGCAGCTCGTCCAGCGGGTCTGCGCCGCGTTCGATCCAGCGGGCCCCGCCGGGCATCGACACGTGGGCGTGGGAGTCGACCATGCCCGGCACGATCGACGTGCCCGCGCCGTCGACCACCGTGACGTCGCCGAGTGATCGGGGATCCGGATGGTCTCCCTCGGTCCACAAGCCGGTCACCGTTCCGTGCTCCGCCAGGAGCCACACGCCCGGAACGAGGGTGGGGGAATGCCCGTCGGCGAGCGCGGCGTCCGTGACGAGAACACGTGCGGCGCCCAGCCGCGAGCCCATTGTGTGATCCACACCTGTCACCCAAGCACGCTGCCCTGTGTCAGCGGCGCCGTCGGGGGTCACCGGACGAGCGCGCTGTCCGAGTCGGCCGGCTCCGTGCCCGGGATCCGCGTGGGGTGGCTGATCGAGACTCGCGCAGTCTCGGGCATGAGCAGGATCGGGATGATCGCGACCGCCGCCGCGCCCATGAGGTAGAAGGCCGGCACGGCCGTGTTGCCGGTGCGGTCGATCAGGGCGGTGATGACCAGGGGGGCGGTGCCGCCGAACAACGCCGTGGACACCGAGTAGCCGATGGAGAAGCCCCCGTACCGGTTGCGCGTGGGGAACATCGCCGGCAGCGCCGAGCCGATCGTGCCCAGCATCAGCACCAGCAGCACCGCGAGGATCACCATTCCGCCCGTCACCGGGAGCGGGTCGCGCATGCCCACCAGCGCGATGGCTGGGTAGGCGAGAACCAGGAACCCGACCGCCGAGGTGAGCAGCAGAGGTTTGCGGCCCACCCGGTCCGACAACGCGCCGACCGGCGCGATCACGAGCATCATCCCGATCATCACGCCGATGATGACGATCAACGCCTCGGTGTCACTGATCTCCAGCACCTGGGTCAGGTACGTGGGCATGTAGGTCAGCAACGTGTAGTCGGCGACGTTGAGCAGGATCACGAAGCCGATCAGGTTGATGATCTGGGGCCAGTACGTCCTGAGGACCTCGCTGAACGGGGCCTGTGTGGTCTCACCCGCGCGCTCGCAGCTGCGGAAGGCCGGGGTGTCCTCGAGCCGGTTCCGCAGGTAGAACCCGATCAGGCCGAGCGGCCCGGCGATCAGGAACGGGATGCGCCAGCCCCACGAGTTCAGCGCCTCGTCCGACAGCGAGAGCTGGACGGTGGTGGCGATGCCCGCGCCGAGCACGTACCCGGTGAGCGTGCCGAACTCGAGGAAGCTGCCGTAGAAGCCGCGCTTGCGGTCGGGCGCGTACTCGGCGATGAACGTCGCCGCGCCGCCGTACTCGCCGCCCGTGGAGAAGCCCTGGATGAGCCGGGCGAGCAGCAGCAGGATGGGCGCCGCGATGCCGATCGTGGTGTAGCTCGGGATGAGGCCGATGAAGAACGTGCAGCCCGACATCATGAGGATCGTCACGGCCAGTACGCGGCGGCGGCCGAACTTGTCGCCGAGCGGGCCGAGGAACACCCCACCGAAGGGGCGCAGCACGAACGGGATGGCGATGCCGGCGAAGACCAGCATCGTCTGTGCCGCGGGGCTGGCCTCGGGGAAGAAGTTCAGCCCGATGCTCGTGACGAGGTAGCTGTAGATGGCGTAGTCGAACCACTCCACCGCGTTGCCCATGGCTGCGCCTGCCACGGCCCGCCGCACCGTCCGTACATCCGGTTGATCGGCGACATCCGGTCGCTCGTCGTCACTCATTGTTCACCGCCCAAATCCGCATACGGCGCCCGACGCTAGCTCGGAGGGATCGTCGATGCAGGACGGACAGCGGCCGCGGGTCAGTCGTTCGGGGGCCATCCCGCTGCCAGCCGGGGCATTCCGCGGGAGGGCGCCTGCCACGCGTACACCCAGCAGGACCGCTCGTGCGGCCCTTCCGCTGTCCGGATGCGCCGGTACTCGGGGCCCTCGTACTCGTCGATGCCGGGGAACGCGGCGACCGGATCGCGCAGTGGCACGAGCCAGCCGGGAGCACGGTCGCCGGTGCCCGGGAGCAGCGCCGGGAAGCCGCGTCCGGTGTCGAGCACGGTGCCGTTGACGGTGCCGCGCACGGGGTCGCCCGCCGCGTGGGGGGCGAGGCGGTCCCACGACGGGTTGCCCGGTTGCAGCAGGCCATAGGCGAAGAGCGCGGCAGGCCACTCGTCGGGGTGCGGCTCGCCGTGCACCGTGAAGGCGTCGAGGCCGTCACCGGGAGCGGCGTTTCCCGTCAGCTCGAGTGCAGCGAGCTGCGACACGTCCGCGCAGCGCACGGCCGCCCCGTCGACGAGCAGCGGGCGGCGGATGGCGGCGTGCCCGAGGTAGCACCACGGGGCGTCCAAGCGCGTGCCGTCCTCGAGGTCCACCTCGCCGGTGCGCAGCCGGGCCAGGCGGAATCGCTCGTCGCGACCCTCGCAGCGGTCGAGCACCGCGATCTGCTCCGGCGTGGCGAGCCACACAGCGTGATCCTCGACCGTCCCGGGGGATGCCGCCAGCACCGCGGGGCGCTGCCCGTCGCGGTGGCGGAGCCCGGCGGCCCAGACAGCAGCGACGTCGCGGGTGCGGGCGCGCAGGACCACCACCGGGTCGGGCCCCAGCCCGAGCTCGCGGCGTAACCATGTGATCTTGCTCGGGCAGCGGTTCGAGCCGTAGGTGAGCACGGGCACACGCTCCGCGGCGGGTGCGCAGCCGTGGCCGGCGAGCCATGTGTCGAGCGGCGCCTCGCCGACCGTGGAGACGAGCCAACCGGCCCGTGGGTCGGGGCGGACCGGATACGAGACTTCGTCGAGATGGACGAAGGAGGACGGCGGGACGGCGCCGGGGTAGGGGTCGGCAGGGAAGTCGGCATCGGGCCAGGACACTTCTCGACGGTAACCCGCTCACGTTCGCGGGCCGTTACGATCGATCGGTGCTGCCGCAGACGATCGACTGGGTGGACGGCCGTATCGCGCTGGTCGACCAGACAGCGCTGCCGGAGCTACGCGTCGTGCACATCGACGATGCCGACGAGCTCGTCGACGCGATCCGCAGGCTCGTCGTGCGTGGCGCTCCCGCGCTCGGGGCGGCCGGTGCTCTCGGGGTCGCGCTCGCGGCCAGGTCCGTTGCGGGTGCCGAGTTGGCGGACGTGGCGGCCCGGCTCTCCGCGGCGAGGCCGACCGCAGCGAACCTCGCGGTGGGGGTGCGGCGCGCCATGGCCGTCGCGGCCGACGGCCCGGACGCGGTGCTCGCGGCAGCGCAAGCGGTGCTCCAGGAGGACATCGCGGCCTGCCGCGCCATCGGTGCCCGTGGCGCCGACCTGCTCACCGAGCTGTGCGGCCCGGAGCCGTTGCGCCTGCACACGCACTGCAACGCCGGTGCGCTGGCCTGCGTCGAGTGGGGCACCGCCCTGGGCGTGGTGCGGTCGTTGCACGAGGCGGGCCGGGTCGCCAACGTCGTCGCCGACGAGACCCGCCCGGTCCTGCAGGGCTCACGGATCACTGCCGTCGAGCTGGCGGCGATGGGGGTGCCGTTCCGGGTGGTGGTGGACGGGGCAGGCGCCTCGATCATCGCCCGCGGGCTCGTGGACGCGGTCGTCGTGGGCGCCGATCGGGTAGCCGCCAACGGCGATGTCGCCAACAAGATCGGCACCTACCCACTGGCCCTGGCCGCGGCGCGGGCCGGCATCCCGTTCGTCGTGGCGGCACCGGAGTCGACGCTCGACCCTGCCACCCCCGACGGCGCCGCCATCGAGATCGAGGAGCGGGCCGCCGAGGAGGTGCTCGTCGTGGGCGGGGTGAAGATGGCCCCGGATGGCAGCGCGGCGTGGAACCCGGCGTTCGACGTGACGCCTGCCGACCTGGTCACTGCTGTCGTCACCGAGAAGCGGGTCTGGCGTCCCGGCACGTGAGGGGTCAGACCGGGGCTGCCGCCGGGATCCCGTGCGCCGCCGCGGCGTCCAGGAGTCGCTCGTCATAGCTCAGCAGGACAGAGAGCTCCTCCCGCACGAGCAGCGCCGTGGCGAGGTGGATGGCGTCGAGCGAGCGGAGCATCGGACCCGGGAGTCGAGCGGCTGATTCGATGACGGCTGCGGAGATCTCGATCTGCGTGACAGTGGTGAGCAGGATGTCGATCCGCGGTAGTCGTGCCGGATTCGATCGCATGGTGCCGCGCCGGGCTTCCACGGTGATGAGGGCACTGGAGACGAGGCCTGGTGCGCCGTCGGCCGCCAGGTAGTCCCGCAGCGCTCCCGACTCCGCCTCGTCGCGCACGAGCTTGAGCAGCGCCGACGTGTCGATGTAGATCAATACCGTTCCTCGTCGCGCATCTGCCGAAGCACATCGGACGGCGAGGGTTCGCCCGGCTCCGCCGGTGGCGGCGGGAGTAGGTCGAGGATGTTCCCGCGGCCTCGCCGCAGCTGCCCGGCTGCCTCGAGCCGGTCGAGGATCGAGGTCGGCTCCTCGGCCGGTACGAGATACGCCACCAGCTCGCCCCGTACCGTGACCGGCACCCGCTTCCCGGCCTTGGCCATGGCGACGTACCGCGAGGCGTGCTGGCGCAGCTCGCGGATGCCGATGCTCTCAGGGTCACCCACGCAACGAATGTAGCACCGGCGTGCTACATCGCACTCTGCCTACGTCGCAGCGCCTGTGGTCACCTCGCAGCGCGCCGACACGCTGCGAGGTCGTACGACGAGCTGCGACGACGGTCGGGATGGGCTAGTGACCCCGCGCGATCCACTCCTCCAGGTGGGGAGCCTCTTCGCCGATCGTGGTGGGGTCGCCGTGGCCGGTGCGCACGACCGTGTCGCCGGGCAGTGCGAGCAGCTTCTCCCGGATCGACGTGATGATCGTGTCGAAGTTGGAGTACGACCGCCCGGTCGCTCCCGGCCCGCCCTGGAACAGGGTGTCGCCGCTGAAGACGGTGCCGAGCTCGGGCGCGTACAAGCAGGACGAGCCGGGGGAGTGTCCCGGCGTCTGCAGCACCCGCAGCTCCACCCCGCCCGCGGTCAGCACGTCACCGTCGGCGAGCTCCCGATCGGGCGCCCGGTTCGGGTGGGTCATCTCCCAGAGCGGCGCCTCGGCCGGGTTGAGCAGGATCGGGGCGGCGAACCGGTCGGCCAGTGCGGGCGCCCGGTTCACATGGTCGTCATGGGCGTGGGTGCACACGACGGCCACAACGCGCCGCCCGCCGACGGCCGCTGCGATCTTCTCCTCGTCGTGGGCAGCGTCGATGACGAGCACCTCGTTCTCGTCGCCGACGATCCAGACGTTGTTGTCCACCTCCCACGTGCCGCCGTCCAGCGAGAACGTCCCGGATGTGACGACGTGGTCGATCGGGCCGGGGGGCGTCACAGCATTACCACCGATCGCAGCACCTCGCCCTTGTGCATCTTCTCGAACGCGGCCTCGACGTCCTCGAGCCCGATCGTCTCGCTGACGAACTTGTCGAGCGGCAGCCGTCCCTGCAGGTGCAGGTCGACGAGCAGCGGGAAGTCACGGCTGGGCAGGCAGTCGCCGTACCAGGACGACTTGGTGGCGCCGCCGCGGCCGAAGACGTCGATCAGCGGCAGGTCGATCGTCATGTCCGGCGTCGGTACGCCGACGAGCACGACGGTGCCGGCCAGGTCGCGGGCATAGAACGCCTGCTTGAACGTCTCGGGCCGGCCGACCGCGTCGACCACGACGTTCGCGCCGTTGCCGTCGGTCAGCGCCTGCACGCCCTCGACCGGATCCTGCTGCCGCGAGTTGATGGTGTGGGTGGCGCCGAACTCCTTCGCCCACTGCAGCTTCCGGTCGTCGACGTCGATCGCGATGATCGTGGTGGCCCCGGCGAGGTTCGCGCCGGCGATCGCGGCGTTGCCCACGCCGCCGCAGCCGATGACGGCGATCGAGTCGCCGCGCCCGACCTTGCCCGTGTTGATCGCCGCGCCGATGCCGGCCATCACTCCACAGCCCAGCAGGCCCGCCGCCTCCGGCTTGACCGCCGGGTTCACCTTCGTGCACTGCCCGGCGTGGACCAGCGTCTTCTCGATGAACGCGCCGATACCGAGAGCGGGGGTGAGCTCCTCGCCCGACTCCAGCGTCATCTTCTGGGCGGCGTTGTGGGTGGAGAAGCAGTACCACGGCTCACCGCGGCGGCACGCGCGGCAGGTGCCGTCGACGGCACGCCAGTTGAGGATCACGAAGTCCCCCGGCTCGACGTCGGTGACGCCCTCGCCCACGGACTCGACGATCCCGGCTGCCTCGTGGCCGAGGAGGAACGGGAACTCGTCGTTGATCCCGCCCTCGCGATAGTGCAGGTCGGTGTGGCAAACGCCGCAAGCCTGCACCTTCACCACGGCCTCACCCGGGCCCGGATCCGGCACGATGATCGTCTCGAGCGAGACCGGCTCGCCCTTCTTGCGAGCGACGACCCCGCGCACCTTCTGCGACATGTTCTCCCTCGACTCTCTGCTCTGGACGGTCTCCTGCGCAGCGTGCCATGGGATGGGACTGCGCGTAGGTTTCGGGCGTGATCGAACTGGAGGATGACGGCAGCGGTGACGATCGCGTCGCGGTGCTGCGGCTCGACCACGGTCCGGTCGGGGCGATGGATGTCGAGCTGTGTGACGCCATTGCGGAGCGGTTCCGCGCCCTCGCCGCCAGCCCCGTCCGGGCCGTCGTCGTCACCGGAACGGGCCGCGCCTTTTCGGCAGGTGTCGACCTGAAGCGGTTCCTGGCCGGTGGCGCGCCGTACGTCGAGCGGTTCCTGCCGGCGTTGTGCGAGTCGTTCCGGGCGGTGTTCGAGCTGTCGAAGCCCGTGGTCGCGGCGCTCAACGGGCATGCGATCGCCGGGGGCTGCGTGCTGGCCGCGTGCGCGGACGTCCGGCTGATGGCCGACGGCGGCGGACGGATCGGGGTGCCGGAGGCCCGGGTGGGCCCGCCGTTCCCGCGAATCGCGATCGAGGTGCTGCGCCACACCGTGGGTGACGTGGTGGCGCGCAGGCTGACGATCGGTGCCCTGACCTACCCACCGGCCGAAGCGCTGTCCATGGGGCTCGTCGACCGCGTGCTGCCGCCGGAGGAGGTGCTCCAGCAGGCCGTCGCCACGGCGAGGGCGATGGCCACGGAGGTGCCACCGGACACGTTCGCGCTGACGAAGGCACAGCTGCGCCGTGACGCCCTGGAGCGCACCTCCCGGTACGCCGACGAGGACGCGGCGGTGACGGAGCTGTGGAGCCGTCGCGCCGCCGATGGCTGGACGGCCCGCTACCTGGAGTCCGTCACGCGAGGGTGAGTGAGGATCGTCACGGTCTGGTGAGCGTGGCGACCACCGAGTCCACGTAGTCGCGCCGGTCGGCCCCTTGGGGAACGAGCTCGGGGCTGGTGGAGGCGAGGTGCACGTGCCCGAGGAAGGCCGTGTAGGCGAGAAAGCCTCGCCTGCTGGCCGGGTCGGGCGGAAAGCCGGCGGCAGCAAACAGCCCGGTGATGTAGTCGATCCGCCGCCGGGTGACCCGGGCGAACACGGGCGCCACCAGCGGGTGGCTCGCGTTGGCCTGAAGGGTGAGCATCGCCCGGTCGACGGGCTGTTCAGCGGGGTGCGACAGTGTCAGGTCCAGGAGCTTGCGGAGCCTGCTGTGCGGGTCGGGCTCGGCATCGATGAGCGAGATGACCTCTTCGGTGTTGACCCGCTCCCATCGCAGCAGCGCCGCCTCGAGCAGGGCGTCCCGATTGCTGAAGTGCCAGTAGAAGCTGCCCTTCGTGGTGCCCAGCCGAACGGCGATGGGCTCCACGGCCACGGCGGCGAGCCCGCCTTCGGATAGGGCGTCGAGTGCGGCCACCGTCCAGTCACCCGCGGTCAGCCGCTTTCGCTCTGCCACCTCCGTACGCTAGCGTACGGACAGACCATACGGTGGCGTATGGATCGGCCGTGTTTTCCGGGTCGGTCCGAGCTGCGCTCTCAGCCTGGGACAGCCGAGGAGAGCTTGTCGGGCACGAGGCAGTCCAGCCGCCCGGGCGTGAGGGGTCGCTCGGATGCTGCGATACCTCGTGCCCGACACTGACCGTGCGGCTGTCGCGTTCGTCCAATCCCGGCACGAGCACCGTGGGCATGATCGCGGCATGACGAGCACGAGCGGACGGTTCGACCTCACGCGCTGGGACGAGGAGGTCATCGACGACGCCGATGGCGCGAAGCTGGTGCGGGTGAGCAACTCGAAGACGTTCGAGGGCGGCATCGCCGGCACGAGCGACGCGGAGCTGCTGCAGGCGCTCGCGCAGGAGGGCTCGGCGGCGTACGTCGGCATCGAGCGGGTGCGCGGCGAGATCGACGGGCGCAAGGGCACCTTCGTGTTCCGTCACTCGGCGGCCGGGAGTACCGGCGGCGGAGACTTTCGCGTGGACGTGGTGCCCGACTCCGCCACCGGCGACCTCAGGGGCCTTCGCGGCGAGCTCTCGATCGTCAAGACTCCCGAAGGGGAGCACACCTACACGTTCGACTACGAGCTGCCCTGACGCGACTCAGGCGCGCAGCGGCGCGGGCTCGCCCAGCGCGTCGGCGATCAGCGCCGGGATCTCCCGCTTCCCCGAACCGTCCGTGGCGATCACGACGTAGACGGTGCGGCCCGTGCAGGTGACCTCGCTGCCGTCCCGGCGCACCTCGAAGTCCAGGGCGAAGCTGGTGCGCCCGATGCGCGCGGTGGCCACGACCACCTCGATCTCGTCCTGCCAGCGCACGCCGGAGCGCCAGTCGATCTCCGAGCGCACGAGCTGCACGTCGTAGCCGGCCTCCACCATCGCGCTGTAGGGGAGGCCCCGCGCCTTGAGGAACGCGGTCATCGCGTCGTCGAAGTACGCGAGGTACCACGAGTTGAAGACCACGCCCTGGGCGTCGACCTCCAGGTAGCGGACCGAGACGGGGTGGCTGAAGAGCTCGCCCACCTCAGCCCTTGTTCTCGTGGGTCCCGACGATCACGGCGCGGGCGAGCGTGTGGCTGAACAGGTTGAAGCCGAGGAACGCGGGAGTGGCGCCCTCCGGGACGCCCAGGCTGTCGACGTCCACGGCGTGCACGGCGACGTAGTAGTGGTGCGGGCCGTGTCCGGGCGGCGGGGCCGCGCCGATGAAGCGCTTGGCGCCTGCGTCGTTGGCCAGCTGGATGGCCCCGCCGGGCAAGCCGGAGCCGTTGTCGTCGCCTGCGCCGCTCGGGAGCGAGGTGACCGACGCGGGGATATCGAGCACCGCCCAGTGCCAGAAGCCGGAGGCGGTGGGGGCGTCGGGGTCGTACACCGTGACGGCGAAGGAGCGGGTGCCCTCCGGGAACCCACTCCACTCCAGCTGTGGCGAGACGTCCTGGCCACCGGCTCCCATGATCCCGCTGAGCTGGGCGTTGTCGAGCGCCTGGCCGTCGGTGACGTCGCTGCTCGTCACCGTGAACGACCCGACCTCGGGCAGTTCGTCGTACGGATTACGGCTCATCGTCCGTCCTTCCTCTCGTCGTCATGAGCGATGGCGTGGTGTGCGGCCCGATCATCGTCCATGGCCCGAGGGATCACCCGATGCGCTCGCGGATCGTCTTGTTGACCGCCCTTCCGAACGCGGTCATGACACCGCGCATGGTGAGGGGTTTGAGCTGTGAGAGAGCGGCAGCGAGCCGGCTGCGTTCCTCCGCCGGACGGCCGCGGTCGCGGTAGGGCTGCAGTATCTCGTCCTGGAACAGCTTCATCAGGTCCTCGGCCAGTGCCGTGGTGTGCTGCTCGATGAGCTGGTGGACGTGCTGCCAGTGCTCGGTGGGCAGCCCGGAGTCGAGCACGGCGACCCCGATGCCGAGCACGGTGGTGCCGTGCAGCCGCACCCGGCCGTCGTCGAGCGGGGTGACGGCGCCGAGCTCCACGAGTGTTGCGAGCTCGTCGTGGGACAAGGTGCGCCCGGTGCGGCGGTCCAGCTCGGCGCGGTCGATCTCCTCGATCTCCTCGGGCACCCAGGGAGCCAGCAGGGCGCGCTGCAGGGCGAGCTCGGCCGCGCCCGCCCGCGCCGGCAGGCGCTCCAGGTGGCCCTCGATGGCCGACAGCGTGAACCCCAGCGCGGACAGCTCGCTCACCAGCTCCAGCCGGGCCAGGTGGTCGGGCCCGTACAGCCCGGTGCGCCCGCGCAGCTGCGGCGGTGGGATCAGCCCGCGCCCGGCGTAGAACCGGATGTTGCGCACCGTGATTCCCGAGCGCTCGGCCAGCTGGTCGATGGTCATGAGATCGCCCTGATCGGGACCGAAGGTGGCCACCATGGCGTCACATTACGTCACGGCTTGACCTATGTGACAGTGCTACTGTAACAAAAGTGGAAATGAGCTCGGCCGTCGATGAGAGGTTCGCATGAGCGAGATCCCCGAGGCGTACATCTATGACGCCGTCCGCACGCCGCGCGGCCGCGGCAAGGCATCCGGTTCCCTGTACGAGGTCAAACCCATCTCACTGGTCGTCGGCCTGATCCACGAGCTCAGGAACCGGTTCCCGGATCTGGACCCGTCCACCATCGACGACGTCGTGCTCGGCGTCGTGTCGCCGATCGGCGACCAGGGCGGCGACATCGCCAAGGCCGCGGCGATCACGGCCGGGCTGCCGCACACCGTGGCCGGGGTGCAGCTCAACCGCTTCTGCGCCTCGGGCCTCGAGGCCGTCAACGTCGCGGCCCAGAAGGTGCGCTCCGGGATGGAGGAGATGGTCCTCGCCGGCGGCGTGGAGGCCATGTCGCGGGTGCCCATGGGCTCCGACGGCGGCGCCTGGGCGATGGACCCCGAGACCAGCTACGACACGGGCTTCGTGCCGCAGGGGATCGGCGCCGACCTCATCGCCACGCTCGAAGGCTTCTCCCGCGAGGACGTCGACACCTTCGCGGTCGAGTCGCAGACCCGCGCGGCCAAGGCGTGGGCCAACGGCTACTTCGCCCGCTCGGTGGTGCCGGTGAAGGACCGCAACGGCGTCACGGTGCTGGACCGCGACGAGCACATCCGCGCAGGCTCCACATTGGAGAGCCTCGCGGGCCTGCAGCCGTCGTTCGCGATGATCGGCGATGCCGGCGGGTTCGACGCCGTGGCGCTGCAGCGCTACCACTGGGTCGAGAAGATCGACCACGTCCACCACGCCGGCAACTCCTCGGGCATCGTCGACGGCGCCGCCCTGTGCCTCATCGGCACCGAGGCCGCCGGCAAGGCCGCAGGGCTCACCCCGCGTGCCCGCATCGTCTCCACCGCGCTGTCCGGAGCCGACCCCACGATCATGCTCACCGGTCCGGCGCCGGCCAGCCGCAAGGCGCTGGCGAAGGCCGGCCTGAGCGTCGAGGACATCGACCTGTTCGAGATCAACGAGGCGTTCGCGGCCGTGGCGCTGCGGTTCATGCGCGATCTCGACCTCCCGCACGACAAGGTCAACGTCAACGGTGGCGCGATCGCCATGGGCCACCCGCTGGGTGCCACCGGCGCGATGATCCTCGGCACGCTGGTCGACGAGCTCGAGCGCCGGGATCTCCGCTACGGCCTGGCCACGCTGTGTGTCGGCGGCGGCATGGGTATCGCCACTGTCGTCGAGCGCATCTCCTGAGCGGAGCTTGCGGAGCGAACATCATCGTTCCTGAGCGGAGCTTGCGGAGCGAACATCAGCGCAGAAGGGAACCTACAACCGTGACCGAGCCACAGGCCGTCCGCTGGGAGCGCGGCGAGGACGGGATTGTCGTCGTCACCCTCGACGACCCCGGCCGCAGCGCCAACACGATGAACGAGCGGTACGTCGCCGCGATGGGTGCGTGTGTCGACGCGCTCGTCGCCGACAAGGAGAACATCACCGGCGTGATCATCACGTCGGCGAAGAAGACGTTCTTCGCAGGCGGTGACCTCGACTCGATGAGCAAGGCCACAGAGGCCGACGCCGGGGCGGTCATGGAGAACTCCATGACCGTCAAGAAGCAGCTCCGCAGGCTGGAGACCCTCGGCCGTCCGGTGGTCGCCGCGATGAACGGCACCGCGCTCGGCGGCGGTCTGGAGATCGGGCTGGCCTGCCACCACCGCATCGGGCTCGACGCTCCCAAGGTGGTCTACGGACTGCCCGAGGTGACGCTCGGCCTGCTGCCCGGTGGCGGCGGGGTCGTGCGGATCACCCGGATGCTCGGCATCGCCGACGGCTTCATGAAGGTGCTGGCGCAGGGCCAGCGGCACAAGCCCGCTGCCGCGGTCGAGATCGGCATCGTCGACGAGCTCGCCGCCGGCCACGAGGAGATGCTCGACAAGGCGCGGGCCTGGATCGCCGCCAACCCCGACGCCGCACAGCCGTGGGACAAGCCGGGGTACAAGGTGCCCGGCGGCACCCCGGCCACGCCGAAGCTCGCCGCGATGCTCCCGGCGTTCCCCGCCAACCTGCGCAAGCAGCTCAAGGGCGCCCCGATGCCGGCCCCGCGCAACATCCTCGCCGCGGCGGTGGAGAGCACCCAGGTCGACATCGACACCGCCTTCCGCATCGAGGCGCGCTACTTCGTCGAGCTGGTCACCGGTCAGGTCTCGAAGAACATGACCAAGGCGTTCTTCTACGACCTGCAGGCCATCAACGGCGGGAAGTCCCGTCCCGAGGGCTACGACAAGTGGCAGCCGCGCAAGGTCGCGGTGCTCGGCGCCGGGATGATGGGCGCGGGCATCGCGTACTCCTGCGCGCTCTCGGGCTGGGAGGTCGTGCTCAAGGACGTCTCGCTGGAGGCGGCGGAGAAGGGCAAGACCTACTCCGAGGGCCTCGTCGCCAAGGGCGTCAAGCGCGGGAAGACCACCCTGGAGAAGGGTGAGGCGCTGCTGCAGCGCATCACCCCGACCGGTGACTACAACGACCTCGCGGGCTGCGACATCGTGATCGAGGCGGTGTTCGAGTCGGTGCAGCTCAAGCAGGAGGTCTTCCGCGAGGCCGCCAAGTACATCGAGCCCGACGCGCTGCTGTGCTCCAACACCTCGACGCTGCCGATCACCGAGCTCGCCGCTGGTGTCGACCGCCCGGGTGACTTCATCGGGCTGCACTTCTTCTCCCCGGTGGACAAGATGCCGCTCGTCGAGATCATCCGCGGCGAGCGCACGTCCGACGCCACCCTCGCCAAGGCGTTCGACGTGACGATCGGGCTGAAGAAGACCCCGATCGTCGTCAACGACAGCCGCGGCTTCTTCACCAGCCGCGTGATCGGCACCTTCCTCAACGAGGGCGTCGCGATGCTCGGCGAGGGCATCGACCCGCAGACGATCGAGCAGGCGTCGGCGCAGGCCGGCTACCCGGCCCCGGTGCTGCAGCTGATGGACGAGCTGACGCTCACGCTGCCGCAGAAGATCCGCAACGAGTCGCGCGCGGCGTTCGAGGCGGCGGGCGGCACGTGGAAGGGGCACCCGGCCGAGGCCGTGATCGACCGGCTGGTCGGGGATTTCGACCGCAAGGGCAAGAGCTCGGGTGCGGGCTTCTACGAGTACGCCGAGGGCAAGCGGGTGCGGCTGTGGCCGGGCCTGCGTACCGAGCTCGGGGCGACGAACCACGACGTCGACCTGCACGAGCTCGCCGAGCGGATGCTCTTCGTCGAGGCGATCGAGACGCAGAAGTGTCTCGACGAGGGCGTGCTCACCTCGGTGCCCGACGCCAACATCGGCTCGATCTTCGGCATCGGTTTCCCTGCCTGGACGGGCGGGGTCGCGCAGTACGTCGAGGGCTACCCGGGCGGCGTGGCCGGATTCGTCGCGCGGGCTGATGAGTTCGCACGCAAGTACGGCGAGCGCTTCCAGGTGCCGGAGAGCCTCCGCAAGCGGACGGCCGACGCCGCCTGACGCGTCGAACGAGCGGCACTCTCGCCCGAACCTAATGGGGCAGAGTGCCGCTCGTCGCATCCGATACGACGGCGGCGAGATCGCCGGTGCGCTCCCATACCTTGCGTTGCCTGCTTGCGCCTGTGCCGCGCTCCAGCAGGCCTTTCAGCAGCTCGTGAACCGTGTCGTGGTCGCCTGCTTCCTCCAGCGCCGGTCGCACGTGCTCGATCAGCCGTCCGACCACGTCTTCGGCAGGAGCGGGGCGCCAGGTTCCCGGATCGAGCAGGTCGCCCTCCATCCCGGAGCGACCGGCGCGCCACGCGGCGAGCCGGAGCACCTCGGTGCGCACCGGGTCGGGCTCCTCGCCCGCTCGCCAGGCTTGTATCGCGGTCTGGACGAGCGCGCGCGTGAGCGCCGCGACCAGCACGGCGTCGTCGGGTTCCCGGCACACGTCGGCCACGCGTATCTCGACCGTCGGGTGCTGCCGCGACAGGCGGGCGTCGAGGTAGAGCATCCCCTCGTCCAGCACCGTCCCGGTGGCGAGCACCGAGTCGACGAACCGCCGGTAGGCGGCGACGGAGCCGAACGGCCCGTACGGGCCCGCGGACGGCCACCGCCCCCAGACCTGGCTGCGGTAGCTGGCGTAGCCGGAGTCCTCGCCGAGCCAGAACGGGGAGTTCGCGCTCACCGCGATGAGCGGGGCCAGCCAGGGCCGGATCCGGTCCAGGACGGCGACGCCCTCCTCCGCGGACTCGATCGCCACATGGACGTGGCACCCGCAGGTGAGCTGCTCGTAGGCCGTACGTCCGAAGCGGCGGGCCATCTCCTCGTAGCGGCGCGACGGGGAGACGGTCGGTTCCACCGGGAGCGGGGATGTGGCCAGCGCGGCGAGAGCCACCCCGACGTCACCTGCCGCGCTCGCAGCGGTCGACCGTGCCGAGCGCAGCTCCGCCCCCAGCTGGTCGAGGGTGTGGCAGGGCTTCGTGCCGGTCTCCAGCTGCTCGCGGTGCAGCTCTCCGGTCAGCTCGTCCTCGTCGGAGTCGGTGACGGCGAGCGCCACGTTGCCGACCGCTCGCGGCCGACCGGTCTCCGCGTCGACCAGCAGGAACTCCTCCTCGACACCGACTGTCCGCACGTTCACGCGCAGAAGTATGGCGCTCTCGACGAGATCCGCTCGGTGTGGCACGGCCGGGTGGACGCACCTCGTACGGGCGGTTGAAGCGGGATCTATCGGGCATCATGGACATGTGGCCGACTGGGTGTTCGGGATCGTCGACCGTCTCGGAGCAGTCGGTGTGGGGCTCCTCATCCTGCTCGAGAACCTGATTCCACCGATCCCGTCCGAGGTCATCCTTCCCCTGGCGGGGTTCCGCGCGCGCACCGGAGCGCTGAGCGTCCTCACCGTGTGGCCTGCGGCGACCGCCGGTTCGGTGCTGGGGGCGCTGGTGCTCTACGGCCTCGGCGCCTGGCTCGGTTACGACCGTCTCCACCGCTTGGCCGACCGTCGCTGGTTCGTGCTCGCGAGCCAGAAGGACATCGAGCGGGGGCACCAGCTGTTCGAGCGACACGGGGGCAAGGTGGTGCTGCTCGCCCGGTGTGTCCCACTCGTGCGCAGCATCGTGTCGATCCCCGCGGGCGTCTCCGGTATGCCGCTGGGCAGGTTCGTGCTGCTCACGGCCATCGGCAGCGGGGTGTGGAACGCGGTGTTCATCGGGCTCGGGTGGGTGCTCGGCGAGAACTGGGACCACGTGGAGGGCTGGCTCGGGCCGGTCGGCTACGTGGTGCTCGGCCTCCTCGTCGTCGGGTTGGTGATCCTCGTGGTGCGTCGGATTCGCGCCCGCGCCCTCGTTTCCTGACCAGCATGTTCGGCCGTTCGGCGGCGCAGGTGCGTCCGAATGTCGGCCACTCTGCCCCCCGGCTTGCCCTGCCACCGCGCTCTGGGTCAAGCTTCCGCGCCGGTTGCCGTTTCGGGCCGGTAGTCGGCCGGATGATCGAGGTGGACGTGACGACGGAGCAGGAGTGGGCCGAGGACCGGAAGCGGTTCGCCGCCGGCGGTTCGGACGGCTCCGCGGCCCTCGCAGATGCGGGCCCGCTCGCGCGGGAGTTCGTGGATCTCGCCGCGAAGCTCGTGGGTGAGGCGTCGGTGCACGGTGTGCTGCAGCGAGTCGTGGAGGCCGCTCGATCCGCGGTGCAGGGTGCCGACCTCGTCAGCGTCACGCTGCGGGCGCCGGGCGGCTTCCACACGCCCGTCGAGACCGATCCGCTGGCCACCGAGCTCGACGAGGTGCAGTACCGCCTCGACGAGGGTCCGTGTGTGGAGGCCACCCGCATGGCCGGGCTCGGGATGACCTACTGCTCCGACCTCGGCAACTGCCCCGAGTTTCCCCGGTTCGGGCGCGCCGCCGTCGGCATGGGTGTGGGCAGCATCCTCGCGGTGGGCATGTTCCCCCACGGCGGCGACGCTCCGCGGATGGGCGCGCTGAACATCTACTCGCACGAGGTCGGTGGCCTCGACGAGCAGGACCGGGAGATCGCGCTCGTGCTGGCGGCGCACGCGTCCACGGCGCTCGCGGCCACCATGGCGTGCACGGCCGCCGACCTGGAGGCCGCGCAGCTGCGTGAGGCCCTGAACACGCGCGACATCATCGGCCAGGCCAAGGGCATCCTCATGGAGCGCCGCAAGATCTCCGCCGACGAGGCGTTCGACCTGCTGCGCTCGGCCTCGCAGTCGCTGAACATGAAGCTCACCAAGGTGGCACAGACGTTCGTGGAGCGGCGTGCGGACATCTGAACGCACATGATCCGTCTTGCCGGTGTCCGCAAGCGCTACCGCGGCAGGCTCGAGGTGCTCGCCGGCGTCGACCTCGAGTTGACGCCGGGGCGCCCCGTGGCAGTCGTCGGCGGCAACGGCACCGGCAAGTCCACGCTCCTGCGGATCGTCGCCGGGTGCGCCGCCCCGACGGCGGGAACGGTCTCGGGCCGGCCGAAGGTCGTCGGGTTCCTGCCCGGCGCGTTCCCGGCATCCCCGCGGATGCCCGTCCGGGCGTACCTACGCCACATGGCGGCGCTGCACGGTGTTCGCGCCGCGGACGCCGCACGTGGCGCCGGCGCATTGCTCGACGCCCTTCGCTTCACCGGTGACCTGGACGATCCGGTCGCACGGCTCTCGACGGGCAATGCGCAGAAGGTGGGCCTCACCCAAGCCCTGACCTGCCGTGCAGAGCTTCTGGTGCTCGACGAACCGTGGTCCAACCTGGACACGTCGGCGGCCGCCGCGCTCGACGCCCGGCTCGGCGCCGAGCTCGCCC
Source organism: Pseudonocardia alaniniphila (assembly GCF_022524485.1). Classification (GTDB taxonomy): domain Bacteria; phylum Actinomycetota; class Actinomycetes; order Mycobacteriales; family Pseudonocardiaceae; genus Pseudonocardia; species Pseudonocardia alaniniphila. Next base: position 198,723 of record NZ_JAKXMK010000016.1, read on the forward strand.
GCGGGGCCGGAATGCTCCTCGCCGACCACACAGGACGTGCCGGCGCGCTGCCCGCGGCCACGGTGCTGCGTCTCGCCGACGGCGTGCTGAGCCCTGCCACGGGCGAGAGCGGCGCGCATGCGATCGGGCACACGGTGGTGGAGCTGCTCTGTCCCGACGGCACGGCCGACGTCCTGCGCCGCCTCCCGCCGGTGGACGACTTCCGCACCGGGCCGGGCCGGCTCGTCGTGCGGGTGCCCGCCCGCCATGGCGACGCCCTGCTCGCCGCAGCGCTCGCCGCCGGCTGCTCGGTGGTCGGTGTGCGGCGGGACGGACGCTCCTAGCCGTCACGGCCTGCGGCGGCTGCCGGTCCGGCCGCGCCGCTGATCTCCCATGTTGTCGATTGACAAGGCGTCCCGTTACCGTCATGGTTAGCTACATGAGTAATGAACCGACGGACCGACGAGGTCGGTGGTCGGCGTGAAGGACGACGGGCGGCCGCTGTTCGCGCAGATCGCCGAGCAGATCGAGAGCCTGATCGTCGACGGATCACTGGCCGAGGAAGCACAGGTGCCTTCGACCAACGATCTGGCGGCCTTCCACCGGATCAACCCGGCCACGGCAGCGAAGGGCGTCAACCAGCTGGTGGCGGACGGGCTGCTCTACAAGAGACGAGGAATCGGAATGTTCGTCGCGACCGGGGCCCGGACGCAGTTGCTGGAGCGCCGCCGCGAGGACTTCGCGCGCCAATACCTGGCCCCGCTGCTGGTGGAGGCCCGCAAGCTCGGCATCGACGCCGAGCAGATCAAGAAGATGATCGATGTCTGGGGGGACCAGGGATGAGCGAGCTTCCGAGCGAATCAGTGTCACAGCGCCCGCGCACGGTGACGTCTCCTGATGGGCCGGCCGAGCGCAGCGAGGGCGAGCGATGAGCGTCATCAGCATGAATGGCGTCACCAAGCGGTACGGCCAGGTCACCGCGCTGGACGGGGTGAGTGTCGAGCTGGCCGAGAATCAGATTCACGGCCTGCTCGGGCGCAACGGAGCCGGCAAGACCACGGTGATGCAGATCCTCACGGGCCAGGCTTTCGAGACCAGCGGCACGGTGGAGGTCTTCGGACAGCATCCCTACGAGAACGCCGCGGTGCTGAACCGTGTGTGTTTCATCAAGGAGAGCCAGAAGTATCCGGACACCTTCCGCGTCAAGCACGCCATTCGCGCCGCGGAGCTGCTCTTCCCGAACTGGGACGCCGCATTCGCCGCGGAGCTGATGGCCGACTTCGCCCTGCCGGGCAACCGTACGATCAAGAAGCTCTCGCGGGGGATGCTGTCGGCCGTCGGAGTGATCATCGGGCTGGCCTCGCGGGCTCCGCTGACGTTCTTCGACGAGCCCTACCTCGGCCTCGACGCCGTGGCGCGGCAGATGTTCTACGACCGGCTGCTCGCCGACTACGCCGAGCACCCTCGCACCGTCGTGCTGTCCACGCACCTGATCGACGAGGTCAGCGATCTGATCGAGCACGTCGTCCTGATCGACAAGGGACGGATTCTCATCGACGAGGACGCCGAGACGCTGCGTTCCCGCGCGGTCACCGTCACCGGGCCACGAGCATCCGTCGAGTCGTTCGTCGCCGGGCGCACCGTGCTCCACCGCGAGGAGGTGGCCGGCTTCCTGCGCGCCACGGTCTCCGGCATTCCCGACCGTCCGAGCGTGGGCGGCCTCGACTTCGAGCCGGTGTCGCTGCAGCAGCTCGTGGTCCGCACGACGCAGCAGAACGTTCCGCGCAACGGGCAGCCGGTGGGTGCCGGCACCGGAGAAGGGGGTGCCCGATGAAGCGGGTGTTCGACGTCGCACGCATCCAGACGGTCAACTGGTTCTGGATCTTCGCCTTTCCGCCGCTGCTGCTCTTCTTGGTGTTGGTGCTCAACGTGGGGCTCTTCGCGGCCATCGGGGACGTGACACCACCGGAAGGCCGCACCACGGGGGCAGTGCTGTCGATCTACATGGTCATGCTCATGGCGCACCTCCAGACGATGACGCAAGTCTTTCCTTTCGCCCTCGGCCTCAGCGTCACCCGGCGCGCCTTCTATGCAGGCACGGGACTCGTGGTCGGGGCACAGTCGGTGCTCTTCGGTCTGCTTCTGCTGGTCATGGGGCTCATCGAGACGGCGACCGGTGGGTGGGGGACCAACCTCAAGTTCTTCGCCATCCCGTTCCTGATTCAGGACAACCTGCTTGCGCAATGGCTCGTGTACACCGTTCCGTTCGTTGCGCTCTCCGCGATCGGCGTGTTCATCGGCGTGGTCTTCAAGCGATGGGGTCAGCCCGGCGTCTACGCGCTGACCGTCGGCACGGTGTTGGTGCTGGCCGGTGCCGCGATCGTCGTCACCTGGCAGCGCTGGTGGCCTGCGGTCGGCTCGTTCTTCACCGATCAGTCGATCTTTTCCCTGCTGGTGGTCTACCCGCTGGTGATCGCGCTCGTGCTCGGTGGCGGAGGCTGGCTCGCGATCCGGCGCGCCACGCCGTAGCCCGCGCCGATCCGGACGATTCCCACCCCGCACACCGCAGTTTCTGCAGATTTATGCCCCATCTATGGCCGGCCATCCGAACCTGTATTGGACGGATGGCCGGCCATCACGCATGGTGAAAGCAACTCGTGCCGTGGGGGAGCGACAATGCGAGAATTCACCTACAACGCACTTCCTGCACGAATCGTGTTCGGCTCCGGGGCGGCGCGCACCCGGCTCGCGCCCGAGATCGAGCGGTTGGGGGCCCGGCGGGTGCTGCTCGTGGCCTCGGATCGCGACACGGCCCGGGTGCGGGAGCTCGTCGCCCCTGTCGCCGAGCGGGTGGCCGCAGTGTTCACCGCGGTGCGCGAGCACGTGCCGCTGGCCACGGCCGAGGCCGCCCGCGCCGCCGCGGCCGAGGTCGATGCGGACGTCGTGCTGTGCATCGGTGGTGGGTCGACCACCGGGGCTGCAAAGGCTGTCGCGCTCACGGCTCGGATTCCGGTGGTTGCCGTGCCGACGACGTATTCGGGTTCGGAGGTCACGCCGGTGTGGGGTCTGACGGTGGATGGTCGCAAGACCACGGGCGTGGATCCGGTCGTGTTGCCTCGGGTGGTCGTGTACGACCCGGAGTTGACGGCGTCGCTGCCGCGGGAGTTGGCCGTCGCGAGTGGCTTCAATGCGCTGGCGCACGGGGTCGAGGCGTTCTGGGCGAGCGGGCGCAACCCGGTGAGCACGGCGGTCGCCGAGGACGGGATCGCTGCCATTGTGGCTGGTCTGCGGAAGGATGATCCTGTTTCGCTGCTGCGTGATGCGTGGTTGACGGCGAGCGCTTTTGCCGCTGCTGGTTCGGGGTTGCATCACAAGCTGTGTCACGTGCTGGGCGGCACGTATGACCTGCCGCATGCGCGCACTCACGCCGTGGTGTTGCCGCATGTTTTGGCGTTCAACGCGCCCGGGGCTCCCGATGCGGTGGCGCGGGTCGCGCGGGCGTTGGGTGTCGATGATCCGGTTCGTGGGTTGCGGGAGCTGGCTGACGAGATGGGCGTGCCCCGCGGGCTGCGTGAGCTGGGTTTGAATGAGGAGCAGATCGACGAGGTCGCGGCGTTCACCGAGCCCGTGGTACCGGAGGACAACCCCGTGCCTGCCGACGCCGGCGCGTTGCGGCGATTGGTGCGCGCCGCGTGGGGAGGCGAGTGGAACTGAGATCGGCAGCGACGGGGAACGGCAGCGACGGGGAACGGCACTGACAAGGGGAATGGCAGTGGAGAACAGGCTCGACATCGCGCTGGGGTCGCTCTCGTGACCGCGGATCTTCAGACGGACGTGCTGGTGATCGGCAGCGGCCCGGCGGGTGGCGGGGCGGCACTCGCCCTGGCCACGCTGGGCGTCGATCACACGGTGATCACCAAGTACCGCTGGACGGCCAACACGCCGCGGGCGCACATCACCAACCAGCGCACGATGGAGATCTTCCGCGATCTCGGCATCGAGGACGACGTGCTTGCCCAGAGCACCGCACACGAACTGCTCGGGGACACGGTGTTCTGCACCAGCCTCGCGGGCGACGAGATCGGACGGGTCCGCACCTGGTACACGAGCCCGGCACGCGAGTCCGACTACAGGCTGGCGAGCCCCTCACCCAACTGCGACATCCCGCAGACCTACCTCGAGCCGATCGTCATCGGTCACGCCGCATCGAGGGGAAGCCGGGTCCGATTCGATACCGAGTTCGTCGGTCTCGTGCAGGACGCCGACGGGGCCACCGTCACGGTGAGGGACCGGCTCAGCGGTCACGAGTACGACATCCGCGCGAAGTACGTGATCGGCGCCGACGGCGGACGCAGCGCCGTGGCCGCCGATGTCGGGCTCCCGTTCGAGGGCAGGATGGACCTCGCCGGCTCGATGAACATCGTGTTCCACGCCGACCTCTCGCAGTACGTGGCCCACCGGCCCAGCGTCCTGTACTGGGTGCTGCAGCCCGGCGCGGAGGTCGGTGGCATCGGCATGGGTGTCATCCGCATGGTCCGGCCGTGGAACGAGTGGCTGATCGTCTGGGGTTACGACATCACCCAGCCGCCGCCTGAGGTCGACGACGAGATGGCGATCAAGATCGTTCATGAGCTGGTGGGCGACGACTCGATCCCGGTGACGATCCGCTCGACGTCCCTGTGGGGCAACAACAAGATGTACGCCACCCGCTATCGGGCCGGGCGGGTGTTCTGCATGGGCGATGCGGTGCACCGGCATCCGCCGTCGAACGGGCTGGGCTCGAACACCTCGATCCACGACGCCTACAACCTGGCGTGGAAGCTCGCCTACGTGCTGCGCGGGAGCGCCGGTGAGGCGCTGCTCGACAGCTACGACGCCGAGCGGGTGCCGGTGGGAAAGCAGATCGTGCTGCGGGCGAACAAGAGCATCGAGGAGTTCGGCCCGATCTTCGACGCACTCGGGCTGATCGGCGAGAGCGACCCGGAGGTGATGCGCCGGCACATCGCGGCGCGCGGGGCCAACACTCCGGAGGCCGCGGTCCAGCGCACGAAGCTGCGCGCGGCGCTGGAGCTCAAGAACTACGAGTTCAACACCCACGGCGTGGAGATGGGGCAGCGGTACGCCTCGGCGGCCGTGGTGCAGGACGGCACCCCGGAGCCGGAGTACACGCGCGACCCCGAGCTCCATTACCACCCCACCACCTGGCCGGGGGCGCGTCTGCCCCACGTCTGGCTCGGGCGCGACGGGCGCCGCGTCTCCACTCTCGATCTCGCCGGCAAGGGCCGGTTCTGCCTGCTCACCGGCATCGCGGGCGAGGAGTGGGCCGGTGCGGCCGCGAAGGCGTCCGAGGAGCTCGGTGTGGAGATCGCCGCGCACGTGATCGGGCCCGGCCGGGAGTACATCGATCTGTACGACGACTGGGCGCGGGTGCGAGAGGTGGAGGAGGACGGGTGCGTGCTCGTCCGGCCCGATGCCTACGTCGCGTGGCGCTCGGCAGGCCTCGCGGAGGATCCGGCGGCGGAGCTGCACCAGGTGCTGTGCGCGGTGCTGGCCCGCGGCTGAGACAGAGGACGTCCTGGGCGGACGGCAGGACGCATCACTCGCACTTCTTGTCGACCGCCACCAGCTCACCCGCCGGCCGGAAGCCCTCGACGCGGTTGTTCTCGATGCGGTTGCCGCAGCCCGAGGTCTCCGGCTCGGTGATCACGTGCGTCTCGATGATGTTCTTCAGCGCCGGGGCGTTGCCCGTGGTGACGTTGCCGGTGACGGTGCTGTCGTAGCCCTTCACGTCGACCACCGAGTCGGCGAAGTTCTCGCCGCTGATCGCCGACCCGTCGAACCGGTTGCCGGTGATCAGCGTGCCGCCGGTCTCCTCCTTGACGTCCACGTTCTCGGCGGTGATCCGCTGGAAGGTGTTGCCCACGACGCGGTTGTTCATCGACAGGTCGGGCTGCCCGCCGCTGTACTTCTTCCAGTTGCTCTTCGCACTGCCGACGTAGACGCCCTCGCCGAACTGGGGCTGGTTCAGCCCGGTGTTGCGGATCGTCGAGCGCTGGATGGTGTTGTTGCTGGACCCGCCGCGGAAGTGCACCGCCTCGTCACCGGTGTCGCTCACGGTGAGCGAGTCCAGCAGGAGGCCGTTGCTGCCGTCGGTCATGATCCCCTTGCCGCCGCCGGACACGGCGAAGCCGACGAGCTGCCAGTGGCTCGCGCCGTCGAGGTGCACGGTGTAGCCCTTGCCGCTCCCGGTGATCACGGCACCCTTGGGGCCGGTGAGCGTGATGGGCGCGGACGCGGTGCCGGAGCGGCTGATGACGACCGGCTCGTAGGTGCCGGCGGCCATCCGGATCGTGTCGCCGGGCCGGGCTGCGGCCAGTGCCCGTTCGAGCTCGGACGTGTCCGTGACGCTCGTCGTGGCGCCCCGGCCCTTGACCACCGCCAGCAGGTCGGCGCCCACCGCTGCAAGCCGCTTCCCGGAGTCGTCGGCCGGCGTGGCGTCCTCGGCCTTCTCGTCGGGCGCCGCCTCCTGCTCCGCTGCCTCCGCCTTCGGAGATGACTCCTCCCCGTCGGAGTCACGCGAGGCCTCGCGCTTCGCCGAGTCGGACGTGGCGTCCTTGCGGGGATCAGCGGCAGGGGCGACGGCGTCGGAGCGCGCGGCGTCGGCGCTGTCGGCACCGAGTATGGGAACCGCCCACACGACCACCGCGACGACGAGCAGCATCCACCGTGGAACCTGCATCAGCATGACCTCCGCAGCCGGGGTTGGAGCAGGTCAGAGGCTAGGGGGCAGGGTTCGGGCCGCGTGGCGTTTTCGATCATTCCGCCGGTGATCAGTCGCCGGCGATCGCCGATCGGTCGTCCGAATGGTCCACGCGCTCGAGCAGACGGCCTAATGCGCCGTTGAACGCGTCGGGCCGCTCGAGATTGGGGAGGTGGGCCGCTCCCTCGATGACCAACAGCTCGGCGCCCGGCACGCGCTCCGCGATCGCGCGCGCGTCGGCAGGGGGTGTGAACTCGTCCTCGGCCCCGACGACCACCACGGTCGGTACGGCCACCGACCCGAGCCGCGGGAGATGGTCGGGTCGATCGGCCCGGGCGCGCTGTGCCGCCGCCGCGCCGACCGGGTCGGTGGCCCGCATCATGGCGAGCACGTGGTCGGCGACAGCGCCGGACGCGTGCGGGCTGACCATCCGGTAGAGCACCTCCACCGCGTACGGATCCATGCCCTCGTCGAGCAGCCTGCCGGCCATGCTCAGGCGCTGGTCGCGGTCCGCCTCGCCGGCAGCCGTGGTGTCGGCCAGCAGGAGCCCGGCGACCCGGCCGGGGTGCCTGCGCTGCAGTTCCAGCACGATTTGGCCGCCCATCGAGAGGCCCGCCAGGACGGCACGCGGCACGCGCAGCCCGTCGAGGAGGCCGACGAGGTCGTCGGCGAAGTCCGCCCAACCATGCACGGCTCCTGGGCTCGCCCCGTAGCCCCGCAGGTCGGGGACGATCACGCGGCGCTCGGCCGCGAACCGCTCCAGCTGCGGGCGCCACATCGTCCGGTCGAAGGGGTGCCCGTGTACGAGCAGCAGCGGAGTGCCGCGCTCGGGACCTGCGTCGTCGTAGGCGAGGGTCACGCGGTCCAGGCCGATGGTGCGCATCGTCGCTCCTCTCGTTGACGCTCGCAGTCTGCCCGGTGCAATATCGGCGTTCAATACTGTCAATAGCCTCGGAGCAATGTTGGTGGACAGATACCTCACGCTCGCCGACTCCGTCGCCGCCGACATCCGGGCGGGCCGGCTGCGACCCGGCGACCGGCTGCCCACCCAGCGGCGGTTCGCCCGCGACCGAGGCATCGCGGTGTCCACAGCCGCCCGTGTGTACACCGAGTTGGTGCACCGCGGCTTGGTGACGGGCGAGGTCGGCCGCGGCACCTTCGTGCGCGCAGCCCCTCCCGCGCCCGGTCTCGCACTGGCCGAGCCCGCCGCCGCAGGGCGGGTCGACCTGGAGATGAACATCCCCGTGCTCCCGCAGCAGGGGGAGATGCTTGCACCGATCATCGAGGGATTGCTCCGACCCGGCGTGCTCGGCGCCTCCCTCACGGCTACCACGGTGACCGGCACGCCCGCGGCCCGCGGGGCGGCAGCCGCTCTCCTGGCGCGGACGGGTTGGACCCCGGAGCCGGACGGCGTGCTGTTCGCAGGCAACGGCAGGCAGGCGATCGCCGCGGCCGTCTCCGCGCTGGTGCCACTGGGCGGGCGGCTGGGCGTCGAGGCGCTGACGTACCCGGTGGTGCGGGGCATCGCGGCTCGGCTCGGGATACAGCTCGTCCCGATCCCGACGGACGACGGCGGCCTGCTGCCCGACGCCGTGCGTGCCGCCGGGCGGCTCGACGCCGTCTACCTCCAGCCCACGCTGCACAACCCGCTCGGCACGACGATGACGCCCGCTCGCCGCGCTGCGCTCGCAGAGGTGCTCGCCGAGCGCGATCTGATGGCCGTGGAGGACACGATCTACGCGTTCCTGCGGGACGCCCCGGCCCCGCTGGCGGCGTTCGCGCCGGAGCGGACCGTTCTCGTCGACAGCCTGTCCAAGCGCGTCGCACCCGGTCTCACCCTCGGGTTCGTGGTGCCGCCCGCTGCCGTGCACGAGCGGATCGCCGTCGCACTGCGGTCCGGCGGATGGACGCCCCAGGCGTTCGCACTGGAAGCTGCCACCCGCTTCATGGCCGACGGGGTGGTGGCTGCGATCGAGACGGCCAAGCGCGCCGATGCCGCCGCCCGGCAGGCGCTGGTCGCCGAGCGGCTCGCGGGGTTCGTGCTGCGCACGGACCCCTCCTCCTACCACTGCTGGTGGGAGCTCCCCGCGCCGTGGCGGGCGGAGACGTTCGTGGCCGCGGCGGCCCGGCGTGGCATCGCGGTGACCCCGGCGGCGGCCTTCGCGGTGGGCGCTGCCCATGCGCCGAGCGCCGTGCGCCTCGCACTCGCGGCCCCACCCGTGCCGGTGCTGGCCGCCGCGCTCGACGCGCTCGCGCTGCTGGGCAGAGGAAACCCTGCCGACGACGAGGTGGAGTGACGCGAGCGGTTACGGTGAGCACATGCCCGTAGTCCGCCCCTACCGGCCGGCGGACCGCAGCGCGCTGGTCGACATCTGCGTCCGCACCGGGGATGCCGGCGAGGACGCCCGCGCGCTGTACCCCGATCCCGAGCTGCTGGCGAACATCTTCGCCCTGCCCTACGTCGAGTACGAGCCGCAGTTCGCGTTCGTCGTCGACGACGGCGGGCAGGCCGTCGGTTACGTGCTCGGGACGTCGGACACACCGGCGTACGTCACGTGGCTCCGGCGGGAGTGGCTGCCCGCGCTGAGCCGGCGCTACCCGCCGCCGACCGGCCGTCCGGCGACGCGCGCCGAGGGGATGATCGCTCTCCTGCACCAGCCCGAGCGAATTCTCGTGCCCGAGGTGGCGGCGTACCCGGCCCACCTCCACATCGACCTGTTGCCCGCGTACCAGGGCGCAGGCAACGGGCGGGCACTGATGACCGCCTTCCTCGCAGCACTGGCCCGGGCCGGGATCACAGCCGTGCACCTGGGCATGGCCAGCACCAACACCCGGGCGGGAGCGTTCTACGGCCGGATGGGTTTCCACGAGATCCCGGTGCCGGCCCAGCGCGACTCGACCTACTTCGGCCGCTCCACCGATCCGCTCTAGCCCGGCCGCTACCGCGCCACGCGCCAGGTCTCGCGGATGGCCAGCACGGCGACGAGGCTGATCAGGGCAGTGCCCACCATGTAGGCCGACACCGACAGCGACGTGCCGGTGGAGGTCTGGAGCGCGACGGCGACCAGCGGTGCGAAGCCACCGCCGAGCACCGCACCCACGGCGTAGGAGAACGAGGCTCCGCTGTAGCGGTACCGGGGCTCGAACATCTCGGCGAACAGGGCCGACTGCGGTCCGTAGGACGCGCCGAGCCCGATCGTCAGCACGATCACGGCGATGATCATCAGGGCGGTCGAACGGGTGTCGACCAGCAGGAAGAACGGCACCGGCCACACCACCAGCAGCACCGATCCCACGAGGTAGACCGGCTTGCGGCCCACCCGGTCGGACCAGATCGCCGACACCACGATGCTCACCAGCCACGAGATGCTGCCGACGATCACCACCACCAGCATCGTCGTGCGGCTCACGCGGAGCACCGACGTGCCGTAGGAGAGCAGGTAGGCCAGGAAGACATAGCCGATGGCCGTGTTGGCGATGAAGCTGACCGACGCGATCACCAGTTCCCGCGGCCGCTCGCGCAGGACATCGATCATGGGCAGCCGGGCGCGCACCTGCTCGGCCTTGAGCGCCCGGAACACCGGGCTCTCCTCGATGCGCAGGCGGATGAAGAGGCCGACGCCGACGAGCACGATGCTGAACAGGAACGGCAACCGCCAGCCCCAGCTCGCGAACTGCTCGTCGTTCATGGTCGCGTCGATGACGACGAACACCAGCTGGGCGAGGATCAGCCCGGCTGGTACTCCGACCTGTGAATAGGACCCGTACTTGCCGCGGTGCCCCTCCGGAGCGTGCTCGACCGCCATGAGTGCGGCGCCGCCCCATTCACCTCCAGCGCTGAGGCCCTGCAGCAGACGCAGGAACACGAGCAGGATCGGCGCGGCCACGCCGATCTGGTCGAAGGTCGGGAGCAGCCCGACCCCGACCGTGGCCACACCCATGAGCACCAGCGACGCGACGAGCATCGCCTTGCGGCCGATCCGGTCGCCGAAGTGGCCCCACAGGATCCCGCCGACCGGACGGGCGAGGAAGCCGACGCCCAGCGTGGCGAACGAGGCCAGCGTGGCCGAGGCGGGCGACAGCGTCGAGAAGAACTGCGAGCCGAAGACCAGCGCTGCGGCCGTGGAGTAGATGAAGTAGTCGTACCACTCGATCGTCGTGCCGACCGCGCTGGCGAGTGCCACCCGCCGCAGCTGCTCCGGCTCGGACTGCACCTCGGCAGCAGCTACGGCCGGCGTTCTCTCCGCGTCCACCCGCTGTCCCCCGTTCGTGTGGGCACTGTTGGCGCACACAGTGCGAGGGGTGGACCTCGGGTGTCAACAGAGAGGTCAGCCCTCGGGACGGTCGAGCACGGCGGCCAGGACGGAGTGCAGGACCTCGGCGTCGGCCGGGTCGTGCAGCTCGGCCTTGCCGCCGCGCACCGTGTACCACTCGTCGGCCTCTTCGTACCGGACGCTGACCTGGACCTCGCCGTCGTCGGCGCAGGTGGTGCGTAGCTCCAGGGCTCCGGTGATCACGCCGACGTCGTCGGTCCAGACACCGCCTGGTGGTGCGGTGATGAGGGAACTGTGCTCAGTGGACATCGTCAGCACCTGTTCAGCATGTCGAGGAGCGCGGAGCGTTCGGCGGAGGTTACCGAAAGATCCCATTTCGACTTGGTCTCGATCCAGAGTTCTGCGTAGGTGCACCAGTACTCGGTGAGCTCGGGCTTCCACAGGTTCGGCGGCTGGTCACCCTTGGCCTGGTTGACGTTGTCGGTGACGGTGAGCAGTCCGGGGCCGTCCAGGTCGTTGGCGTATGCCTTGCGTCGTTCGTCGTCCCAATCCGCAGCGCCGGAGCGCCACGCCTCGGCGAGCGGCACGATGTGGTCGATGTCGACATCTGCCGGGTCCGTCCAGGTCGTGTCGTCGTACGGCGAGTGCCAGGTGCCCTTGACGATCTTGCACCCAGAGTCGACGACGACGTCGGTGCCGTCGCGCTCCAACACGAGGTCGCGGGTGTCGCAGCCCTTGCCCTGGCTCGACCAATGCGGGAACCGATCGCGGGAGTAGCCGCGCATCGACGCGGGCGCACGCTCGACCAGCGCCGAGAGTTCGGCATGCGCCTGGTCCGTGGAGACGGGCCGGGCGTCGGGGAGAACGGGTGTGATCGTGCAGCCGCTGAGGCCGACGACGAGCAGCAGGGCCGCGAGGCCGGCCGCCGAGATCCGCACGAGGTGTCCGAGCACGCCCCACTAGCTCCTATCCCGGTTGCCGGCACGGGGCGAACCCACGGCCACGACGGGGCGATCATGCCATCCGCCGGGTACAGGTGGATCACGGCCCGATTGCTACATGAACGGCACTCTCGGGCGGACCTTTGGAGCGAAAGCGCCGTCGATACCGGGCGAAATGACTGGATTAGGCAGCGGGGCCAGCGGCTATTCCGCTTACGCGAATCAACGCGAGCGGCTCCGAGTTCATGGCGGTGGCGATGAGGGTGCTCCGGGTGTTCGGGGGAGTCCTGCTCTGGCTCGTCGCGACGGTCCTTCTCGTCGTCGCGCTCGTCCTGTGCCTCTCGGTCCTTCTCCTGCCGGTCGGCCTGCTGCTGGGGTTCGCCGCGGTGCGCCTCTACGGCGTGGGGTTCCGGCTGCTGCTCCCACGATCGCGCGACATCCGCAAGGGCCTGCGCAAGGAAGGGCGCAGGTGGCGACGGAAGATGCCGCTGCCACAGAAGCGTTCCGGGTGGCTGGCGAGGACGGCGCGCCGAGTGAGGCGGTGAGCACCGCCGCGCATCTCATTGCCGGCGGGTGCGGGCGAAGGCGGGGCCCAGGACGTCGGGTTCCGGAGTGTCCAGTGCCAGCCGCAGGAAACGCTGTGCCGGAGGGCTGGGGGCGTCGGCGCGCCGGCGCAACAGACCCGTCTCCACCACCGGGACGGGCCGGGTCAGCGGCCGCGTCACCGCGTCCGGGCCGCACACGCGCTCCACGGATGCCGGCAGCACCGAGACGCCGAGACCCGCGCCGACGAGCGCCACCGCGGACTGGACGAGGTCGACCTCGTTCAGTGCGGGCTCGAAACCCGAGAGCCGGCACGCTCCCAGCAGGTGTGGCGCGAGCCCTCCCCACACGGTCCGCCCCGGGCAGAAGAACGGCTCGCCGGCGAGGTCACTCAGGTCGACGCGGTCGCCGAGAGCATCTGCGCGGGCCCGCGGAACCACGGCGACCAGTGGTTCCCGGCGCGCGACCGCGACGTCGAGGTCGGGCCCGACGCCGCTCGCGGCTCCACCGGGTGGAAGGTGCACCAGGCCGAGATCCGCGCGGCGGGAACGTACGTGCTCGGCGACGGCATCGGTGTGGCCCTCCAGGAAACGCAACTGCACGTCAGGTCGGGCGGCATGGAATCGGCTCAGCAGCGGCGGCAGCACGGACCATGCCGTTGCCGGCACGAACGCGAGCGCCAGCCGTCCACTTCGGCCTTGCCCGGTGCGCCGCACCGACTCCGCCGCAGCATCCACATCGGACAGCACACGCCGGGCGTGGTCGACGAGGTGCCGGCCGGCCTCGGTGAGATCGACGCCCCGCCGGTGGCGCACGAAGAGCGCAACACCCAGCTCGTGCTCCAGCCGTGCGAGCTGGGCCGACAGCGGCGGCTGGGTGAGGTGCAGCCGCGTGGCGGCCCGCGTGACGGAGCGCTCCTCGGCGACCGCGAGGAAGTACCGGAGCTGTCGCAGGTCCATGGTTCATCGTATGGCCGGCCTTCATAACCGGTATTGGACGAATAGCAGATCTGGCCTCACTGTGACGTGTGAAACGAGGCGGGGCTGGGAGGCACACGGTGCGGGAGTTCACCTACGAGGCGCACCCCGCGCGGATCGTCTTCGGGACCGGCGCGGCGCGCACCCGGCTCGCCGACGAGGTCGGCCGGCTCGGCACCACCCGGCTGCTGCTCGTGGCCTCGGATCGCGACGCGGAGCGCGTCCGCTCGCTCGTCGCGCCGCTGCGCGATCGCATCGCTGCGACGTTCACCGCGGTGCGCGAGCACGTGCCGCTCGCCACTGCCGAGGCCGCACGGGCATCGGCCGCCGCCGTGAACGCCGACGGCGTGCTGAGCGTGGGCGGTGGGTCGACCACCGGGGCTGCGAAGGCCGTGGCGCTCACGGCCCGGATCCCGGTGGTTGCTGTGCCGACGACGTATTCGGGTTCGGAAGTCACGCCGGTCTGGGGTCTGACGGTGGAGGGTCGCAAGACCACGGGGGTCGATCCGGTCGTGTTGCCCCGGGTGGTCGTCTACGACCCGGAGCTGACGGCGTCGCTGCCGCGGGGGTTGGCGGTCGCGAGTGGTTTCAACGCGCTGGCTCACGGAGTCGAGGCGTTCTGGGCGCCGCGGCGCAATCCCGTGAGTGCCGCCATCGCCGAGGACGGGATCGCCGCGATCGTGGTCGGCCTGCGCAAGGACGATCCTGTCGCGCTGCTGCGCGGTGCCTGGCTGACGGCCAGCGCGTTCGCCGCCGCCGGTTCGGGGTTGCACCACAAGCTGTGTCATGTGCTTGGTGGCACCTACGACCTGCCGCATGCGCGCACTCATGCCGTGGTGCTGCCGCACGTGCTCGCGTTCAACGCACCGGGCGCCCCCGATGCGATGGCGCGGGTCGCGCGAGCGCTGGGCGTCGGCGATCCCGTTCGTGAGCTGCGGGAGCTGGCTGACGAGATGGGCGTGCCTCGGGGCCTGCGTGAGCTGGGTTTGCGTGAGGGGCAGATCGACGAGGTCGCGGCGCTCACCGAGCCTGCGGTACCGGAGGACAACCCCGTGCCGGTCGGTGGCGGGGCACTGCGGCGGCTTGTGCGCGCCGCGTGGAGTGGGGAGGACACGTGACCCAGCAGGAGCGGGAGGAGGCGGTGACCGATGAGGTCGTCGCCAGCTTCGCCGGGACGAAGGACGAGCGGCTCCGCGAGATCGTGCAGAGCCTCACGCGGCACCTGCATGCGTTCGCGCGGGATGTCCGGCTGACGCAGGAGGAGTGGGAAGCGGGGATCGGCTTCCTGACCCGCGTCGGGCACACGACCGATGACAAGCGGCAGGAGTTCATCCTGCTCTCCGACGTGCTCGGGCTCTCGATGCTCACCGTCGGGATCAACGCCCCCGCCTCGCCGGGGGCCACCGAGTCGACGGTGTTCGGGCCGTTCTTCGTGGAGGGCGCTCCTGAGGTGCCGATCGGCGGCGACATCGCCCGCGGCGCGAAGGGCACCCCGTGCCGGGTGACCGGCAGCGTCCGCTCGACGGACGGGTCGCCGCTAGCCGGGGCCCGGATCGAGGTGTGGGAAGCCGACGAGGACGGCTTCTACGACGTGCAGTACGACGGCGACCGGTCGGCCGGGCGCGGATGGCTGCGCTCGGGGGCGGACGGGGAGTACGCGTTCTGGTCGGTGCGCCCGTCGCCCTACCCGATCCCCGACGACGGCCCGGTGGGCGACCTGCTCGCCGCCACCGGCCGCGGCCCGATGCGTCCGGCACACCTGCACTTCAAGGTCGACGCGCCCGGCCACCGCACCCTGATCACGCACGTCTTCGCGGCGGGCGACCCCTATCTCGAGCACGACGCGGTGTTCGGCGTCAAGGAGAGCCTGGTCGTCGACTTCGCCGAGCACCCGGCAGGCGCTGCCCCCGACGGGCGGGTCCTCGACACCGCCTGGACCAGCCTGAACTTCGACATCGTCCTGGAGGCGAGGCCATGAGCGAGACCCTGCAGACCGATGTCCTGGTGATCGGCAGCGGCCCGGCGGGTGGCGGGGCCGCGCTGGCCCTGGCCACGCTGGGCGTCGATCACATGGTCGTCACCAAGTACCGCTGGACGGCCAACACGCCGCGGGCGCACATCACCAACCAGCGCACGATGGAGATCTTCCGGGATCTCGGCATCGAGGACGATGTACTGGCGCAGGGAACACCGCACGACCTGATGGGCGACACGGTGTTCTGCACCAGCCTCGCCGGGGACGAGATCGGGCGGGTCCGCACCTGGGGTACGCACCCGGCGCGGGAGGCCGACTACACGCTGGCCAGCCCGTCGCCGAACTGCGACATTCCACAGACCTTCCTCGAGCCGATCGTGATCGGCCACGCCGCTTCCCGCGGCAGCAGCATCCGGTTCGACACCGAGTACCTGCGGCTCGTGCAGGACGACGAGGGCGTCACCGTGACGGTGCGGGATCGCGTGACCGGAAGCGAGTACGACATCCGCGCCAAGTACGTGATCGGCGCCGACGGCGGGCGCAGCGCCGTGGCCGCCGACGTGGGGCTGCCGTTCGAGGGCCAGATGGACGTGGCCGGCTCGATGAACATCGTGTTCCACGCCGACCTGTCGCACCTGGTCGAGCACCGGCCGAGCGTCCTGTACTGGGTGCTGCAGCCCGGTGCGGAGGTCGGTGGCATCGGGCTGGGCCTCGTGCGGATGGTGCGGCCGTGGAACGAGTGGCTGATCGTCTGGGGCTACGACATCACCCAGCCGCCGCCCGAGGTCGACGACGAGATGGCCACCCGGATCGCGCACGAGCTGATCGGCGACGACTCGATCCCGGTGACGATCCGCTCGGTCTCGTTGTGGGGCAACAACAAGATGTACGCCACGCGGTACCGGGCGGGGCGGGTGTTCTGCATGGGGGATGCCGTGCACCGGCATCCGCCGTCGAACGGGCTGGGCTCGAACACCTCGATCCAGGACGCCTACAACCTGGCGTGGAAGCTCGCCTACGTGCTGCGCGGGAGCGCCGGTGAAGCACTGCTCGACAGCTACGACGTGGAGCGGGCGCCGGTGGGCGAGCAGATCGTGCTGCGGGCGAACAAGAGCATCGAGGAGTTCGGCCCGATCTTCGACGCACTCGGGCTGACCGGGGAGTCGGATCCGGAGTTGATGCGCCGGCACATCGACGCGCGGGCGGCGAACACCCCGGAGGCGGCCCGGCAGCGGGCAGATCTGCGGGAAGCGCTTGAGCTCAAGAACTACGAGTTCAACGCGCACGGTGTGGAGCTGGGTCAGCGGTACGTGTCCGGTGCGGTGGCGTCCGACGGCACCACGGAGCCGGAGTACACCCGCGACCGCGAGCTGTACTACCACCCGACCACCTGGCCGGGCGCGCGGTTGCCGCACGCGTGGCTGGGCCGCGACGGGCGCCGGGTCTCCACCCACGACCTGGCCGGGAAGGGCCGGTTCTGCCTGCTCACCGGCATCGCGGGCGAGGAGTGGGCCGACGCGGCGGCGAAGGTCGCCACCGAGCTCGGCGTCGAGGTGGTCGCGCACGTGATCGGACCGGGCCGGGAGTACATCGACCTCTACGACGACTGGGCGCGGGCCCGCGAGGTCGGCGAGGACGGCTGCGTGCTGGTCCGCCCGGACACCCACGTGGCCTGGCGCGCGGCCGCGCTGGCAGACGACCCAGCGGCAGACCTGCGCAGAGCCCTGACGACAGTGCTGGCCCGCCCCTAGAACCCGAATCACGACTGTGGAGCCGTAGTGCTGTCGGGAGGCCGTCCCGGACAGCTCTACGGCTCCATAACTCAGGGGGCTAGGGCTGCGCGGATGAGTTCTACCGGGTGGTGGGCTTTGTGCGTGGTGCCGTGGGCTATCTGTTGGCGGCACGAGACGCCTGTCGCCGCCACCACCGTCGAGTCGGGTTCGCGTCGCACGGCTGGGAACAGGCGGTCCTCGCCGACCTGCATCGAGACCTCGTAGTGCTCGGCCTCGAAGCCGAACGATCCCGCCATCCCGCAGCACCCGGCGTCGAGCTCGACCACCTCGGCCCCCGGGATCCGCTTCAGCAACGCCACCGTGGCCGCGGTGCCCACCTCGGCCTTCTGGTGGCAGTGCCCGTGGAAGAGGATGCGCTGCCCCGCGGGCCAGGCGTCCTCCCGCAGCTTCAGGGCCCCGCTGTCGATCGCTTCGACCAGCAGTTCGTCGACGAGCCGCGCGCGGCCCGCCACGTCTGCGACGCGCGGGTCGTCGCCGAGCAGGGCGCGGTGCTCGTCCTTCAGCGTCAGCAGGCAGGACGGCTCCACGCCCACGATCGGCCCTGACGTCGCGCCGAGCGCATCGACCAGACCGGACGCCTGACGTTTGGCCTGGTCGAGCAGGCCCTTCGAGAATGCCGCGCGTCCGCAGCAGCCGGAGTCCTCGAGGCGCACGTCCCAGCCGGCGCGTTCCAGCAGCTCGATCGCGGCCATCCCGACCGCGGGCTCGGTGAAGCTCGTGAACGAGTCGGCGAGGAAGGTGAGCGGGCCCCGGTTCGTCTGCGCTGCGGCAGGTCGCCGCCGGAACCAGCGCGGCAGGGTTCGCCGGGCGAACACCGGTAGGGGACGCTGCGGCGCGATGCCGAGGGTGCGACCCATCAGCGTGCGCAGCGCGGGGACCCGGCCGGGCAGGTTCGACAGCGGTGCGGTGGCCGAGCCGAGCCGGTTGAGCCGTCGGATCGCGCCGAAGACGCGGGAGCGCAGCGGCGTGCCCTCCACCTGGTGCGCCTGGTGCAGGGCCTCGCTCTTCAGCGTGGCCATGTCCACCGACAGCGGGCATTCGCTCTTGCAGGCCTTGCACATCAGGCACAGATCGAGTGCGTCGTGCAGGCCTTGGTCGGTGAGCCCGACTCGCGGGTCCGGCTCCGACAACGCCTTGACCAGGGCGTTCGCCCGGCCGCGCGTGGAGTCGTGCTCGCGGCGCGTGGCCATGTACGAC
The DNA here is from genome assembly GCF_022524485.1 of Pseudonocardia alaniniphila. GTDB lineage: Bacteria > Actinomycetota > Actinomycetes > Mycobacteriales > Pseudonocardiaceae > Pseudonocardia > Pseudonocardia alaniniphila. Next base: position 217,162 of record NZ_JAKXMK010000016.1, read on the forward strand.
GGGCACATCACGCCGGCGTCGCTCTTGCGGCACACGCCGATGTTCATGCACCGGTCGGCGGCGCCCCGCATGCCACCCGAGCCGCCGGCCACCACCGTGAAGTCCAGCGCGGTGCGCAGCAGGGGCGCCGGGGTCAGCGCCGCGTCGCGCAGGTTCTCGGTCATCGACGGGGCGTCGACGATCTTGCCGGGGTTGAGCCGGTTCTCCGGGTCGAAGATCCCCTTCACACGGCGCATCGCCTCGTAGAGGTCGTCACCGAACAGCGACCGGTTGAACTCGCTGCGGGCGAGCCCGTCGCCGTGCTCCGAGGAGTTGACGCCGCCGAACTCCGTGACGAGGTCGCGGATCTCCTCGGCCACCGCGCGCATCCGCAGCACCTCGTCGGGCCGCGACAGGTCGACGAACGGGCGGATGTGCAAGCAGCCCACGGAGCAGTGGCCGTAGAACCCGGCCCGCAGCTCGTGCCGGTCGAGCACCTTCGCGAAGCGTTCGGTGTACTCGGCGAGCCGCGCGGGTTCGACCGCCGTGTCCTCGACGAACGCGAGCGGCCGGTTCGTGCCCGTGCCCGCTGCCATCAGCAGCCCGAGGCCCGACTTGCGGACCTTGAGTAGTGCCCCCTGCTGTGCGGGCGTCTCGGCGCGAAGGGTGTGGTAGCCGTGGTTGTGGCGCTCCCAGAGGGCGGTGAGCCGGTCGAGCTGCCCGGTGAGCTCCGCCGGGTCGTCACCGGTGAAGGAGACGAACAGCAGCGCGTCGGGGTCGTCCTGCAGGATCGTGCCCAGCGCGGCGTACTCGATGCGCTCCCGCGAGAGGTCGAGGATCGTGCGGTCCATCAGCTCGACGGCCGACGGGTCGCAGCTGAGCGCGTCCTCCGTGGCGGCGATCGCGGCGGGCGTGGAGCGGAAGTGGCCCACCGCGATCACGGTGTGCTTCGGCTTGGGCACCAGGCCCACGGTCGCCTCCGTGGCCACCATGAGCGTGCCCTCCGAACCGACCACGAACGTGGCGAGGTCGAAGGTGGCGGGGTCGGAGCTCGCAGCGGCTGCCAGCCGATCCAGCCGGTATCCGCCCGACCGGCGCCAGAAGCCCGGGTACCCGCTCGCGATCGGGTCGCGGAACTCCTCGACCAGTGCGGGCAGGTCGCGGTAGAGCCGCCCCTCCAAGGTGGTGGCGGCGGCGCGGCGCGCGCGTTCGGCCCCGTCGACCGGGGCGAAGTGCGCGGTGGTGGCGTCCGAGAGCACCACGTCGAGCGTGCGGACGTGGTCGATCGTCATCCCGTAGCGCACCGAGCCGCTGCCTGCGGAGTTGTTGCCGATCATCCCGCCGAGCGTGGCGCGGTTGGACGTGGATGTGTCGGGGCCGAACATCAGGCCGTGCTCGCCCGCGGCGCGGTTGAGCTGGTCCTGCACCACCCCGGGCTGCACGCGTGCGGTACGGGCCTCGGGATCGAGGTCGAGGATCGTGCTCATGTGCCGGGAGAAGTCGAGCACGAGTGCGTCGCCGACCGTCTGCCCGGCGAGGCTGGTGCCCGCGCCGCGCGGCAGCACGGCGACCCCGTGCTCGGCGGCCAGCGTCACCGCGGCCACGACGTCGCCGGCGTGCCGCGGGGCCACCACCCCGCGCGGCGTGATCGAGTACATGCTCGCGTCACGCGAGTAGAGGTGGCGGGTGTAGTCGTCGAAGGAGACCTCACCCTCGATCTCCCGGGCGAGGGCCTGCGCGAAATCGGTGGTCGTCATCCGGCGTCCCGCAGGTGCTCCAGCGCGGCGTCGAGGCCGCCCGGCTTGATCGGCACCCCGGCGAGCTGCAGTCCCATCTGGACGCCCGCCAGCGTGCCGGCCAGCGTCAGGTCGTTGAAGTGGCCGAGGTGCCCGATCCGGAACACCGTGCCGGCGAGCCGCCCGAGCCCGGTGCCGAGCGACATGTCGAACCGCTCGAGGATGATCCGGCGCACCGCGTCGGCGTCGTGACCGGTGGGCAGCAGCACCGCCGTCAGCGAGCCGGAGTACTCCCGTTCGTCGGCGCACAGCACCTCGAGCCCCCACGTCCGCACGGCGGCACGGGTGGCCGCGGCGTGGCGCTGGTGGCGGGCGAACACGGCGGGCAGGCCCTCTTCGGCGAGCATCGCGAGCGCCTCACGCAGGCCGTAGAGCAGGTTGGTGGCGGGTGTGTAGGGAAAGAACCCGCGGGCGTTCGCCTCCAGAATCGGCGCCCAGTCCCAGTAGCTGCGCGGCAGCCCGGCCGAGCGCGACGCGACGAGGGCCTTCTCGCTCACCGCGTTGAAGCCCAGCCCGGGCGGCAGCATGAGGCCCTTCTGCGAGCCCGCGACGGTGACGTCCACGCCCCACTCGTCGTGCCGGTAGTCGATGGAGGCGAGCGAGGAGATCGTGTCGACGAGCAGCAGGGCGGGGTGCCCGGCGGCGTCGATGGCGGCTCGGACCTCGGGCACCCGGCTCGTGACGCCGGTGGACGTCTCGTTGTGCACCACGCACACGGCCTTGATCGTGCGCTCGGGGTCGGCGGCCAGCCGCTGGCCGACGGCGGCAGGGTCCACGCCGCGGCGCCAGTCGCCCGGGATCACCTCGACGTCGAGCCCGACCCGTCCGGCGAGCTCGGCCCACAGCGTCGAGAACTGGCCGGTCTCGCCGATCAGCACGCGGTCGCCGGGGCTGAGCGTGTTGACCAGGGCCGCCTCCCAGGCGCCCGTGCCGGACGACGGGTAGATCACCACCGGCGCCGTGGTGCCGAACACCGGGCCGAGCGCCGGCAGCAGGGCTTTCGTGAGCTCGGCGAACTCCGGGCCGCGGTGGTCGATCGTGGGTGCCGCCATCGCTCGCAGCACCCGGTCCGGCACGTTGGTCGGGCCCGGGATCTGCAGGAAGTGACGCCCGCCGGTCGGACTCATCGATGCCTCCAGGTGCGTCCTCGTTGTCGCTTTGCGGAAGACATCTACCGCATCGCGGGCAGGGGCGACAGGTCGTGTGACGGATGTGCGCGCTCCACCACTGCTCATCGTGCGTGCCAGACCTTGACCTGGCAGTGTGACCCGAACCATACTGCAACACGGAAACCGTCTTCCGCATTACGGAACATTGTCGTCCCTGTCGTGAGGAAGTGGCATGTCCTACCAGGTGATATCGATCCTCGCGCTGGTGGCGGCGTTCGTCCTCGCCACCGTGCTCCCCATCAACCTCGGCGCGATCTCGCTCGTCGCCGCGCTCGTCATCGGGACGCTGGCGATCCCCGGGAGTCCGGACGACGTCGCCGACGCGATCTTCGCCGGTTTCCCGGGCAGCCTGTTCGTGATCCTCGTAGGGGTCACGTTCCTGTTCGCGATCGCCCGCGCCAACGGGACCGTCGACTGGCTCGTGCACGTGGCCATGAAGGGCGTGGGCGGGCGGATCGCCCTGATCCCGTGGATCATGTTCTTCGTCACCGCTCTGCTCACGGCGTTCGGTGCCGTCGTACCCGCTGCGGTCGCGATCATCGCCCCTGTCGGCATGGGCTTCGCCGTCCGCCACAAGATCAACCCGGTGCTGATGGGCCTGTCGATCATCAACGGGGCCAGCGCCGGTGGGTTCTCCCCGCTCAGCATCTTCGGCGTGATCACCAACGGTGTCGTCGCGGACAACAACCTGCCCGGCAGCCCGCTGATCCTGTTCCTCGGCAGCCTCGTGTTCAACGTGCTGCTCAACATCGTCGTGTTCCTGCTCTTCGGCGGCCGCGAACTCCTCGGCCGGGTCGCGGACACCAGCGGCGAGGCCACGGACGCGACCGCTGACGCCGCGGCGGTCGCCCTTCGCAAACCCGGCACCAGCGAGAGCGCATCCGACGGGCCGGGTGCCGCGCGGGCCACCACCTCGGGCACCACGGGGGCAAGTTTCACCGACGGCGAGCACCCGCCGGTCACCTCGCTCGACCTGAACCGCTCGCTCACGCTCGTCGCGCTGATCGGCGTGGCCATCGGGGCGCTGGCCTTCCAGCTCGACGTGGGCCTGCTCGCCGTCACCGCCGCGGTGCTGCTCTCGCTGCTCGCCCCGCACACCTACAAGGGCGCGGTGGCCCAGGTCGCCTGGCCGACGGTGCTGCTGATCTGCGGAATCGTCACCTACGTCAACCTCATGCAGGACATCGGCACCGTCGACTTCCTCGGCAACCAGGTCGCCGCGATCGGCGTGCCGCTCCTCGCGGCGCTCGTGGTCTGCTACATCGGTGCCGCGGTGTCGGCTTTCGCCTCCACCACCGGCATCCTCGGCGCCCTGATCCCGCTGGCCGTGCCGTTCCTGCTCGCGGGTGAGGTGGGGGCGATCGGTCTCATCACCGCGCTGGCGATCTCCTCGTCGGTGGTCGACTCGAGCCCGTTCTCCACCTCGGGCGCGCTGGTCACGGCCAACGCCCCGGAGGACCGGCGCGACTACGTCTACCGCCGGTTGATGCGGTGGGGCTTCTCGATGGTCGCGGTCGCACCGCCCGTCACGTGGCTGCTGTTGGTGGTGCCGGGTTGGCTGTAGGCATGCAGCACGAGACCGCGTCCGAGGGGTCGCTCGCCGGCGTCACGGTGCTCGAGATCGGCGTCTTCATGGCCGGGCCCTTCGCCACCATGCAGCTCGCCGACCTCGGCGCCCGGGTCATCAAGGTCGAGAACCCGGCAGCCCCTGACCCCACCCGTTCCACCGGCCCGTTCCTCGAGGGCTCCGACTCCTCGCGGCACAGCTCGCCGTTCGCGCGGCTCAACCGCAACAAGGAGTCGGTGGCACTGGACCTGAAGTCCGAGGCAGGACGCGAGGCGTTCCTGCGGCTGGTGGCCGGCGCCGATGTGCTCGTGGAGAACCTGCGGCCCGGTGCGATGCGGCGCCTCGGACTCGGACCGGACGAGCTCGCCGAGCTCAACCCCGGACTCGTGTACGCCTCGGCGTCCGGCTTCGGGCAGGACGGGCCGCTGGCCGCGCTGCCGGGGCTCGACATCATGGCTCAGGCGCGCTCCGGGCTCATGAGCATCACCGGGTCACCGGACGGCGACCCGGTGAAAGTGGGCGTGCCGATCTGCGACCTCGTCTGCGGGCTCTACACAGCACTCGCGGTCACTGCCGCCCTGCACCACCGGGACCAGCCGCACGGCGACGGCCGGGGCCAGCAGATCGACGTCTCGCTGCTGGAGTCGGGCGTGTCGCTCGCGGTGTGGGAAGCCGGGAAGTACTTCGCCACCGGGGAGGTGGGGCGGCCGCTGGGTTCCGCGCACCAGGCGCAGGCGCCGTACCAGGCGGTGCGGTGCGCGGACGGCTGGGTGACGGTCGGCGCGATCACGCCGAAGACCTGGAACGGGCTCTGTGCGGCCCTCGACCTGCCGCACCTGCACGCCGACCCTCGCTACGCCGACTCGGACGGCCGGCACGCCCATCACGCGGAGCTCGTCACCGAGATCGAGAAGGCCACCACGGCCCTGGCGGCCGCCGACGTCGTCGCGGCGCTCGACCTCGCCGGCGTCCCGTGCGCGCCGATCAACGACTACGGCCAGGTGTTCACCGATCCCCACCTCTCGCGCCGAGACTTCTTCTGGGACGCCGAGCATCCCGATGCCGGCCCGGTCCGCCAGCTCGGCTCGCCGATGCGGCTGTCGGCCACGCCGGCCCGGCGGGGCGGTGCGGGCCCGGCGCTCGGGGCCGACTCACGCGCCGTCCTCGGTGAGGTCGGGTACACCGACGCCGAGATGGATGCTCTGCTCGGGACGATGGCGCCATGAGTGACTTGCTCGTCGACCGCGACGGACCCGTCCTGCGCGTCACCTTCAACCGGCCGGCGTCGCACAACGCGCTGACGTTCGCCATGTACGAGGGCCTGTACGACGCCTGCGAGCGGGCGGATGCGGAGGACGACGTCAGAGTGCTGGTGCTGCGTGGCGCCGGGGGCCGGGCATTCGTGTCGGGCACCGACATCGCCCAGTTCGAGGGCTTCGACGGGCCTGCCGGCGTGGCGTACGAGGAGCGGATCAGCCGCGTCGTGCGCAGGCTGGAGGACACGACCGTGCCCACCGTTGCTGCTGTCGACGGCTACTGCATCGGTGGCGGCCTCGCCCTCGCCGCCGCCTGCGATCTCCGCATCGCCACCGCTGCGTCACGGTTCGGGGTGCCGGTGGCGCGCACCCTGGGCAACTGCCTGTCGATGGACACCTACGCCCTACTGCTGGGGCATCTCGGCCCGGCGCGCACTCTCGACATGCTGCTGCGGGCCCGCCTGCTGAGCGCCGAGGAGGTGCACGCCGCGGGGTTCGTCACCCAGCTCGCCGACGACACCGCGGCCCTCGACGCGTCCCTCGCGGAGACCGTCGACGCGCTGGCGTCGCACGCCCCGCTGAGCATGTGGGCCACGAAGCAGTCGCTCGTCAGGCTGCGCCGGGCCGGGCTCCCGAACGGCGACGACATCGTGGCGCGGGTGTACGGCAGCGCCGACTTCCAAGCCGCGGTTCGCTCCTTCGGGGCCAAGGAGCGTGCAACGTGGAAAGGGGAATGACGCCTGGCGGATAACCTGCCAGGTCCCGCAACTCGGCGGATCCTGAACCGGAGAACCATGGCTGGTGTGGCGCAACCCGACCGCAGTGGCGGCGTGCAGTCCCTCGACCGGGCGTTCGCCCTGCTCGAGCACATGGCGGACGCCGGCGGCGACGTCGCGCTCTCCGAGCTCGCCGTCCGCTCCGGGCTGCCGCTGCCCACGATCCACCGGATCGTCCGCACGCTCGTGGCGTCGGGGTACGTCCGGCAGCTGCCGTCCCGGCGCTACGGACTGGGTCCGCGGTTGATCGGGCTCGGTGAGGCCGCGTCCCGGATGCTGGGGGAGTGGGCGCGCCCGCAGCTCGCCCAGCTGGTGGACCAGGCGGGCGAGACCGCCAACCTCGCGATGCTCGACGGCGACGCCGTGGTCTACGTGGCGCAGGTCCCGTCGCGGCACTCGATGCGGATGTTCACCGAGGTCGGCCGCCGGGTGCCGGTGCACTGCACCGGCGTGGGGAAGGTGCTGCTGGCGCAGCTCCCACCCGCACAGGTGCAGGCCATGCTGATGCGCGCCGGCATGGTTGCCCAGACCCCCCACACCATCACCGATCCCGATCGGCTCGCCCGCGAGCTCGACCGCGTCCGTCACCAGGGCTACGCCGTCGATGACGCCGAACAGGAAGTGGGCGTGCGCTGCGTCGCCGTCGCCGTTCCCGGCGGGCGCTCCACCACCGCGCTGTCCGTGTCGGGCCCGGAGACCCGCGTGACGTGGGCGGTGGTCGAGCGCACCGTTCCGCTGCTGCAACAGGCGGCTGCGGCGTTGGCAGGGCAGCTCGCCGGGCGGGGGGTCACGGCGTAGTGAACGAGGAACATCTGCGGCTGTGCGCGAGCGCCGAGTGGGCGCAGCTCGTGGCCGACGACCTGTTGCCCTGGGTGCTGGGTGAGGACCTCCTGATCGGGGAGGACGTGCTGGAGATCGGCGCCGGCCCCGGCCTGGTCACGGATCTGCTCGTGGAGCGCGCGCCGCGCGTCACCGCGGTGGAGATCGACCCGGTACTGGCGTCGGCGCTGCGGGAACGCATGAGCGGCAAGCCGGTGGACGTGGTCACCGCCGATGCCACGGCGATGCCGCTGCCGGACGGCCGGTTCTCCTCGGCGTTCTGCTTCACGATGCTGCACCACATTCCCGACGCCGAAAGTCAGGACCGCGCGCTGGCCGAGATCGCCCGCGTGCTGCGGCCGGGGGGTGTGCTGCTCGGCACCGACGGCGAGGACACCCCGCCCCGGCGGGCTCTGCACGTGGACGACATCTTCAACCCCGTCGACCCGGACGTGCTGCCCTCCCGGCTCGCCGCCGCCGGGTTCAGCGACGCCGAGGTGGAGAGCAACGGCGACCGGTTCCGGTTCCGCGCGCGCCGCTGATCCACGCTCTGGGCCTAGGACGGCCCGCCCCCGGCGTATCGCGAGGCGGCGCCTATCTGGCTCGGCGGAGGGTCTCGCGCGGGTTCTCTCCGTAGAGGGCGTGGTGCGCGGCGGCGAACTTGCCCAGGTTGGCGAAGCCCCACCGGGTGGCCACCGACGTCACCGTGACCAGGGCGGGGTCGGCCGCGCGCAGTTCCTCGTGCGCGTGCCGCAGCCGCACCGCGCGCAGGTACGCCATCGGCGAGGTGTTCAGGTGACGTTTGAAGCCCTCTTGCAGGGAGCGCACGCTCACGAAGCAGCGCCCGGCCAATCCGGCGGTGGTCCACGGCTCTGCGGGCAGGGCGTGAATGAGGTCGACGGCGGCCCGGATCGCTGCGGGGGCCGCTGCGACCGGTTCCTCCGCCAGTGCCGCGCGCCCACCGTGGTCGGTGGCCAGGAGCAGGCCGTGGATGAGCGCGTCGACCAGCGGCCGGGCGATCAGCGGCTCACGGGCCAGTCCGTCGTCCCTGGCCAGCTGCCCGCGCAGCAGCAGCACCAGCTGGGCCCAGTCACGGCCGGCGCCCCTGGCGATGTCCAAGGAGGGTGAGAGCAGGAGCTGCTGGTCGACCGGCGCGCTCCCGTACTCCACCTGGGCGGCCAGCGCCTCCTCCACCGCGAGCCGGTCGATCTTCACACACAGCTGCCGGCTCCCGGCTCCCCATAGAGGCAGCGACGTATCGCCGTCCGGTATGTAGACACCGGCCCGCGTCGGATCGATCACGACCTGCGTACCCCGATGCTCGGACTGGATCCGGCCGGACAGCGGCAGGTTGACGTGGTAGGTGCCGTGGAACGAGCCGCAGTCCATTCGTACGTCGGCGCCGAAGGTGATGTCGCTGATCGTGATCGGGCCGGCGTCGACAATGCGCTGCCGGAGGAAGAACTGCTTCGGATCATCCAGCTGGAACAGCCGCTGGTGCGGATACAACGCCGACCCACACCACATCTCGGCTTGAGTGAAATCAGTGGTGTGCTGCCAGGATTCCCCCGCCGCATCCCCAGCCAGCAGATCATTGTCGGCCACCATGTCATGCTACGCACGCACGCTACTGAACCGGCACCTCGTGTTTGTGATAGTGGCGGGAGCGTGATCAATTAATCCAGGGCGGTGTTCTTACAATCCCCTTACAAGGGTCGTCAGGAGAGATCCTGCGCGTCCGCGGCACCGTTCAACCACGCTCTCAGCAGTTCCTTGCGAACCTTTCCGGTCGAGTTCCTCGGCAGTCGGTCCAGCCGTTCGAGCCGGGTCGGCAGATACCAGTCCGTCATACCCCGCGCGCTGAGGTACTCCCGCAGCTCCTCCAGGGTCAGGGCGATCTCACCCCGGAAAGTGATCACGGCGCACGCAAGCTCGGCACCGTGCTCGTCGAAGTAGCCGACCACCGCGATGTCGTCGACCGCCGGATGCTGCAACAAGAGGTCTTCCACGTCGGCGATCGGGATCATGAACGCGCCGCCGACCCGGTCGGCGACCCTTCCCATCAGGCGAATACCACCGTGCCCGTCCCAGGTCGCGAGGTCACCGGTGTCGTACCAGCCGCCGTCGTGCTCCCTGATCACGGTCAGCTGGTTGTCCTCGCCTCGCACGGTGGCCAGGCACACCGCCGGCCCACGGACGAAGATCCGGCCCGGCCGCTCAGGAGTGACCGGCGCATCGGATCGGAGGTCGATCTCGTAGCCGGGGAAGGGGCGCCCGTCGCTCTGCAGCGTCCAGTCGATGGGGTCGTCGGCCCTGGTGATGGTCGCACAGCCGATCTCGGTCATGCCGAACTCCGAACGCAGGCCGAGTCCGAAGGTCTCGATCACGCTCTTCACGACCCGGCTGGGGATCTTCGTGCCCGTGGCGGCCATGACCCGCAGCGACGGCAACCTCGTCGGACGCTCCGACGCCGCGGTCACGAGCTGGTCGTGGTAGCTGGGCGCGGCGATCATGACCGCGACCCGGGCCTGCTCGAGCACCGCCAGGCCCGCTGCCCCCGACCAGGTGTCGAGCAGCACGGCACGCGCGCCGGTCTGCAGCGGGATGTGAAGGGAGAAGACGGTTCCGAGGCTGTACATCGCGCTGTGCGGGGTGAAGACGGCGTCCGCCGCGGTGATCGACTCGGCCTCGGCCAGTCCCGATGAGCCCGCGTACCACGTGTTCTGGGTTCCCAGGACCCCTTTGGGCTGCCCCGACGTGCCCGAGGTGAAAAGGACGATGGACACGGCGTCCGGATCCTCTTCCGCGTCGTCCAACGCAACGGGATGGCGCTCTTCCCACGGCGTGCTCTCGAAGAACTCGCCGAACTCGATCTCGGCGCCCGGTTCGGCCCGGCCGAGGACCACCAGCTTGCGCAGTCCGGGCAGATGCGGGGCGACCGATCGCGCCATCTCGGCATGGTCGAACCCGTCCCACTCGTCGATGGTCACGAATACCTCGGCGTCCACCCGCGCGAGAAGCCGTTCGAGCTCGCGTCGCCGGATCGTCGTCATGACGGGAGCGACGACCGCGCGAAGCCGGATTGCCGCCAGGTGCAGGGCGCAGGACTGCCACCAGTTCGGCAACTGCATGGCGACGACCTGTCCCGGCCTGACGCCGAGCTCGTACAGCGCGCCGGCGAATCTCTCCACCAGATGCGCGTACTCGCCGTAGGTGACGGTTGTTCGCCGCCCCTCCGATCCGAAGGCGTCGATCGCCACCGCATCGGGCGTGGCGTCACGCCACTTTCGAAGATCGTTGATGAGACCGGTATCCCGCCACCTGCCGCCGGCTCGGTACTTCCTTGCTAATTCGGTCGAAGCCCGCAGGGTGTACGTTCCTGCCCGATTCACGCCCATTCGGATCAATTCCTCTCCTGTTGACTGTCGGCGCTGTTCAGAAGGTAATTTCTTCCTCAGCCTGATGGAGTGGCAGGCCGAATTCCGTTCCGAAAGCGCGGACTCTTGGCTCGTCAGCGCGAAACCCGGCGACCGGCAGGCGCCGGCGCGGTCTGCAAGGGCACGTAAGCCTTGCAAGATCTTGCAAGACCCTGCGCTAGGGTTGCGGCATGACGCGGCGGCTGGCGGTGGTGGCGAAGAAGGTCGGCGTCAGCGAGGCCACGGTCAGCCGGGTGCTCAACGGCAAGCCCGGTGTCTCCGAGGCCACCCGCGACGCCGTACTCACCGCGCTCGACGTGCTCGGCTACGAGCGGCCCACCAGCCTGCGCGGCGAACGCGCCCGCCTGGTCGGCCTGGTCCTGCCCGAGCTGCAGAATCCGATCTTCCCGGCGTTCGCCGAGGTCGTGGGCGGTGCGCTGGCCCAGCAGGGCCTCACCGCGCTGCTGTGCACGAGCTCCACAGGCGGCGTGAGTGAGGCCGCGTATGTCGACCTGCTGCTCCAGCAGCAGGTGTCCGGCGCGATCTTCGCCGGAGGCCTCTACACCGAGGCCGACGCCAAGCACGATCACTACCGGCTCCTGCTGCAGCGCAAGCTGCCCACCGTGCTCACCAACGCCGCCGTCGACGCCTTGGGTCTCCCGCAGGTGTCCTGCGACGACGGTGCGGCCGTCGAGCAGGCGTTCAGCCACCTGGTGTCGCTGGGTCACCGGCGGATCGGACTGCTACTCGGGCCGGCCTCGCACGTTCCCTCGCAGCGCAAGCTCGCCGCGTTCGTCGCCGCCACCGCACGGGCCGGTCACGCCGAGCAGGCCGCGCTGGTGGAGCACGCGATGTTCTCGCTGGAGAGCGGGCAGGCCTCGATGATGCGGCTGCTCGACCGGGGCGTCACCGGGGTCATCTGCGCGAGCGACCCACTCGCCCTCGGCGCCATCCGGGCGGCACGCCGGCGCGGACTGTCGGTGCCCGGCGACCTCTCGGTGATCGGTTACGACGACTCGGCGCTGATGAGCTGCGTCGACCCCGCGCTCACCACGATCCGCCAGCCCATCGAGGCGATGGGCCGGGCCGCCGTCGACCTGCTGGTGCACCAGATCGAGGGCAGCGCGGTGGGCACCGCCGAGCTGATGTACGAGCCGGAGTTGGTGGTCCGCTCCTCGACCGGGCCGGTGAAGCCTTGATCATGTAGAGAAATCGACTCGAAATCGTCGAACTCTTGCTGGATTCTGACGACCATCGCTACCGTCCTCGCACACGATCGGGTGATGCGAGCGGGGGCGCATGGACGAACGGGCTGCGCGCGACGGGCAGTGGTGGCGCGATGCGGTGATCTACGAGATCTATCCCCGCAGCTTCGCCGACGCCGACGGCGACGGTGTCGGAGACCTGGCGGGCGTCCGGTCCCGCCTGGGCTACCTGCGCGATCTCGGGGTCGACGCCATCTGGTTCACGCCCTGGTACCTCTCGCCGATGGCCGACGGCGGCTACGACGTCACCGACTACCGCACGATCGATCCCGCGTTCGGCACGCTCGCCGAGGCGGAGGAGCTGATCAGGGACGCGCTGGCTGTCGGCATCCGAACGATCGTCGACGTCGTCCCGAACCACGTGTCCGACCAGCACCCCTGGTTCCAGGCCGCGCTGGCAGCAGCGCCGGGCTCGCCGGAGCGGGCCCGGTTCTGGTTTCGTCCCGGCTGTGGTCCGGGTGGCGGCGAGATGCCGACGCGCTGGCCGTCGATGTTCGCCGGTGACACCTGGACCCGCACCAAGAACGCCGACGGCACCCCGGGTGAGTGGTATCTGCACCTGTTCAGCACGGGGCAGCCGGACCTGGACTGGAGCCACCCGGACGTCCGGCGCGAGCACGAGGACGTGCTGCGCTTCTGGTTCGACCGTGGTGTCGCGGGTGTGCGGATCGACTCGGCTGCCCTGCTGGTGAAGGACCCGGCGTTGCCGGAGATCCCGGCCGATCCGGGGCCGGGCGAGCACCCCAACACCGATCGCGACGAGTTGCACGACATCTACCGCGGCTGGCGGGAGATCGCCGACTCGTACCCGGCCGACGAGGACCCCGGCCGCCGGATCCTGGTCGGCGAGATCTGGCTGCCCGACGTCGAGCGGTTCGTGCGCTACCTGCGACCCGACGAGCTGCACACGGCGTTCAACTTTGACTTCCTCGCCCGCCCCTGGGACGCCGCACAGCTGCGCGAGTCGATCGACGCCACGCTGGCCGCCCACGCGCCGGTGGGCGCGCCCGCCACCTGGGTGCTGTCCAATCACGACGTCACGCGGCCGGTCACGCGCTACGGCCGTGCGGAGTCGGGATTCTCGTTCGCGGCCAAGCGGGCGGGCACTCCTACAGACCCCGAGCTGGGTGTGCGGCGCGCGAGGGCGGCCGCGCTGCTGTCGGCGGCACTGCCCGGATCGCTCTACATCTATCAGGGCGACGAGCTCGGCCTGCCCGAGTTCGAGCAACTCGACGACGAGCTGCGGCAGGACCCGATGTACCTGCGCTCCGGCGGCCGTGACCCCGGCCGGGAGGGCTGCCGTGTTCCGCTGCCATGGGCGGGTGACCGGCCGCCGTTCGGATTCTCCCCGCCCGGCACCCAGGCCACGTGGCTGCCGCAGCCTGCGGAGTGGGCGGCGCTGACCGTCGCCGCACAGGAGGCCGACCCCGGCTCGATGCTCGCGCTGTACCGGGCCGCACTGCGGATCCGCCGCGACGAACCCGGACTGGGCGACGGCCCGATGGAGTGGCTGTCCTCCGCAGACGGAGTGCTCGCGTTCCGGCGCGGCCCGTCGTTCACCTGCGTCGTGAACCTCTCGCCCGGGCCGGTGACGCTCCCCGGGCACACCGCGGTGCTGCTGTCGAGCGCACCGCTGCCGAACGGCGAGCTACCCACCGACACGGCCGCCTGGCTGCGCAACGAGAGGGAGTGACGATGAGGTCCATCCGGAAGACCGCGACCGTGGCATCGGCGGCGCTGGTCGTCGCAGGCCTCCTGGCCGCATGCAGTGGCTCGACCGACGATCCGAGCGCCGGTGGGAAGACGGCGATCTCGGTCGTCAGCCTCAAGCCCGGTAGCGAGCAGGCCGCCTTCGATGCCTTCGAGAACCAGGTGAGGCAGTTCGAGGCCGCGAACCCGGACATCGACGTGACCAGCCAGGAGTACGAGTGGACGGGCCCCACGTTCACCGCGCAGCTCGCCGGGGGCACCCTGCCCACCGTCTTCACGGTGCCCTTCACCGACGGCGGCGCGCTGATCGAGCGCGGTCAGCTCGCCGACCTCACCCAGTACGTCCAGGGCTTCGGCTACGCCGACAAGTTCAACGAGACCGTGCTGCGGTCCGGGCAGAGCGCAGACGGCGGGATCTTCGGCGTGCCGACGGCGGCCTACGGCGTCGGCCTGCACTACAACCGCACCCTCTTCACCCAGGCCGGGCTCGACCCGGACAAGCCCCCGACCACATGGGACGAGGTGCGCAGCTACGCCAAGCAGATCGCCGAGCGCACGGGGCAGGCCGGCTACGCGCAGATGACCGAGGAGAACACGGGCGGCTGGATGCTGACCTCGCTCACCTACGCCCTCGGCGGCCGGATGCAGGAGGCCGACGGCGACAAGGTGGAGGCCACGATCGACAACCCGGCGGCGCAGGAGGCGCTCACGCGGCTGCGTCAGATGCGCTGGCAGGACAACTCGATGGGGAGCAACTTCCTCTACGACTGGGGAACGATCAACCAGGAGTTCGCCGCGGGCCGGATCGGCATGATCATGGGCGGGTCGGACATCTACGAGTCGCTGGTGCAGCAGAACAACATCAACCCGGACGACTACGGGCTCTCCGTGCTGCCGCTCGCCCCGGGCGGCTCCGCCGGGCTGCTCGGCGGCGGCACGCTCGCCGCGGTGAACGTGAAGGCCTCGCCCGAGCAGCAGGCCGCCGGGGCGAAGTGGATCGACTTCTACTACATGGCCAAGTACTTGAAGCAGGACGCCGCTGTGCTCGACGCGAAGACGCTGGCCGAGAGCGACCAGCCGGTCGGCCTGCCGGAGCTGCCGGTCTTCGACCGGGCGACGCTCGACCAGTACAACGAGTGGATCACGCAGTACGTCAACGTGCCGCTCGACCAGATGCGCTTCTTCTCCGACGGGATCTTCGACCAGGACCTCGCCGGTGAGCCCACGGCGCGCACCCAGGAGATGTACGCGGTGCTGGACTCCGTCGTGCAGGCCGTGCTCACCGACCAGGGCGCCGACATCGGCGCGCTGCTCCGCACGGCCGACTCCGACGTCCAGGCGATCATCGACCGAGGCTGAGCATGCGCACCTGGGTCCGGCGCGGTGGCCTGAGCACGCTGGTCTTCCTGCTGCCGCTGCTGGTGATCTTCGGCGTGTTCTCGTGGCTGCCGATCGTCCGGGCAGCGGTCATGAGCGTGCAGCAGACCAACCTGGTGACCGCGCCGGAGTTCGTGGGCCTGGAGAACTTCGAGTCGGTGCTGGGCGATCCGCTGTTCTGGACCGCGGTGCAGAACACCGGCATGTTCGCGCTCATCGCGCTCGTGTTCGGCTACCCGCTCCCGCTGGTGCTGGCCGTGCTGATGAGCGAGGTGCGCCGGTACCGCGGGCTGTTCAGCGCCATCGCCTATCTGCCGGTGGTGGTGCCGCCCGTGGTGGCCGTGCTCATGTGGAAGTTCTTCTACGACGCCCGCCCCGACGGGGTGTTCAACACCATCCTCGGCTGGGTGGGCCTGGGCCCGCACCAGTGGCTGCAGTCGGCCACCACCGCGATGCCGTCCCTCGTGCTGGAGGCCACGTGGGCGGCGGCCGGTGGCACGGTGATCATCTATCTGGCCGCGCTGATCGGGGTGCCCGCTGATCTGTACGACGCCGCTGACGTCGACGGCGCGTCGATCTGGCGCAAGATCTGGCACATCACGCTGCCGCAACTGCGCGGGGTGCTGCTGGTCACCCTGATCCTGCAGATCATCGGGACCTCGCAGGTGTTCCTCGAGCCCTTCCTCTTCACCGGGGGCGGCCCGGCGAACTCGACGCTCACCGTGCTGCTGCTGATCTACAACTACGCCTTCGGCTCCAGCCTCGGCGGCGACTACGGGGCGGCCACCGCATTGAGCCTGATGCTCGCGGTGTTCCTGGCTGCGCTGTCCGCCCTCTACTTCTGGCTAACCCGATCCTGGAGCAGTTCATGAGCACGCCGACCAGCACGCGGCCCGCGATCTCGAGTGGCACACGGCCCGTTGCTGCCGACGCCGCTGCCCGCCGGCACGTCCGCAGGCCGGGTCGGAGGGCGCTGCGAGGGTCCGACGAGCAGCCGCCGCGCGGGATCGTCTCGGACGCCGAGCGTCGGACGCCCTCGGTGCGGGTCGCGCTGGGGGTCGTTCACACGGTGGTTCTGGTGCTGTTGCTGGTGATCGGGCTCGGGCCGATCCTGTGGCTGGTCAAGGCCTCGATCAGCACCACACAGGACACCCTCCGCAGCCCGATGGCGCTGTTCCCCAGCGGGGTGGACTGGGCGAACCTGGCCACCGCGTGGTCGCGGGTGCACATCGACCTGCACGTCGCCAACAGCCTGATCATCGCCTCGGGCTCATGGTTCGTGCAGCTGGTCGTCGCGACCACCGCCGGCTACGCGCTCTCGATCCTGCGGCCCCGGTACGGGCCGGTGCTGTACTGGCTGGTGCTCAGCACGCTGTTCGTCCCCGCGGTCGTGCTGCTCGTACCGCTCTACCTCACCGTGCTCGAACCACCGCTGCTCGGTGTCTCGCTGATCAACACGTTCTGGGCGGTGTGGCTACCGGCCGGCGCGAACGCCTTCAACGTGCTGCTCACGAAGCGGTTCTTCGACAACCTGCCGCAGGAGATCTTCGACGCGGCCAGGATCGACGGGGCGGGCCCGTTCCGGGTCTTCTGGTCGGTGTTGCTGCCGATGTCCCGCCCGATACTCGGCGTGGTGTCGGTGTTCGCCTTCATCTCGGCCTGGAAGGACTTCCTCTGGCCGCTGCTCGTGCTGTCCGACCCGGACATCCAGCCGCTCTCCGTGCGGCTGCCCACCCTGGCGCGCTCGACCGAGCTGGACGTGCTGCTCGCGGCGCTGACGATCTCGGCGCTGATTCCGATGGTGTTGTTCCTGGTGTTCCAGCGGACGTTCCTGCGCAGTGCGGGTCTCAGCGGTGCGCTCAAGGGCTAGCGGTGATCA
This sequence comes from Pseudonocardia alaniniphila, assembly GCF_022524485.1. Lineage (GTDB taxonomy): Bacteria > Actinomycetota > Actinomycetes > Mycobacteriales > Pseudonocardiaceae > Pseudonocardia > Pseudonocardia alaniniphila. The sequence goes on from NZ_JAKXMK010000016.1 coordinate 234,171, forward strand.
CCGCGAGACCGGCGCGATCGCCCCGCGAAGGGCGCTCGGGCGGGGTTCGCGGCGATCAGCGGAAGAAGAAGCGTGACCGCTGGGGACGGCGACGTGCGTTGCGCCTGTCCCACAGGTCGCTGCATGAGCGGCAGGGCTCGCCGTCCGGGGCGCACATCGGAGCAGCAGCGACCATGTGGCCGCAGACCGCCGAGTAGTAGCCGCTGTCGTGGGCCACGCCCTGAGTGAGTTCGCTGTCCGGCACGGCGTGAGCGCGCCCGTCGGTGACGCAGGTGACCGAGACGGTCGTCGCCATCGACAACACGCCGACTGCCGTCGGCTGGTGTGATCTGTTCACGGCCCCCCGTCCGCACACAGTTGCGTCCGCATGTGCCCGAGAGCACGTCGTCCAAGATCAGTTTGCACCGTCACGCTTGCATTCGCAAGAGTGTCTGCAACAGCATCTGCAACGCTGTCTGCAACAGCATCTGCAATTGCATCTGCAAGGCACGCTCCTCGGCGGAAGCGCTGGGGAGGCCCGAACCAGTCGGAGGGTCGGACATGCACCACCACGACGGGAGCAGCGTCGCTGCTGATCTCCTCGGCTCCGTCGCCTGGCGGAAGAGCCAGGCCAGCAACCCCAACGGCGACTGCGTAGAGCTCGCTCATCTCGACTGCGGCACCATCGCCGTGCGCAACTCGCGCGACCCGCGAGGCCCCGCGCTCCTCTACACGCGGGCGGAGATCGCCGCCTTCATCCGAGGAGCCAAGGACGGGGAGTTCGACGACCTCATAGCTTGATCCACAGGAGATCGGTCACGGTCGAGGAGGACGGTCTATGCTCGTCGATCACGGAAGGCCGGATCATGCAGTTTCGTCGTGAAAGGTGAGCTGTGCCAGCAGAGCCGACAGGCCGATCTCCACTGGGTCCGCCCGATCCCATTCAGCAGGGTGGGCCCACCGTCCTGCGCATCGTCCTCGGCACGCACTTGCGGCGGTTGCGCGAGGCCAACGGCATCACGCGCGAAGCCGCAGGTGACGCCATCCGGGCCTCCCACGCCAAGATCAGCCGCCTGGAGCTGGGCAGGGTCGGCTTCAAGGAACGCGACATCGTCGACCTCCTCTCGCTCTACGGCGTCACCGAGGCCGGCGAGCGCGAGGAGTACCTCAGCCTGGCCCGGCGGGCCAACTCGCGGGGCTGGTGGCACCAGGACAGCGCCCTCCTGCCGAGCTGGTTCGAGACGTACCTCGGGCTCGAGCAGGCGGCCAGCGTCATCCGCACCTACCAGGTGCAGTTCGTGCCCGGCCTGCTGCAGAGTGAGGAGTACGCGCGCAGCGTCATCCTGGTCGGCCACCAGGACGAGTCCGCCGACGACATCGACCGGCGGGTGCGGCTGCGGATGAACCGCCAGAAGATGCTCACCGAGCCCGGGGCGCCCCAGCTCTGGGCCGTGATCGACGAGGCTGCGCTGAGCCGGCCCTTCGGCACCCGGCGGGTCATGCACGACCAGATCGAGCATCTGCTCGAGATGACCTCGCTGCCGAACGTCACCGTGCAGGTTCTCCCGTTCGAGTTCGGTATCCACGCCGCGGCGGGCGGTCCCTTCACGATTCTCCGGTTCGCCGAGGCCGACCTGCCCGACGTCGTCTACCTCGAGCAGCTCAACAGCGCCATCTACCTCGACAAGCGCCCGGAGGTCGAGGATTACCTCGCTGTCATGGAGCGGGTGAGCGTGCAGGCCGAGACACCGGCCGAGACGAAGGCGATCCTGCGGAAGAAGCTCCTCGACGACTGAGCCGGCTCAGCCCGGCTTCCGGGCCAGACCTGCGGCGAGCAGGGTGTGCACGGCGCTGTCGGTGGGCGTGAGCCTGTCGGCGTGCCAGTCGTTGCAGTACACGAGGCCGGGCTCGAGCATCTCGAGCCCCTCGAACATGCGGTACATGTCTTCCCACGTGCGGAAGCGGCCTGTGCCCAGGCCGCCTTCGAGGAAGGCCTTTTCGAGTGCCTTCGCGCGATCCTCGTCGTCGTCGAGGAAGTGGCTGATCAACATGTGCGAGCCGGGGGAGAGCCGTTCCCGGATCGCCTCCACCGCCGGATAGACGTCGTCGTCGGTCAGGTGGTGCAGGACGCTCGCTGCGATGACCGCGAGCGGCTCGTCGAAGTCGATGAGTTCGGCGACGTCCGGATCGTCGAAGATCGACTCTGCGATGCGGGCGTCGGCGGCGATCACGGTGCTGGTGTTCTCCCGGCTGAGCAGGGCTCGTCCGTGGACGATCACGACCGGGTCGTTGTCGACGTAGACCACGCGGATGTTGCGGTCGATGCGGTGCGCGATCTCGTGGACGTTGCCGACGGTGGGCAGACCCGAGCCGATGTCGATGATCTGCCGGATTCCGACGTCGCGCACGAGGTAGGGCACCGCCCGGCGAAGGAAGTTGCGGTTGTCCCTCGCGAGATGGCCGGCGTTCGGATCCACCGCGTACATCGCATCGGTGGCCCGCCGGTCGACCTCGAAGTGGTCCTTGCCGCCGAGGATGTAGTCGTACACACGCGCGATCGAGGCCTTGGTCCGATCGATGTCCGGCACGCTGTACAGGCTCGCGTTGCCGGTTCTGTCTGCCCGGCCAGCCATCACGGTTCTCCTCCAACGGCGGCCTCGTCGACGACCTCATGTCAATCGCGATGATCGCTTCGGGGAGTCTAGCGATCTGCATACACGGCCGTGCCGAAGCCTCGCATACCTGAAATCACCGCTCGTCGCCGTCTCGAACGGCTGTGGCCAGCGAGAATGCTGAGGCTTCGGAGAAAAGCGGGGCGGGCGTCCGCTCGTCGGCGGCGCCGGTGCGGCACAGCAGCGTCGGCGCCGTGGCGATGACCGCGAGCGCGAGCGCCGTCGCGAACACCAGCAGGCCGACCTGCGGGGTGCTGTAGCGCACCAGCAGACCCAGACCGATCACCGGGATCGTCAGGCCGAGATAGCCGGCCACGAACAGGCCGGCGAGTGCCTCGGCACGGGCGTTCTCCGGGGCGAGTGTCACGACCGTGCTGAGGTTGCCCCGGAACAGGATGCCGCCACCCAGTCCGGCGACGACCCCGCCGGTGAGGAAGCCGGCGAGACTCGGCACGGGCAGCCACACCGCGGCCACCAGCAGGGCCAGCCCGACCAGGAGGATCGGGATTCCCGTGGTCAGCAGGCGGCGCATGCCGATCATCGAGGTGGCCAGCTGCGCGGCGACCGCGGAGGTGAAGACCACGAACGTCACGGCGCCGGCAAGGGCGACCGACGGATGGTGGAGCGGGCCGGACAGGTAGCTCGGCGCGACCGAGGTGAACAAGCCGAGCGCGGCGAAGACGGCGAACATGCCGGTCGCTGCCGCCAGGTAGCGGCCGCGGACGTGGTGCGGCACCGACACGCGCTGAGGTCGGTAGCGGGTTCGCGGCGTCATCGGAGCCCGGGTCTCCGGAGCGGCGAGCACGAGCAGAAGCCCGGCCACCAGCGCGATGACGAACACGAGGTACGGGACGGTCAAGGGATGGCCTGCCCACTGGGCCAGGGCACCCGACAGCATCGTCCCGACGCCGAAGCCCCACACGTTCGATGCGGTACCGACCACCTGGGCCCGGCGGTTCGTTGCGCGGGGACGGTGACCTGCGTGGAGCTCGCCCAGCCATGCCGTCGCCGTGGAGGTGAAGGCGCCGATCCCGAGTCCGGTCAGGGACCGCGCGACGATCAGCCCGGGCAGTGCAGGCCAGAAGAGGAAGACCGCGGCTGCCACGATCTCCAGGAGCAGCGCCGGCACGAGCACACGCCGACGGCCGTGCGAGTCGGACAGGTGCCCGGCGAGGACGAGACTGACCACCGCGCAGACCGAGTAGGCGGCGTAGACGATCGTCACGACGAACGCCGAGAAGCCGTCCCGCTCACGGTAGAGCGTGTAGAGCGGGCCAGGGGCCGTCGAGAATGCGATGACCGTCAGGAACACGGCGGCGACGGACCAGAATCCGAAGCCGTAGCGGCGACCAGGAGACATGCCCCCAGCGTGCGATCGCCGGGCCATCGGGCGCGACGAAGGAACGCGCTGGTCGGCATCGCGAGTCGCGATAACGCTGGGCGCGGAACTGCCTTCGTCGCCGTCGTAGAGGCGGCGAGGGCTTGGCACCCGGAGGGCGCCGGCTCGCTCGGCGATCCGGTGCGGCGGCCGTGGCGTTGCCGCCACGATCCGCCGCACGGCAGGTGCCGAGGAGCCAGGGGCGTCAGACGGTGATGAGCTCTGTGGCCTGCAGGCCGAGCTCGTCGAGAAGGGCCCGCACCTCGTCGACGTAGACGGGGTTCATCAGCAGCACCGTTCGCGGCGGTGCCGACACGAGATCGCGCGGCGCGACGATCGGGAGCCCCAGCCCGCCGATGTAGTGGTTCTGCAGGCCCGGGTTGATGTCGACCACCGCTGACACCGCGTCGGCGTGCTCGCGCAGCATGTTGAGGAAGGTGAGGCCCTTCGCCCCACCGCCCCAGACGACGACGGTGTCGCCTGCGGCGCGGCGGTCGTCGAGCCACGAACCCCAGTGGGTGATCCGCCCGATGGTGTGGGTGGCGAACCCCTCGCAGAGCTGGTGCAGCCGGTCCAGCTCGGCGGCCGGACCGGGTTCTCCGGCGGTGTCGCCGTGCGCGGGCGCGGCCTCGGCCACCACGTACTGGTCGGTGTAGGTGGTGCGCACCTCGAGCACGTCGAACCCCAGCCGGCTCAGGTAGCCGCCGAGGGTGGCGGGGGTGAAGTAGGAGCAGTGCTCGTACTGCAGATCCCAGAACGCGCCGTCGGTGAGGATGCGACCCAGGTCGGGCACCTCGGCCAGCAGCACGGGAACGCCGGCGGTGCGCATCCCACGAAGGATGTCCGCCCCGAACACGGCGAGCTCGGGGATGTGCTCGAGCGTGTGCCGGCAGACGACCGCGGCGGTGCCGGGTTCCACCATCTCGGGGGAGTAGAACGCGGGCACCGCGCGCAGCCGCTGTGCGAGGTCGGCGGGAACGCGCTCGGGGCCGAAGTGCGGGTCGATCCCGGTGGCGCTCCCGACCCCGGCGCGGAGCAGCTCGGCGGCGAAGTCGCCCGCGCCGCAGCCGATCTCGACGACGTGCCGGTCGAGCAGATCGTGGCGCTTCACCCACTGCTCACTCAGCTCGGCGGCGTACGCGGCGAAGCGGGGAGACAGGTGCTGGGACTCCTCGTGCTCACCGGTGTAGTCCAGCTTGGACATGTCGAAGGCCCGGTTGAACACGACGCCGCACGTGCCGCACAGGGCGAGCTCCTGGTCCCCGGTGGTGACGGCGCGGGCCTCGGCTGCGGTGGCGAAGACCGCGGTGCCGTGCACCGGGAGCTCCGTCAACCGGATGAACGCGGGTGGTGCCGGGGCGGAACAGGACGGGCAGGCGGCCAGCTCACCGCGCTTCGTGGTTCCGTCCGGAGTGGCGGAGACGCTCAGATCGAGCATTTTCACCTCTAGGTGCTGATCGGCGGCCTTCGCGCCGCAGACTAGCGGGAGTCACCTTCATCCCCAGAAGTGGTCACCGTCGTAGTCTGTCCGGAACCGGCGGTCTCCTACCTTGAGCAGCACGTCCTGCAGCGAGAAGGTGCTGTCGAGCACCTGCCTGATCTCTTCGAGGAGGGCGCGGATCTCGCGCACGCGCTCCTCGGGGCGTTCGTGCTCCAGGTACCGGACGACCTCGCGGTAGACGGGCTCGTCCCAGCGCTGCAGCGTCGACACCGCCCCTCGCTCGAGCACCGACCGCACGGCGTCGAGCTCGTCGAACGCCGCGTCGTCGTGGCCGTGCTCCTGCAGCCGGGCGAGCTGGCCCGCCGACGGCTCGATCATCGGGAACCCGCCCCGCGACATGACGGTCAACAGGCTGTCGAGCGCGTTGGCCTTGCCACGCAGCAGCGGCGCGAGCCGCGCGATGGATCCGGGCGCGAGGATGTTCAGCTGCGTGCTCAGCCGGTTCATCGTCGAGCCGATCCGGCCGAGCGTGAAACGTTGTTGCTGCACGACATCGCGGATCCACGTGCCGCCGGTGAGGGCGTACGGATCGTTCCCGTGTTCCAGGTGCTGCGTCATTCTGCTGACGTATGCCCGGAGGTTCTGGACGATGTCCTCTGCGCAGAGCATCGCCTCGTTGAGCTGGGCGTACAGCATGAACAGCTCGGCGCCCATCTCGTTCAGTCGCCGTTGCCGCGCCGCGGAACCCGCCGCGGGCAGTGCCCTGGTCACGGTCTCGATGAGCACCTTCAGCAGTTCGAGCACGCCGCCGCCCCGCCTATCGGGCGAAGTCGTCGAGAGCGCCGAGCAGGCGGTCGCTCATGGTGTCGCTGCCCTTGTGGCCGGAGTCGCTGATCGCGTGCAACTGCGCGTCCGGCCATGCCTTGGCGAGTTCCCATGCGGTGTCGAGTGGCCCACTGAGATCGAGGCGCCCGTGGATCAGGACTGCGGGGATGCCGGCGAGCCGCCCGGCGTCACGGAGGATGGCGCCCTCCTCCAGCCACGCGCCGTTGGCGAAGTAGTGCGAGCAGATGCGGACGAGGGCGAGCATGTCGGCCGACGGGCGGTCGCTGAACGGGGCGGGTTTGCCGTTCGGTTCCAGGGAGAGGACCGCGTCCTCCCATGCGCTCCAGTCGAGGGCGGCCTGTTCCCGGACGAGAGGGTCCGGGTGCTCCAGCAGGCGCGCGTAGGTGGCGACGAGGTCGCCGTCGCGGTCGGCCGCCGGCACACCGTCCCGGAACCGTTCCCATTCCTCGGGGAAGAAGCGCCCGACCCCGCGGTAGAGCCAGTCGATCTCCGAACGCCGCGTGGTGGTGACGCTGACGAGCACGATCTCCGACACCCGGTGCGGGTACCGCTCGGCGTACGCGAGGACCAGCGTGCTTCCCCACGAACCACCGCAGAGCAGCCAGCGGTCGATGCCGAGATGCTCGCGCAGCCGTTCCATGTCGGCGATCAGATGGTCGATGGTGTTGACCGACATGTCGGTGGCCGGATCGCTCGCGTGCGGGAGGCTGCGCCCGCACGCGCGCTGGTCGAACAGCACGGCGCGGTATCGGGCGGGGTCGAACTTCCGGCGCGCGTTGGCGGTGGAGCCGCCGCCGGGGCCACCGTGCACCCACAGCGCAGGCTTGCCCTCCGGGTTGCCGCAGGTCTCCCAGTACACGAGGTTGTCGTCACCGACGTCGAGCATCCCGTGTTCGTACGGTTCGATCGGTGGGTACGGCTCGGCCATGATCGTCCCTTCTGTCGGCCGTACCGTACGACGCCCCGGCGGCTGCGCCAGATCCACCCGAATGCGGCGGGAAGTCGCCGCCGAGGAACGCGTTGCTCGATGCCCGCGCTGCTGCGTCCGGCACACCGGGTGACGGTCCGCATATTCGGTCCGGCCACCCGAAGCGGGAGTCGTCAATCCTGCGGAGTCCTGGTTACAGTGCCCACTGACCTGCGAAAACGGGCGGTCGAGGAGGGTTCAATGACTGGAGCCGCGTCCCTGGCGGAGCTGCTGATGTCGCGCTCGTTGAGCGACCCGGAGCTACAGCGGGCGACCGAGGCTGTCGAGGATCACGCCATCCTGCCCGACGTCAGCGTGCTCAAGATCGGTGGCCAGAGCCTCATCGACCGGGGACGTGCCGCGGTGTTCCCGGTCGTCGACCAACTCGTGGCCGCCAAGCGGACCCACAAGATGTTGATCGGCACCGGCGGTGGCACGCGGGCCCGGCACGTCTACGCACTGGCCGCGGAGCTGGGCATGCCGACCGGCGTGCTGAGCGAGGTCGGAGCCGCGGTCGCCGGCCAGAACGCGCACATGCTCGGCTACCTGATGGCGAAACACGGCGTGCCGACGGTCGGACCGTCGGCGTTCGGCGTGCTCGCGCTGCAGATGGCGGAGTCAGGAGCGGTGATCTTCTCGGGCATGCCGCCCTACGACCTGTGGCAGCGGGTGCCGGGTGAGGGCGTGATCCCGCCCTACCGGACCGACGCCGGCTGTTATCTGGTGGCGCAGACCTACGGCTGCAAACAGATGATTTTCGTCAAGGACGAGGACGGGCTCTACAGCGCCAACCCCAAGAACGACGGATCCGCCAAGTTCATCCCGAGAGCCACGGTCGACGAGCTGATCGAGATGGACCTCCCCGACCTGGTCATCGAGCGTCCGGTGCTGGAGCTGATGCGACACGCCCGGCACGTGCGCGAGGTCCAGATCGTCAACGGCCTGCGGCCCGAGCTGGTCCGCCGCGCGCTCGACGGAGAGCACGTCGGTTCGATCATCACCGCCGCATGACGCCCACGGAGCACCCCATGACCAAGCCAGGCGCCACGTCGGCCGAGTCGGTCGCGGCCAAGGACGTCCCCTCGCTGTTGATGCGCCAGACCCTGCTGGACCGCGAGCTGGTGCGGCCGGTCGACCGGCCGGTGATCCGCGTGCTGCCGTGGTTGCGGGTGGTGGCCATCGGCGGCACCACGATCATGGACAGGGGTCGCGATGCCGTGATCCCGCTCGTGGGGGAGCTGCGAGCCGCACTCGCCGAGCACCGGATGCTGATCCTGACGGGCGCCGGGGTCCGGGCGCGGCACATCCTCGGCGTGGGTCTGGACCTCGGCATGCCCACCGGCGTACTCGGTGGCCTGGCAGCCACCGAGGCCGAGCAGAACGCGCACCTGCTCGCTGCCCTCCTGGCCGCCGATGGTGTCTCCTACCTGCCGCATGGCACGGTCGCCAACCAGCTGGCCACCCACCTGTCGGCGAGCCGGGCCGTGGTGGCCAACGGCTACCCGCCCTACGGGGTGCACGAGTTCCCGCCTGCGGTGGGCAAGATCCCGCCGCACCGCAGCGACGCGGGTGCGTTCCTGCTGGCCGACGCCTACGGAGCCGCGCAGCTCGTCTACGTCAAGGATGCGGACGGGGCTCCCGACGGCGGCACGAGAGTCGCGGTCAGCGAGCTACTCGGCCGAGACCGAGCGGAACTGCCCGTCGATCCGCTCGTGCTGGAGCTGATGACGCGCGCCAAGCACGTGCGGGAGATCCAGGTCGTCAACGGGCTCGTTCCCGGGAACCTGACGCTCGCGCTCGCCGGCAAGAACGTCGGGACGGTCATCCACGCTGACTGAGCTCGCCCTCCACCGACTTCGTCCTGCGTGGCCAGAGCTTTGAGCCGACCACTCCGCCGATCGCTGCTGCGGCGACCGACAGCCCGAGGCCGAGCGCCGCCCAGCCCGCTGCCGACCGTGCGGACCTGAGCACCAGCACGGGGTCGATGACGATGCCCTGCTGCTGGGCGCCCAGGAGTGCGGCCAGCGGCCCGAGCACCGAGCTGCCGCCGATGAAGGCGAGGATGAGGATCCCGAGCATGCTCAACGCCCAGACGAGCACGCCGTGCAGCAGACCGTCGCCTGCGCCCCGCCAGGCGGTGGAAGCGCTGGCGAGCAGGCCTCCGATGAAGAACGAGATCAACGCCAGTATGCCGCTGACGATCCCGCCCGTGGTGTTGCCGCCGTAGCCCGGGCCGAGCACGCCCACGGCGAAGAAGAAGAGCTGGAGCACAACGAACACCGCCAGCGCGACGATGACGCCGGCCCATACCGGGCCCCAGCGCACGCGGTCGCGCCCCGACGGCACGTCGGACGCGCTGTCGACCGCGGCGTGGCGGCCGGCAGGCGGCCCCTGTTCTGCGCCGCTGCCGGGCGCGTAGCCGGCGCCACCCGCGGGAGTTCTCTGCTCCGGCGCAGTCCCACCGGGCGTCGTGGTCTCGCTCGGAGGTCGCTGCTGCGGTATGCCGGGAGTTGTGGGCCGGGAACCGACATCGGTTCTCGAGGTGCCGCTCTCGTCCGGTGTGGCCATGTCGATCTCCTGCTCTTCCGGCGAACGGGGAGTACCCGTTCTGCAGCTGAGGACAATTGATTCGGACTTAGGCGCAGGTTGGGCAAGGTTAGAACCGGCAGATCGGACCCGCAACCGGCAGGGGGACATACCCAGAAAAGGCCGAACAAAACCGATCAAGAAACGTCGGCAGTGGCCGCCGAGAGAGCCCTGAGCGGCGGTTGACAACCAGGAGTAGGCATTACCTTTTGCGGGCTCTGATCGTCGGATTGCGTCCTCGGTTACGCAGGGTCGGGGCGCGCGAGTGTGTTTCGTGTGATTCGTACGGTTCTGGGCGAGGATGTGACACTCAGCGCCCGCGGAAGTCGAGACTCCCGAGACGCCACGCCCGGCTCAGCCACCCCTCGACCGCTGTCGCGAGCGGCCCGTCCAGTTCGGCCCGGTCCGCACGGACCCAGCAGCGCACAGCCGTGTCGAAGCCGGGCGTCCGCGAGGGATAGATGTAGACGCACCCGATCACCTCACCGTCCTCGGGTTCGAGGACGGTGTAGGTGAACCCGGTGCGTTGAGCGAAGTCGCGCGCGTGGCCTTGCAGGTCGGCGAGGTTCGCCTCCAGTGTCATGCCGGAGAGCGGAGGCCAGTCCCCGTAGGGGAACCCAGGAGTCACCCGGATGTGGTCGATGCTGCTGGTCCAGGCGGCGTGGTCGGACTCGTTGTGCTCCGGCCCGAGCGGCTCCAGCCGAAACCGCTCGGTGGTCAGGCCCGCCGGGACGACGAAGTCATCGGCGACGAGCTGATCTGCCACGCGTCACACCTTAGCCTCCACGAACTGCTTCCCACCCGTGTTCTGGACGACCACACCGGCCACGTCCTCGGGGGCGATCAACGCCGACCCGTCGAGCGTGGTTCCGCCGGTGGAGCCCTGCTCCGAGACCAGCCAGCCGCCCGCCGTCTCGCGGGTACCGTCCTTGGCCACCACCACGAGCTGGCAACGTTGCCCCGCGGGAATGCCGGTGACCGCCGCGCTGACGCGAACCCAGCCGGCCGCAGGCACGATGGCAGCGGTCACCCGGGCACCTGTGGACGGATCGGTCGCGCTCGCGTAGCGGGTGCCGGGGGTGGCAGGCGCGGCCGTCGTGGAGCCAGGAGCCGGACCTGCGGCGATGTTCTGCCCGTTCTCACTCAGAGTCACCCGGCCGACGAGAACGCCCCCGACGAGCGCTACGGCCGCCACCGCCGCGGCGGCCGCGGCGGCGAGGTATCGGCGCCGGCCCTCGACTTGAGAGGACTCTGCTCTCACCTGCCGCAGCGTTCGTTGCAGGAGTAGGTCCGCGTCCTCAGGTGGGCCGTCCAACAGCACCTCGGGGGGTACGTCTGCCAGCAGCTGCTGGAGCTCGCGAAGCACGTCGACCTCCTCCCTGCATTCGGAACAGGTGCCGAGGTGTTCCTCGACGACCTTCTTCTCCTCCGGGTCCAGTTCGTCCGCGACGTAGGAATCGATGTCTGCATGGTCACGTGCCGCGCTCATCAGGCAGCTCCTTCCATCCCTACCCGCCGTTCGGGAAACATCTGGCGCAATGCCCGCAGCGCGTAGTGCGACCGGGACTTCACGGTGCCGGGCGGGATACCTAGCTCCTTGGCGGTTTCATCGACCGACCGCCCCTGCAGGTAGACCTGCTCGAGCACCTCACGATGTTCGGCGGACAGACGGCCCAGCACATCGAGCACAACCATGGTGTCGACCACACGGTCGGCGTGATCTCGCTCGACCGGGACGTTGGTCGGCGACTCCGGCACTTCGGCGGGTCGTGCGTTTCGGGCTCGGATCCGGTCGGTGACGATGTTGCGGACCACGGTGAGCAGCCAGCCGCGTACCGAACCTTTCCCGTTCACGAGGGAGTCCGGATGTCGCCACGCTCTCACGAGTGCCTCCTGGACGACGTCCTCAGCGGCGGCGCGGTCACTGGTCAGCCTCGTCGCGTAGGCAAGCATCGCTTTTCCGTGCTCCTCGAAGAGGGAACGCACGAGGGCTTCGTCGGCACCACCTGGCCGACGTGTCGTTCTCATCCCGACCACGCACGTTTCCCTTTCCCCGCGCCCCACGACGTGGGAGCTCCGCCGGCCACGCCGGCGGTAACCACGACGTATCCCCGTAGGCACAGGCGCCCTGGCTGTTCGACGAGGTTCGGGCCCGGGTGGGCGGTACACACCGCTACAGCCGCCCTCGCGGGCGGTGGGTCGGCACCGAATGCCGACTGCGGCGTGAACACCGTCATCTACCGAAACCCTCACCTTCGACAACCTGAGCCGGGAGCGCCGGCCACCCAGGACACGTCGCTGGGGTCGGTGAGGTTCACTGGATCTTCGCGAAATTGTCGGCGGCTTTCTCGTCGTACTGCCTGGCGGAGCAGAACGCCCCCGACCACCGCCGGAGCGGCGATGTGCCGTACGGCGGCAACGGCGTCGGGAGAACTGGCAGGACATGACCACCTCGCTTGTGCGGCGACGAGCTTCCGATCGACTTCCGCACACCACACGGCTCGTTCGGAGCGCGGGTTCAGGACTGGATGATCTGACCCACGTTCTCCTGACCAAAGGGCGTGCTCGTTCTGGCTGCCGCAACCCGGCGGGGGAGGACGGACCGCTGGTCGCGTGATCGGCGGTGCGGTTCGACCTGCTTGTCGCGCTTGCGGTGCAGTCAGCATCGCTGCCGGTGGAGCGGGTTCGCCACGGAGCCTGCCCCTGGAGTGCGCGGGAGGGTCCGGGTCTTTGCCGCCGCGTGGCGTGGGATGGATCACTAGTCGAACCACCTGGGCTTCGGTTCCGTGTGCTAGCGCGTACGGGTCGGAGCGACCGGCCCGCAAACCTCCCCGGAGAGAAGATCCTCATGGCGCTCCGCTCCCTCGCCCGCCAGGCCGTCATCGTTGCGGCCGGCCTCGCCGCTCTCGCCGCGTGCGGCACCCCGGCGCCCCCGCTTCAGGCCGCTGCTCCGCCCGCGGCGGTCGCGCCGGCCCCGTCGGCCGAGCAGCAGGCGCCTGCCGACGGGTCGCAGTTCGGTCAGGTCATCGCGACCGAGGCGCCCCAGGTGGTGCGCACCCAGGGCAAGGTCGACATCTACGGTGGGGCCTCCACGACGCAGATCACGCTGTCCCCTGACCACGCCTCGAACAAGATCCAGCTGCAGGCGGTGGTCAACGCCCAGATCGGCACGTACGTCAGCGACAACGACGGCATGACGCTGTACCGCTTCGACAAGGACACCGCGAAGCCGTCGAAGTCCAACTGCCAGGGCGACTGTGCGGTGACCTGGCCGCCGCTGCTGGTCAAGTCCCCCGGGCAGATCTACAACGTCGGAGTCGACGCGTCCACGGTCGGCTACGTCGAGCGCCCCGACGGCACCTGCCAGGTGACGATCGCCGGGTGGCCGGTGTACTACTTCTCGAAGGACCAGCAGCCCGGCGACATCAAGGGCCAGGGCGTCGGCAACACGTGGTTCGCGATCAACCCGAAGGGCGGCAAGACCGGCGCCGTGCAGCAGTCCTCGCAGCAGTCCTCGCAGGAGTCCAACGGGGGACCCCAGCCCGCGCCGGCCTCCGGAAACGACCAGTCGGGGAACGGTCAGGGGTCCGGCGGTAGCTCCGGCTACTGACAGGTCCGGGATGACAGCAAGCTTCTGATCAACTCCGGGTGCGCACTCACGCAGTGCACTGGCGCCCGGAGTTGATGCATTCCGCCACCGTTGTCATGAGTTCATCCGGCATGACGTTGATGAACCCGGCGTGGTCGGTGATCGGGTTGCGCATCTCCTCCGGGAACGAGTCGACGGCGTACCGGGCGCCCGCCGGCACCGCGTAGGCGAGTTCGATGTGCAGCTGCGGCACGGGGAACGTCGCGCCCGGGCAGGCGCCGGCTGCGTCGGGGTAGACGAGGTGGGACTTGTGGTTCGGGCTGTCGAGGGACTTGCCGTTCCAGCAGCTCGGGAAGTCGAAGATGCGGATCACCTGCTGGCCTTCCCCGCAGAGCGGGTACTGCCGCGTGATGCGTGTGCGATCGCCGGAACAGCTCCATTGCACGTGCTCGGTGCCGGTACCGCCTTCCGTGACGGCGTGTGGGTTGCCCGTGAACGCGTCGAGGAAGCGCGGCATCGCCACGACGTTGCTCACCGGGCTCCCGCGGAACTCGATCAGTACCGACTGCGGAACCTGGATCCAGAGGTTGCCACCGTGGCCCGGGCTGCTCTGGCCGGCCGATCCGCCCGGTGCCAGCAACACCGGCCAGAAGTAGGTGGAGCGGTCGCCGTCCGCACAGGTGGTGTCGGCCGCGGCAAGGCTCGCGTCGGTGGAGAAGGCGTTCGTGGAGACGTTGCCCACGTAGTCGTGCGCGTGGTGGGCGCCGCCGGTCACCCCGGGCGAGATGATGATGTTGTCGGAGTTGTGGATGCCCCGCTGGTTGCGACCGCAGTCCTCACGGAATGTGCCGGTCGAGCCGCCGCTCTTCGGTGCCACCGCCGGCTCCGCGACCGAGACGTCCGCGATCGCCACGAAGTCGGTCGCAGCCGGCCCCGTGTGGTCACCGCGGTCGCCACAGGCGACCAGGACTGCCCACAGGGCCACGACGACTGCGATGACCACATATCCGACCCACACAGAACGCACGGGCCGGCCCCCGAAACCGGTCACCAGATTCCTTCTCCTGCCCCCTGTGCCAGGCGATCTGCCGACACCGCGCGCGAGTCTAAGTACGCGCGGAGCACCAGGTCGGCCGGCCCCGAACTTTGTTGCGAGGGTAATAAGTGGCGGTGACCACGTGCGCCGGACGCGGCGTGGCTGCGGTCACTCCGGTCCCGTCAGGTATCGATGCCGGAGAACCGCGCGGCGAGGTCGCGATGCCTGTCCGCGGCCTGTTGTGCTTGTGCGCTGCTGACGTTCATTCCCGGCGTGCGGCTGAGGCGTTCGAGCTGCTCGGCGGAGCGCAGGTGCTGTCGGTGAGCGTGTTCGCGGCACGCCAGGCAAGTGACCCGGGCCGGCAGCGGAGATGTCATCGCACGTGGCACCCGCAGCTCGCACCCAGTCGTGACGACGCTCGGGAGGTCGCTTGCGAGGCCGAACATCGATGCGATCTTGTTGCGGGCCGCGGCGTCGGCGCCGAGGTCGGACTGCACGTGGATGTGAGGATCGCTCTCGCTCATCTCTACCCCCCGCTTGCACGTGGCCTGGGTCGGCTCGTGGCGCTCCCGGCCGTTGCCCGCGGCACTACGGCGGCCGCTGCGCACCATCGGCACGATACGGGCAGCGGCAGAGCGGGCCGGGCAAGGTGTTTCTCGTCGATCGGGCGACTTGGTCCGTTCCCATGACGATCACCGGTACTGACTAGAGTGACCGGGCCGAAGTGCGACGAAGTGTGCCTCCGCTGGTGGAGAGGACGGTGTGCACGATGAGCGACGGTTCGGCGGCGGTGTCGCCACGCGGTGGTGGTCGTCCGTGGCGGGTGCCGATGGTTGCCAGGGACACCGGTGAGCGCCACCGGGCGGCGACACCACTGGAGCTGCTGTTCGACCTCACGTTCGTCGTGGCGGTCGCTGCGGCCGCGGCACAGCTCGCGCACGCGATCGCGGAGGATCACGCGGCGCAGGGGCTGTTCGGCTATCTGATGGTGTTCTTCGCGATCTGGTGGGCCTGGATGAACTTCACCTGGTTCGCCTCCGCCTACGACTCCGACGACACGCCGTACCGGCTGGTGACGCTGCTGCAGATGGGCGGCGTGCTCGTGCTCGCCGCGGGTGTACCTGCAGCGCTGAACGAGCAGGACTGGACCGCTGTGACCATCGGCTACGTGATCATGCGCGTGGCGATGGTGGTGCAGTGGCTGCGCGCAGCACACGACGACCCCGCTCACCGGATGACGGCACACCGCTACGCCGCGGGCATCGCCGTGGTGCAGGTCGGATGGATCGCCCGGCTGGCGCTACCGGAGGCGGCCGGCATCGTCGGGTTCTTCGTGCTGGTCGCCGCGGAGCTGGCCGTGCCCGTCTGGGCGGAACGGCGTAACGGCATCACCTGGCATCCGGACCACATCGCCGAGCGCCACGGCCTCTTCACGCTCATCGTGCTCGGCGAGAGCGTGCTCGCGGCCTCCCGCGCGCTCGCTCCTGCCGTGCAGGCGGGTGTCGACATCTACACGGTGCTCGTCGGAAGCGGTGGCCTGATCCTGTTGTTCGGCTGCTGGTGGCTGTACTTCCGCACGTCAGCCGGCAAAGGGCTCGCCCGGCATCGGGAGCGCTCGTTCTGGTGGAGCTATGGCCATTACGGCATCTTCGCCGCGCTCGCGGCGCTCGGTGCCGGGTTGGAGGTGGTGGCCGAGATGCTCGTCCATCCCATCGCCGGCCCCGCCGGGTTGGTGGGGTTCGCGGTCGCGGTGCCCATATGTGTGTTCCTGCTGCTCACCTGGACGCTGCACTCGCCGCTCGACCCCGCGCTCGCCCGCAAGACCGCTTACGTTCTCGCCGCCTGCGCTGTCCTCATCGGCATCGCCGCCGCAACCACGGCGGGGCTCCCGGTCCCCTGGGCCGTCCTGGCGATGTGCGTTCCCGTCGGTGCTCTCGTCGCCCTGCGGGTCACGGCTGACCACCGCGACGCACGGATCAGCGCCTGAACGGGAGTCGGACGAGCTGAACAAGCGGGGCGCGTTCAGCGGGCAGTGGGCAGGCAGGCGACGGATCGCTACTGGGGCTGTTGCCGGCGCTGGTGATCGGTGACGTCGATCAGTGCCGCCTTGAACATCGTGAAGGTGTCGCGGCCGATGCGACGCGCATGCCGTTCCTGAATCGCCGACATGATCTTGTCGGCCGCACGTGCCTGCGCCAGTCCGCGCGCCGTGGGACAGACCAGCTTGGCTCTGCGGTCGGCGGGATCGGGCTTGCGCTCGACGTACCCGAGAGCCTCGAGTTCGTCGATCATGGTGCCGACGACCTGCTTGTGCTGGCCCGAGAGCCGGGCCAACTCCGTGGCGCGCACTCCGCCTTCGTCGAGATAAGCGAGAACAGCGCCGTGGCGCGGGTGCAGGTCGTCGAAGCCTTCCTTGGCGAGAGAGGTGAAGAGTTCGTTCTGCACTGCGAAGAGCAGCCGCCCGGCAAGGACTCCGAGATCAGGGTCGGTCTCGTTCCGTCTCGCTCGGGTGACCACCTGCTGCTCCTAGCGCTCCGTTCAGGGGCGATCACTGCCACCCGTCGTTGCGAGTTTAGTAGGTACGTCTCTAATGGCCCGGCGAGCAGCCCAAATCCTCTGATGGTCGTGGTCGGGAACGCGGCGGCGACCGGGGCCACCGCCGGTCTCGGCCCGTTGTCACAGAACCGCGGGTCGTCCTGTCCTAGCTGGAGCCGGTGACTCCGGAGCACCGCCCGAACCGCTGGGAGCACCCATGTCCGTCGACCGACTCTCCCATCACGTCGAGGATCCGGACGCGACGACGCCCCCGCCGTTCGCTGAGCGCGGCCTCGGCGCGGTAGAGGCCCCGGAAGGTGGCGCCCTACCCGGCGACCGTCCCCCGGCCGAGGCGCCCGAGAGCGTCACATCAGGTGGGCATCTACCCGAAAGGCCTGATCCGGGCGCCACCCGGGCATACGCTCCGCAGGTGAGCGCTCCGTCGCACCACCACGGAAGCCGCGTGGCCGCTCGCGACCACTGCCTCAGCCTGGTACGTGCCGTGGACCGGCCCACCGGGGCGGCCCGCTACGGGCGCATGTTCCCGGGCCTGGACCCGTTGGGCACCGACCCGCAACTGCTGATGCGCGCGGGCAGCGACGGCGGGATCTGCGACGCCGCCGCGGTCCTGGACCAGCTCAGCCCCGACGGCGACGACGCCACGGAGGCCGCCGGGTGGCCGTTCTTCGGCCAGCTGATCGCCCACGACATCACCGCCGACCGTTCTCCCATCACGGGCGGCGTCGGTCCCGAGGAGCTGCGCAACGCCCGCTCCCCGAAGCT
Organism: Pseudonocardia alaniniphila; assembly: GCF_022524485.1. Taxonomy (GTDB): domain Bacteria; phylum Actinomycetota; class Actinomycetes; order Mycobacteriales; family Pseudonocardiaceae; genus Pseudonocardia; species Pseudonocardia alaniniphila. The sequence goes on from NZ_JAKXMK010000016.1 coordinate 251,983, forward strand.
CAACCTGGAGATCGTCTACTCGGACGGTCCGATCGGCTCGCCCTACCTGTTCGATCACGGCGACCCGGCGAAGTTCCTGCTCGGTCCGGACGGCGGCGATGTGCCGCGCAACCAGCAGGGCGTGGCCCTGATCGGCGACCCCCGCAACGACGTGCATCTGTTCTCACTGAGCCTGCACGTCGCCCTTCTGCACGCGCACAACCGGATCGTCGACTGGCTGCGGGAGAACGGGGTGCCCGAGGCCGAGGTGTTCGACAGGGCGCGGATCACCCTCACCTGGCACTACCAGTGGATCGTGGTCCACGACTTCCTGCCGCGGCTCGTCGGGGCGAGCCTGGTGGAGCACGTGCTTGCCGAGGGCTGCCGGTGGTTCGCGCCGCCGTCACTGGAGGCCTACATCCCGCTGGAGTTCGCCGACGCGGCCTTCCGCTACGGCCACGGCCAGATCCGGCACACCTACCGCCTCGTCGACGACGGTCCCGCGTTGCCGCTCTTTCCCGACCTGGTCGGGTTCGGTCCGCTGCCCGCCGACCGGCGCCTGGATCTCACGCAGGTCTTCGACGTGCCCGGCCGCCCGCCCGCGCAGCGCGCCAAACGCATCGACGGCCGGCTCGCGGCCAGCCTCATCGGACTGCCCGAGCAGGTCACCGGCGAGGTCGACGCCGCGGCCTACCGCTCATTGGCGGTGCGCGACCTGCTGCGTGGCGAGACCACCGGGCTGCCCAGCGGCGAGACGGTCTCCCGGCTCCTCGGCGTGACTCCGCTGACCGACGACGAGCTGGGGCAGTCCTGGCCGCACGGCACTCCGCTGTGGTTCTACATCCTCAAGGAGGCCGAGCACCGCGGCGCGGGCGACCGGCTCGGCCCGGTCGGCGGACGGATCGTGGCGGAGGTCCTGATCGGATTGTTGCGGGCCGACCCGGCGAGCTACCTGAGCCTGGAACCGGACTGGGAGCCGGCCCTGCCCGTCACCGGATCGGGTTTCGGCATGGCAGACCTGCTCACCTTCGGCATCCACCGCGACCAGGCGTGACCGCAGGCCGAAGCGTCAGGACCCGGTAGGTGTCACGACCGGAGGCACCGCGGGGCAACCCGTCCGGATGCTGTCCATGATCGGCTTGGCCGCCTGCTCGACACCGCTGACCGAGGAGGTCAGCGCGCCGAGTTTGGCCGACAGGCTGTTCTGGTCACTGAGCCCGGCGGTCGTGACCTGCAGCGTCTCGATCGCCTGGTTCAGGTCGTCCACCTGCGGGCCGAACTGTTCCCTGGCCTCGTTGGCAAGGTTGCGCCCGGCAGCCCCGAGGTTCTGCAGAGCCGCCTTGACACCTTCCGTCCCGACCTTGGTGGCGTCGAGTTCCACGATGGCGTTGGCCGCGGTCTGGAACTGTGCCGCTGCTGTACACAGCGACGCGGAGTAGGTCGTGGGAGGAGCAGCCGTGGCCGGGGTGGTGGCAGGCGGCGCCGCCGGGGGCGGGGCGGCGCCGGGAGCGCAGCCCGTAACTGCGACGCCTGCGAGCACAGCCGCCACGGCCCAGCGGGCGAGCCCGCTCGGTCCTGGCCTGCGGGTGTTGTCGGCGTGGTACATGGCGCCTCCCGGGATCGGCCGGACGGTTCGGCGTCGGCGTCGCGGCTCCTCGATGGGGAACTTCCCCGTCGGGATGCTCTACCGCTGCGACCGGCCGGGACCCGCCCACCAAGGGTGAAAGCAGGTCCTACCGGGGGTTTCACCGCCGAAAGTGCCGGACTCGATGGCGCCTCGTACCGGACAGGGGCTCGGGCCGGCTACCGCGTCCCGGCACGTGGAGCGGCGACGGTGACCCAACGGGTCTCGGTGAAGAACTCGGCGCCCCAGTCGCTGCCGAAATGGCCGAAACCGCTGTCCTTGACCCCACCCACCGAAGCCTGTGGCTCGTCGGCGATGGTGTGCGAGTTGATGTGGACCGAGCCGTGGCGCAACCGCCGCGCCACCATCAGCCCACGCGTGCCGTTCTCGGTGTAGACGGCGCTGGACAGTCCGTACTCGGTGTCGTTGGCCAGCGCGATCGCCTCCTCCTCGGAGTCGACGGTGTAGATCACAGCCACCGGGCCGAAGATCTCCTCGGAGTGGATCCGCATGCCCGGCGTGACGCCGGTCAGGACCGTCGGCGGGTGAAACGCCCCGTCGACAGGGCCCGCATCGAACACGATCTGCGCACCCTTGACCACGGCGTCGGAAACGAGCTCCGCGACGCGGGCGGCCGCTCGCGCGTGGATCATCGGTCCGATGATGGCGTCGGGCGAATCCGGGCCGTTCTTGGCGAGCGCGGCGACGTGCTCGAGGAACTTCTCGGTGAACCGCGCCGCGATGGATCGGTCGACGATGATCCGGTCCACCGACAGGCAGATCTGGCCGGAGTTCATGAACCGGGCGAAAGCAGACTGCTCGGCAGCCTGGTCCACATCGGCGTCGTCGAGCACGAGGATCGGGTTCTTGCCGCCGAGTTCGAGAAGGACGGGAGTGATGTGCTCGCCGGCGAGCCGCCCGACGATCTTCCCGACCGCCGTCGATCCGGTGAAGTTGCATCGACGCACCCGGGGGTGGGCGATCAGCGCCTCGATGACCGCCGGCGCGTCCGCTCGATCGTTGGTGACCACGTTGACGACCCCGGCGGGCAGTCCGGCGGCCGCCAGCACCTCGGCAAGGAACAGCCCGCTGGTGACCGGGGCGTCCTCACTCGGCCGGATGACCACGGTGTTGCCGGATTGATGTCGTCGGTGGTGCGGGCGGAGGCGGCCGGCATCTCCGCGCCGCCGATCAGCATTCCGCGCCTGCCGGAATTGATGTCGACCGACATTACGCAACTCCTTGGAAAGTGATGACCCTGCGGCCGTTGAGGCCCCCGGAAGACATCGCCTCCAGAGTCTGGGGGGCTTCCTTGAGTGGGATGGGGATGACATCGGGCACGATCCCTTGGGCCGCAGAGAAGGCGAGGGTGTCGCGCAGGTCATGCGGCGAGCCCGAAAGGTTGGCAACGACACGTAGCCGATTGAGAATCATCGGCTGGGTCGGCAGAACCAGCGGGTCGTTGTCATATCCGCACAGCACAAGCGTGCCGTCCGGGGCGAGGCCGCCGAACACCGCTGCGGCCGCCGCGGTGGTCGGGGCCGCGTTGAGGATCAGGTTCGCACCGCCGTCCCACGCTCTGAGCTCGGCGGCCGGATCCTTTTCGGTGGTCACTATGAACTGTTCCGCGCCGAGTGCCTGCGCGTATTCCTCCGAACCTCGTGACGAGCCCACGACGGCGACCCGCGCCCCCATGGCCACGGCGTACTGGATCGCCAGCGTGCCGATCGCGCCGGCGCCGATGATCGCAACGCGGGACCCGGCGCGGATCCCACCCTGCCTCAGCCCGTTGAACGCGGTGATGCCCGCACACATCAGCGGAGCCGCCGCAACGGGGTCCAGACCGCCCGGCAACGGCGTGAGGAACCCCGCCTTGAAGACACCGTATTCGGCGTATCCACCGTCGGTCACGATGCCGGTGATCCGCTTGGCCGGACAAAGGATCTGCTCGGCTCGGACGCAGTAGTCGCAATGCCCGCACGAGCCGTACAGGAACTGCGCCCCGACGGCAGTGCCCACCGTCGGCCAGGTGACGGCCGACCCGACGGCCTCCACGATGCCGGTGACCTCGTGACCAGGCACTACGGGGAACCGAGCGAACTGGTAGTGGCCTCGGATCAGGTTGAGGTCGGTGAAGCACACCCCGCACGCGGTCATGCGGACCAGCACCTCGCCGGGGCCGGGCGTCGGCACATCACGTTCCACGAACGACAGCGGTTCGTTGGCCCCGGTCGCAATTACCGCGTACATCAGTTCGCCTTTCCGGTCGAGGCAGGTCGTTGCCGGCGGATCCCCGACCACCACGCCGATCGTTCCGGCAGTGCACGAATCACCGCGTGCACGCGGTCGAACGACACTCGCGACTCCAGTGCGATGCGCAATTCGAATCGCTGTCCGGAGTTGGACGCAACGAGTTGTTGAGAACACTGAGACTAGGCTGCCTTCTCGATGAATGGAAGGTTCATCGGCGAAGTGTGGCTATTGCTTTGAGTACCCTCGCTCGCACTTATAGTGAACAGCCGGTTGTGAGATAAATGGCTCAACTCGTCCGTATCGGTGCGACGATCCCGAAGCCGACGTTCGTCAGGTTCGCCGAGTCCCGTGCGGCGGAAGGCGATACACCGACACGTGGGATGGAGATTCGGCCGTGAAATCCGACCCGGCCCAATCGGCGTGGCGCGATTGCAGTTCGAAGCCGGCGAGCTGGGCCATGAGGTCGAGCTCGGCCGGCCAGATGTAGCGGTGCGGGGTACGGAACAGCTCCGCTTGCCGGCCGTCGGAGAACCGGAAGTGGTGCGACACGACGTGCTGGTTCAGGACGTCGTAGGTGTCGAGTCCTATGTAGCCGGGTTCGCTATGGCAGACCGTGGCCTCCCGGCCCGGGGGGAGTGTTCGCAGCTCGGGAACCCACAGCTCGATCACGAACCGGCCACCGGGCGTCAGGTGGCGGGCGGCGTTGCGGAAGCAGGCCACCTGCTCGGCTTGGGTGAGCAGATTCGCGATCGTGTTGAACACGAGGTAGACCAGCGTGTACGACCCAGGGGCGACGGCCGTGGACATGTCTCCGACAACCACCGGGATCGTCGCCTCGTCCACCTTCGTTCGCAGCCGGTCGACCATCGGGCGGGATAGCTCGATGCCGGTGACGGGCACTCCTCGTTCGGCGAGCGGCACGGCCACGCGACCGGTTCCGATCGCGAACTCCAGCGCCCGCCCACCAGCGGAGAGCTCGGCGAGCCGGTCCACGGTCGGCCCCACGACGTCGGCGGCGAACATCCCGGTGCCCGGCGTGTCGTAACGCTGAGCGGTCTCGACGTCCCAGATGTCCTCCTGTCGCACGGTGCCCACGATGACGACGGGGATGGGGATCGTCCATGGAATTTCCGGCCGTCCGAGCGTTCGGTCGCTATCGACGTGGTGGGCCGAGGGTCTGCACTCCGTAGCGCGCGGTTATTCCGCCGAGCACTGACGGGTCAAGCTGTTCCGCTTCGGACAGCTGCGCGATCTCGTCGAACATCTGCTCGAACCCGGCCGGCGCGATCAAGACCAGCAGCTTGAGGTCGCCACCGGGCTGTCCCGCAAATGTGTGCGGGACTCCGCGGGGTCCGAGAACGAAGCTTCCCGCCTCGGCCTCGAACTCGGCATCGCCCACCCAGACCCGCGCGCGGCCTTCCAGCACGTAGAACGCCTCGTCCTCGCGATCGTGCTGGTGCAGTGGCGGACCGGCGCCGGTGACCTGCACCTCGACCAGCGCCCAGGCGCCCCCCGTGTCGGCGCCAACGGCCTTGTTGGTGCGAACGTTGCCCATCGCATCAACGCGACGACCCTCGCCTGGTTTCAGGGCGATCATTCCGGGTGCGAAGGACATTTCTGTGCCTCCCGCCGTCGGGGGAGCCATGGTCCCAGCGGCTGCGCATCGACGCTCGCCCTCCGGCAAGCGCGGACCGCGGTGACCCTGCGCCGGCGCGCCACGTGAGCTGTGGACCACCCGCACGACCTGGGCAACCACCTCGCGCGAGCGAGCTCCGATGAGTTTGTCCGCTCTGTCCGGTCTCGACGACGACCGTACTTCACGAGCCACACCGATGGAGCAGACCAATGACCAGCTCGACGTCCACCGCCACCACCAACGGCAGCCGCGCCGGGAACATCGCACTCTGGACATTGCAAGTCGTCCTCGCCGCCGTCTATGCGTTCTCGGCGTTCGGCAAGCTCACCGCCGAGGCGCAGAACGTCGCGGGCTTCGAGGCCATGGGGCTGGGGATGCCCGGGATGTACATCATCGGCGCGCTGGAGCTGGCCGGTGCGATCGCGATGTTCATCCCACGCCTCACCGGGCTGGCCGCCCTGTGCTTCGTCCTGCTGATGATCGGTGCCGTAACGATCACCTTGGCGATCGGCGGTGGGGTCCTGGTCGTGATGCCCGCCGTTGTCGGGGTGCTCGCCGCGATCGTCGCCTACGGCCGGCGCGACAGCACGAAGGCGCTGGCGGCCCGGTTCGGCCGCTGATCCCACCTCTGCGTGAGCAGCACCGTGTGGACGTCCGAGCGGGGCAGCGGCCGGTCAGCGGACCCAGGCCGGCGGGACGTCGCCTGTCTTGCGCGTGACGAACGCGATGTACTGCAGTGGCTTGCCGTGGACCGACAGTCGGTGCCGGTAGTGCTTGACGGCCAAGGGCACGATCGTCTTCTCGGCGAGCATGCGTTGGATCAGCCGGCTGAAGCCGCT